>JBEQAR010000001.1:0-142991 GCA_041640295.1 bacterium
TATTTGTAAAAGTTCTTGAATTGATAGAGCTTCAGGTCCAAATTTAACCAATCTTTCTCTTGGCCTTTCTTCTTTGGGTAAATCACGAACAGTGAATGATTTTTTCATTAGTTTTATTTTTTATTATCTAACAAAATTAAAAAATATTTAATTGATAAAGAAATTTTACTTGTGGATAATTTTACTTGACAAATATGTTATAATATATATTGACAAGTAAATCCCCGTGCGTGGGCTTCCGGATGGTTGCTCCTGTCTGCCGACAGGCAGGCGTAAATAGCGCACGGGGTTTTGTCATTTTATGGAAATAATGGATTTTCTTCAATTATTTTATTTTTGATAATATTATAATAACTATCATCACCATATTCATACTTTCTAAAAATTGCCCAACTAACAAAATCAACTGCTTGTAAAGATTTTTCTTCGGCTGGCGACTTAATTATTATCTTAATAGGAACCTTGTGTCTATTTTTAACTTGATTACTGAGATAATTTTTAAAATTCTCGTTTAAAAATTTATTGGTTTCTCTTTTGGAAGCGATTAATTCGATGGGTTTTTCTATGGGAACAATTTTTTTCGTGTATATTCTGTCCAATAAAATATTAGCAACATAATTATAAAGAACTGCTTTTTCTTCTCGCAAGTTAGTGTAAACCTTCGTCTTGTTAAGATAAATTGTCATAATGAAGCAATCTTTTTCCGATAATCTCCTTAATAACCGCTGTCGCGTGATCGGTTTTTCTTTTGTTGCATGTAAAATCCCTAATCTTTTCTTATATTTCTTTTTAAGCTCAGAATGGGTTTTCCTTACAACTTTTTCAATGAGTCGTTTATTTTCCGTAAATAAACAGGTAACAACAAAAACTTTAGAAGTTTTCTTTTTGGAAAAATTGAAACCTAAATCCCCTGATTCATCTAAAAATATATAAGCCATAAATCTAAATTAACTTTTAAAAATTAATTAGTAAATCACGAACAGTGAATGATTTTTTCATTGGTTTTATTTTATCATATATTTACTTAGAGGGAAATTTTTAAATATAAAATTTAGGATTGGAATTAAGAAATTTTAAATAACAAATTTAAGTTTTGCTTTGAAAGGATTTTAAGGAATAAAAATTTATGAAAATTTTAAGATTTAAATTTTATGTTATAAACGACTATTCCGAAAGCAACAGCGACATTTAAAGATTCTTTTTTGCCGAGCATGGGAATTTCTAAAATATAATCAGCTTTTTCTAAAATTTTTTTATTTAAGCCACGAACTTCATTGCCAAAAATTAAAACTAAATCAGTTTCGGGCTTGAATTTGTAATAAGGAATACTACGCTTATGTTGCTCGACAGCCACAATTTTTATTTTTTCTTTTTTAAGTTTTTTCAAAAGATAATTGATATTTTTATATTTCTCCCATTGAACAAAATTTTCAGCTCCTAAAGCAGTTTTATGAATTTCTTTGGGATTGGTTTTTGGAGTTGGCGTATAACCAGTTAAATATAATTTTTCAATACCCGCAGCATCAGCAGTTCGAAAAATTGAACCAACATTATGCGCACTTCTTATATTGTGAAGGATAGCTCTTATCTTTATCATATAATTTATTATATGGCTTTTAAGGATAGAGTTTTAAATGTAGTTAGAAAAATAAAAAAGGGTAAATTTTTAACCTATAAAGAGGTAGCAAAATTAGCTGGTAATGAAAAAGCTTATCGGGTTGTTGGCAATATTTTGGGAAATATGTTTCCCTCGGCTCGTGCCCCCGAAGCCACACAGCCCAGGCTTGGCATTCGCCAATCGCCATCCGCCGGAACGAGCCTCGGGAAACAAGTTTATTACAAAAAGCGAGCGGGTTCAGTGAGCGAAATTCGGGTAGGCAGTGGGTGTATGTCCGAGCCGAAGCGTAAGCGAAAGCCGGACTGGCGCATTGAGCGAACTGACCCGCGAGCGTTTTCAAAACTTGCAGATACCGAAATTATAAATTATATTCCTTGTCACCGCGTCATAAAAAATAATTATACTGTCGGAGGTTATTTTGGTTCTTATAAAAATTCTTGGAAAAAACTTGCTTTGCTTTTAAAAGAGGGGGTGATTGCTGTTATGCCAACAGATACAATTTATGGAATTTGTGGAAGTGCTTTAAATAAACAAACAGTAGAAAAAATTTATAAATTAAGAAGAAGATCGCCGCAAAAGCCGATGATTATTTTGATTTCTGATTTTGATGATTTAAAGATTTTTGGAGTAGATGCGAACTACCGCGAACGATACGCGGACTTTAACAAATTTAAAATAAATAAGTCTTTAGATAAACCAAAATTTAATAATGTTACCTATAGTCTGCGTTCTGTTTGCGGAAGTCTGCATAAATTTTTAAAAAAGATTTGGCCTGGGCCGATTTCGGTAATTTTAAATATTACTGATAAAAACAAAATTAAAAAATTCAAATATCTTCATCGCGGGACAAAAACATTGGCTTTTAGATTGCCAAAACCAAAATGGTTAAGAAATATTTTGAAAATTTCTGGTCCTTTAGTTGCTCCTTCAGCAAATTGGGAAGGTTATGAACCAGCAAAAACAATAAGTGAAGCAAAAAAGTATTTTGGAAATAAAGTTGTTTATTATGACGGACGCGGATTAACGCGGATAAAACGCGGATTAACGCGGAAAAGTCTGCCTTCAACTTTAATTAAATTAAAAAATGGAAAAATTGAAATAATTCGTCAAGGTGGGTTTAAAATAAAAATAAAATGAAGAAATCAGCTGGGATATTGGTTTATAGAAAAAAGAACAATAAAATTGAAATTCTTTTAGTTCATCCAGGTGGTCCTTATTGGCAAAATAAAGATGAAAATTGTTGGAGTATACCAAAAGGAGAGATAACAGAAAAACGCGGATTAACACAGATAACTACGCAGATTTACGCGGATAAAACAAATTATAATCAGCGTGAATCCGCGTCAATAAAAGAAACAGCCGTTCGAGAATTTGAAGAAGAAACTGGCTTGAAACTTAATAAAGAAGATAGAGAAAATCTTAAATATCTTGGTGAAGCAAAAAGTAAAAATAAGATTCTTTATGTTTTTGTTTTAGAAAAAGATTTTGGTGATGATTGGGAAGTTAAAAGTAATTTAATTGAAATTGAATGGCCTCCGAGATCTGGCAAAATGATAAAAATTCCTGAGGTTGATAAAGCTGGTTATTTTGATTTAGAAATAGCGAGGAAAAAATTGGTTAATTATCAAAAAGAGATTGTGGAGATTATTAAAAAATTTCAAAGTTAATCTTTATCTTTAAATAATTCTCTTACAAATTTTAAAATAGAGTATTCACCCTTAAAATCAAAATCTTCAATTTCTTCCAAAGAAAAAGTACTACCTGAAAACCAATGATACATAAAACATCTAAGAATTTTATTTTCTGTTTCCGGATTATTTTTTAATTCATTAATAAAATTAGTAAATTGTTGGTATTTTTTTAAAAATTCTTGAAAGTTTTTTGTGTTATACAATTGTTCTTTTAATTTTTTGATTTCATCTAAAGTAGAATCTTTAACCTTAAATTTATTTTTTAATTCCTTAAATAATTCTTGATCATCTAAGTTAAGAGTTGATTTTTGATTTTCTGGTCGTTCTTTTGCCATTAAATTATTTCTTTTAAGATTATAAATTATATAATTTAAAATAAATTTTATGAAATTTTTAAAATTTTTTCAAATTCTAAAGCATCTTTAACAGCATAGCTCTCAAAATCATTATTAAAATAAGCAAATAAAGTTTTTGGTTTTAATTTTTTAATTTTCTTAGCATATTCTTTTAATTCTTCTTTTGAATATTTAGAAGCGAAAAGTTTTGGTTTGCCATGAAAACGAACATAAACAAAATCAGCTGTTTTAACAATATCAGTTGACCATCTTGGTGAATCAGAAATAACAAAAGCAATTTTATTTTCTTTCAAAATTTTATAAACTTCTTTATCAAGCCAAGTTTTATGGCGAAATTCAATAGCGAATCTTATATACGCGGATCCGCGCGGAAATGACACTGATTGACGCCGAAAAAACTTTAATTTTTTCGAACTAATATTATTTAAAGTCTTCAGAAAATTTTTTAATAGTTTAAGATCCTTCTTAAGGCCTGGTAGTAGTTGAATTAAAATTACTCCTAAATTTTTACCTAAAACTTGATAACCATCAATTGTTTCTTTTAAAATTCTTTTATCTTCTTTTTTTAATTTCAATCTTCGAAAATGAGTAAAAAGACGGTGAAGTTTAATTGAGAACAAAAAATCTTTAGGAACTTGAGTGAGCCAATTTTTAAAAGTTGATTCTTTAGTAAAATGATAAAAACTTGTGTTAACTTCAACAGTCTTAAAGTGTTTTGCGTAAAAATTTAAAAAATCTTTTGATTTTAAATTTTCAGGATAGAACTTGCTGTACCAATGATAATACTGCCAACCCGATGTGCCAATATAGATTTTCATTTAATCTAAGTGTTCAATGCTATGGGGTAGACTCTCGCGAAAACCTTTTTCGGTAATTTTTACAAATTTAGCTTTTTGCCATAATTCTTCCAAATTACGAGCGCCACAATAAGAAAAACCAGATCTTATTCCCTTTTCCAGATTAACTAAAATTTCTCCAACCGGTCCTTTATAATCAACAAAACCATAACTTATTCCTTCAGAAGCTGGTTCGTAGTCGCTGTTTTCTTTTATTTTTTCTATTTTAGCTCGATAAGCTTCAGCTGAAGCCATACCTCGAAAAAGTTTTACTTTTTTATTATTCAAAGAATAAATTCTTCCTGGTGCTTCGTCTGTACCAGCAAGCAAAGAACCAAGCATAACCGCATTGGCTCCAGCAGCTAAAGCTTTAACAATATCACCAGAATTACGGCAACCACCATCAGCAATAATTGGTAAATCTCCGGCTCCTTTTCTTGCTTCCATAATGGCAGTAATTTGCGGAACACCAACACCAGCAACAATTCTTGTCGTACAAGCACTTCCTGGACCAATACCAACTTTAATAATATCAGCACCTGCCTCTTTAAGATCTTTAGCTCCTTCTTGAGTAGCAATGTTGCCGGCAATCAAAGGAATGTCAGGAAATTTGTTTTTAACTTCTCTAACAACTGAAAGGCATTTTTCTAAATGTCCATGAGCAACATCAACACATAAAACATCAACGCCCGCTTTAACTAATTCTTCAGCTCTTTCTAAATAATCTCCCCGAATACCAATACTGGCACCAACTAAAAGTCTTCCTTTTTTATCACGAGTTGCTTTTTTGTTTAAAGAATATTTAAAATCACGAAAAGTTATTAAACCAATGGTTTTTCTTTGTTCATCAACAATTGGAATTTTTTCAATTTTATATTTTTTAAAAATTTCTTTAGCTTCTTCAAAATCAATTTTTTTATAACTCACAATTAATTTTTCAAAAGGCGTCATAATCTCTTTAGCTCGTTTGCTTAAATCATCTTCCAAAGCATAATCTCTTTTAGAAATCAATCCTAAAAGTCTTTTCTCTTCATCAACAACTAAAAATGTTTGGAAATGATATTCTTCAGCTTTTTCTTTGATTTCTTTAAGAGTTGTTTGGGGTGAAATATAAATCGGATCTTCAATTAAATAGTTCTCAGCTCGTTTCACTTTTAAAACCTCTTTAACCTGATCTTCAATTGAACAAAAGCGGTGAATTATACCCAAACCACCATTTCTTGCCATAACAATTGTCATTTCTCCTTCAGTTACAGTATCCATCGGCGCTGAAATTATTGGTAAATTCAAAATAATTTCTTTTGTTAGTCTTGAGCTTAAATCAACATCTTTTCTCGAATCAATTGAAGATCTTTGTGGTACTAATAAAACATCGTCAAAAGTGTAACCTTCTCTAAATTCTTTTTCCATTTTCAAAATGATTTAAATTATTTCGGTAGATATTGGCGACAATTCTTTAAATTTTTGAGCATCTTCTAAACTTCCAACAATGGCTCCATAATGCATCGGAATAGCTAATTGGGGTTTGATTATTTTTACTGCTTCAACGGCTTCTTCAGGGGTCATCACATAAGTACCGGAAACAGGAAGCAAGGCAACATCAATATTTTTCAAATTCGCCATTTCGGGAATATTATCCGTATCACCAGCATGATAAATTTTTACTCCCTCAATTTCTAAAACATAACCAACCTTACCGTCTTCTTTAGGATGAAAAACCTTACCTGGCTCTCGGAATTTATTAATGTTATAAGCAGGAATAGTCTCAACTTTAATTCCTTCAACTTCAAAACTTTCATTAGGTTTAACCAATCTGACTTTTTTATATTTTCTTAAATCACACAAATGACAAGCAACAATAAAAGTTTCTTCAGTAACAATTTTCTCTAAATCTTCAGGAGAAAAGTGATCAAAATGTTCGTGAGTAATAAAAACTAAATCAGCTTCCTCGTCAGGTTGAATTTGAAAAGGATCAATATAAATTATTTTTTGATTTTTAATTTTAAAAGCTGCGTGGTTTAGTCTAAGTATTTCAAGATTGTTATATTTCATTAGTTAAGTTTTGATAATTACTAAAATACTTTATTTATTATAAGAAAATTTTAACACAAAACAAAAATCAACTTTTAATTACAAAATTTTTAATTTTTCAATTAGAGAATTTTAGCTTAGTTATTAAACAAATTATTGGCTGTTATTATTGCTTATCTTTTCTTTATTAATAGCTTCTTCTTCTAAATAACGATAAATATAAATTAACCAACTGATAATAATAAAAATAGCTATCCAAATAATTTGCAATTGGTTAAAATAACCCTGAAAATAAAGAATAATTCCGATAAATAATAAACCAACAAAAAAGATCGCACCCCATTCATTTAGTTTTTCTAATATTTTTTTTATCATTTGTCAATTATTATTTATAAATTATCAGGTTGAATATCGTAATAGTCAATCAAAAAATCAATAATTTTTTTTGCTAAAGGAACTGTAGTAACCATTGATAATCCTTGGTTTGGTTTATCAACTCTAACTAGAACTAAAAATTTCGGAGAATTTAAAGGGAAAAAAACAATATAGGAGTTTATAATCTCATCACTATAGCCTGGCTCATTTATTTTAGGAACAAAAGCTGAGCCAGTTTTACCACCAATTCGATATCCTTCTGTTTTCGCATACTTTCCACTACCGTTTAAAGTAACTTTTTCTAACAAATCGTAAATAGTTTTAAACGATTCTAAATTACCAAATTCAGTAATAATTTTAGGTTGAACATCTTTTTCTTTACCGTTAGGGAAAATTATTTTATCAGCAAAAGTTAAATTATATAATTTTCCTTGATTAGCAAAAAAAGATAAAGCTTGAAGTAAATGAAATGGAGAAATGCTAATACCATGACCATAACTAGCAGTTAAAAAATTAATATCTCTCAAATCTCGAGAGGGTTTTTCTAAATTTTTAAGATTTCCTTCAGTAAGATTGGGAAAATCAACAAAAGGTTTTTGATCAAATTTGAATTTCTTTAAATAATCTAAAAAAGTATAATTTCCAATTAATTTTTGAACATAAGCTGCTCCGGTGTTTAACGACTGTTCAAAAGCATGTTCAAGAGTAATTTCTCCCCTGCCCTTTTTATCAAAGTTATAAATAGTCCATTGATTAACAGTTAAGTAACCTTGATCAAAATATTTGTCGCTTGGTTTAAAAACTTTTTTATCCAATCCTATAAAATAAGTAATAGCTTTCATTACCGAACCTGGTTCATAGTTTTGACTTGCTTTACTTAAAAATATTTCAAATTCTTTTATTTTATTGAATTGATTTAAATCATAACGAGGTTCTTCGGCTAATGTGATTATCTTTCCATCAATAGTAGCTACTATAATTAATCCACCCTTAGCTTGATATTTTTCAATACCTTCAGTTAAAACCTTTTCAGCATATTTTTGTACAAAATAATCAATATTTAATATTAAATCGCTACCAGGAATTTCGGGTTCAATTTTATTTATTCCATAATAAATACCTAACTCACCCCTTAAGAAATTATCGTAATATTTTTCTAAACCATATTCACCTTTTAATATATTTTCATTATCTAATTTAGCAAATCCTAAAGCTGTACTTAAAAAATCTTTTTCTGGATAAATTCTTAAATATTTCTCTTCATAAAAAACAGAATCTAATTTTAAATTTTTAATTTTTTCTAAAGTTTCCTTATCAGCATTTTTCATAATAACAGTAACAGAATTCAAGTGCTTATTAATCTCCAATAGTCTTCCTAAAGCTGAAGTTATTTTTTCTAAATCTTCATCAATATTTTTACTTGTTTTAGGATTAAAATAAATATCATAAACTTTAATATTATCAGCAATTAAGTATAAATTTTTATTTTTATCTTGAACATATATTTTACCTCGTGGGGGAATAATAACCTGATTTTTTTCAAATAATAAAATTTTTCTTTTATAGTCCTCAGCTTTTACTAATTGGAGTTGCCCTAAATAATAAATAGGAATTAGCCAAATGAATAAATTAATATAAATTAATAGGGTGAAATTAATACTCTTTCTAGTCCTCATTATTATTTCTAAGAGACAAAGATATTTTTTTGTTGATATCTAAAAAGTTTCTTTGGGCTTTTGTTAAATAATTTTCGTTTTCTATTCTTACCATTAAATTATAAAAATTGGAAATATTTTTAAATATTTTTTGATTTTGATAAGAAAGATTTTCAACCTGGTCTCGGAACCGATCAATAGCAACACTATAGTTCTGAGACCAGGCTCTTTCTTGAAGTAAAACAACAAATTCAACAAAGATGATTAACAACAAAATTAATGGCCAGTGAAAAGGCGGATTGGTTTTTTTAAATTTATATTTTCTTTTTTTAGTCATTTTTTTCAATTACTCTTAATTTAGCTGACCTTGCTGATGGATTTATTTTTCTTTCTTCTAAACTTGGTCTAACAACATTCTTGGTAATCATAACAGCTTTTTTGTTTTTTAATCTTTTAAAAATTTTTTTAACAACTTTATCTTCTAAACCATTAAAAGTAATAATAGCAATTCTTCCACCCCTGATCAAAATTTCATAAGCATCTTCTAAACCAATCTCTAAATTCTCTAATTCTTGATTAATAAAATTTCTTAAAGCCATAAAAACTTTTGTTGCCGGATGAATTTTTGATTTTCTATTTTTTTTAATATTTAAAATTATTTCTGAAAGTTCTGAAGCGGTTTCTATTTTTTTTGATTTTCTTTTTTTGACAATTTCTTCCGCAATAGTTTTTGCTTTTTCTTCTTCGCCGTATTTAGAAAAAATTTCTGTTAATTCTTCTTTAGAGAAATAATTAATAACATCAAAAGCAGTTAATTTAATTTCATAAGGATTAATTCTCATATCAAGCTGTTCATCTTTTTTAAAAGAAAAACCTCTACCTGAATTTTGATAATGCCAATTTGAAATACCTAAATCAAATATTACTCCTTTAACATTAGAAAAATTTTCTTCTTTAACTATTTTTTTTATATTTTTAAAATTTTGATTTTTGAGGATTATGTTTTTTTCTTTCATAATTTTAGGTTTAATAATTTCGACCAAATGTGGATCCCATTCTAAGGCTAAAATTTTTCCTTGTGGTTTAATATATTTTAAAATTTCAAAACTATGACCTCCTAATCCAAAGGTAGCATCAATAAAATTTTCATTGGGTTTAGGGTTTAAATATTGAATGACTTCTTTTAAGAGAACAGTCTTATGAATCATATTCCTAAATCAGATAATCTTTCTGCAATTTCCTCTGAATTTTCTTCTGATTGCTTTTTGTAATTTTCCCATTTTTCTTTATCCCAAATTTCAATTCTAGAATAAACACCTACTATCACAACTTTTTTATTTAAATTAGCATATTTTCTTAAAATTTCTGGAATTAATATTCTTCCTTGATTATCTATTTCTGTTTCAAAAGCACCAGATAGCATTAATCTCGAAAAAGCCCTTGCATTAGCTTGACTAATTGGTAAATTGGTCAATTTAGCTACCACTTTTTCCCACTCATCTCGAGGAAAACCAAATAAACAATTATCAATACCTCGAGTAATAATAATGCCATCAGAAAATTTATTTCTAAATTTAGCTGGAATTAATAGTCTTCCTTTGTTATCTAAATTGTGATTAAATTCTCCTAATAACATTTATCCACATTTTCCACTTAATTATCCACAACTTACCACTTTAATAAATTAATTTACCATTTTATACCACTTAAGAAAAATCAAAAATTAAAAGAGCCTATAAGCCCTTTTAAAAATATATTTAAAAAATTTACTTTTTTCTATTTCATCCACTAATTATCAACAAATTTAGAATAGATAATTAAAATTAAAATTCTTTAAAATTTATTACCTAGTATTTAAATAATTGTTATTAGAAAATAACTAAATTTAAAAATAACTAACCCCTGCTTAATTGCAGGGGTTAGTTAGAAAATTTATCTTCTTTTGCTTTTCTTTGTAGATCCGCTTTTCTTTGCGGATGATGATCTTGTTTTAGCCATTTTTTCCGCCTTTATACTGGCCAGTATTAATTGTTAATCGGACCGACTAATCCGATTGTAATAATCAATTTGAATTTTTAGTTTACAATCTTGTCTTAGTTAGAAATTTTATTTTTTCATCTCATCATTCTTAATAATAATTATAATTAAAAAAATTTATTTTGATTTAAAAATTGTGGATAATTTAGTTTACTATTTCTATTTCTTCTTCTAAATCAAAATTAAAATTTTTTTTAACTGTTTCTTTGGTAAGCGCAATCAAATTTAACACATCTTCAGCTTTAGCATGATTAAAGTTAATAATAAAATTAGCATGCTTTTCAGAAATTTTTGCTCCACCAATTGTTTTTCCTTTTAAACCTAAATATTCAATAACAAAAGCAGTTGGTATTTTATTGCCCTTAACAACTCCAGAAGTTTGAGCTAATTCTTGTAAATTAATTGGTGCTTCATTAAAATTAATATTCTTAAAAATACTTCCAGCATTAGGAAATTCAATTGGATGTCTTTCTTTACGGTAATTAATTTTTTCTTTCATTATTTGTAAAAGATTATCAGAATTAAAATTTGGTTTAAGTTTTAATTTAACTTCGACAATTAACCATTCTTTATTGTTTTTAAAAAAAGATGAACGATAAGAAAAATGACAATCTTCGTTTTTAAATATTTTTAATTCTTTTGATAATAAATTAATTGCTAAAACTTCTTCTACTATATCTTTTATCTCATATCCAAAACAACCAGCATTACCTCTTACCGCTCCTCCAATTTCTCCTGGTAATCCTCCGGCCCATTCTAAACCTTGATAACCTAGTCGGCATAGTTCATAAACTACTTCAGGCATTGCACGATCAGCACCAACAACTACTTCACCGTTTTCAAAAATATTAAAAGTTTCAAATTTGGGTTTTATTACCAGGCCTTCAAATCCATTATCACTAAATAAAATATTACTTCCTCCGCCTAAAATAAAGAAGGGCAATTTATTTTTTTCTAAAAAATCAATAATTTTTTCTATATCCTTTAAATTAGTCGGAGTTGAAAAAAAATTGGCTTTTCCTCCTATTTTAAAAGTAGTAAATTCTTTCAAATGGATATTTTCTAAAATTAACATCTATAATAATTCTTGATAATTTTTAAGATTAAGAGAAAATTCTTTTAAAAGATAAACCCCAAAACCTAATGAGCCTTTCGATAAATAATCATCATCAATTGCTGTCATTCTCGGAGCAATATCTAAGTGAACAAAATTAACTGGTTTAGCAAACTCCCACAAAAAAATTGCACCATGTATGGCTCCACCCCACCTTGTTTTTCCAATATTCCAAATATCAGCAAAAGGAGCTTCGATATCTTTGCGATATTCTTCCCACATAGGCAGAGGCCAAAGACTTTCCCAAGTTTTTTCGGATATATCCATAAACAAATTTTGTAAATTTTTATTATTAGTAAATAAAGCAGAAGCTCTTGTTCCTAAGGCTACCATTGAAGCACCGGTCAAAGTAGCAAGAGTAATAATCAAATTCGGTTTATAAAATTTTTTACTGTAATCAATAGCATCAGCTAAAATAATTCTACCTTCTGCATCAGGTGAGCCAACTTCTATTGTTTTACCAGAAATAGTTTTTAAAATATCTCCTGGACGATAACTTTCACCAGAAATCATATTTTCAGCTAATGGGATTAAAGTTTTTAAATTGATATTGATATTTAATTTTTCAATTAATAAAGTAACTGAAAGTACACTCGCAGCACCTGACATATCTAAATGCATTTCATTAATATGTTCACTTGGTTTTAAATGTAAACCACCAGTATCAAAAGTTACACCTTTACCAATAAAATGAATTTCTTTTCCTTTATTTTTATTTTCAATGATAACTAAATATGGTTTTTCTTTTGAGCCTCGAGCAACGCCTAAAATCCCCCCAGCACCAATTTTAGTTAATTCTTTTTCAGATAAAACTTTTGTTGATAAATTTAAATCTTTAGTAGCATGTTTGATAATATCAACCATTATTGATGGAGTAAGATCGCCACCAGGTAAATTCGATAAAAACCGAGCTCGATTAATTTCTTCGCCAATGATAATTGAATTAGTTAAAATTTTTCTAAATTGGCTAATTTCTTTGAGCGGTAAATAAAAATTAATTTCAATCTTTTTTTCTTGATTTTCTTTTTTAGACTTATAGAATTTAGAAAAGTCAAAATTGGCTAAAATTATATTCACAACTAACAATTCAAAATATTTTTCATAATCAGGTAAATCATTTAAATAAATAGAAAATTGGTTGATTTTATTATCCTTTAAAAACTTAAAAGTTTTTCTGATAAACCGAGAAATTTCCTTTATGGAATTATTTTTTTGAAGATCTAATTTTATTAAGCAAAAATTTCCTTTATGGTGAATACATAAATAATATTCAAAATTTTTAAGTTGATTAAAGGATTTTTTAATAAATTCTTTTACTTCTGGATCTAAAAAATTGTAAGCATTAGTTTTAAATGGATCTTTATGATAAATAATCAAAGAACAATCTTTATTTTTGCTAATTGGCAAAAGATTAAACTTAATGTTATTTTTAAAAAAATTGTAAATATCGTTCATAAAATTAAAAGGAAATACTTATTTTATGGTAAGTATGGTAAAAGAGCCATTTGTCTTGCTCTTTTAATTGCAGCAGCTAATTTTCTTTGATGTTTCGAACAAACACCAGTTTTTTTTCTTGCTTTAATTTTCATTCCAGCACTTAAAAATTTTTTTAAAACATCAACATCGCGGTAATTTATTTCTTTTGAATTCTGTGAACAAAAATAACAAGTCATGTTTAATTTATTTAATATTAAATTTATTAACGACTTAATTTAATTTTTAATTATAGCAAAAATTAGTATTGCTCGCAAGATTTAACTTAATAAATTAGATTTTATATCAAAAATTTTAAAATCAAATATTAACAATTCAACAAACTAAACTTTAAATATCAATTCATCAAACTACCTTACAGTAACATTAAATTTATCTTTTAATCGTTTGACTATCTTTTCCATTATTTCATTTACTTCTTCATCTTTTAGGGTTCTATTTTTATGTCTAAAAATTAAATGGAAGGTGATACTTTTTTCTTGATCATTTAGATAATAGATATCCAACACATTAATTTTTTCTAAAAGATCTATTGAGGTATTTTTAATTTCTTTTTCGATATCTTCTTTTTTAAGATAAAATGGTACAACTAAAGAAAGATCGCGGAAAACTGCGGGAAATTGTGGAATAGTAATAAATTTTTTCTTTACTTTTTGATAATTAAATAATTGATCAAGGCTGATTTCAGCGCTAATTAGTGGTTGTTTGATATCGTAATAGTCTAATAATTTAGAATTAGGTGATAATAACCATCCGATTTTATTTTTATTAATCAATATTTCTGACATTAAATCAAAATTATCTTTAATTTGATTATTAAAATAAACATTATCAATTCCTAAAAATTCAAATAATTTACTTAATACTCCTTTAATATGAATAAAGGCAGTTTTCAAATCATCGTCAGTGATTACTAAAGAAAGGTGATGAGTTTCGGTAATTTTATCATTTTGATAATAAGCAGTCTTACCTATTTCAAATAATTTAAAATTTTTTGTTTCCAACCAATTATATAAAGACAAATTTTTAGCAACTGCCTTAAAAAGGTTAGGGAAAATATATGGTCGATAAAACTTATAAAGGTTACTATTAGGATTAATAATTTCGACTGGTTGAAAGTGAAATATACTCCTTAGGTTATTCAAATCGTTTTCGTCAATAAAACTATAAGAAATTATTTCTTGAAAACCAATTTGAATTAATAAATCTCTAATTTTTTCCTTAAAACTCATTAAATTATTTTTTTGAGGATAATTAAATTGCTGAGGATAAAAAACTGGTAATTTGTCATATCCAATAATTCTAATAATTTCCTCAATTATATCCACATCTGAAGTTAAATCTAATCTATTATCGGGAATAGAAAGAATAAGTTGGTTTTTATTTTTAACAATTACTCTGATATTTAATTTTTTTAAAATACTCAAAACCAAATTGACTTTAATTTCTGAACCATAATATTGGTAAAGTTTATCAAGATCTAAAATTATTTTTCTCTTTTGGGGGGCGAGTTTTTGTTGTGTAGAATAAATAAGCTTATTAATTTCACCGCCTAATTCTTTTTTAATTAAAAATGTTAAATAGTTTAAGGCTAATAAGGAGTTCTCGGGAATTACTTTTCTTTCGAAACGATAGCTTGCCTCGGTAATTAAATTTAGCCTTCTTGATGTTTTATAAATACTAAAATTATCAAAAACTGCAGCTTCAATAAAGATATTTTTGGTTGTTAAATCAACTTTAGCTAAATTACTTCCTTGAATTCCAGCTAAAGCTAATATTTTTTCTTGATCAGCAATTACTATATCTTCAGGCGTTAAAAGGTATTCTTTTTCTTTTAATGAAATAAATTTTTCGTTGCTTTTTGCTTGCCTAACAATTATAGTTTTATTTTGAATTTTATCTAAATCAAAAATATGAATAGGAGCACCAAATTGAATCATTACATAATTACTTAAATCAGTAATAAAGTTAATAGAATTGATACCATAGAATTTAAGAAAATTAACTAACCATACTGGAGATTTTTTATTTTTAATATTGAAAATAGCTCTACCAAAATAATAAGGACAATTTTTAGTTATTACTTTAAGTTTAACTGGAGATGGATAATTTTTTTCATTAATCTTAAATTTAATATCTTTAAATTTAATACCGGTAATAAGAGAAATTTCTTTAGCTAAACCACGAATATTTCCAGCATCAGCAAATCGATTAGGTAAAATTTCAACTTCAAGATAATCTTTAAATAAATTTGTTTCAAATGATTTCTTATTTAGTTCGTTAATTATCTTTTTCCAATTAATTTTGGATGTTGATAAAAATTCTTCTAAGTCGATAAGTCTAAATTTCATGGTTATTTAAAATTGATTAATAAATCTCAAATCAAGTGAATTAAATAATCTAACATCCGGAATGTCATATTTAAGCATTATTAATCTTTCTAAACCTAAACCAAAAGCATAACCATAATATTTTTTAATATCTATTTTAGCTTGTTGTAAAACAAATGGATGAATCATACCAGCACCAGCTACTTCTAAATAACCAGATTTTTTACATAAATTACAACCCCTTCCATTACAAATAATACAAACTAAATCTATTTCTAAGCTAGGTTCAGTAAATGGAAAATAAGAAGTCCTAAATATTATCTCAAGATTTTTTTTCTCAAAATAATTTTCAAAAAATATTTTTAAAACAGATTTCAATTCACCCAGATTACTACCATTTCCAACAGAAACACCTTCAATTTGATGAAATTGCATCTCATGTCTTTGATCAGTAGCTTCATGACGATAAACCTTTCCGATGATTACAAACTTTGTTGGTACATTATATTTTTTTAAATATTCAACCTGATGAGCTGAGGTGTGAGTTCTTAATAAATAACTTTTTTTATTCAACCAAAAAGTATCCCATAAATCGCGCGAAGGGTGATTGGCTAGAATATTTAAAGAATCAAAATTTTCATTTTCAGTAACTATTTCCCTACCCTCTTCAATATTAAATCCGAGAGTAAAGAATATTTTTTGAATCGTTTCAATCTCTTGATTAATAATATGTTTTTTCCCTAATTTAATTTGACTACCAGGATGAGAGAAGTCAAAAATTATTTTTTCTTTTTTAGTTAACAGTTCTTTTTTTTCTGAATACAATTTTAAAATTTCTTGTTTAACAAAATTAAAATATTTTCCGATTTCTTTTTTTTCTTCTTCGGTTAGATGTTTGAAATTTTCTGATAACTGAGATAATAATCCGTTACGTCCTAAAAATTTAATTCTAAAATTCTCTAATTCATCAGAATTTTTTATTTGATAATAAATTTGCTGAGCTTCTCTTAAAATACTATCTAATTTTTCTTTCATTTCTTAAATAAACTAAATTTAAATTTAAATTTAAATTTTTAAGTTAATTTTAAAACAATTTTATTTCAATTCTATTATAAATTCTATTATAAATCCAAAGCTTCTCTTAAGGTTTCTGGGTCAATAAATTCTATCTCTCCACCGGTTGGTATTCCTCTTTTGGGTTTTTTGATATTAAGATGATTAAATTTAGAAATTATTTTTTCAACTTCCTTTCTTGTCGGTTCAGCGTCTCTGGTTAATGGTAAAGCAATTATTACCTCTTTTATTTTTTTATCAACCGCCAATCTTTCTGATAACTTTTTCATTCTTTCTCTTAAAATTTCTTTATCTTCAAAGGGTAAAATTAATCCCCCTAAAACAAAGTAAACTCCTTTATATCTTTTTAAATTTTCAATTGTGATTAAATCTGTTTCTCTCGCTACAAGACAAAGTTTCGAAAAATCTCTTTTGGTATCTGAACAAATTTCACATAATTTTTCATCAACAGTAGGAAAATAACATTTTTCACAAAAATTTAATTTCTCGATTAATAATTTAAAATAATCTAAAAATTTATTTTTAAATTTCTGATCTTGTTTAAGAAACCAAAAAAACAATCGCCAAGCTTGACGCGGACCAATTTCGGGAAAACTATCAAAAATTTCAATAATTTTTTTGAATAAAGGATTAATCATAAAGATTTAATTAAAATTCTTTTTACACTAAAATTATAAAGTTAATCACGACATTTTAAATTACTACCTTTCTTAATGATTTGATGATGAAATTTTATTGATTAACTTTCGCTTATTTAATTTTATTAATTAACATTTTAAAGTATTCTAAAAAGATATTTTAGGTTTAAAAATATAAATAGCAATAAACTTAAGATTACCGACAACAACACTAAAGCTCCTGACATATCTTTAATAATTCTAATCTTTTCATGATATTGCTGGCTTATTAAATTACAAATTTCTTCAATGGCAGTATTAAGAATTTCTGAAAATAAAACAAAAAAAATTGTTAAAATTACAATTAAAAATTCAAGATAAGAAATTTTTAAAAAAGTAAAATAAATAATAGTTAAAATACCAATCAATATTTCAATCTTAAAATGTTTATGAGTTAAATAAATATAATATAAACCTAAAAAGGCGTTTTTAAAACTTTGAAAAATATTTTTATTTTTCATATAATTATTTTAAAATATAAAGGTTATAATTTATATAAATTTAAAAATTATGCCCGGGTGGCGGAATTGGCAGACGCGTTGGGCTTAAAACCCAATGGCCTAATTAGGCCGTGTGGGTTCGACTCCCACCCCGGGCAAAAACCAGGGGTGGCAGAGTGGTCAATTGCACCTGGCTGTAAACCAGGCGCCCTTGTGGCTGCGCAGGTTCGAATCCTGCCCCCTGGAATCATTTTATTTGCCAGGGTAGCTCAGTGGTTAGAGCACCGCTCTGGTAATGCGGAGGTCGCGGGTTCAAATCCCGTCCCTGGCTAAAAAGGAGAGGTGGCCGAATGGTTAAGGCAAGGTCCTGCTAAGACCTGTCCGTCTAAAAAACGGACTTGTGGGTTCGAATCCCACCCTCTCCGCATAAAATAATTTTTAGTTTGAGTGATTAACTTTAATTTAAAAATTCGAAGGAGGGGTGGCAGAACGGCTAATGCGCTGGTCTTGAAAACCAGTGGCCCTTAGTGGCCTTGTGGGTTCGAATCCCACCCCCTCCGCTATTTTCATCTATCTTTTAATAGAAAAATTTTTTGATGAGATAATTAAAAATAATCTTCTGTAATTATGTAGTTAGTTTACTTTTACTATTAAAATTTTTAATTTATATACCGATTAATAATTTGTGGACTGAGGGGGATTCGAACCCCCGACCTCTGCTTTGCGATAGCAGCGCTCTACCACTGAGCTATCAGCCCATTAAATTATATTTACTATTTAAATTATTTTACTTCAAATTATAAGTTAAGAATAAAATTAATTGGACCGGCATTTTGGCTTTCAATTATCATCTCCTCACCAAAAACACCATTAACAAAAGAGAAATTTTTACTTGCTAATAAGCTTAAAAATTTATCATAAATATTTTTAGCTACATCTTTAGATAGATTATTAAACTCTGGTTTATTTTTTTCAATTTTTGCTATTAAAGTAACATTAGGAATAATCATTAAATAAATTTTTTTGTCTAAATCTGATAATGACTTTTTGAATTTCCCACCATCATCTATAAATTTAATTTTTAATAATTTATTAACAATTTCTTCTTCCCTATTTTCATCAAATTTTTCTATTCCTAAATATATTAAATAGCCATCATTAATCTCTCCAAGTATTCTGTCCTTAACTAACAATTTTGCATATTTTACTTTTTGTATTAAAATTTTCATTATAAGTTTTGTATTGAAGATGACATTTTTAATTTTAATAGGGATATTTTTATTATTTTTATATTTTGCCTGGCAAGAACAAAAAGCTGGTAATAGCCAATGGGCAATTATTTTTATTATAGCTGGTTTTGCTTTTTTAATTATGGCAATGGTAGCTCGTTAATAATTTTATCTAAGATTAAGAAGGTACAGTAGCTAATAAAATTAAAACTCTTATTGAATTTTAAATGGAGCTTCCAGATGGAAGTGTCGTCCTGTCGTATATTTAAATGTTCTAGGATTAATAACTGTTCCATTTTTTAATCTAATAGGAGGACCGGCTTCATAGATGATTTTTGCAAAACCTGCATCTTGAGCTGCTTCATATATATTTGCCCAGGCTTCATTATCATCTCTCCTTGTAGGTACTACATCGATAGCGGTACCATATAAAGTGTGACTTTTTGATTGATGATCGCCCCTCGAATAACCATCTGTTAAAATAACTGTAGTATCTCTATTTTTTAATTCTTCGTTAAATTTTATTAACAAATCTTTTAAATTTCTATTCACATATTCGGTTCCGTTATCGTTGTTTTCTGGAATAATATTACTTAAACCCGAAGGGAATAATTCTCTCCAAGAAACAATTTCTTCCTTTCTGCCAGTAATTATAATTAAAGCTCCAACCTTAGAATTTGTAGGAAAATTTCTTATGTCTGTATCTGTTAAACTTTCAATCTCTAATCTTACCACCTGATAAATAACAATCCTTGGATCAAAAATAAATGGATTAATCCAATAAAGAACAGCACCAGAAAGAAAAATAACTACCAAACCAATAATAGCATTTTTCATCATTGATTTACCTTCCATTTTAACATCAGGTACAACACTTAATAAATTCTTAAAAGCACCAAATAAAAAAACAAAAAATGCTAAAACAACAGCAATAGCTACACCTAAATTGTATAATCCTTGAAGACAATAAGAAATAGCATTAGGATTACCAATATTAGACTCTCCACAATAATTTGAAATAAAATCTATTGGATTTTGTCCAAAAGTTTGCAAGGGTAATAATAGTAAAAAAATGAAATAAATTAATAAGAAATTAAACTGCATCTTAATTTTTTCTCAATTTTTCATTAATATAATTTAATAAATCATCGAAATGAACTCTATCTTGTTTAGCTGTATCTCTATCTCTAATAGTAAATGTATTATCTTCAAGTGATTGGAAATCAACCGTTAAACAAAATGGTGTACCTATTTCGTCTTGTCTTCGATAGCGTCTACCAATTGAACCACTTTCATCATAAAAAACAATATAATAGTTCTTTAAATAATTATAAATTTCTTTTGCTTTTTTTATTAAGTTATCTTTATTTGAAAGTAATGGGAAGATAGCAATTTTTATTGGTGCAACCTGAGGAGCAAGTTTTAAAACTATTCTTTTTTCTCCATCAATTTCATCTTCATCATAAGCATCACAAATTAAAGCCAGAAAAATTCTTTCCACTCCCCAAGAAGGTTCAATAACATAAGGAATTATTTTTTTATTTTCTCTTTCATCAAAATAAGATAGATCTTTACCAGAAAATTTATTATGAGCCGATAAATCATAATCACCCCGATGAGCAATACCTTGAATCTCGTCATCACCAAAAGGAAATTTATAATAAATATCAATAGTTCTTTTTGAATAATGGGCTAATTCTTCTTTTGCTTGCTCATAGATTATTAAATTTTTTTCTTTAAAGCCAAGAAATTTTGTATACCAGATTAAACTTTTTTCTAACCAATAATTTAACCAATCAAAATTATCTTGAGGGTGAATGAAAAATTCAATTTCCATCTGTTCAAATTCTCTCATTCTAAAAATAAAATTTTTAGGTGTAATTTCATTTCGAAAAGCTTTACCAACTTGAGCGATTCCAAAAGGTAACTTAGCTCGATAAATTTTTAAATATTTATCAAAATTAACAAAAATTCCTTGAGCTGTTTCTGGTCTTAAAAAAGCTTGATAGGCTGATTCTTCTGTCGGACCAACATAAGTTTTGAACATTAAATTAAATTTTTTAGGTTCAGTTAAATTTCCACCACAAAGTGGGCATAAATAATTTTCATTATTCTTTTTCACTTCACCATATTCACCCTTGAGATAATGATCGTACCTAAATCGATTATGACAATTTTTACACTCTATTAATAAATCATAAAAATTTTCTAAATGACCTGAGGCTTGAAAAACTTCTGATTTACTAATTATCGGTGTTTCCAATAAGAAAATATTATTTTCTTGAAGAATAAAATTAAACCACAAATTTTTAATATTATTTTTCATTAAAACCCCTAAATGACCAAAATCATAGAAACCCTTTAAACCGCCATATAAATCATAAGAATAAAAAACAAATCCTCTTCTAGTAATTAAATTAACTATTTTTTCAAAATTAGACATTATTTTAAATTTTTGAATTAATTGCTATTTAATATTTAAAACTGTTATTGGTCGCGTTTTAATCTCAAAAATTTTTTGAGAAAATTTCCCTTGAGCAGTAATGTTAAATTCAGGTAATACAACGAAATCTCTAATATCACCGTATAGAGGCGGAGTAACGCTAATTTGAAAAGCAATTTGATAAGGTGGATAGACATCACAATAACCATACGAAAGATCATTAATTAAATAACTAAATTCACCTGTATCTGGATTAAATTGCAAATTATTAGTATCAAAATTTAAATCAAAATTTCCCGTTAAACTCACTCCTAAAGGTATTTTCCCTTTAATCATTACATTTTGAAAATCTTCTCCAAAGGAACAAATATTAAAATAAGCACTTAGTGTAGTTTGTTGACCTTTAACTAATGGGAATGGACCGCTATTAGAAAAATATTTATCATAAGTAATTTTAGGTTCTATTTTTATTTCGCCTGGAATAACTTTTGTTTCCTGAGTTTCGACAGTTAATTTTTTTGAAAGAATTTGAACTTCGGGAGGTATTGATTCTGTTTCTAAAACTGCTTTGGTTATTAAGGTTAAATCTTTTTTACCTGCTGGGTAGTTATTGACAGTTTTAATAGTAAAACGCACTGAATTTTTATTACCAGGTTGAATAGAAATTAATTCTGGTTTATTCCTTGCATTCCAAATAATTGAATTCTCAACAGGAGAAAAATAGCCATCAGTATTAATAGACTCAAAGTTAAAATCACCACTCAAATAAACTTTTACTTGTACATTTTCTAATGAAATTTTAGATTTATTTTCCCAAGTAATTTCATAAGTTAAATATTTATTTAACTCAACTAAATAATCGGATGGATTAGAAGTAATAAACAATCTGATTGGGCTCTCAATAATATTTAAAGTTAAATTATAAGTTTTCAAAGCAAACTTTTTATTTCGATAAATAATTTCAGGTTTAAAAGAAATTAAAGCATTATTAACAGGATGCGTTATTTTTGCAGTTATATTAATTTCTTCAGGTTGATTAATTTTTATTTGGTTAAATTGCCATTCCAATCCATAAGTAGGTGGAGGTTCAATCACTAAAGCTTCAATTCGAGGATTGGTTTCTAAAGATAAATTTAAATCATAAGTGGCTTCGGCAATATTGGTAAACTTAAGTGAAAGCAAAAACGGTTCATTGGTAAAAATTTGATTAGGAGCGAAAACTTGAAATAAAATAGGTTCTTTATTAACAGTAATTAACAAATTTTTAGTTAAAGAAAATGATTGATTTTTCTTAGGGCTTAAATAATAAAGTTCAACATTAAGATTTAAATTTTTCCCAACATTAGCAAGAAAAAATAATTTAACTTTAATTTCTTTGCTCTCTTTCGACTGGAAATTACCCAAGTTATAAACAATTTTATTCTCCTCTGGATTATCAAAAGAGTAAATACCTTCATCTAATTTAATAATTGCTTTTACTTCATTAATTTCGTAATTAGAACCATTAGTTATTTTTATTGAGTATTCGTAGTTTTGGAGAGAGTTAACTTCAATTGGACCAATGATTTCAATATTAATTCCTTTTAAATAAATACTACGATAATAAAAAATAAATGAAAATATACCAACACTAACTAAAAATAATAAAAATGAAATAATAAAAATTTTTTTCAAATTAAATTTAAAAAATGGAAACAGACTTGCTTCTTCTAATTGTTGTTGCCAATCTTCTTCTTGGGCTGGCGATTTTAATTTCTTTCCCCAAATTTTTTTAACTTTACCTAATCGCTCTGATTTAATTTCACCATATAACTCTTTTTCTAATTTTTCTTCTAAGGAAGAATCTTCTTTGGGAATCTTATCTTCCATTATTCTATAAATTATAAATTAATTTCTTTCAAATGACTTTTAAAAATTCTCTTTAAAAAATCTATTAATTTTTTATCTTTAATATACAAAAGTTTATTATTTTTGTAGTAAAAAACTAAATTTTTATAAAATTGGGCATCAATTTTCTCATAACTTGGTTTACGACAGCGATAACAATAAAATTTAGCACCACGGTAATAAACATCACCACTAAGCTGTCGGTTACATTTACTACAATGAGTTAAATTAGGTGTTATTCCTAATTCTTCAAAAATTGAATTCAAAAACCAAATTAAAAAAGTTTTTTTATGTTTTAAGAGATAATAATCTAAATTGATTATTTGATTAAAAAAAGTAGAAGAAACTGAAAATAAACTAAAATATCTTAAAAATCTTAGTGCCCATAGATAAGAATAAGGAAATTTTTTAAAAACTTTAATCGGTATTTTAAATGGTAAAAATGATAATATTTTAAAAAAATTCAACTCGGAGACTAAAAAAAATCTACCCCAAACTCCTGGTTGAATAACAGAAATAAGCTTACTTTCACTTCTATTAATTCCATCAATTCTTGCTTTGATAATTCCTAATTCTTGTGTTAAAATATAAATAAGTGCTGATTTTTCTTTAATATTTTTTTTTATTAAAATTAAACCATTAATCTTTACATACATATAATGGATAGATTAAAAACAAAAAAATTAAAAACAATTTTGATATTTTTTATTTTAACATTAAATATTGCTTTAGCAATTACATTTTCATATTCGAAACCTAACTTCAATTTTGAATTTGATTTAAAAAATACTAAAGAAAGCTCAAAAAATTTACTTGATAATTTTTTCCTTTCTAAATTACCTGGAGTTAGTCAAGAATACGATAAACTCTTACTAAAGGTTTGGCAAAAAATAAATAATTACTATATAGAACAAGAAAAAATTAATCCAGATAAGGCAGCATTTGAAGCTATTCGGGGTATAGTAAAATCTTTAGAAGATCCTTATTCAGAAATTTATACCCCGAAGCAAGCAAAAATTTTTGAAGAAGATTTATCTGGTAAATTTTGTGGTATGGGAGCAGAAATTGGATTTAGGAATAATGTTCTTACAATTATTTCTCCGCTTGAAGGTACACCAGCAGAAAGAGCAGGTATAAAAGCTGGAGATTTAATTTTAAAAATCAATAACGAAGATACAGCTAAGATGACTTTAGAAGAAGCGGTTTCGAAGATTAGAGGGGAATGTAAAACTAAAGTGATACTTACAATCTTTAGAGAAGGTTGGGAAAAAGAAAAAGAAATTGAAATCATCAGAGAAGAGATAAAAATTTTACCAGTCAAAAGTGAATTTATTCCTCCTAATATTGGATATATAAAAATTAATAGCTTTAATCAAGAAACATTAGCTGATTTTTTAAAAAATTACAACAGCTTAAAACAAAAAGGGGCTAATAGGTTTATTTTAGATTTAAGAAATAATCCTGGTGGTTATTTAGATACTGCTATTAATCTATCAGAATTATTTATTCCAAGAGGTAAGGTTATTTTAAAAGAATTATGGGGTAAAGAAAAAAATAAAAAAAGAGTAGTTTCTGAAGGACCAGGTTATTTGGCAAATGAAAAAATTGTTGTTTTAGTTAATAAAGGAAGTGCTTCAGCTGCAGAAATTTTTGCCGGTGCTTTAAGAGATAATTTAGGAACAAAATTAATAGGAGAAAAAACATTCGGTAAAGGTAGTGTCCAGCAAGTATTTAAAATTGATGATTATTTATTAAAATTAACTGTGGCTTATTGGTTAACTCCTTCGGAAATAAAATTAGAAGGTCAAGGATTAGAACCTGATATTAAAATTGAAGATAAAAAAGAAAACGATAAAGATTTAATTTTAGAAAAGGCTAAAGAAATTATTAATAAATACTAAAAATAAAAATGGCAAAAAAAATTAAAAAAGACAAAAATTTACCTGTTCTTCTTTTGGAAGATATTCCTCAAGTTGGTAATCAGGGTGAAATTAAAAAAATCAAAAGAGGGTTTGTTGCTTTTTTAATTCGACAAAAAAAAGCAATAGTAGTTAATAAGAATAATCTGAAAAAATTAGAAAATTTAAAATTAATTGCAGAAAAAAATAGAGAAGAAAGAATTCATAGATTGAATCAATTAAAAGAAGAAATAGAAAAATTAATTTTTGAAACTACAATAAGAGTTGGCCCCAATAAAGAAATTTATAATTCTGTTAGTGCAAATGATATTATTAGCTTTCTCAAAAAACACGATATTAATGTAACTCGAAATCAAATTGAATTAGAAAAATCAATAAAAACAGTTGGTGAATATTTAATACCAATAAATTTAGGACACGGAATTAAAGCCACTCTTAAAATTATAGTTAAAGAAGAAAAAGTAAATATTTAAAATCTACTTAAATAAGCATACTTTAATTCTGAAAAAATTTATTGTATAATTTTATTTGAAATGTTTTCGTTTAATAGATTTACAATTAAGGCGCAAGAGGCTTTACAAAAAGCTCAAGATTTAACTTTAAAATATCATCATTCAGAAATTAAAGGAATACATTTACTTTATGCCCTGCTTTTGCAGGATGATACTATTGTTAATGATATTTTTAAAGAAATAAAAATTGATAAAAATTATCTTATTCAAATTGTTGAAGAAGAGCTTAATCGGATGCCTAAAATTTTTTCTATAACAAATATTGGTCAAATTTATTTAGCCCAAGAAACATTTCAAATTTTGGACCAAGCTTCTTTAATTGCCAGAAAATATAATGATGAATTTATTTCTGTTGAACATATTTTTCTTAGTTTAACAGAAATTAGATCGGTAGCTAGATATATTTTAGAAAGATTCGGATTAACGACTGAAAGAGTGTCAAAAGTTTTAAATCAACTAAAGAAAGGGCAAAAAATAACAGACGAAAGTCCGGAAACAAAATATCGTGCTTTAGAGAAATATAGTGTTAATTTAACTGATTTAGCTCGTCAGAAAAAATTAGATCCAATTATTGGTAGAGAAAAAGAAATTAAAAGAATCATAGAAATTCTATCGCGCCGAACGAAAAATAATCCCATTTTGATTGGTGAACCTGGTGTGGGAAAAACTGCTATTGTCGAAGGTTTAGCTCAAAAAATAGTTAATAATGAAGTGCCATATTCTTTAACTGGTAGAGAAATTGTTTCACTAGATTTAGGAGCTTTGATTGCCGGTGCTAAATATCGTGGTGAATTCGAAGATAGATTTAAGTCTATCTTAAGAGAAATAAAAAGTAATCCTGGAAAATTTATTATCTTTATTGATGAAGCGCATACTTTAGTAGGAGCAGGAGCAGCTGAAGGAGCAATTGATGCTTCTAATTTATTAAAACCCTTTTTAACTAAAGGAGAAATACAATTAATTGGTGCTACTACTCTTAGGGATTATAAATTATATTTTGAAAAAGATCCTGCTTTGGTCAGAAGATTTCAACCAGTAATTATTGAAGAACCGAAACGAGATGATGCTATTGCTATTTTAAGAGGTCTAAAAGAAAAATACGAAATTCATCATGGAATAAGAATAACCGATAACGCAATTATTGCAGCTGTTGATTTATCTATTAGATATATCACTGATAGGTTTTTACCCGATAAAGCTATTGATTTAATTGATGAATCGGCAGCAAGTTTAAGATTAGAAGCAGAAAGTATGCCTCAAGAATTAGAAAACATCAAAAAGGAAATTAGAAAGTTAGAAATTGAAAGAGAGGCAATTTTAAAGGAGGAAAATTCTCAAAATAAAATTAAAGCTATAGACAATAAATTGAAAAAAATGAAAAAAGTAGAAGAAAAATTAGAAAATGAATGGAATAAAGAAAAGAAAATAAAAGATCGATATAATCAACTTAAGAAAAAATTAGAAGATTTACAAAAAGAAGTTGAAGAACAAGAAGCAGAAGGTAATTTATCTCGAGTGGCAGAAATTATTTATGGAGAAATTCCAGGAGTCAAGAAGGAAATTTCAGAAATAGAAGAAAATATTAAAAAAAATAAATTGAAATTTATTAAAGAAGAAGTAACAGAAGAAACAGTAGCTCAGATAGTTTCTCGTTGGACGGGTATTCCGGTTCATAAAATTTTAGAAGATGAAGCCAAAAAACTTTTAAATGCAGAAAAAATTTTAAAACAAAGGGTAATTGGTCAGGATGAAGCAATATCAGCAGTAGCAAATGCTATTCGCCGAGCAAGAGCTGGGTTATCAGACGAAAAAAGGCCTATTGCTTCATTTATCTTTCTTGGTCCAACAGGTGTAGGAAAAACAGAAACTGCTCGAGCGTTAGCTGAATTTATGTTCAATGATGAAAAAGCAATGATTAGGTTTGATATGTCAGAATATATGGAACCACATTCGGTAGCTAAATTAATTGGTTCACCTCCAGGTTATGTAGGCTATGAAGAAGGTGGACAATTAACTGAAGCTGTAAAAAGAAGGCCTTATAGTTTGATATTATTTGACGAGATTGAAAAAGCTCATCAAGAAGTTTTTAATATTCTTCTTCAAATTTTAGACGAAGGTCGATTAACAGATAGTAAGGGCTTCACTGCTAATTTTAGAAATACTATTATTATTATGACTTCAAATATTGGTAGTTATTATTTTAAAAAAATGGGTTCAATTGGTTTTGACAAGGAAGAAAATAAAGAATTCGAGGATTATCAAAATAAAGCCTTAAGAGCCTTGAAAGAATTTTTCAAACCAGAATTTATAAATAGAATAGATGAAATTATTGTTTTTAAACCTCTTAATAAAGAACACTTAAAAGAAATTGTTGAAATTCAATTAGAAAGAGTGAAAAATTTATTAATAAAAAGAGGATTAAAAATAGACTTTAGTGAAGAAATTAAAGATTATTTAATAGAAAAAGGATTTGATCCAGAATATGGTGCTCGACCTCTCCAAAGAGCAATTCAAAGATTTATTTTAAATCCTTTAGCAGAAAGATTAATACAAAACAAAATTAAACAAGGTCAAAAATTATTTTTAAGGTTAAGGGCAAACAAAGATTTAGAAATTATTTATCCTAAATAAAAATGTTGAATAGAATTTTAAATTATTTAAAAGAATCTATTACTGAATTAAAAAAAATTAGTTGGTTAAATTGGAAGGAAACTTTAATCTTAACAATCAATATTGTTCTTTTTGTTTTTTTATTTGTAATTATTTATTGGTTGTTTGATTTTATTTTACTAAAACTTATTTTTCTTAGATAATTAACTTCAGAAACAATTTATAATTTGAAAATATATTTTCTAACTAAATAATAACTTAATAGTAAATTAAGTAACTGAGCGATATAAGTGGTTATTGCTGCGCCATACATACCGTAATAAGGAATCAGTAAAAAATTTAATAGTAAATTTAAAGACGCGCAAAAAGCGGTGATAAAGAAGTTTTGCCATTGTTTATTATAAATAAATAAAAGATGATCTAAAATAGAAATAAAAGATATTAATAAAATTATCCAGATTAAAAATTTAAATAGATTGATTGATGGTTCATAATGACCATTACTAAAAAATAAAGTAAAAATAGGTTCAATTAATATTAAACTAAGTAAGCATATTGAAAAATAAATTAGAAAATTATAAACAACTACTTTATTAATAATTCTTTTAATTTTTCCAACATCTTCTCTCATTTCTGAAAGATGTGGAAAAAGTGCTGCTAAAAAGAAACCAATAATTAAATGCAAATTAAGAATTAATTTAGTTACTAAAGTATAATAACCAACCTCTTGATAGCCCTTTAAATAACCTAAAATTATTTGATCGGTAGTAAAAAATATAAAACCTAAAACACCAAAAAACATTATTGGTGTTCCATTAATTAAAAAATATTTTGCTCTATTCAATTGAAATTTAAAATTTTCTAAATTAATTATCTTTTTGAAAATTAATAACGCGTAAAAGAAAGAAATTGTAATTCCAATTAAGTAAGCAACAGATAAAAAGATAGGTTTGTTAATTTCTCTTAAGAAAAAAATTACCAAAATTAAAATTAAAAAAGATTCAATTAATGTTGAAATACCTTCGTATTCCATTCTTTTTAATGCTTGAAAGATTGTGTGGAGCATGTATTTCACCTGAGAAATTAAAGAAAAAATAAAAATAATTAAAAACATTAATCTTGATTGATAATCTTTAAAAATTAAAAAGCCTAAAAATATTAAAAGAGAAGTTAAAGCTAAAATAATTAATCTAAAAGTAATAAAATTTTCTATTAACTCCTTTTTATTTTCTTCTTTTTGATAATCTCTAACTGTTAAATAACCACTACCCCAATCAGCAAAAATAAAAAAAGAACCAACAATAGCTAAAACATAAGAAAAATGTCCATAACCTTGAGGACCAAGATATTTAGCTGAAGTTATAATAATTAATAATTTAAATATTTTAGAAAAAAAATTACTGAAATATAACCAAAAAGTGTTTTTTAAAACGGTTTGTTTAGGGTTAAGATTTTCGAATAAAATCTTCATAATTACAAAATTTTAAATGAATTATATTGCTTAATTATTCTTCGCCAAATGATTGTCATTTTATCTACTTTAGCTAAGATAGGTCCTTTTTTCAAATTACCAATAAAATCATCAAGTTTATTCAAATAACCTTGAGCAATTATTTTTACTCTTCCATCTAATAAATTTTGAGCATAACCAGTAATATTTAATTTTTTAGCAGATTGATAACAAAAATAACGGTAACCTACTCCCTGAACCCTTCCCTTAACATATATTTTAACTTCTAAAATTTTTTTTTCTATATCCTTGAAAGTTAATGCTTGTTTAAGGTCAAAATTGTTAATCTTTTCTCTAATTAAATTCCACAAAACTCCACCGCAAGAAAGTTCTTCTCCTAAATCATTAGCAAAACTTCTTACATAAAAACCAGAACTAACTGTTAATCTAATTTTTAATAAATTATCATAAAAATCGACAATTTGATAATCATAAAGATTAACTTCTTTAGGTGTTAAAGTAAAATCAATCCCCCGCCGAACTAATTTATAGGCTGGTTGACCTTTAATTTTGATTGCTGAATATTTAGGCGGTATTTGTTTAATTTTTCCTTGAAATTTTTTTAATTTTTCTTTAATTTTTTCTAAATCAATTTGACAATTTCCTTTTTTAATCAATTTTCCTTCTCGATCATAAGTTTCAGAAACATAACCGAATTTAATTTCTGCTAAATAAGTTTTTTTTGTTTTTGTCAAAAAATAACGAAGATATTTTGTACCAGTACCAATTCCAATAATTAATAAACCCTGAGCCAATTTATCTAAAGTCCCACCATGGCCTATTTTTTTCTCTTTTGTTATTTGTTTAAAATAATCTAAAACCTGCTGAGAAGTATATCCTGATGGTTTATTAAACAACACAATTCCTTCCATTTTATTCTAAATTATTCAAAATATATTTAACAATTTTTTTTACTGATAATTCACTAATAAAACCAGCAGAATACTTATGTCCACCGCCACCCAGTTTTTTAGCTATTTGACCAACATTAATTTTTTCTGATCTTAAACTACCGTAAATTTTATTTTTTTTCTTAACTAATAAAGCAATAGTTTCTATATCAGTAATTAATCTTAAGTATTCTAAAAATGAACCTAATCTTTTTATTCTTTTGTTTTTTTCTAAATAGATTAACATAAATCTTTTTTTATAATATATTTTTATTTTATCAATTAAAAATATTAACTTTTTAAACTCTGAAAATTTAAAACCATAAATTTTCTTAATAATAGCGAACAAATCAATTTTTTCATCATATAACTTTTCTAAAATCTTGAATGTTTCTTTATTTTTAATATAACGTAAACCAACTGTATCACCAATTATTCCTGTGAGAATATTAAGTTTAAATTTGGAAGTTAATTTAAAATTAAAAAATTCAGCTAATTTAAAAATAATAACAGAACAAGAGTCAGCATTTTCTTCTAAATAGTAAACGCTCTCTTTAATAGAAAATGAGGCATGATGATCAATAATAAAAACTTTGTTATAATCAATAAATTTTTTTTCTAAACCTAATCTTTCTTCATCAGTAGTTTCAATACCAATAATTAAATCGATTTCATTAGGTGATTCATTGATCTTGTTTTGAATTAATTTTAAATCATCGTTAATATTTTTTAGAATATCTTTTTCGTAAAAATAATCTTTATTAAATAAAATAATTGTTTTCGTAGGATAATTTTTCTTAAGAAGATAATATAAGGCTAATTGAGAAAATAAACAATCAGGGTCAGGTTTACGATGAGAAACGATTAAAATTTTTGATGAGTTTTCTAATTTACTTTTTAACTTTTTACAAAATTTATTTAAATTATCAATTTTCATGTTGATGGAGCTGGTAAATAAAGTTTTCTCCATATAACTTTTTCAAATTTTCTTCATTTAATTCTTTTTTTACTTCTCCATAACATAAAGGACGAACGTTCAAACATAAAACTTTTTTAGCGAAACTGTAAACAATATTAATTTCATGTGTTACAAAAATTATAGTAATTTTATGGACTTCATTTAGATAAAGAATAAGTTCATAAATTTTCTTTTCACCCTCGATATCAATTCCTGATGTTGGCTCATCCATTAAAATTAACTTAGGTTTTTTAAATAAAGATTTAGCAATTAATGTTCGTTGAATTTGACCACCAGATAATTCGCCTAATTTTTTATCTAAAATAGTTGAGATGCCAATTTCTTTAATTATTTGATCATTAAAATCAATACTATTATTGTTTATTGTTAAAAATTCTCTCACGGTTAAGGGGAAATTTTTATCAAAATCAAATTTTTGAGGTATATAGGCTATCTCTGATAATTTATTTTTTATTGAACTCCCAGCATAAATAATTTCACCCTGGTAATCAATTAATCCCAAAATACATCTTAGAAGAGTAGTTTTTCCTGCACCGTTGGGTCCAATGATAGCTAAAATATCTCCTTCCTTTAATTTAAAATTTATATTATTTAAAATAATTTGATTATTAAACTTAACAGTTAAATTTTTTACTTCTAAAATATTCATTTTAATGCTTCTTGGATAGTTTCAATATTATTTTTCATTAGTTGATAATAACTTTCATTCTCTTTAATTACTTCAACTGGATTAAGGGAAAATATTTTTAAATTATAAATATTAGCAATTTGGCTTACTAAATTAGTTACAAAACCGCTTTCAACAAAAATTATCTCAATTTTTTCATTTTTAATCAATTTACCCAGATTCAAAATATCTTGTGGTAATAAATCCTTTAATTCATCATTATAAATAGTTGCTCCGATCTTAATGTTATAATCTTTAAAAAGATAATTAAAAGCTGGATGAGTAATAATTACTGTTTTTTTATCAAGATTAGTTAATTTATTTTTAGCTAATTCTTCTAACTCATTCAATTTTGTTAAGTAATCATTAGTCTTTTTATTATAATAAAAAGAATTTTTTTTATCCAAACTATTCAAAATATTATTCAAATTCTTTATTATAATTTTTGCATTTTTGATTGATAACCAATAGTGAGGATTAATAATATTATTTTCTTGAAAAAGTTCAACACCTTTATTTAATTCGTAAATTTTAATTTGAGGATTGTTTATATATTTATTTATCCAATCATCAAGTCCGTATCCAATTTTTAAAACAATATCAGCTGAATTAAGTTTAGAAATATCTTGTGGTAATAAATCAACATTATGAATATGACCACCTTGAGAAATAAATGACAAATTTAAAAGCTCAACTTTGTCACCTCCAATATTTTTCACAAAATCATAAAAAGTTCCATTAGTAACAACAATTCTCAATTTATTCTTTTCTTTATTCAAAGAAGAGAAGTTAAGAAAACTAAATATGAATAACAACAAAGAAATAACTATAAAAAAAATTACCAATTTATTTTCTAACTTTAACATTAATTTAATAATAATAAAATAAAATTTTTTAATTAATACTAAATTTTATTAAAATCACTTTATATTATAATTTGCTAATAATATTATAATAGCAAGATTAAAAATTAACTAATAGTTTTAATATTCCTCTTCTATATCTGGATTAGGTAAAGATTCTTTTTTCTTTTCTGGGATATCGGCAACTACACATTGAGTGATTAAAAGTAAGCTAGCTACTGAACCGGCATTTTGTAATGCACTTCGAGTAACTTTTGTTGGATCAATAATTCCAGCTTTAATTAAATCTTCGTATTGAAGAGTGGCAGCGTTGAAGCCGAAAGCATCTTTAGCTTCTTTAACTTTTTCAATTACTACCGAAGGATCAACTCCGGCATTAGAAGCAATTTGTCTTAATGGCATCTCAACAGCTTTTCTAACAATCGAAGCACCAATATATTGAGCAATATCTATTTTACTAAGTTCGGCAATTAGTTTATCTAAAACAGGAATAGTTCTAATTAAAGCAATACCACCACCTGGTACAATTCCTTCTTCAATTGCTGCTTTGGTTGCTGAAACAGCGTCTTCTACTCGATGTTGTAATTCTTTTTGTTGAACTTCGGTTGGTGCACCAACTTTAATAACAGCTACTCCACCAGCTAATTTTGCTAATCTTTCTTGAAGTTTTTCTTTATCATATTCAGAAGTTGTTGTCTCTAATTGTTTCCTAATTTGAGCAATTCTTTTTTCTATATCTTCTTTTCTTCCCTTACCTCCAACAATAGTTGTTGTATCTTTGGTTACTATTACCTTTCTCGCTTCACCTAATTGATGAATATCAGCATGTTCTAATTTTAATCCTAAATCCTCAGAAATCACTTGACCTCCTGTTAAAATCGCTATATCTTGAAGAATTTCCTTTCTTCGATCACCAAAAGCTGGTGCCTTAACGCCAACTGTCATTAAAATTCCTTTTAATTTATTAACTATTAATGTAGCCAAAGCTTCACCTTCAATATCTTCAGCAATAATCAATACTGGCCTTCTACCGCTTTGGACTATTTTTTCCAATAAAGGTACTAAATCATGAATAGCTGAAATTTTTTTATCTGTAATTAAAATAAGTGGATCTTCTAAAACAGCTTCCATTTTTTCAGGATTAGTTATCATATAAGGAGAAATATAACCTCGATCAAATTGCATTCCCTCAGCCAATTCATAATTTATGCCAATTGTTTGTCCCTCTTCAACTGTTACTACACCGTCTTTACCTACTTTATCAATCACTTCAGCAATTAATTTCCCTATTTCTTCATCTCGAGCTGAAATTGTAGCTACATGCGCATAATCTTCTTTTCCTGAAACAGGTTTTGAAATTTTTTTCAACTCTTCTAAAACTTCGCTAATAGCTTTTTCCATTCCTTTTTGCATTCCAATAGGATCAACACCAGCAGCGACATTTTTCAATCCTTCGTTAATTAAAAATTGGGCTAATAAAGTAGCTGTTGTTGTTCCGTCTCCAGCAGAATCATTAGTTTTTGAAGCAACTTCTTTAATTAATTCTGCTCCTAAATTTTCGAATTTATCTTCTAATTCAATTTCCTTAGCAATCGTTACGCCATCTCGAGTGATTGTTGGTGTACCATAGCCCTTATCTAAAACCACTGCCCTTCCCTTTGGACCTAATGTTATTTTTACTGCGTTTGCTAATTTATTAATACCTTTTAAAATTTTTGCTCTTGCCTTTTCATCGAATAATATTGATTTAGCCATTTTTTAAAAATATAAAAATCCATAACCCACAATTTGGAGTTATGGATTAATCTTCTAAAATTGCCATTACATCATCTTCTCTAATGAAATAATACTCTTTATCATCTATTTTAATTTCATCTGGTGCATATTTTTTAAATAAAATAGTTTGACCTTCTTTAATGTTAATAGGAATTCTTTCACCTTTTTCATTTAATCTCCCTGGACCAACAGCAATTACTTTACCTCTGATTGTTCTTTCTTCTCTGGCTGTTTCCGGAATAATAATCCCTCCCTTAGTAACCTCTTCGGGTTTTATTGGTTCAACTAAAATATAATCATTAATTGGTTTTATCTTCATTATTTTAATTTTGAGGGAAATTGAACAAAATGCCAATTCCCCTCTTTATCACCCTCAGTGATAAGATGACAAATCCTGTTGAAGATAAATATTATAATAAAAACAAAATGAAATTTCAACCCCTATCTAATTTATTTATAGAGATATTATTCTATTTAAATTTAAAGAGAAAAATTCTTAAAATTAATCTAAATCTGGTAAGAGAAAGCGTAGAATTCTTTCTAAATTTAAATTATTTTTAATAGAAATAACTAATTCGCTTGTGGTAGAAATATTAACATTTCTCAATCTTAAGCTAAAAGTTTGATTTCTTAAATTAACTGGTATATTCTCACCGCTAAGTGTTGCCCTAACATCAAAGGGGGGATTATCATCTATGATTTTACCACTAATATCGATTAATAAATAAGTACCTGTTGCTTGACTTGAAAGAAAATTAGCTCGTAAATTAGAAACAGCTGGCAAAGTAGAAGCTAAGGTAGTAAAGGACCTAATGGTTGAAGTAGTTGTTAAACCAGCTTCATTCACTAAAGCAACATAAAAATTATATCCAGTATTAGGAGAAAGACCGGTAAGATTATGTTGAGCACAATCATAGCGAATAGTATTAACTAAACAAACCTTGTTTACTTCACTAGTATTTGTTTGGTTTAGATTAGTTCCTGTACCATAATTAATAGTTGATCTTGTACCAATTTCTCTTCTTAAATCTCTAATTTTACTTGTTAATACCCAAATCTCAGCTCTATTTGCAGAAACTCTTTTGATTACCACATCATTTAAAACTGGGTTATTAAAATTATATCCAGGAGTATTAAAAGTAATTCTTGTTGAAGCTTCAGCATTTTCTAAATCTCTAATTCTTAAACTAAGGGTTAATCTTTGTTGAGGAGGAATATTAGTTAAACTTGCAGGAACAACAAATGATGTTTGTTGACCATCAGTGGTAGATGAATATTCAAAAAATACTTGATTTGAAGTTCTACCGGTAATTTTAAGACTTAATAGATTCAATGGTTCGTCGACATCAATACTTATTAATAATTCCCTTCTATTTAAATCGTAATCAAAATTAACTCTATTAACTACCGGAGGTTGATTGATTCTTTCAATAATTAATTTAACACCTCGACCACAATTATAACCTCTACCTAAAATTTGTCTTGGTGAAATATAAATATAATTTGAACTATCTTGGAATCTAAAAGTTTTTGATGTCAGTAAAGTATTATCCAAAACTCTTCTTAAAGTTATTTTCACTTTATCTTTTTGATATAAAAAACCAAACGAAGTAGAGGCATTATAATTGTAACTGGTTATTAATTTAGCAAAATTATTAATTGAAGTATGATCTCTAAGTGCTCTTTCTAAATTTCTTCTCGCAGAAGAATTGGATTGAATATTAATAGGATTATCACCTTCATTACGGGTATCATTTCGATAAGAGTTAGCAATGTGAATTTTATTATCATTAGTAAAAGATGTTAAATACAAACTCCGCGTATTGTTTACAGAATAATAAATTAAGTTAATAGATTCATCGGTACAAAAATAAGCCTCAGTAGATGTTGATTGAGCAAAGGTAAAAACAGGTATGAAAAGAAGGTTTAATAAAATAAGAAAAGAAAATTTCATTGAATAAAATTTAATTAATGATCGACTTAAAAATTTAACTTTTTACTCTTTTTATAATTTTATAATAAGATAAACTGGTAATCAATCATTAGTTAGCAAATTAAGATTGAGCAAATGATTTTATTTTTTTCATATTGACTTGATGTTCTTCAGTATTTAACAAACCGCATTTTTTCCACTTTTTTCCACTACCGCAAGGACAAGGGGAATTTCTATCTATTTTAAATTCTTGTGGTTTAATTTCTAAATTCATTAAATTACTTACCAGGTTAAGATTGATTAGTCGATAAAAATTATTAAAACTTTGTAAGGCTTCTCTTTTATATTCAACTAAAGGATCTTTTTGAGCATAGCCACGCCAACCAATTGTTTCTTTTAATTCTTCTAAATAGCTTAAATGTTCTATCCATAAATAATCGAAAGTTTTTAAAATAATAATTCTCAATAATTCATTAAAATTATCAATATTTTCTTTTAAATGATTGTAATGAAGGTAAAATTTTTCTCTTGCTTTTTCTTTTAAATTTTCCCCATCAATTTTCAAATAAAATTTAATTACCTCATCTTCTTCATTTAAGAATTGATTAAAAGCATTATCAACAAATTCTTCTAAATTAATTTCATCTAATAAAATTTTTCTCCTTTCAGCATAAACTTTATCCCTTTGTGAATTGATTACATCATCGTATTCTAATAAATGTTTCCTTAAATCGAAGTTAAAACCCTCTACTCGACTTTGGGCTTCTTCAATAGCTTTAGAAATTAAATGATGGTCAATAATACCTTCTTTAATATTAAATTTTTCTAAAATACTTTTTATTCTTTCACCACCAAAAATTTTGATTAATTCATCATCTAAAGCAACAAAAAATTGGCTTTCACCTGGATCTCCTTGTCTACCAGCTCGACCACGAAGCTGATTATCTATTCTTCTAGCTTCATGTCTTTCAGTACCAATAACAAATAATCCACCTAATTCTCTTACCTTATTTGCTTCTTCTAAATCTGGAGGATTACCACCTAAAATAATATCTACACCCCTACCAGCCATATTAGTAGCGACAGTAACCATTTTTAATCTTCCTGCCTGAGCAATTATTTTTCCTTCCTCTTCGTGATTTTTAGCGTTTAAAACTTGGTGTGGAATATTTTTTTCTTTTAATTTTCTAGATAAAAATTCATTTTTTTCTATAGAAGTAGTTCCAACTAACACTGGTCTGCCGATTTTATATAGTTCTTCAATTTTATTAACAATTGCTTCCCATTTTTGTTTTTGATTAAAAAAAACTTTATCAGGGTGGTCGATTCTAATGCAAGGTTTATTAGGTGGAATACTGATTGTTTCTAAACCATAAATTTTATAAAATTCTTCAGCTGAAGTTATAGCTGTACCAGTCATTCCGCTTAGTTTTTTGTATTTTCTAAAAAAATTTTGAATAGTTATCTGAGCAATTGTTTTTGATTCAGGTTGAATTGGTACTCCCTCTTTAGCTTCAATCGCTTGATGTAAACCTCCCGACCATCTTCTTCCCCACATTAATCTTCCAGTAAATTCATCAACTATGATTACTTGACCGTCTTTAACTATATAATCCTTATCGCGAAAGAAAAGATAATTAGCCCTCAAAGCTTGCTCTAAATGATGAATAGCATGTAAATTTTCTACTTTATAAGGATCATAACCCAAAATTTTAGCTACTTTTTCTTGCCCTTCTTCAGTTAAATAGATACTTTTTCTTTTTTCATCAATAGTAAAGTCAATTTCTCTATTTAAAGATTTGGCTATTTTGTCAAAAACATAATAAACATTATTCGCTTCTTGTTGTAAACCAGAAATAATTAACGGTGTTCTTGCTTCATCAATTAAGATACTATCAACTTCATCAACAATTGCATAATTAAATCCTCTTTGAACCAAATCAAACTTATTAACTGCTAAATTATCTTTTAAATAATCAAAACCGAATTCATGATTTGTACCATAAACAATATCTGCCTGATAAGCTGTTTTTCGGTCAACTGGCCTAAGATAATCATAAAACACAATAAATAAACCCTGACTATCCCTAAATTTATCTTTTTCTTCATTAACGAAAGATGGATCGTAAAGAAAACTTTGTTCGTGAACAATACAAACTGTAGTAACTCCCAAAAGATAATAAATTTGTCCCATCCAAACAGTATCTCTTTTAGCTAAATAATCATTAACAGTACAAATATGAACACCATCACCAGTAAGTGAATTCAAGTAGGCTGCTAAGGTTGCTGTTAAGGTTTTACCTTCACCAGTCATCATTTCCACCACCATACCTTTATGAAGACCAATACCACCTAAAAGTTGAACATCATAATGCCTTTGATTTAAAGTTCTTTTAGCTGCTTCTCTCACTAAAGCAAAAGCTTCTGGTAAAATATCATCTAAAGTCTCACCCTTTTTTAAACGTTCTTTAAACTCTTGAGTTTTATTTTTTAAATCATCATCAGTAAATTTTTCAAAACTACTTTCTAAAGAATTAATTTTTTCTACAACTTTCCACCAATCTTTCAGGTAATCTTTTTTAAATAAATCCAAAAGTTTCTTTAACATTATCTTTAAATTATAACATTGTTAAATAGCTTAGTGAAAATTTAATGCAATTCAATTTCTTCAATTGTTTGTTCAGTGCTATAAAATGAAGTAGTTTCAGGATCAAAATAAAGAGTAACAACGCCTAATGGACCATTTCTTTGTTTAGCAATAATAATATCAGTTTGATTAGAAGGTACTACCTGACCACTTTCTTTGGGTCGATGAATGAATAGTACCACATCAGCATCCTGTTCAATTGAACCAGAATCCCTTAAATCAGAAAGTTTGGGTACTTGTGAAATTCTCTGCTCTGGTGCTCGAGAAAGCTGAGATAAAGCTAAAATAGGAACATTTAATTCACGGGCTAATTCTTTTAAATTTCTTGAAATTTCTGTAATCTCTTGTACTCGACTATCATAATATTTATTAGCTCTTAAAAGTTGCAAATAATCAATAATTATTAAACCAATTTCTTTTACTTGATGTTTTAATTTTCTTGACATTGTTCTTATTTGTAATGTATTTAGATTAGGACTATCATCAATATATATAGGAGCTTGATTTAATTTATCCAAAGCATCAGAAATTAAGGCTAATTCATTAATTTCACCTTCATAGAACAATTTACCCGTTCTTAATCGCCATAAACTAACGCCTGCTTCACTGGCTAATAGACGATCAATAATTTGATCTCGAGACATCTCTAAACTAAAAATAGCTACTGGTTTATTTTCATTAATAGCGATATGACGCGCAAAAGTTAATGCTAATGAAGTTTTACCTAAAGATGGTCTTGAAGCTAAAATAATTAAATCAGAATTTTGTAAACCACCTAAATATTCATCTAACAAAGGAAAGCCAGTACTAACTCCTCTTAATTTTTTCTGTTGATTGTGTAATTCTTCAATTCTTTGATAGGCAGATTCTAAAAATTGTGAAATATGAGAAAATTCCTTAGGATAAACTCTTTCAGCTACCTTAAATATCTTGACTTCAATTTCATCAATTAATTCTTCTGAATTCTTTTCTTCTTCATAAGCAATGCTTTGAATTTCGTAAGCAGTTTGAATTAAATCTCTTCTAGCTTTTTTATCGCGAATTATTTTAGCGTAATTAATAATATTAGAAATAGTAGGAGTTTTACTGATTAATTCAAAAATATAACCTGCACCACCAATATTTTCTAACTCACCTAATTCTCGCAAGCGATTAGTAACGGTAATAACATCAATAGATTCTCTGCGTTCAAATAGATACAACATAGCAGAATAAATTATTTGATGAGCAGGTTTATAAAAATCATCAGGCTTTAAAATATCAACAACTTTATAAATAGCTTCCGGATCTATCAAGATAGCTCCCAATAAAGCAATTTCTGCTTCTTGGTTGTTTGGTAAGGATTTAAAAATTTCTTCTGGCATCCTTACCAATATTTTTTAAATCAAAAAATTTTTTTGTCAAATTTTTAGAAATGAGGATAAAAAGTGGATATTTTTATTTTTTAAAAAAATTTTTTAATTTATTCGGGTGCTATAATAAGATTTATTTTAATACGATTTTTAATAAGATGAAATTATTTAAATTTAAACTCATAAGATGATTTGTATGTAAGCTTTAAATTAGTATATTTTTATAATTTTGAAATATTATCTTGTTGTAGAATTTTGGGTTGCGGATAATATCTTGATTTCTATTTCATTACTTTTTCTTCCATCATCACTTAAAAGGAGTAATTTATATTCGCCTGGTAAAATTATAGTTAATGCAAAGCAGATAGAGTCAGATGGATTAAAAGAATAACATCTAGCAACTGATCGAGGAAATGAAGATATTTCTATAGTATTATTATCTATAACTTTGAAATTATCTATATAACCACTATAAACACTAATAGTATCCGGTGAATTAGAATATTTTCCTTTTACCTCTATAACTAATCTATTAGCTGTTTTGAAATTTTCTCCTTTAATTATTACCTTATCACCAGGAAGAATTGCTTGTGGGTCTATAGAAAATATCTTTAATTCTTTAACATTATACATCAAATCGGGTTTAAGATCCCCTCTTTTACCAAAATTATTTAAGACAATCCTAAGATCTTTATCATCAATTTTATTATCTAAGTTTAAATCATATCTTATCCCATTTTCTTTTAGAACATCTTGACCAAAATTAAAGGTAATATTCAAAATATCGCTATCATTAATAACATCATCATTATTAGTATCACCATTAGTGAGATATATTTTATCAGTATAATTAAGAGAAATAATTTTCCTAAAATGACTTAAAAAATGAGGAAATTGAAAACTAACTGCAGGATCAGAGCATTTAGGAATCTCTATTGAGCCCTCATAACTACGATTAGCTAAATTAACATTAATTCTTTTTTGATTATAAATAGTATTTCCACAATAAGTAGTAATAGTTCCTTCAGTAATTACATTTTTAGCAGTATCAGCTATATCATTAAAGTAAAGAACAAAATTATAATTTTCAAAAGTTCCTACTTCGTCATCATAAATTTCAAATTCAACTCTATTACTTTCTTTATTATAAGCATTAATTACAAAGATTTCATATTTTCCTACAAATTGTTCTTTAAACCATTTATATCTACTAGTTTCATCAAAGAAAGCTTGTGGTTCACCTTGTGTAAGAAGACAAATTATTGGGTTATTAATATCATAATCAGTAATACTACAACTAGTCATATTAAGAGCATTCAAAGCTGTAACATAGATTTTATCATAAACACCTATAAGATCATTGATTGGCGGTGTTTTGCCAGTGCTAGCTATAAAATCAAAAGTTCTTTGATTATCTTTTTTAACAAACCTTAATATATTTTGTTGCGTAAAACCAGTACCTTCTAATGTTAAACTTGTTATAGGCATATTACCCATAAAGCTTTTTAGTGATATTCTTTTAGGATAATAATTATCTATTCTAGGTATAATATTTAAATCTTCCTGACATTCTTCATATTCTTTGTTTACCATTATTTGAATTATTTTTAATGTTTCACCAGAAACTATACCATTAGCTGGTAATTGATAAAATCTTTGAAATTTTTTAACTGCTCCCTCGGTTAATCTTCCAAAATAACCAGTTATTAACCTCTCGGGATAAAATCCTTTATTAGTTAAAATTAATTGAAAAAGATAAACTTCATTTCTACGATCACCTCTTTTCATTTCTGGTAAATCACAAGATACTTCAGGACTACCAGGTAATTCATCAAGAATTATTGTTCTTTTAGATTTTGGAGTTTCTTTATTAACAATCTTAAAATAAGCTGAATCAAAATAACCACCTATAAAATAATTATTCTCTAAAGTTGGCTTATAATGTCTAATATCTAAATCATAATATTTTTCAAGTAAATATAAAGGGAAAACTGAAAACCTGATTCGGTAATTACCATTTTGAATATATTCAGGTATAGTCCAATCATAAGATCGTTTAAAAATCGGAACTTTGGCAATATGAGTTACATACCCTCTATCAGAAACTAAATCAAGAGAAAGGGTTTGAATAGGAAGATAAAAATAAGTTTGATTTTCTGTAGGAAAAACTGAATATTGATCAGAACCACCTCCTTGAGGAATATAATTTTGAGATGATGTGCTTGAAATCTGATGACGAGGTGCTTCTAAAATACTACTAGTTGATTCGCTTTCAACTTGAGGATTTCTACCAGACATTGGTTGAGCTACATATTCCCATTCAATAGTGTAAGTTTGACCGACATACCAAGTATCATTAGCTTTAGGAGAAAGTACAGTTAAAGAAAAATTATTTCTCGGCGAATACAATAAATCAGTTTCTTGTGGTCCTACTGTTGTTTCCGCTCTTTCTGGTAATTTTGATCCTCCCGCTGATGTTTCTGCTGGTGTTCTTAATTCTCTTCCTTTTGTTTCTTGAGTAAATAGAGGAGAAAGAAGACTTAAGATCACCTCAATAGTTTTTTTATCTAATTTTCCAGTTGTAGGTAAATCAAATCTTTTTTGAAATTCTTTTAAGGCTTGAACTGTTTGATTATCAATTTGACCTGTAATTTTTAAATCTTTCTTATTCAAAGTTTCTCTTAATAATTCTTGAACAAAACGAATGTCATTAACAGTTGGTTGCTTTTCTAATTTTAATTTTAATTGATTAACATCGGTAATTTTTTTGGTTGGCGTTGAAGTTTGCGCAAAACTTAAATTAAAAACTATAATAGAGATCAATAAAAATATATAAATCTTAATAAAACTTTTCATAGTTATTTAAAAATTTAATTTAATTCCCGACTTTCTTAAATTATATTACTATAAAAATCCGATGTCAAATTTTATTATATAGTTATTGCCATTATAAAGAATTTACAAAAAGGGTGGATAAATTTGTATAAATTTTAATGGGTTTTTATTATATTATTAGAATTATAAACTTCGCAAGTAGATGGGATTGAGAGAGGTAGCTTAATATTATTGGATTTACCCGTGGAGGGAATTGAACCCCCATCTCCTCCTTAGGACGGAGGCGCTTTTCCATTAAGCTACACGGGCTAATTAAAAAATTATATAGTATATTGTCTACTACCAACCTCGGATTCAATCTTCTTTATAGTTTCAATCGCTACTGAGACGACAATTAAAATTGATGTTCCACCAATACCAACAAATGATAAACCTGTTACTACTTGAGTAATATAAGGTAAAATTGCAATTAAACCTAAAAATATTCCACCGAAAAGATTTATACGATTAACTATATTTTTAAAATACTGAGCTGTTTCTTTACCTGGACGAATGCCTGGAATAAAAGCACCTGAGCGTTGAAAATTTAAAGCTAATTCATTTGGTTCAAAAGTAATTGAGGTATAAAAATAAGTAAAACCAAAAACTAAAATAAAATACAATAAACTAAAAATTAATTGGTTTTGGAAGAAACGATTGATGTCTTGAGCCAAAGTAGAAAAAAAAGTTATCCCAGCAGCAGATAAAAATTGAAAAAGTGTCTGGGGAAAAAGTAAAACAGAAATAGCAAAAATAATCGGAATAACTCCAGCTTGATTTATTTTAATAGGTAAATAAGTAGAAACACCGCCATATAGTTTTGTTCCTCTAACTCGTTTAGAAAAATTAAGAGGAATTCTTCTTTCAGCTTCATTAATATAAGCAATACTGGCAGTAATAAAAAGAGAAATGAAAATTAAAATAAGATAGTTATTAAGTTTATCAAAACTGAAATTGATTATTGCTTGTTGAAAAAATTGCGGACCTTGAGCAACAATACCAGAAAATATTAAAAGAGAAATTCCGTTAGCTAATTTTTGTTCAGTAATTAATTCACCTAACCACATCAAAAATATAGTACCAGTAGTTACCAAAATAACATCCCTAAAAATATCGAAATACGAAGAAAAAATAATTAAATTTTGAGCTTCAAGAAATTTCAAAAAACCAAAAGATTGAATAACTGCTAAAGGAATAGTAATAATTCTGGCATATTGATTAAATTTCGCTCGGCCAGCTTCACCTTCTTCATAATACATTTCTTTTAATTTCGGATAAACTAAAGTTAATAATTGCATAATTATAATAGCAGTAATATAAGGACCTAAACCTAAAAGTGCAATTGAAAAGTTAGCTAAAGTATTACCAGTAAAAACATTTAATAAACCAAGAAATTGATTAGCTTGAAGTAAATTTTTAACTCTCTCTAAATCAACTCCGGGAAGAGGAATATTGGCAGTGATTCTAAAAATAAACAAAAATAAAATTATTAGTAAAACTCTTTTTTTTAAATCTCTATCTTTAAATAAACCGGCTAAATTTTTAAAGAAATCTATTTTAATCATTTATTATCTCTGAACCGCTTTGTTTAATTTTCTCCAAAGCAGATTGACTAAATAAAAATTTATTTGAGAAAAATAATTTTTTATCTAAACTTCCGTTACCAAGAATTTTGATTTTAATTTTTTTACTTTTAGGAAGTTTAACAATTCTTTTTTCTTTTAAATATTGATAATCTACTTTTTCGCCATTAGTGAATTTTTTATTAATTATATCTAAATTAACAACTATTGGTTTTTCTTTTAATGATTTAAATTTTATTCCTCTTAATTTAGGGAACTTTAAAATAATATCTCTTTCTGCTGGTCTAATTTTTCTACCTGCTCGAGATTTTTGTCCTTTCATTCCTCGACCAGAATAATTACCTTTCTTACCACCACGGCCAATTCTTTTTTTCTTTTTTAATTTAAAATTAATTTGATTGATTAACATTTTGGTAATATTTAGATAATTTTTTTAACGCCTCTAAAGCGGCTAAAGCATTAGTTAATGGATTTTTTGTTACGCCAATAATTTTTGAAACTACATCTTTAATCCCTGCTAATTCCAAAACCAACCTTACTGAACTCCCAGCAATTATTCCTTTACCTTTTTTAGCAGGCTTAATTAGAACTTTGGCTGCACTTACCTTACCTTGAACTTCGTAAGGGATGGTATTTTCAACTATCGGTACATAAACAGAATTTTTAATAGCACTATTAAGGGCTTTATTAACTGCTTGGGAAACATCATCTCCTTTATCAATACCAATGCCTACCTTGCCTTGTTTGTTACCAGCAATCACTACAGCTCTAATTTTAAATCTTTTTCCACCTTTGGTTACTTTAGTAACTCTTTTAATTTCTATTACTCGGTATTCCCAATTAGTCTTTTTATCAATCATTGATTAAAATTCTAATCCTTTTTCTCTTAAGGTTTCTGCTAAAATTTTTATTCGACCATGATATTGATAACCACTTCTATCAAAAACTATTTTTTTTATTCCTAATTTCAAAGCTCTTTCAGCTAAGATTTCTGCTACTCTTTTTGCTTTTTCTTTACCAGATAATTTTTCGTTTCTAAATTCTAAGCTTGATGCTGAAGTTAATGTTCTTCCTTGTTCGTCGTCTATTAATTGAATGTAGATATGTTGATTTGATCTAAAAACAGAAGCTCTGGGCCTTTCTTTATTCCCTTTTATTTTTTTTCTTATCCTTAAGTGTCTAATTAATCTTCGATCTTCTCTATTTAAATTTTTTTTCTTGAAAATTATTGTTTTCATTTTATTTTATTTACCAACAGCTCTTTTAACTGGTTTTACTTTGACCTTTTCATCTAAGTATCTGAAACCTTTTAATTTATAAATATTTCTTGGCTTAATTTTCCTAACAAAAGAAGCAAATTGACCAACTTTTTCTTTATCATTCCCACTAATAATAATATGAAATTGACCTTTTAATGGTTTAATTTCAACTTTGATATTATCTGGAATTTTAATTTTTACTGGATGGGAATATCCTAACTTGAAAACTAATTCTTTTTCTGGAGTAATTTCAACATTATAACCTAATCCTTCTAAAATAAGCGTTTTAGTAAAACCAGAAGAAACACCAATCAATCTATTATTAATTAATGACCATAAAGTACCCCAAAGCATTCTAGTTTTTTTATTAATAATCTTTGGTTTAACTCTTAAGAATTTATCTTCTTGTATTATTTCAAAATCAGGAAATAATTTCAATTCACTTTCTCCTAAAGGACCTTTAAAAAATAACACATCATCTTTAATATTCAATTCTACTTTGTCTGGAATAATTATTGGTTTTTTCCCTAATCTAGACATTTTTAAAGAACTTCGCAAATTATTTCACCGCCTAATTTTCTTTTTTTCGCCTCTGAATCTAACATTACCCCTCGTGAGGTTGAAATAATTCTAAAACCAAAATTTGAACGGACAGGTTTTAAATCACGATAACCAGCATAAACTCTTCTACCAGGCTTTGAAATTCTTCTTAAATCTTCATATGGCGGTTGTTTGTTAATATAGTTAAGGTAAATAATTAAAAATTTTTTCTTATTTTCTTCTTTCAATCTAATAGATCTTACTATGTTTTTTTCTTTAAAAATCTTCAAAATAGCAATTTTCATATTTGAATAAGGAACAACAATTTTTTCCTTGCCTACTTTCCAGGCGTTCTTAATTTGAGCTAATAAATCAGCGATAGGATCAGTTACTGTCATTTTTACCAAGAAGATTTTTTAATACCGGGAATCTCACCTCTATGGGCTAATTCCCTAAAACAAATTCGACAAAGTCCAAAATCTCTTAAATAACCTTTTGCTCGACCACAACGAAAGCAATTATTAACTTGTCTTGTTTTAAATTTTGGTGGCTTACGCCATCTTGCTATTTGTGATTTTTTGGGCATTTTTATATTTTAACAGGAAATCCTAATTTTTTCCATAAAATAATATTCTCGTTTTTGTTATTTGAATTAGTAACAATAGTTATTTGTAAACCAAAATTATGTTTAATTTTATCAGAAATAGCTTCAGGGAAAATAGAAATTTCTTTGAAACCTAAATTTAAATTACCCTTATTGTCTAAATTATTTTTTTGAATTCCCTTAAAATCTCGATATCGTGGTAAATAATAAGTAACTAACCTTTCAATAAAATCAAATAACCTTTTTTTTCTTAAAGTTACTAAAACAGCAACTGGCATTCCTTTTTTTAATTTAAAACCAGCAATTGATTTTCGTGCTTTTACTACCATTCCCCTTTGACCAGTAATTCTTGCCAAAGCATAAAGAGCTTCTTCAATAATTTTATCTTTATTATCAGGATTTTGATTAATCAATTTTCCAATACCAATATTAACAACTGCTTTTATTGGTTTAGGCACTGCTAAAATATTTTTTATTCCTAATTCTTCCTTTAATTCAAATTTTATTTTATTGTTAAATTCTTCGTAAAGCATTTTAATTAAAAAGTTCCTTACACTTTTTACACCTTCTAAATTTTTGATCATTACTTATTTCATAACCGACCCGAGTTGGTTTCTTGCATTTAGGACAAATTAATTTAACCTTACTCACATAAAGAGGTTGGGGAATACTAACAATTTGACCTTTTTCACCACTTCTCTTTGGTCGCAAATGTTTTTTAACCAAATTTAAACCTTCAACAATTACTTTATTTTCCTTTGGTAAAGCTTTGATCACTTTTCCTGTTCTTCCCTTATCTTTACCACTAATTATTAAAACGGTATCACCTTTTTTAATTTTCATTTTTTTAAACTAATTCTCTTGCCATACTTGCAATTTTCTCAAATTTTTTTTCTTTAATTTCTCTTGGTATTGGACCGAAAATTCTATTACCAATTGGATCGTCTTTTGTTCTTACAACAACAGCTGCATTTTCATCAAATCTAATCCAAGTACCATTTTTTCTCAAATAGGGTTTTCTTTGTCTAACAACAACTGCTTTTACTACTTGCCCTTTTTTAATTTGCTTACCTGGTTCAGCTTCTTTTACTGAACAAACAATAATATCACCAATTTGAGCATACTTTCTATTACCAATACCAACAAAACCAATACACATTAATTTAATTGCTCCACTATTATCAGCTGCTTTTAATATTGTTCTCGGTTGAATCATTGTTATTATTTAAAACTTTAACTAATCGCCACCTTTTTAATTTTGAAATTGGACGAACATATTCAATTAAAACAGTATCACCTTCTTTTGCTATTTCTCGCTCATCATGGGCATAATATTTCGTTCTATGTTTCAAATATTTCTTATACAAAGGATGTTGTTTAATAGTTTCTGATAAAACAACAATTGTTTTTTGCATTTTGGTTGATATTACTTTCCCGATTACTCTTTTTCTAACCATTTCTCTGTTTTTCATTAATAACCGTTAATATCCGCGCAATATTTTTTTTAGTTAATTTTAATAAATGTGGTTTGTTTAATTTTTTTAATGATTTTTCTATCTTTAAATTAAACAATTTTTTTCTTTCTTCGGCTAATAATTTAAATAATTCTGATAAAGATTTTAATCTCAATTCTTTAGCTTTCATCTTTTTTAATAATTTTTACCTTAATTGGTAATTTACATCCAGCTGATTTTAAAGCTTCAAAAGCTAAATCTTCAGATAAAGTATAAACTTCAAAAAGAATATTACCAGCCTTAACTAAGGTAGCATAATGATCAATATCTCCTTTACCTCCACCCATTCTCACACCCTCTGGTTTTTTAGTTCTTGTTAAATGAGGAAAAATTTTTAACCATACTCTCCCTTTCTTACCTAAAATTCTTTTCAATTCTTTTAAAGCTGCTTCGATTTGTTTATCTTTTAAATATTTGGTTTCCAAACTTTTTAAACCATAATTACCAAAATCTAAATCAATATTAGCAGTTGCTATTGCCCTTTTTAACCTTCTACCCTTCATCCATTTACGATGTTTTAACTTTCTTGGCTGAAGCATTATTCCTCTTTATAATCTTTACTTTCGCCCTTATACAACCAAACTTTAATTCCTATTATTCCATATTTAGTTAAAGCCTCAACGAAAGCATAATCTATTTTAGCTTTAAATGTTGATAAAGGTAATTTCCCCCATGACAATGTTTCTGTTCTGTGAATAGTAGCACCATTAATTCTTCCAGAAATTTTAATTTTTATTCCTTGAATTTCTTTATGTTGTCTAGCTTTTTCTATTATTTTTTTCATCACTCCTCTTGCTGGTTTATTTTTTTCAATATCAATAGCTGCTAATTGAGCCAAATAGCTTGCATAAAGTGTTGGTTTTTTTACTTCTTCAACAGAAATTTCTAAAGCTGGTTGAGGAAGATTGTTCTTTTTAAACAAAGGATCCAATTTTTTAACAATTTCTTCTTGTAATCTTTTTAACTTCTGCCCTTCTCTACCTATTAAATTACCAGGTTTAGCTGATCTTAAAATTACTCGGCAATGCTCTTGATCCTTCCTTTCAATAATAACTTCAATAACATCTCCTTTTTTAATTCGTTCATTAATTATTTTTCTAATCAAATAATCAGCCTCAAGAAATATTCTAAAATTTCTTTTGAAAAACCATTTTGATTTCCAATACTCATTAATCCCTAATCGATTAGCATAAGGTGAAACTTTATGACCCATTTTTTTTATCTAATTCCAAAGCAATATGAGAAGTTCGTTTAATAATTCGACCGACATGACCTCTTGACATTGCTCGATATCGTTTTTGTTTTGGTCCTTCATTAACGATAATGTTTTTAATAACTAAATTCTCTTTTTTTAATTGTTTTTGTTTTTCAGCAACATCAATTCCGTGTTTTAATAATTTTAACAAACTTTTTGCTGCTCTTTTAGGCGATAAGATTAATTGTTTCTCAGCATTTACCACTTCTAAGCCTTTAATCATATTAGCTACCATTCTTACTTTTCTTGGTGAAATATTTAAATAACGTAAATGAACCTTAATCATTTTTTAAAAATTAATTTTTATTTTTGTAAGGCTTGTTTTTTCTCTAACTCTCTTTGTAATTTTCCACCATGTTTAAGAAACTTTCTTGTCGGAGCAAATTCTCCTAAACGATGACCCACCATATCTTCAATCACCTTAAATTTTATAAACTGTTTACCATTATAGACTTCAAAAACCATTCCCACCATTTCCGGTATAATAATTGAATCCCGTGACCAAGTTTTAATTGGATATTTATCCCTTTCTTCTATTGGCAACTGAAGCAACTTTTTAACTTTCTTAAGTAATTTTTCATTAACATATGGTCCTTTTTTTAAACTTCGTGACATTTTATTTTCTTCTCTTGGCAATTAATTTAGAATAAGGATTTCTTTTTCTTCTTGTTTTTCGACCACCAGTAATTTTACCCCACTTTGTTTTTGGTCTTCTTGTTCCTCGGGGAGCGCGACCTTCACCTCCACCATAAGGATGATCGCGTGGATTCATAGCGCTTCCTCTAACATTTGGTCGAAAACCTTTCCAAATTTTTCTTCCTGCTTTTCCTAATCTGATATTACGATGATTAACATTTGATACTCTTCCTACAGTAGCATAACACTCTTTAGATACTTTTCTAATTTCACTAGATGGCATTTTAAGAGTAGCATATTTTTCATCACAACCCATCATAATAGCTGCTGAACCGGCTGAACGAACTAATTTACCTTTTCCTTTAGGAACTAATTCAATTTCATAAATTTCTGTACCTGGTGGAATATTTTTTAAAGGCAACCGATTGCCAATTTTTATTGGCGCTGATTCAGAACAAATTATTTCATCTCCAACCTTTATTCCTTCAGGAGCTAAATGATACCTTCTTTCTCCATCTCGATAACAAACAAGCATAATAAAAGCACTCCGATTAGGATCATATTCAATTGTTTCCACTTTAGCTAAAATATCTTTTTTATCTAAACGAGAAAAATCTATTAATCGATAAAGTCTTCGATGCACTGGATTTTTCCTAAAGCGAGTAGTTATCCTTCCTTGATTATTCCTTGCTGTTCTTTTTTTTAAAGAAATCAAAAGTGGCTTATATGGTTCATCAGTAGTTAAAACTTTTTTATAATCAACAAGAATAGTTACTCTCTTTCCTGGTCCTCTTGATTTAATAATTTTTAATGACATAATAAAAATTGCTTTTAATTAATTTCCTCGACAACTGATTTTTAGAAAAATTAAATTAAATTATATCAAAAAAATAATTGAAATCAAAATTATATTATCGGGGGAGGTAGGATTCGAACCTACAACCTCTGGTTTTGGAGACCAGCGCTCTACCAATTAGGAGCTACTCCCCCTTATTAAAAATTATAACATTAAATATCAGAATTTTGACTATTTTTTTTATTAATTTCTATTTTTATTCCTAATTCATCTAATTGTTCTTTTTTTACTTCATCAGGTGCAAGCATCATTAAATCTCTACCTTCACCAGTCTTAGGAAAAGCAATAACTTCTCTAATATTAGGTTCATTTTCTAAAACCATAATTATCCTATCTAAACCAGGAGCAATACCTCCATGAGGCGGTACGCCATAATCAAAAGCTTTCAACAAGTGACCAAATTTTTTATATATCTCCTCTTCTTGATGACCTAATACTTTAAATACTTCTATTAAAATATCTTTATCGGTTGTTCTAATACTACCCCCACCTATTTCATAACCATTACAAACAAAATCGTATTGTTCACTAATTAAATCTAAGGGTGAAGATTTTAATTTTGCAATTATTTTATCTTTATTAAAATTACCCTCAGTTAATTTGGGTTGGGTAAAAGGATGGTGCATTGGATTCAGTGTTCCATCTTCTAAAATCTCAAACATTGGAAAATCAACAATAAAACAAAAAGCTAATTCGTCTTTATCTTCTTTATTTTTTCTTAAATCCGGTTTATCAGTCTTAAAATTTTGTATTACTTCTTGGTAGCTTAGGCGGGGAAATGGGATTTGGGTAATTCTTTTGTGAGGATATAAATTTCTAACCAATTCAATAAATAATTCTTCAATAAGATTTAAAATATCATCACGACTAACAAAGCTCATTTCTAAATCAAGTTGAGTAAATTCTGGTTGTCGATCACCACGAGGATCTTCATCGCGAAAACAACGAGCAATTTGGAAATATTTTTCAATTCCTGCTACCATCAAAAGTTGTTTATATTGTTGAGGTGATTGAGGAAGAGCATAAAATTTACCCTTATGAAGCCTAGATGGTACTAAATAATCTCTTGCCCCCTCTGGTGTTGATTTGGTTAAAATTGGTGTTTCGATTTCAATAAAGCCTCTTTGGGCTAACCAATTTCTAATAAATAAAATCACTCGATGTCTGTTCGTTAAATTTTTTTGCAATCTTTCTCTTCTTAAATCAAGATAGCGATATTTTAATCTTATTTCTTCATTAATTTCATAACCATCGCTGTCGATAGGTAGTGGTAAAATTTGAGCTTCAGATAAAACTTCTATTCCATCAACAATTAACTCTATTTCGCCAGTTAAAATTTTTGGATTAATTAATTTCTCTTCCCTTTTTTTGATTAAACCCTCAACTTTAATAACAAATTCTTCTCTTAATTCCTTCGCTATTTGCCAAGAGGAAGAACTTTGCAGAACTACACATTGAATAATCCCACTTCTATCTCTTAAATCAAAAAAAATTATCTTCCCATGCGAACGAATTGAATGAATCCAACCAAAAAGTTCAACCCGTTCGCCAACTTTATCCCTCGTTTCCAAAATATCTATTTTTTTCATTTTAACAATAATTATATACTAAAATATCCTTTAATTCATTAATCTTACTATATATTTACATAAGATCCTCTTTGGTTGTAAAATTAGGTTTTGAATTGGGGCAGGTAGATGATTTTTTAAAATTAATAATTTTTTGATAATTATTTTCAATAATAGATTGCAGTTCTTGATCAGTATTTAAATTAATGTAAATTGTATCAAAAATATTTTTTGTTTTTTCTAAATTATGTGAATACATTATTAAATTATGCCCAGCCTTAAGAGCTTTTATTCCTCTTTCTGCCGGATCTATTCCTTTAATATCTAAAATCATCTCCGAAAGATCATCGCTAATAATAATACCATTAAAATTTAATTGCCTCCCTAAAATTTCTTTAATAATTTTAGAAGAAAAAGTAGCTAAATTCTTAGAATCTATATTTTCATAAATAGCATGACCAGTCATTACAAAATCAGCTCCATTATTTATACCATCTTTAAAAATCATTAAAGATTGATTAAACATATCTCGTTGAACACTAAGTATTGGTAATTCATCGTGTGGATCTTTGGTAAAAACTCCTAAACCAGGAAAATGCTTTAAGGTAGCTGAAATATTGTATTTTTTTAATAAGTTAATAAATGTTCTATTAAATGATATTAAATCTTCATAATTATCAAAAGGAATTCGTTTTTTAATAAAGCTATCATTATTAAAAGGAAAATCGGCGAGAGGCGCAAGTAAAACATTAATTCCTAATTTAGATAAAACTTCGACTCCTTGTTCGATAGTTCTCCAATCAGGAAAATTAAAATAAAAAACATTTTGAAATAATTTAAGTCGAGTAGCCCCGTTAGGTTCTTCATCTATCATAATAAAATAACAAGTACCACTTTCCTCCTGGGAAATTTTTTGTAATTGACTGATTAATTCTTTAAATTGCAAATTTGATTGATAATTTCTTGCATAAAGTACAATGCCTGCTGGTTTAATATATCGAAGAATAGCCTCAGTTTTTTCATCAATTATCTTATTAGGAATTCCAACTACCAAATTTTGTCCTAATTTTTCTTTAAAATTTTTATTTAAGTTAGTTTCAATATTATTCTTTTTAGAAAATAAAAGAAAAGGATTACTTGGTTGATAAAAATTTAAATTCGGTTGTTTAATAATAAATAAGCAAATAATTAATGTAGTAAAAAAGATTAATAGAACTAAATTTATTTTTAACCCCATTATCTAAAATTTGATATTTCCACGATCATCAACATTAAAATTTTTAACTCTTATTTTTCCTTCTAAATCAACCTCTCTTGTTGAATAATAGTAATAAGGATCTTTATTGATAAACCAAATTATAAATTTCTTTATATTTTGATTATCAATTCTATCACCTTCTACCCTTACAAGATTAAAAGCAACAGAATAAGAGGAATTTTTATTTAATTTCTCTAATAGAATTAACGGAATATTTATTTTTTTGCCTGGCTCTATATTTTTACCTAATAAAATATTTTTAATTTGATCAAATGGAATTTTTGCTATAGTATTCTTGTTAGAATCTTCTATTATAATATCTTTAATTTTCCAACTACCAAAGAACTCCTCAATTTTTTTTAAAGTATGATTATCTATTATGATTTTATCTCTACCTATGTTTTCAAAATAAATATCAAAAGAATTATTATTTAAATTTTTTTCAAAATCTATATTACCTATTTCTTCATCAGCCAAATAAGCATAATATTTAAAATCAGGATTACATTCTGAAGATTCCCATTCAGCATATGATTCTACTAATAAATTATTTTTTTTAAGATTTCCTCTGTAAAAATTCTTATCTTTATCCATTAAAATCAAATCAGTTATTTCTATTGAAAGTTCTCCACCTTTATTATTAGGCTTATAATAAATTTGCATTACATCAACATCTTTATCTATAAAAATTGGTTGATCTAATTTGTACCAATATATTCCATCTCTCTCTTCAACTAAAGATAAAGTTGAACTGCCTACTGTTTCATAATCATAAAAAGGGCCGCAGGCATATGTTGGTTTTATTAAATTTTGAAAATATTTTCCAATATTACCTTCTCTTTTCAGAAACTCTATTTTGAATTCTTTTATTAAATCAATATTATTAATATTAAAACCAATATAAACTAACAAAAACTTATCAGAAATTTTGATAACCGTTCCAATATAAGAGAAAAAATGACTCTCTACACCCAAAATAGGATATTCATATTCTTTAGGTTTGTCTAATCCCCTTTTGTAAGCTTGAGAATATTTAGGAATTAATAAAAATTTTTTCTGAGTTACTTCATCTGTGTATTGATTAATACTATAATATTCACTATGCGGAGAATTAGGAAGATAAGCATAGCATAAATGAATAGTTACTTTATCTGTAGTTTTTAAATTTTTAATTGAAACGAAATCAATAATTTTATCGGCTAATGTTTTTTCAAAAATTAATTCTTCATCACTCCAATAAATTTCTGGCACTCTAATTTCTATTTTATTATATTTATAAGCTATTAAAGCTTCTTTTTCATTTAAAGCTTTTTTATAAATTCTTATACCATCTATATAACCAACAAAAGTTGATTCAATATTTAAATTTGTTCCTCCAATTTGTAAATCACCTGGTTTCGCTATTTCTGTCCAATATTGAGAAACATTATCAATATCATTATCTTTTTTTTCTCCATTAATATAAAAATTCACTTCTTTAGTTTTGAAATTCCAAGTAACGATTATATGATTCCATTCATTATCTTTTAAAGGATCAAAAATTAAGTTGTAATTTTTTTTAGGTGCTTGAGCAGGATAAAAATATAAATTACCATCAGGATCAATACCTAATTCGATGTTCCATTTACTATCAATAACTAATCTTTGGTATTTACCATTTTTTCTCTCAATTGGTTTGACCCATAACTCAATACTTCCTTCATTACCATTAATAGCTGATTCCTGATTTTCTTTTTGTAATATTTGGAAATAGGCGTCATTAATATCCGTATAACCCTCTCTCTTATTCCAGTTATCAAAAAAAATAAAACATCTATTATGATGTTGGCAATTTATTAATAAATTTTGGGCAGATTGATAAATACTTAGTACTCCAAAAAATTCACTTTTGTAATTATTTCCAGTTAAATCTTCGAAATTTAATTTATATACATATTCTCCCAAGTATTTTTGGTCTGGTGTGAATAATTCGTCAGAAAATAAAAATTTTGGTTTATTAAGAATATACCAAATATCAGGTTGTGGTAATAAACTTTCACTATAATCAAAAGTTTTATTATATTGATTTTGTTTAATGCCAATTTTATTTTCTATTAAACTATTTATATTATTATTACTATAGTAAACAAAAACAGATTTCTTTTGATAAGGTTTTATTATAGGAATCTCCAACAAAATTTCTGTAGTTTTATCAGTACATTTATTCAAAATTTTATATTTGATTTCCAAATTAAGATCAGGATCAATAAATTTTAAATTATTACAATTAAAATCTAATTTACCACTTCTGACTAAAGACAAAGTGTCGAAACTGGTAAGAATTGGAAAATTTTTAAGGGAATCGTCGTTGTTTAAATTAAAAGAAAATTTACGACTATACAACTTATCAGATAAGAGATTATTATTTACATTTTCTGTTTTTTTTATTTGAAAATTAGAAATAATATTTTGTAATGAATTATTATTACTGAAAAACTTATAAAATCCAAAAATTAAGCCAACTAAAAAAAGAAATAAAAGAATAACTATTAAAAATTTGTATTTCAACTTAAAATTTAATAAATTAAACTTTTGAAATAACATAAAAATTTTCTGTATCTTTATTTTTTATTAATTTTAAAATTAATATTTAAATTATACAAATAAGTTTTTTACCTAACAACAAGTGTGCCGTTGAGGTCGGTTCGCCAATAAGGAATATGAAGAATATTTAATTTTTGTATAGTTTCGTAATGAGGATGGCCATATCGATTTTCTCCTACCTGAATGACTGCCCTTTTAAAATTAGCTAAAAAAAATCTATCAGAAGAATATTTTGAGCCATGGTGGGGAATCAAAAGATAATCAGCTTTAATTGATTTTTCATATTTGCTTAATAAATATTTTTCTATTTTTTGATCAATATCACCTGTAAGCAAGAAATTTTTATTATTTTTAAAAACCTTAATAACTAATGAATTTTGGTTATCGTTTTTATATCGGCGATCTGGATGTAAAATAAAAATTTTTTCAAATGGTGTTTCTATTTTATCATTAGCTTTAAGAGTAATCAGCGGAATATTTTTTTCTTTAGCTAATTGAAGAAATTTCAAATACCCACTATCTGAAGAAAAATAAGGAGAAATAATTATGGCACCTATTTGATATCGTTCCATCAAATCAAAAATTCCTCCGTAATGATCTTTATCTGAATGTGAAATTAAAATTAAATCAATCCGACGATGATAAAATTTAGATAAACTTTGTATTTCGCGAACTGTTTTTAGACCATAAGGACCAGCATCATAAAGAATTTTTAAGCGAGGATGATAAATTAATACACTACTTCCCTGCCCAACATTTAAAAAAGCTACAAAACTCTCATTATCAAAATTACTAACTATATACCAAAACAAAAAAATATTAATTAAAACTAAAATTAAAATCAAGCCTCTCATTTTTATTAATTTTAATCATATAAAAAAATATCAAAAAATAAATAGCAAGAGTAAAAACTAATGGCATTGGTAAGTATAATTTTGGTAATTTAGCTAAAAAATTAATAATTAATCCAAAGAGTTCAAAAGGTAAATTGATAATCTGATTAACTGGATAAAAATAAACTAAAAATAAACTAAAAAATCCAATAAGCATTAAATAAGGAATAATAGAAACAACTAGAGCATTATTAAAAAACGAAAAAAGATTAAATTCGCCAAATTTATACCACAAAAGAGGAATAACTAAAATTTGAGCTGAAATAACTTCACTTAAAAATTTAAATTTCAAAATTTTTCTAAAATATTCCTCCCAATAAACAAGACCAACGGTTGCTAAAATAGAAAGTTGAAAACCCAAATCATTAACTAAGGCTAAAGGGTCAAATAGACTAATTATCAAAGCAGTAAAAATTAAAACATTCCTTTGAAGAGCTGGCTTGCCAATTAATTTAGAAAAAATAAAAACTATCATCATTATTCCTGCTCGAATTACCGAAGATTGAAAACCAGTTAAAACAACAAAAATCAAAATAAAAATTATTGACAAAAAATTAATTAGAAAAAAATTAAAAGCTAAAGAATTAAATAAACGATGAACAGCTGAAGAAATAACAATAAGGTTATAACCAGACATTGCTGTAATGTGAGAAAGTCCTGAATGACGAAAATTCTCTCTTAATTCTTTATCATTTATCTCACGACCATATAAAATCCCACTTATTATTTCTGAACTAACTAAGGAATAATTTTTATCAATCAATTGATTAATATAATTTCGTAATTGATAAAATGGAGTATAAATTGAATGTTTGACTTCTTTCAGTTCCTTAATAAAAATTCTATTTCCCTGAATATCAAATTGAGCAATAAGACTATCTTTAGGAAATAATTTATTGTAATAATAAGGTAAATAGACAAAATAATTTTCTCCCTTGAATTTACCTAAATATTTATGGTAGTAATTAGTTGAAGGAAATTCTTTTATTAAATAAATTTTATTATCAGCAGTTTGCTTTTGAATTAATTGAAAAAATATCAAATAACCTCCACCCAATAAAAAAGCCAAAGAAAATAATAAAACTAAAAATAATCTTCGAAAAAATACTAAACTAATAAAAACAAAAATCAACCAAAAATTAAAATAATACTTCAAAATAATACCCAAAAGAAAAAAGAGCGAAAAGAAAAAGAAAAGATTAGCAGGCATCAATTTTTATGGCGAACCGAAAATAAATTTCAAAGCAGAGAAAATAGCTGAAACAACTAATAACAAAAAGTAACCAATAACTGCCCACTTGAGATATTCTGAACCTGTTTTAATATATTCAACTTTAATGGGTGAAATAACATAAAAAATTGCTCCAACAATTAGAAGAATAATAAAAATTATCGGTGCTAAATCGAAAATAAAATTTCTTACTTCATCAAAAATTCTTTCGGGAGTAATTTCTCCTAATGATTCAGCCCCTCGATGCTCATCTACCCAAACCACGGGCGGTATTACTGCTATTGGTACTTCTGTTGTCGCTATTTCAAGCTCTACCCAATTAAAAGAAAATTGACTATTAAAATTTTGAACAGCTTCTTGAAAATCTTGGACTACCTCATCTATAGTATTACCCCCAGGAGTTTGACCTGTTATCAAGGTTTCTTTTAAACATAATCTAAAAAAATCATTAAAAAGTTTTTGACTAGAACTAGCTAAATTATTCCAGAAATCAGCCTCTTGTTCGATTTGATTGGGATAAATATTTTGAAACCCTCTTTGATATCCCTGATTTCTATTAAGATTCACTATGCTAGTTGTCTTATTAAATGTTATTAAAAAACCTTGTTTATATATTGTTTCTAATAAATCTGGTATGGTTCGTCCTTGCATCGTAGAAGACGATATTGCTGAAGAGAATTTATTTAAATTAGTTAAAATATTACTTAATGTTGTAACATCATTTATACTAGTAATATCATTCCTAATTTCATTTAAAGTATTTAAACACCCTTTAATTGACCTCACTGTATTTCCCCACAACACCCCATCGTATTCTTGAATAACTCGTGAAAAATAATTTAAATAATTTTCAATTTTTTCTAATAAATTACTTTCTCTTAAAAAATTTAAGTAAGTACGTAATAACGAGCTATCGCTTCCGAGGTTTTTAGGTGAGCAATTTAAATTAGCACAACTAAAAAAATCAATATAATTAGTACCCCTTTCACCGTCATTATTATTAACAATAAATATTCTAATAACATCCCGAGCAACACTTTCACCCGATAAAGTTCCTTCATCAACACCCATTCCAATCTCATAATCACCAAAATTTGAAATATTAAGATCAGGAAATATGTAATTCCACAAATCAATTATGGTATTGTAATTAGAAATACTAGAAGTAGGAAAATTCCTTAATCTAGTTTTTGCATCAATAAATTTAGAAAAAATATAAGGATAAGGAAATTCATCTCTGTAACAATTTCCATTAATATATCTACAAGCATAATATACAGGACTTCCATCATTACCTATATTTTGTAATAACCTATTTATGCTACTAAATTTTCTTACTATCTCATCAATTTTTCCTATTATCTGTCCTCTTAACTCCTGAGCGGTTTGTCCATAAACAAAATTAGAATTGAAGAATATTAATAAAATTAAAACTATAATTACCCTCCTCATCTTACCAGTTGATTAATTGCTTCCAAAATTTCCCGGGCGATAAAAATTATTATAAAACCTAAAATAGTCCAAAAGAAAGTTTTTTTTGCTAAATCTAAATAATCTTTTTTAAATGGGGAATAAATCAAAAATCCAGCAATTAAAGTTAAAGAAATTAAAAATAAAATAACTGCAATATATTGAAGTACTCCTAAAACTCTTATCAAACAGTTGTTAATTTTTTCAAAAGCATTTGAACCCTGAAGACAAGCAACATCAGCTGCTGGTCTAAAATATTGATAAAAATATCGCCAACCTTCAGGAGACAAAACATTAACTTCAGAGGAAGTTGATTCTGTTGTAGTTGAAGTTGTAGAAGTAGTTGATGTTGATGATGTTTGTGAATAAATTAAATGATTGACTATCAATAGATTAAAAACTAAAATTGAAATTAAAATAAATTTTCTCATTTTTAATAACCAGTATAAATATAAATCTTCGGCTTAAGAAAATCTAAAATTAAATCAAAAAATATTCCAGCTAAAAGAAGCAAAACATAATAAGTAACTGCATTGACCATCATTGTTCTACCTTTTTCTAACCAATTTTTAGTAGCTCCACCAAACATCATCATAAAAGCACCAATTAAAGCTACTAAAGCAGCTATCCAATAACCTAAAATCAGTAAAAATCTAATTACATTTTGAACAGCATTAATAAAGTCCCTCAAAGTACAAGAATCAGGAGTGCAATTTTTACCAACTAAACCACCTGACTGAGCAAAAATATAATTATTAAAGATAGATAAAATAAAAATAAAAATTAATAAATTTTTAATCATTTTTTGAAAAATTTAAAAATATCAGTTCGTCTGAGAATATTTTTTAAATTATCTTTATTAGTTAGCCAACTATCAAAATATTTTGGTAAAGCATTATTCAACTCATCATAATTAATATTAGTAAAGTAATCACCAATTAACATTTCATTAATTACTATCTTACTTTCTTTATCTAAATCATTAAACAAATCTTTTCTTAAGGGAATTAAATTATTTCTTTTAGCAAATTCTGGATAAATCTTATCAAATTCTTCTAAAAATAACCAACTATATTTAGACTTTTTGTTTTTGATTACTCCTAAATAATAAACTTTTAGATAATTATATTTTTTCAGGGATTGGCTAAATTTTGGAAAACCAGCAACAGAAAATTCTAACCTTGAATTACTATCAATAATTTTTTTCTTTTGAGAATAGAAAGCTGGTAACATAATTAATCTTTCTTGAGCAAAAGCTAATAAAGCATTAGGTAAATTATCATCCCAAGAATATAAATTTGAATAAGGATTAGTAAATTGAGTTAAATAATCAAAAGTTTTCTCAAAAGCGCTACTATTTTTTTCTGACTCTTGATTTAAATTTTTATTAATCACCAAAAAAATCTCAACAAAATTATCAATATTCGATTTTCCTAAAGCAATAGGGGCTAATTCAAGATAATTAAAATTAGCTTGTCTTAACTGAGGGATAGCTTGTTCAATTTCTTCAAAAGTTTTTGGAGGTTCATACAAACCAGCATTAGCTAAATATCTATTATTAACAAACAAAACTAATGTATCAAAAGTTAATGGATAAAGATTGAATTTATTGTTTAATGGCTTAAAAATTATTTCAGGGTAATTATCAATAGTAAGCTTTTTATTTTTATATTCATCAAAAATTTTCAAATTATTAAAAGCAAATTCGTTATCAACATAAACAATATCAGGACCGCGACCGGCAGCAGTTTCTAATAATAAAGTTTCTTTAATTTCTTCTAATGATTTCTTTTCAACATTAACTGTTAAACAATATTTATTAACTGATTTAATTGCTTTTCTAAACTCTTGAAATGGAATTGGTGACCAAATAACTAATTTTTGATTATAGCAAGGAAATTCTGATTTCTTCCTCCGACTTGCAAAAAATGCCCGATCAATTAAAAAAGCTACCACAATTATTATTAAAAGAAAAAATATAACTATAGTGATAGGTCTATCTCTTAAATCTTTTAATATTCGGTCCATTTACTTTTGAGCTACTATTAGATAATAATCACCGAAAAATTTTTGAAAAATTATCCTCTTATTTTTAATTTTAAAATATGTTTGAATAAATTCATAATCTATTGGCGTTCCAGCAAGAAAAGGTAATTTCTTATTAGGCTCTAAAATAATTATTAATCCATCTGGTTTTGTAATTCTTAAAGCACTATCTAAGATTTTATCATAACCTTCATTTTGAAATAAAATTTGACTAATAAAAACTACATCAAAATAATTGTCCTCTAAAGATAAATTTTTCACATCAGCCCTCAAAAAATGCACATTCTGATAACCATAAATATTAACTAATTCTTCAGCTTCTTTTAAATTATCTTCCAAAATATCAATAGCATAAACTTCTACACCTTTTTCAGCCAGCCATACAGTAAAATAACCACCACCACAACCGAATTCAGCAATTTTATCACCTTTCTTAATAAACAAATTTTTAGTTAAGATATTAATAATTTCTTGTGGTTTAATAAACATTACTATTCTAAATTAATTTCTTCGTTGATTTTGGGTATTTCAGTTTTAATCCCCAAATAATCTTCAAGACGAATTTTTAATTGAATTTTTGCTTTTTCATCGCCTTGAACTAAAAATACAGTTTTTAATCTTTTTCTTTGAGGACTAACCCAATCAATAATTCCTTCTTGATCTTTATGACCTGAATAACTTAATAATTTTTCTATCTTAGCCTTAACTAAATATTTCTCACCATCTAAAGAAATATTTTTCACCCCCTCTAAAATTTCTCTTCCTAAAGATCCTTCTGGCTGATAACCAACAAATAAAATTGTCGTTAATGGCTTATCAATAAAATATTTTAAGATATTAATAATTTTTCCACCCTTAAGCATTCCAGAGCTGGAAATAATAATTTTAGGATTAGGATAATCAACAATTTTTTTAATATCATTTTCTTCCACAATATGTAAATAGGACAAATTTTCGTAATTTCTACGAATAAAAAAATTTTTTGCCTGCTCATTAAGAAAATCATAATACTTTTCGTAAATTCTTAAAATTCTAATTCCCAAAGGAGTATCAAGAAAAATATTTATTTCTGGCACGCGTTTTTCTTCAACTAAAGAAATTAAATCATATAAAACTTCTTGACTTCTTTCCAAAGCGAAGGCTGGTATAATCAAGGTTCTTTTTTCTCTTAAGGTTTCTTCAACAATATCTTCTAAAATATCTTTTCGGTTCATTAAATCTTGATGAAGACGATCACCATAAGTAGATTCTAAAACTAAATAATCTGCTTCGGGTAAGGGATCAGTTTCTCTTAAAAGTGGATCAATATTACCTAAATCGCCAGAAAAAATTAATATTTTATTATCTCCTTTCACCTGAATAAATGCTGAACCTAAAATATGGCCGGCATCAAAGAACACTATTTCTAAATTATTAAAAGACAATTTTTCATAATAATTAACTGTTCGCCATCTTTGAAAAACTTTTTTAATGTTTTCTTCTGTAACAAAATTATCTTTACCCAAAAAATGGCAATTTTCATTAATTACTTTTTGAGAGTCCAATAAAATTTCTTGAGCTAAATCTTTTGTAGGTAAAGTACTATAAATATAACCATTAAAACCCTCAGATAACAATTTAGGCAAACGACCAATATGGTCTAAATGAGAATGAGTAATTAATACAAAATCTATTTCTTTAGCCTGATAAATAAACGGTTCGAAATTTTCTAACTCACAAACATTTCTTCCTTGAATTAATCCGCAATCAACTAAAAATTTAGTATTATTAACTTCAACTAAATAATTAGCACCAGTTACCCTTTCTGCCCCTCCGCAAAATTTTATTTTCATTTTTGACTAAATTGACTAAATTTAATAATCTTGTTCTATATCGCAAAAATTTTTAATAATAAATTGAGAATAAAATTTTTAATTAATAAAATAAAATTAAAAGCGAAGAAGATAACAAAAATAATAAGTAAGAAACCGAATTGTTCAAGGTAGATTTGCATATTATAAGGCAAGAAAGAAAGAAAAATTCTTGAACCATCTAATGGTGGAATAGGTAAAAGATTAAAAATGGCAAGCAAGATATTTAAACTAATAAATGACAAAATTAACTGAGTATTAATAACCAAATTTAATAACATTGAAATTTTTAACAAGGATAGCAAGATTAAAGCAATTAAAATATTAGTCACTGGTCCCATTAAAGCAACAATTGCCATATCTCTTTTAGGATTTTTAAAATTCAAAGGGTTAACAGGAACCGGTTTCGCCCAACCAAAAATAAAACCAGCGCTCAAAAAAGAAATTAGAGGTAAAATAATGGAACCAATAATATCTAAATGAGCAATAGGATTAAGCGTTAATCTTCCCGCCAAACGTGGAGTATCATCACCCAATTTATCAGCAGTCAAACCATGAGCCAGCTCATGAAAAATAATTGAAATTAACAAACCGGTAATCAAAATAATAATTTCCATTAAAAATTAATTATAACTTAAATAATTAGATAAAAATACTTAAATGATTATTTTTATATTTCTAAAAATTAAGCAATTTCTCTCAAATAATCTTTAAACTCTTTAATTAACTCTAATTTTATCTTAGCTGAATAATATTCACCTAAATGAAATTTTGTCTTAAAAGAAATAAATATTTCATAATATTCTGGAGTAATATTAAATTTTTCTTCTACTTTCAAATCATAAATTCTTTTATAGATACTTGCATTTTTTTCAACAAATTTATTAATAGCTTCAATTTTTTCATCTATATTAACATCTTTATTAAATCTAATACCAACAAAAAATTTTTTATCATGACGACTTAAATTAGCAATGGTATTAATTTGACTATTGGGTAAAAAAATATAATTTCTTTCGCGATCCAAAAGAACCATCCCTCGCAAATCAAAATCAACTATTTTTCCAACAAAAGTATTATTAATATTTACCCACTCACCCTTACGAGCATGATCCTCAAAAATTAGTATCCAACCTCTAATAATATCTTGAATTATTCCTTGAAAACTAAAAACTATTGCTGCTCCCAAAACACCAGCACCAGTAATAATTGGGATAATTTGAATATTAAATTCACGAAGAACAAAAAGTAAAATAGCAAAAAAAGCCAAAATTTTAAAAATTGACCTAAAAACAGAAACTAAAGTAGCAACTCTTTCTTTATAGAATTCTAAATTTTTATGAGTTCTTATTCTGATAGTTATTTTTAATAATTGAGAAACTAAAAACTTTAACAAGTAATAAAGAATAATAATCAAAAAAACAAAAATAATTATCTCAATTAAGTTATCATAATTAGTGCTAATAAATTTTCTTAATAAATCGTAATAATTAGAAATATTGCTTTGAACAATTTTTATAAATGTTTTTGAAAATTCTTTAATATCCTCTAAAATGAACATTATAAAAACTTATTTTACTTTGTTTAATGATTTTAATTGCTTTATTAAAAAAATTAATAACTTCGTCATAGGTTTGTCGATCGACCGGATAAGGTGTACCATCTTTACCGCCATGAGTAAAAGTATAGCGAGCTGGATCTTGATAAGATGGTTTAGCTCCATAAATTAATTCTGACACTAAAGACAACGCTCTGATTGTTCTTGGTCCAATTCCTTCAAATAACAAAAGCTCATCAATTGTTTTTGGTTTTAAAAATTGAGCCTTAGTAATGCTTTTTTTCAACCGATTAATATCAAATTTTTCTTCAATTACGGGATGATATTTAAATTCAACTGAAGGCAAAAAAAGAGACTTGTAATTATTTTTTCGAAAGATTAAATCCATCTCTTTAATCAATTTATTTTCTTCATTTAATAAATTAATTATACCTTTTTTATTTTGATTACTTTGTTTAGAAGTTAAATTAAGAACTTTGTCAAAAATTTTATCGGAAACTATTCCTGAATGTGGTTCTTCTGTTAAATTTTCTCCTGATTTATCTACTAAAGTTTGCATAAGTTCGCGTTTAGGTTCACATAAGTTCGCGTCTGATCGATACCAATGATATCTTCTGGCTAAACCAAGATTAGTATTCATTCCTTGCTGAATTACTGCCCATGAACCTTTTTGGGTTAAAATAAAACTATGATGATAAATATTAAAACCATCTTGAATTAAAGAATTATCAACTTTTGCTACTAGCTTTGAAATCCTTACATATTTTTCTGGATCAATGCCAATTTTTTCACTTAAAGTTAAAATTTCATCCGGGGTTTTTCTTGAAGTTCTTCCCTTCCCTCCACAAATATAAATTCCTAAATTTCTTTTTCTTAATGCTTCTTTTAAGGCTGCAGTTGTTGTTACTGTTAAACCTGATGAATTCCAATCAAACGCTAAAGCACAACCAAAAGATTGAAACCAAATAGGATCAGCTAATCTTTTTAAAAATTCATCTTCACCAAATTCTTCAATAATTATTTCAGACATAATCCCAGCTAATTTTTCCATTCTTTCGAAAAGCCATCGCGGACATTTGCCAGTATCCAAACCAAAAGTTGCTACCCCTGTTTTCATCATTTTAAATTATATAGTTAATTCCACTTAAGAGTATATAGTTAGGTATTTAAATTTAATTGAGTAAATTTATGATGAGCCAGCGGTGGGATTCGAACCCACGACCTGACGCTTACAAGGCGCCTGCTCTACCACTGAGCTACGCTGGCAAATTATCTTCTAAAAACAATTTTAAATAAATCAAAATTAAACCTTGTATTTTAAATTATAACAAAAAATAAAAATTTAAGAGTAAGATTTCAAAAAAATTAAAAAATTTCCTTACTAATTAAAAAAATTAAATTTTTATTTCTTTCTTAATTTTCTCAACAAAATAAACAGGTAAAAAGAAAGCAAAAAAAGTAAACCAAAGTAAACCTCCTGCTATAGACATACCCCCTAAAATACCAATAAATTCTTTTATTTTCTCCCAATTAGGATGTTTTATAAAATCTTTTCCTTTCTCTTTTTCTTTTTGAATCTCTCCCAAAAGTTCTCCTATTTGCTTCATTCCTTCTAAATACTGATTTAGCTGATCGGGGGGTAATTTTTTTAATTCTTCAAAATCTACTTCAGATAATTTTTCAAGATTTCTAATAATTCCATCTACCTCTTTTTCTGCTTCTTCCTCCCTTTTACCTTCTTCAATTAATCGTTTTTTTAAAGATTGTCTTAAGTCTTTTAGTTTCTTTTTAAAGCCATTACTAATAGTATCCCAATATTTTTCTATATCCTCAATTGATTTTATTCTTGCTAAACAAAGGTTTAAAAGTTCAACTTGCCATCTTTCATGAACTTGTGGAATTGCGATTTCAAGATTTAAATTTCTTGTTTTATCATCTATTGTCGTTATAGATATTAAAATAACACCTTCTTTATTTAAAATCTTAGAATACCACATTAGCTCATCAAAAGAAGCTTCTTCTAAAAATTTTTTAACCCTCTCGTTTCCCACAAGATCTTCCCTATTTAAAATAAAAACACCCAAGCATAATCTAAAAACTTCTTCAATTTTTCCTTCATTTTTTTGAAAGATAAGTGTACTTGCAATAACTTCAGTAGGTGTTGTGATTTCCATTTCAGTTAATCCTGTAGTTATTATACCAACTCCTTCTATTTTCAATTCTTCTAACAAACCCACTACATTTTCAAGTTCTGCTCTAACATATTCGTCGAAAAATTTTCCTGATACTTCATCAGTCCTAACTAAACTTACTAAATCTTGATACTTCTCATACAATCTTTCTATTTTTTCTTTAATCAAGTTTTGTAAATCTCTCCCCTCTTGACTTGGTTGAACTTCTTGTTTATGTTCCTCAAAAGAAGGTTGTGTTCCGCTTTCAGTCATTGTTTGATCACGAGGATTAGTTCGGGACCTACCTCTTCTACGCGATTGGTCAGGATTAAATCTTGCTGTCATTTAATTATAACACAAAATTGGATTAAAAAATTAATTAATATAATTATTATAACACAAAATTATAATTATTATAAAATTATATTTTTTTCTTATTTTAAAAATAAAATTAAAATGGAAATGAAATTTTAGTTAAATATTTTTAATTTAATTATTGAAATTTTCTAATAAATAAACCAAAAAACCGCCGGCGGGGATTGTACCCACATCCGGCGGTGTACTGAGATAACCCCCCTAAGGGGGTGGCTGGGATGGTGAGGGTGGTGGGGACGGGGGTTGGGGGTGGTAGTCCTGGTTACGGACCACCACCCGGTTCTCCTGGGCAGTCGTGCTTACAGTGATACTACCCAACTGACCCCGCTGCCAGCCACCCTCAACCAACTCGGCACTCTTTTGGAGAGCGCCGAGAGAATCGAAAGAGTTGGAGGGGGGGCGGCTGCGACGGCCCGCCATAATAAGGGCAGCAATTGCCGCTGTCCCAGACGCCCCCGCTAAAATCCAAAGAATTTCCATTTTTTAGCACCTCCGTTTATTATTATACTACAAAAAATTTTTTTGTCAAGTATAAAAAAGGCGCCCATTAATGAGCGCCTTTAAAAAAAATGTTACTCCTCTTCCCTGGCCATCAGGCCCAGAAGGAGTAACAACCCGAATACCTCGGCGGCGAGAATGCCGGCGAGGACGCCGGGCAGGGGGTCGCCCGGGTCCCCTTTTGGACCCGGCGGACCCTCAGGTCCTCTTGGCCCTTGCGGGCCAAAAGGACCAGCAGGTCCTCTTGGCCCTTGCGGGCCACGAGGGCCCCTCAATTTCTCCCGAACCTCCTTGTCCGGGAGAACTAGTTTATCCCACTCCGCATCCTGCGGAGTGGTCCCGCCTCTCTCAATGCGGGCGGGGAGGACAATGGTTCCCTCGGCCCCCTTCTTCTCCTGAGCCAGGGCGACCGAGAAAGAAGTGAGAAGAAAAAGACCACTAAGGCCCAGGATTAAAATTAACCTCATATAGTTCACCTCCGTTTTAATTATAACACATCAATTTTTCTTTGTCAATTATTTGTATAACCTACATACACTTGAGACTCCTTGTTAAAAATAACATCTAAGAGGAATTGGAAGGGTGTTTTCCTGTCTACCAACAAAGCAGGGATTTTCCATTCTTTTAGAGAGTCTAATATGTGTTTGAGGTTAGACAGCTTTGTACCTAATATAGATTTATATACCAAGAAAGGGCACAAATACTTTACTTATTTAATTTCCTAAAAAACTTCTTTAAACTAATTAAAAAATTTTAGCCCCATACTTTTCTCCAAAAATCTTTTTCTTCAATTTGAGCTAATTTTAGTATTCCTTTTATAGTTCCAGGGGCTAATTCTTTATGAAGGGGAACTATTGTTATAATCTCTTGTTTATCAACTTGCTTTTTTAATTTCACATGGCTACCTTTTTGAGAAATAAAATAAAAACCAAAATTTTTACACAAAATCTTAATCACTTGCCTTCCCGAGAGTGGCTTATACATTCTCTAATTCAAGAGTAGTTATCAAAGGAGCATTTTTAGGAAGAGATTTTTTGATTTTTGGTTGATCTTCTAAATATAATTCAACAGCCTCTTTAAGGTTTTTTTGAGCATCCTCAATTGTTTTTCCTTGACTTACTACACCTAATTCAATACATCTAGCTACATACCATCTTCCTTCTTTAATAATAATTGTGGTGAACCGATAGGCCATCTTAATTTTATTTTATTCTATTTTTAAACTATTGTCAAATCAAGGAGATTTCATTTTTAAGGAATAATATAGCCATTGGTTAGTAATAAATTAATAAATAAAAATACTTCTTAATAATAAAAATGCATATTTACAGACGATCGTCCGTATTTGTGCAGTAAGTCATTTTATAAAAAAAATTTGAAACATCTATCAATCATCAAATTAGGATGAAGGACTTAAAAATGTACAAATAAATTGCTCAAATTAACACCAAATTATAATAACTCGAATGTTGGCCAAATAAAGTGCCGAAATATTTTACCCGAATATTTACTGAATATTTTGAACGAGTGTTGATTGAATATTAACCAAGAATATTTAGTTAGCAATAGTTTGTTTTTACATCTCTTCTATTTCTCTTTTGAGTTCAAGTTCTTTTATTCTGTCTTCAAAAACTTTTTTAAGTGAAGATAATTCTTTATGAGTTGAAAGAAGTTCTTCGAGATATTTATTTAGGCTTTCTAATCTACCTAAGGAAATATCAACGGCTTCTTCAAAAAATGTCCCAACTATTGCTCTTTGTAAATCTTCGGGAAATTCATTAAAATTTTCGGTTATAAAATTTCTAATTTCCTCTTCTGTTCCTGTTTTAAGAATTTCATAAAATTTTGTTAAAATTTCTTCTGTCATTTTTTAATTATTTATTTTGCAAAAAACTATCTAAATTTTGAGAAATTATATTTAAAATGTAAGTTAATAAACCGCCGCATTTTGCCCGCGTTCTTTTATTTTTGTACCAATCTTTAAATTCATCTTTGTATTTCTTTCTTAGGTACCGAGCTTGTATTTCTTCCCATTTTATTCCTTCCTCCTGTAAAAATTCATTCCATTCTTTTTCTAGTTTTGATTGATCTTCCACCTCTTCTAATATACCGCCTGCTTCCTTAAAAGAAATATTTTTTCCCGAATCTGCGATTCCGTATAATATATCTGAAAGAAGTTCCCTTCCTCTTTCGTTCTAACTTGCAAACACTGCTTCAGCTATCATTTTTCCAATTTCTTGTAGGTTATTATCTATTTCCGCTAACTTTGTTTGAACTTCTTCAATTCTATCTAATTGTTCTGCTCTTCCTCTACTAAATCTCCCCCCGAACATATCTCTTAATTTACCAATTATACCAAGATGAGCTCTTACCAATTCTTGAAGATTACCTCCTGAAGCATAAACTCTACTTAATTCTTCTATTGGTATGTTGTACTCTTGAGCTAATGCTCTTACCTGGGCATTAAGACTTTCATATGTTTGTTCTTCTTTTTTAATATTTTCTAATTTCTCTCTTAATTCCTTGAAATTATCTTGATTCAACATATACAATTCTGCTAAATAATTTTCCAAAAATGTTCTTGTTTTCTCAACTCCTATTTGATTTACAATTTGCCTAAATTCAGGTGATATAGAAGCAAGATATTCAATTCGCTCTTTGGGCAATAAATCTAAAACTTCTTTTGTAGCATCTAAACACTCTTTAATTTTTGATCTTGCTTGTTCTAAAAAATCAAATTCTGCCTTTTCTAAGGTTTGCCTATTGAGCAATTTTTCTAGTAATTTATCTTTATCTATTCCTTGAGGAAGTTGGGTGGTTTCGATATATATCTTTAATAAATTCGATTGAAGTCTGTCGCTTAAAATCTCTTCAACCGTAGGTGGAATTCCACTAGTGCTTTCTCTATATGCTTCAACTTTTTGTTGTTCTTGCTTCTTTCGATATTGTTCAAAGGGTTTTTCTAACATTTTTTATTTTCTGCTTTCTTTGTGTTTGGTGTGCTTGGCACACCATTTGCAGAATTTTTTTAATTCTAATTTTTTTTCTGAACCTTTTTTCTTCCAATAATAATAGTTAGCTCGATTGCATTCAGTGCATTTAAGTCTAATTAAATTTTTGGTTTTTACTGCCATTATTTATTGATTACTTTCTTCAATATTTGAATTTGGCAATTCTTGTTCTATTATATTCGAAGGTGATGGTGATTGGTTAACTGGTGGTTGATTTTGGATAAACTGATTATTTTGAGGCGTACGTGGTTGATTGACTGGACCAAAATAATTAGTAATAGAATTACTCTGATTCCTGATTAAAGTTAATACTTGGCTATTTTCGCTCAAGGGTGCAATCCACAAAACTTGATTTTTATTTAAGTAAATATAATTTTTAGGACCCCAATTTAACTGGACTAAGGGCACTAAAGTAGAATTGCCGTTTTGATCAATTCTTAAAATGTGGGGTGAGCTTAGTTTTAATCGTGGGAAATAAGAAATTCTACCAAAATAAAGTTCACCATTAAGAAAATAAACGCCGACATATCTTTCGGTTAAAAATACTCGCCTAAATAAAACCGCCAAAAATATAATAAGCAGAATAAAAACTAAATACCAAAAAATTTTAGGACTAAATTTTATTTTTATTTCTTTACCTTCCATTTTAATTTTTGATTAATTTCAGTTAATTAATACTGAATCAATCTTGAAAGAAACAATCTTAATTGGTTGATTGGTTCTTTTTATTTCTTTAATATCTTTAACATTAATAAATTCTAATTTTTCATTCACCACTATAATTTTATCATCATTATTTACTAAGTCAACAAATATTGGCAATCCAAATTTTTCTTTTAAATCAAATATTTTAATACCCCTTCCGCCTCTTTTTTGAAAATTAATTTCTTTAACTGGAAATTTTTTAGCATAACCTTCAGAAAAAATAATTAAAACATAATTTTTATCAACAAGAGAGGCATTAATAACCTCATCACCACTTGCAATTTTTATTAACCTTACCCCTGATGAAGCTCGTCCTTGAAGAGGAATTTCATCTTTAATACCCAAAGCCAAACCATTACGAGTAAAAATTATTAATTGTTGGTTATTGTTAATTGGTAAAATTTTCACTAATTGATCGTGTTGTTTAATTTTTATTATTTGGGTACCAGTTTTCCTATTGGTTAAAACATCAGAAGCTTTTATTCTCTTCCCTAAACCGAAACGAGTAAGGCATAAAAAGAAATTATTGTTCGTTAATCTTAATACATCCAAAATGTGTTCATCTTTCTCTAAAGAAATTGTTGATTCTAAATATTTTTGTGATTCATAAAATTCAATTACAGGAATATTGTAAACTTTTCCTTTATGTGAATAAACTAAAATTTTTTCCTTGGTGTTAGTAAGTAAAATTTTTCCAAACTCTTCTCGGTTTTTAATAATTTTTGCCAAAGGAGTATCTAATTTAAATGATTTAACTAATTTCTTTTGATTAATAAAAAGTAAAATATCTTCATCGATAATTTCTTTTTCTTCTCTAACAACAATTAAATCTTCTTCAATAATTTTGGTTCGGCGCTCATCACCATATTTTTTAATTAAATCATCAATATCTTTGATTATTAATTCATCAATTTTTTTAGGATATTTAAGAATCATCTCTAATTCTGCTTTTAGTTTTAATTTTTCATTCAATTCATCAATTATCTTTTTTGTTTCTAAAGAAGTTAATGATCTTAAAGGCATTTCTAAAATAGCTTCTGCTTGACGTTCATTAATTTTCAACTTAAGCATTAAATTCTTTTTAGCAGTTTGTTTATCTTGTGATTTTTTAATTATTCTAATAACTAAATCGATATTTTGAATTGCTTTTTTGAACCCTTCTAAAATTTCTATTCTCTCTTTGGTTTTTTCTAAATCATATTTAGTTCTTCTTCTAATAACCTCCCGACGATGCTGAAGCCAATTCAACAATATATCTTTCAAATTAAAAATTTTTGGTTGGAGTCCATTTTCTAAAGCTATAAGATTGAAGTAATAATTTTTTTGTAAATCAGTTAATCGATAAAGTTTATTAATGGTGTTTTGGATTAATTTTTCATCTTTATCAGCTAATTCAATAATAATTCTGATCCCTTCCCTATTTGATTCATCTCTAACTTCTTTAATTTGAGGAAGAATTTTGTTTAAACCTAAGTCAGCAATTTGTCTAACTAATTCTGCCTTATTTACCTGCCAAGGAATTTCAGTAATCACTAAATATTTATTACCCCTTTTTGTTTCTTCAATTTGAACTTTTCCTCTAACAACTACACTTCCTTTACCGGTTTTATAAGCTTCTAATAAATTTTTTTTACCATAAACAAAACCACCGGTAGGAAAGTCTGGACCTTTAATAACTTGAAGAATATCTTTGATTGTTGACTCTGGTTTATTAATTAATAATTTAATAGCCTGCCCAACTTCAATTAAATTATGGGGAGGAATGTTGGTCGCCATTCCTACCGCAATTCCTAACGAGCCATTAACAATTAAGTTTGGTAATTTCGAGGGTAAAACAACTGGTTCTTTGCGGGTATTATCATAATTTGGTCTAAAATCAACAGTATCTTTATCAATATCAACCAACATCTCAACAGCGATATGAGACAATTTAGCTTCTGTATAACGATAAGCAGCGGGTGGATCACCATCTAAAGAACCAAAATTTCCCTGCCCCCAAATAAGAGGATAACGTAAAGAAAAATTTTGAGCTAAACGAACTAAAGTTTCATAAACTGCTTGATCACCATGAGGATGATAACGAGCAATAGTATTTCCTACAATATTAGCACATTTAGTAAATTTTTCATTTGGCCAAAGACCTAATTCTTTCATAACAAACAATATTCTTCTTTGAACTGGTTTTAAGCCATCACGAACATCGGGTAAAGCACGAGAAACTATAACACTTAAGGCATAATCTAAATAAGAATGCTTAAGCTCTTGAGTAATTTCAGAAAATTTAATAATCTCTTTCATCCTCAACTTTTAATTTTATAAATTTTATTAAAAAATTTTAAATATTATAAATTACTAATCTTAAACTAAATTTGGTTAATTCAAAAAATTATTGTCAATGATTGTTATTCAAAAATTTTATTTCAGCAATTCAACAAAAAAAGTATAAATATTAGCTAATCCCAATTTAAAAATATTCGCGGTGGTTGTGATAGCAATTTCAGCTGGTGAAGGTTGAGGTCGCAGAAAAGAAAGAATATGCCCTCCTTGTAACCACCATAAAAAAATTATGATCATAAACACAGCAATAGCATATTTAAGTGATCTTATTTTGTTTTGAATGTGTCTTTGTTGTTTATTATTCATAATTTAAAACTCAAAGTTAAACAAGAATATAATCTTTCTCTTCAATTTTTTTAACATTAATTTTAGCTTCTTTTACTTTTTCTCCTTTAATATTATTTTTATTATCAACATCAATTAATATCTTTAATTTTAACTTATTTTTAATTTTAAGTAAATCAGGTAATTTGCCTTTAATTAAAGCAATATCAATTTCTCCCCACTCATCTAAAATTTGATTAAGTAATCCGTCATTAATATTATCAGTTAAATAAATAAAATTAATTCCTTTATAATTAAAAACATAAATTAATGATTTATTGCTAAGATATCCTTTAAAATATACACCTTGAACTTCATATTCTCCGGGCAAATTAAAAAATTTATTAGTATTGAGATTTTTTTGAATATCTGATAAAATTGTAATACAATCAAGATTATCCTTAATTTTGGTTGGATCAAAAATTATTCTTTTATTATCCAAAAGTATTTCTAAATCATCGTGAATTTTTTTTATAATCATTTTTTTATAAAAATTTTATATTATTTGATAAATTCGATCTTTAATATTAAAATAATAAGTGTAAAAGCAATTAAATTTAATTATAACATAAATGACTTTAGTGTTAACAAGTAATTTAACAATGAAGAAAAAATTAGATGTAGGAGCGATTATTAGTGGAAGAGTAATTAAAAAAAGAGCGCGAGAAATATTTGTTGATCTTTCCCCTTATGGTATAGGTAGGGTATACGGAATATATTATTTAAGAAACAAAGATTTAATTGATAAATTAAATGAGGGTGATGAAGTTGTAGTAAAAATTATGAGTTTAGATGATGGTTATGGTAATTTTGAAATTGAATTTCAAGATTCACACTTTGTTAATAATTGGCAAAAGATAAAAGAGTTGATGAATAATAAAGAAGTTGTTGAATTAGAAATTAAAGAAGCAAATAAAGGAGGATTAATAGTTGAATTAGAAGGAATAAAAGGATTTGTACCTGCCTCTCAACTAACGCCCGAACATTATCCTCGACTTAGTGGGGGTGATAAAAAACAAATTTTAGAACATTTAAATAAATTTGTAGGTTCAAAATTGAAATTAAGAATAATTAATTTTGATCCCTCGGGAGGTAAATTAATTTTATCAGAAAAAGCAGTTAAATTAGATGAATATTTGAAAGTTTTATCACAATTTAAAGTTGGTGATTTAATTGATGTTGAGGTTTTGGGCATCAGTTCATTTGGGGTTTTTGTTAAGGTTAATGATAATCCTCAAATTGATGGTTTAATTCATATCACTGAAATTCCGGAAAATCTTAAAAATTTAGAAGAATCATTTCCTAAGGGTAAAGTTATTAAGGCGAGAATTATTAAAATTGAAAATGATCGCGTTAATTTAAGCTTATTAGAAGATCCGTGGGTAGAATTTGTTAACAAACATAAAGTCGGCGATGTATTAGAAGGATTAGTTTTAGAAAAAAATAGCGACATATTTGCCGTAATTAAAGTTGGAGAAGTTAAAGGAATACTGCTTGATAATTTAGATAAAATTGAAGTTGAAAAAAAATATCAATTTAAGATTAATAAAATAGAACCTCAAGAAAAAAAACTGATTTTAGATTTAGTTGTCAATAATGGATAAGAGATTACTAAAATATTTAATTATTTTTGTCTTAATTATTTTCTTCTTCTTTCTATCATCAGCTTTCTTTTTTCAAAAATCGGTAAAGAATATTTCTTTCTTAGAACTAAAAAGGTTAATTGAAGATAATAAGGTAAAAGAATTATTTGTTGATGAAAATGCAATTATTGTTCAAACATTTGATAATAATTTTTTCAAGGTCAATAAAGAAAGTAATCTTAGTTTTTGGCAAATTGCTAAAGATCTCCAAATATCTACACCTACTTTATTAACGTTAAAAATTACTTCTCAAAATAAAGGTTATAAAGATTTAATTATAGTTATTTTAGTTAATCTTTTGCCTGTTTTAGTTATTATTTGGTTATTTTGGTATATGTTTTCACAAGCTCAGAAAGGAGCGGGACAAATTTTTTCGTTTTCTCGCTCTGGAATTAGAGTTTATGATCCTAGAAAAGAAAGAATTACTTTTAATGATGTTGCTGGTTTAGAAGAAGCAAAAGAAGAATTAAAGGAAGTAATTGATTTTTTAAAAAATACTCAAAAGTTTTTAGCTTTAGGCGCGAGAGTGCCTAAGGGTGTTTTATTAATTGGACCTCCGGGAACAGGCAAAACTCTCTTAGCAAGAGCAACAGCTTCAGAAGCTGGAGTTCCCTTCTTTTATATTTCTGGTTCAGAATTTATTGAATTATTTGTCGGTATTGGTGCCTCAAGAATAAGAGATGCTTTTGCTGTAGCAAAGAAAAATTCTCCTGCTATTTTATTTATTGATGAGATTGATTCTATTGGTAGAATAAGAGGTTTAGGAATTACTGGTGCTCATGAAGAACGAGAACAAACATTAAATCAATTACTTTCAGAAATGGATGGATTTGAGAAAGAAATACCTTTAGTGGTTTTGGCAGCTACCAATCGTCCTGATGTTTTAGATCCAGCACTCTTAAGACCCGGTAGATTTGATCGCAAAATATTTTTAGATCTACCAACTGTCTCTGAAAGAGAAGAAATTTTAAAAATTCATTTAAGAAATAAAAAAGTAGGTAAGGTTGATGTTAAGCAAATTGCTGAAAGAACGCCTGGATTTTCTGGAGCAGATTTAGCTAATTTATGCAATGAAGCAGCAATCTTTGCTGCTAGAAAAAATAAAAGTCAAATTGAACAAGAAGATTTAAATGCGGCGATTGAAAAAGTTTTATTAGGACCAGAAAGAAAATCAAAAGTTTATACTAAAAAAGAAAAAGAAATTGCTGCTTATCATGAAGCGGGTCATGCTATTGTTGCTCATTATCTTCCCCATTCTTCGCCTGTTCAAAAAATTTCAATAATTGCTCGTGGTCGAGCTGGTGGTTATACTTTAAAAACACCATTAGAAGAACGAACATTTTATTTTAAAAAAGAATTTTTGGATGAATTAGCAAGTATGTTAGGTGGTTATGCAGCTGAAAAATTAATTTTTGGCGATGTTTCAACTGGTGCCAGTTCAGATTTAGTTATTGCCACTAATTTAGCTAAAGAATTGGTTGTTACTTATGGAATGTCAGAAAAATTTGGACCAATTAGTTTAAGTAGAAAACAGGAATTAATTTATGGCGTGAAAGAATTCGTGGTGGAAAAAGATTATTCAGAAAAAACTGCTCAAGAAATTGATGAAGAAGTAAAAAATATTTTAAACAATGCTTTAGAACGAGCAACAAAAGTTTTAGAAATAAAAAAAGATAAATTAGACTTAATTAGCAAAACATTAATTAAAAAAGAAACAATAGAAAAGAAACAATTTGAAAGATTAATTGGTGAAGAAAAAGGAAGTTTAACTAATATTTAAATTTCTGGTACCTCTGAACCTGGAGGAACGTATCTAACGGGAATTTTTTCAATACCATAAGCAGGGACTACTTCTTGAGGAACATGGAAAATAGATGCTAGTTCCTCCGTATTTAATATTATTCTGTTAGAAGAAAAGTCAGTTGGGAATCTACCTTTAGTATATAACCAAATAAATCTTTTTCTAAAAAATATCTTCTCATCGTAAAATAAAATTTTTCCAGATATTGGCTTATCAATAGTAGTAATTGTTTTAGTATCACGCAAAATTCCATTACCACTTGGATTATCAAAAACCTTTAAGGTACCCATAACTAAAGCTACATTCTTTTCTAAATTTTTTGCAAAAATATCCTTTTTAGCTACATAAGAAAATCTAATTGTACACCAATAACCTGGTTTAGATATCTTCTTTTCAATCGATTCTATAACTTCCCGCTCTCCTGGTGATAATTTCATAATTGAAACATCTTCAGCTTTTTGTTCTTCTTTACCAACCTTCCATTCAATTTGCTGACCAAGCATTGCTAAAAAAATATTTTTAATAAATTCTGCAATATAAGCAAAGGGACCTGGCTCTACTTTTTCTTTTCTTCCCATTAATTTACTTACTTCTTTTTCTCCTCTTTTTTGCCACTCAACACCGAATTCTTTATCATTGCCTAAAACAGGCATCGCCATTATTTGAAGAACTATCCATTCTTTATCTGTTAAATAACTAACACCTTCGGAAATAACAGAAATAGGATCAATTTTTTCTTCATCTTTTAGATTTTCCCAAACTTTATATGTTTTTATAGGATAATAATTTTTGGGTGTCATTCCATCATCTTCCTTGCGAGTAAAAGTATACTCAGTACCAAAAACATTAAATGTCGGATTAGGAATTTTCCAAGGTAAATCCTGTAATGGATCTTCAACTTCTTCAATTAAAGCTGCGGGATATTGTGAATATATTCTACTTGTGACAAAATCTTTAAGTCTTTCTTGGCATCGGATCAAAAATCTTAATTTACCATTATGACCGATTAATTCAAAAATATAAAAGGGTGGAGTAAAACCTAAAATATATTTACTATATGGATCACCACCACGATAAATAGCATGTAAAGAATAAAAAATTTCTTCCATCGCAGCTGGAGTTTTTTTAACATATTCAGGAATTTTTATTTCTAAAATCACCCAACTTAAACCTCCACGATAAGCTATTCTTTTAGTAATAATATGTTTTTCTTTAATAATAAACCATAAAACTAAAGGCAAAATTAACCACCAAGAAAAAAATAAAAAACCGATAGTAAATTTAAGAAATTCTATCATTTTAAATAAACTCGCTTATTGATAACTTTAAAATATTTATTCAAATAAACATAAAAAGAATTTTTATTAAATATTCTTTCTTGGCTAAGTTTTTGATAAAGTTCGCTAATGGTTAAACCGCTATTTTCTTTTACTATTTTTTTCATAATATCAATAATTTTACCTTCAATTACTCCCCATTTTCTCAAAGCATATATACCTCTTCCAACTAAAATAAAGTCTTTATTTGAATTCAGTGTAGAATGAACTGTTTTTAATGAATAACTTTTTCGCCAACTATAGTGAATTAAATCTTTCTCAACCTGGCTTAATTCAATTAACTTTTGATGTATTTGATAGTAAGAAAGTGGTTTACCCTCCAGTTCTAAAATTAAATTAATTTTATCAATCAAAGAATTGGGATTAATTCGCCAATTAGCAATGTGACCAAATTCATTAAACGGATTTTGAGCAATTACTTTATATAGCTTTACAAATTCTAAAATCTCATCAATATTAAGTAATAATCCAAAGTGATTTTTAATTTCTAATCTCAAAAATTCGAAAAATTGATTTTCAGAAATAACTGATTGACTATCAAGAAAATTTAAAATATGGTGAGTAAACTTATTAAGATTGTTGAAATCATTTTCTTTCAAATAAACAAATTCGTTATAAATTTCATTTTCATTAAAGAAATAAATAAGAGGATGAATTTTTAATAATGCTCTCAGAATTTTTAATGATTGTTCATCTAAAGAATAAGAATCTTGAAATTTAATTTTTAAATAGTGATATCTTTTAATTTTTAACTTCCCTAAATGACTTTCGATAATATGATAAAATTCCTTTTTAAGAAAAGGATGAACTAAAATTTTTCTCTGCAACTTATTAACTGCTTCATTTTGTATCTGTCTAATCCTTTCTCTAGTAAGATCATATTGTTTACCAATATCTTCTAGGCTATATCTTTTATCTTCTAGACCCAATCTTTTTAAAAAAACATCTTTTTCTCTTGATGTTAAATCAGATAATAATTCGTCAAAAGTTTCATATATTTTTTCTTTCATTCTTTTTGAAATAACTATTTGGGAGAAAATTTTTAAAAAAAGTAATCTAAGAATTAACCAAAAACCGCCTAAATTTCTAATTTAGATTTTAATTATAAAAACAAAATTAGTCAAGTCAATGTCTCTCCATAGATATTACACTCTTTGTTATTATATTTAATTATGATAAACTTTCTTTTATATTCAGAATGTAAATTTTTTGCTAAATAATCCACGAATTTTTGTAAATTTTATTTTCAACTGATAACTTATAAGATTTCAATTTATTAACTTTACATTTATTATCATCATCGCGATCTATTGGCTTCGTAAGTCGATAGATTGGATATTTTTTGTTAAAAAGTTTGTAAAAATTTTATAGTTTTAAACCATTCAAAAAATCGAGATATAAAAATCAAAAATCCCGATAGTAATTGAACTATCGGGATAAAAAATACACTTTAGCGCCGTTTTGCAATTCCATCAAAAACTAAAAGGAGCGAAGTAGAGCATCGAAGCCTTCGACCCATTCATCCATTATTCTTCGTAGAGAGGAGTTTGTTGGTTCTCTTTTAAGACGGTCGATGGCTTTCATCATAAGAAGCGCTCCTAAGTGTTGTCTGCGCAGAACCCGGAAGGTTTTCGCTAATTTTTCATAGAAGTCCCTCCTACCTTGATTCTCAAGCATAAACTGGAGTAGACATTCTATGAATTCCGTACCTTCGCATGGGGGGGGTGGAAATGGATTCGCTGGTTTACGGCAGCAGCAATTTCGTTGGCACTGGAACCAAAAATTTGGTCTCCGAAATCTTGGCTGCTACCGTAAAATTGGAGATGCGAACTCGGAGAAAATCTTACATTTCCACCAGCAATTATTACTGGGGATATATAAGCTTGCAACACCGGGTCTTTGATATCTTCCATAGACCATCCCATTTTATTGACATAGTCACGGAAGATATCTTTGTGATCAAACGCGGAGTGTGAAACTATATCCAAAGTCGCTTCGGCACCAAAATCCCAAAAGCTGAGAGCAAGGATATATTTCTGATCCTCCTCAGTTTCCTCAGTTGGGGAACGGCGATATGCTTCGCGGGTAATCAGCCGGGTCATTTTGACGAGGGGTAGGTTGTCGCCTCCCAAAAGGGCGAATATCTTATATTTTACCTCGTACCCCTCACCATAGGCTTCTTGGAATTCACTTATTGGAGAGAATCCCTCAATAGGCTGGAGATCGGTTATTATGATTTTCATGCATCTCACCTCCTATAGTTTCCTAGTTTGGTTATAACACAAAAAATTTTATTTGTCAATATTTTGTATATAGCCTACATATATTAGGCATCCCTTTGGTTTTTAAATTAATCATTCAATGGTATACAATTTAATTTAATTCTTTTATATACTTTAATTCTTTTTATATACAATAATTTTATTAGATAATCTGTATTTAAGATAAGAGTATATTCTGTAATATCTCTTATAATTATACTATCTCGCGGCTGTTGTTAGGAGATACCCTTAAATAAATTTTTAATATAAAATGGAACGGTTTAGAGCTCCTAAAAGAAACAAAGAAGCAAATAGACCAAACGAATATTTAGAATCAACTATAGCTACATTAGAAAATCTTTTATTGAATATCGAAGATCCATTTTTAAGACAAATTCTTGAAGCAGTTATTGAAAAAATCAATTTAAAGAAAACAATATCTGATATAGTCAAATATAGAGATGATACATCTGTCTATCAAAAAGTAAAACAGTTAGGAATTTTTTTCTTTATTGATAGTAGGAGTAAGTATAATTGGGGAGAACCAAATTCAGATTTCTTCTTAACAGAAGGAGAATCATTTATTGATATTCACCTACCACCAATTAAGCCAGAAGAAAGAAAAAACCTTAGAACAAAAGCAGAAAAGTCATTTCAATTATTAGCTAAATATATTATTGAACACAACTTACAACCGAAATATATTTTAGGAGTAAGTTATGAAAAATTAGCTAACCTTGCTAAATATTTCGGTTTTAAAGTAATAGAAATTCCTATACCAGAAAAAATACGTGAAGCTGTTGAAAAAGTTTATCAAAAACTCATTGAAACTGAATATATACCTCGAAATAAACAACCAAGACCTATGGGTAAAATTTTACTTTGTTATATGACAAAAGAAGATTTTTTGGAAAGATTTGGTAAAAAATCCTAAACTATTTGATACTCGCATATAATTTTATTTTTTATCAGTTAAAATACTTTAAAAATTATTTCTTGAGTTGATTGATTTTTAAAAGTCTATTTAAAACTTATTGTTTTGAATGCTTTAAAGAATTAATAATAATTTTAGCTCCTGGAGTAATAATTTTAAAACTTCGAATTATTGACTTCGTGAGTTGATAGGTAAAGTGATAAAAAAAATGAACTATTTTTTATGTTATTGTTTTTGTTGAATTTATTAATCTCTTAATTTCTTCATCAGAAGGCATAATCTTTTCAGGTTCAATTTTTAAAATATCAAGTATATCAATTATATCAACTTCAAGATCTTTTCCATCATCAGTTACCTTTCCTAAGGGTAACTTACAAATTTCTCTAATAATCCTTGGCCAATTTGGGTTTTTGAAAATTTCATAAATCTCTGGTAGTGTTTGAATCGTACCAGTCATTAATTCATTTATCATCCTCAAAACAACTTCCATAGCATACAAAGGATATCTTAAGAAAAAATTGATAGTTATAATGTGACCAGCTCCAATATAATTAATTATTGGACCTTTTGGGATTATACCAATTTCCATTAGTCTTCCAATCAAATGAAGCTTAATAGCCATTAATGCATCAGCAAAAAGCTGTTGACCCAATTCTAAAAATGTTGGTTCAAAAGAAATTTTACCTTCTTTAGTATAAAAAGGAAAAAAAGTATACGTTATTCCACGATGATTTATTCCACTATAATTAAAAAGAAGTTCTTTTATAAAATCGAGGAGTTCGGTTCTTGATCGAGTCTTCAGTGCTTTTTTGATTATTTCACGATAATTTATTCCTCGATAATTAATATTAAGAAGAATCCTTCTTATAGCAGTACCAAGATCGGTTGTTGATTGTGCCTTAAGTGCTTTTTTAAGCCCCTGGGGGTTTCTTAAAATATTAGCTAAAGAGGGGCTTTCTCTTTTTAAATAATCGAAAAACTCTTCGAAAAACCGACGGGGTAGTAAAGGAAATTTTTTTATATATATTGGACCCAATTTTAGCTCTTGACAGTCCATAGTGAGGTTCGACACATCCCGAGCATCTATCTCCATAAAAAATCTTCTAAATCCTTCATTAACGCTTTCATGCATCAACTTATCATAGTGGCCCATATTTTCTTTCCACCAAACTTCTAAGCTTTTTCCATATGGTATATTGGCTAATCCTTCTATACATATCACTTCAGCATTTACATTTGCTTTTTCTAACCAATATCTATGTTTTTCGTGCCATTCCTTTTTATGTATATAGCCCCGTAAAAAAGTATCGACACCACCCGGTAAACGAAAATAATAAATTGGATGATCTGAATAATAACCTTCTGCTGAATCGCCATAATTTTCTCTAATATATCTAAGATGTTCGTATTCGGTTTTCATAATATTTAAAGTTCTTTCGTCTAAAACTTCTTCAAGTTCAGAAGGTAAACCATCAGGATATAAATCTCTAAAATCATGAGAAATAATTTTTATTTCTTCGCTTGTTTCAATTAAAACACCAGGAATATTTGTAAGATATTCAGCAATAATTTTATCTTTCTCCCTTTCTGCTGTAAGAGAAGAATAAGGACCAGCAGGGATACCGAGAGCTTTAAGTAAAATATCAGCTCTTATAGCTAATATATCAGGCGTTTCTCCTCTTATTTTTTTCTAATTCTTGAATAATTCTAAACCAATAATTTTCAGAAAGTTTTTCTCGTTTTTCAAAAGGAGAAATTCTTCCTTCTTGTGACATTATTTTTCTTAAATTAATAACATAACATATTCTAATAATATAATATAATATTATAATTTAAGTTATAGAAACATATACCTCTTGTATGGAATATAAATAAACTTAAATTATATCATATAATAAGAAATTAAAATTTATCCTAATTTCTTAAAGAATTTATCTTGGTGGTACGATATAGGAGATAACAATCAAGATTTATTTTTCTGAAATTATTATTATAAATTTAAAATTTTGCGATAAAAATTTTCTTTTTCTTCTTCAGAAAGAGTTTCGGTAATCTTTTGAAAATATTCTTTAATTATTTTTTGTGCTTCTTCTTGAAAAATATCTTTGATTTCATTAGGAGAAATAGAATTTAAAATTTCTTCAAATTTTTCCCAAGTTAAGTCAGTTTGATTTTCTAATTTCTTTTCTTTTATTAATCTAACTATAATTGTCAATCCAATTATTTCTCCTAAATCAATTAACTGTTGATTAATACTTTCTTCAGAAAAACTAATATCAGCCATTCTCTCACACTTCTTTCTGGTGTATTTTCTTGATTTGGCACCTTTCTTTCTGGATTAACCATAATTTAAATTATTTATAAAATTTAAAATTTTAAAATTTCGAAAAGTGTGGATAACTGAATAGAAAGATAAAATTTTATATAATTTTGGGCTTTATTTTAGTAATTATTCAGAATTGTAATTTTGGATCAAAAGTAGTGTTTGTAATAAAATTTATTGTAGAGTATAGAAACAAATAGAAACAAAAAAATTGTCCACACCTCCCCTTCTTCATTGGGGGTGGCGGGCTTTGCTCTCCTTTCACCGCCACCCTCCTTTTTATTTACATTTAAAAAATATTTATCAAATAGTAATTGGAAATAAATTTTAATTTGACTCCTTAATTTTCAAAATATTTTCTCCTCAAAAATTCAGTAAATTCTTGCATTTCTTTTTGATACTTTTGTAATCTTTCTTTTTTAGTTTCTATATCTGTTTCTTCTTGAAACTCAATACCTATACTTTCGAGTCGATATACCCCGCGAGTTAATTGACGAAGTGTCAAGATTTGAGAATAATCTTCAATTTTTCTTCCTTGATAAAATTCATTCAGTAATTTCAACACTTTTTTTGCTTCTTCTAAACCAGCTTTTCTAATTTCTTCTACAATTTTTCCTCTTTCCTGTTTTTGAGTTACACCCTTCAACTTTTCTTCTAATTCTAGAACTTTTTCAGATGTTATATCAATATAGGGACCGCCTGTTCCATGATCAATATGACCTTCACAAGAAGCAACTGTATTTATCCCTAAAGCAATTAAGAAAACAACGGTTTCTTTTATTCCTGTATCTACAGGCATACCTAATGCATCTACAAATTGTTCAACTTTTTCTCTAATTTCCTTTAATCGTTTTTCTTTTTCTTCTAGTGATATTTTTGGAATTTCAGGTGTCATTATTTTGATAAAAATACTATAAATTCGCCAAATAGTGTTGCAAGGTAGATGACAATCTATATATGAACATAGCTTTTTATTGAAGTCACAAATGTTTACCTTTTCTCAGCCTCATAATAAGTAATATTTATTCTAATTTCGAAATCATTAAGTTTCATTATTCTACCATAAAATTTTCCATTCAGTAATTTTTAGACAACTGACTGCTAAGCTTTATTTCTTTAAATAAAATTTAAAAATTAATTTTCTATTATTAATACCACTAAAATTATACTACTAAATATATTATCTTAAAAATAAAGACTAAATTTTATTCTGATGTAGTATAATTTAAATGATTTATATTGTGAGAAAATACATATAATTAAAAAATGAAGGGAATAATATTGGCAGGAGGATTAGGAACACGACTTTATCCAATAACATTAGGCGTTTGTAAACAATTACTTCCTGTTTATGATAAGCCTATGATCTATTATCCTCTTTCTGTGCTTATGCTAGCAGGTATAAGAGATATTTTGATTATTTCTACGCCCCAAGATCTCCCGAGATTTAAAGCTTTATTTAAGGATGGTTCTCATTTAGGATTACGTTTTTCTTATGCAGAACAACCAGAACCAAAAGGGATTGCGGAAGCATTTTTAATTGGAGCAAAATTTATTAATAACGATAATGTATGTTTAATTCTTGGAGATAATATCTTTTATGGACATGGACTCACAGAATTACTAAGAAAATCAATAAATAAACTATCTCGTCATGGTGGTGCTATAATTTATGCATATTATGTAAAGGATCCTGAAAGATATGGAGTTATAGAATTTGATAAAAAAGGTCGTGTAACATCTATTAAGGAAAAACCTAAACAACCAAAATCAAATTACGCTGTTACAGGACTTTATTTCTATGATAAAAATGTAGTCAATATTGTAAAATCTTTAAAACCATCTAAACGAGGCGAATTGGAAATAACAGATGTTAATGTTAAATATCTTAAGAAAAAAAAATTAAGTGTTGAAATACTTGGCAGAGGTTTTACTTGGCTTGATACGGGAACTCCAGAAAGTTTACTCGAAGCAAGTGAATTTATTGCTACAATAGAAAAACGTCAAGGGTTAAAAATAGGTTGCATAGAAGAGATCGCTTATAGACTTAATTATATAGACAAAGCAAAATTGAAAAATATAATTGACTCATGCAAGAATACCAGTTATAGTAAATACCTTTTAAAATTACTTGAAGAATGAATATTATTAAGTTAAAAAGTGAAGTATATGTAAATTTATTTTAATAATTCCTGATGGAATTTTAAGTTTATAATCATATCGTAGCATTTATGATAAAATATAAATATCAAGCGGCGGTAGTTCAGTTGGTAGAACGTCTGCCTTCCAAGCAGAAGGTCGCGGGTTCGAATCCCGTCCGCCGCTCCTGTTCTTATATCTTATCTCGGAAGGGTGCCGGAGTGGTTTAACGGGACGGCCTGGAGAGCCGTGCCCTCGCAAGAGGGCTCGTGGGTTCGAATCCCACCCCTTCCGCAGTAAAAAACTTTCTTATAAAAAATTTCAATTATTCAAATTTAATTGATATGAAAAAGTTAATTAAAATATATTTCGCTGGCTCTATTAGAGGAGGTCGTAAAGATAAAGAACTATATCTTAAAATTATTAATCTGCTTGAAAAATATGGAAAAGTTTTAACAGAACATATTGGTGATAAGACTTTATCATCATTGGGTGAAAATAGTTTAACCGATCAAAAGATTTATAAACGTGATATGGCTTGGTTAAATGAAGCTGATGTTATGATTGCTGAAGTTACTACACCCAGTTTAGGGGTTGGATATGAAATCGGTAAGGCAGAAGGACAAAAACCAGTACTTTGCCTTTTTCGAGAACAACATAATAAAAAATTATCAGCAATGATATCCGGTAATAAAAATATTCAAGTTAAAAGATATAAAAATTTATTGGATATTGAAAAAATTCTTGATAAATTTTTTAAAAAAGAATTTCTTATATAAAATTAAAAAATAATTTAGATTTAGGATTTTAATTTTCAAAATTCTATATATCCTTAAAAAGCAATAACATTCTTTTCTCTGGTTTTTTAGATAATAAAATAATTAATTAGCGGTTGTAGAAAAATTATATCTACCAAACATAATGAATAAAAATAAAATTTTTACAGTTATAATCTGAAGTTTATTATTTTATAATTTCTCTAAAAATATGAGGAAAACAAATTTAATAGTAAAAATTATTGGTTTCTTAATTATATTTTCTGGTGTTTTTTATTTTTTCCGCACAAGCGATTATTATAATTTAAAAATTCTTTCTTCTGAACTAAGTGGAATACCTTGGCTTTATTCATCTATAGGAATAATTTTCAGTATCATTGCTGCTTTTGCTATGCAAAAAAATTTAGACAGATGGAATAATCTTAATGCTGCTGTTAAGGCGGAGGTGGGGGCTGTAGAAGAATTATGGCTTTGGTCTGTTCATTTTCCAGAAGAAATAAAAATTAAAATTAATAAAGCAATCCAAACTTACCTTGAAAACATTATTAAAAAAGGATGGATGAAAAGTGAACTCGGAGAAAAAAGTAAATCAGTAGAACAATCATTAATTTTATTTCATGATGTTCTTTATGATATTGCTAAAAATTATCCGAGGCTTTTACCAACCTCTTTTTATATATTTTCAGAAATTTTGAAGCATCGAGCGGCACGACTTCATTTTGCATCACATAAAATGCCAACTGTTCTTCGGGGGATGATTTTCTTTGCTATGATGCTTATGATATTACTTTCGTTTTTGATTGCTGTTAAGAATTTTTGGTTAGATTATATCTTTACAGCAAGTATTGCTACTCTTGTTTTCATTGTTTTTATTGTACTCGATGATTTAGATAATCCATTACTACCAGGAGGATGGCATCTAACAACTAAAGATTACGAGGAATTACTTAATCGAATAAAATCTAATAATCAATTCAATTAAATTCATTTTATAACTTTTCACTTTTTTCCACTTCTTTTAGTTCCTTATGAGATAAATAAAGAAAAATTCCCAATAAGGCAAAAGTGTTAACTGGAGCTAACCAAAAAGGATAGTGCTTACCAAAACTTTCCAAAATCATTAATCCACCAAGCATGCCTATTGAATACATTGCTCCATTTTTCAAATAAGCAAATTTTGAGATTAAATTAATTCCTCTAATAGTAAATTCTCTTACTATAAAAGCACCCAACCCATTTCCTAACAAAATAAGAGGTACAGAAACAGTAAAAGCAAAAGCGCCAATTACTCCATCAATAGAAAAACTAGCATCAAGCACTTCTAAATAAAGAATTTTACTCCAAGCACTTAAATGTGGATCTAATAATTCTTTTTCTTTCGCTTCAGCATTTTTTTTAAATCCATCGGTAATAAAGAAAACAGTAGAACCAATTGAAAAAGCAAGAGCAAGAATTGGATTGATCTTTATTGCAATAAAGATTAGAAATGTAAAAACAATTGAAGTAATAGCATAAAACCAGATTGCTTGTCGGTGAATAAATCTTTCAACTAAAAAGGCATATTGTTTTTCTTCAAGAAAAAGCCAACTTAAAAAAAACAAACAAAAGATAAATACCACCAGCTGAGAGTAAAAGACTTTGAGATTTTTCTATGTAGTGTTGAATAGCAGGATCATTAGAAAACACAAAGGTAATTAATTGAACAGGTGTTAATTTAGGATTAGTTAACCAAACAATTATAAAAGGTAAAATACCACGCATTAAAAACACAGCGATAAGTAATCCCCAAACAAGAAAAATTCTTTTAAATCTTTCGGGTAAGGTTTTCAAAACATGAGCATTAACTATAGCATTATCAATAGAGGAAATAACTTCAAAAACTACTAATCCTAAAATAATTATTAAGGATTGAAAAATCATTTTTTAATTATATATCAATGTTAATTTAATTTACTAAATAAATTATTAGTAGTTTACTATCTCAGGTTATTGAAGAAAATATTTTATTTGGAAAATAATTTATTTTTTATTGTTAATTTAATTACTATAATAAAATTTAGAAATTTGATAAATATTTTTTATAATTTAGTACAAAACATTTTAGAAAATTTAATTAATGAAATTTCTGAAATGATCATCATTAAAATCGGTGGAGGAAAAGAAATTAATTTTGATTACATAGCTGAAGACTTAAAAAATATAGTGAATAAAGAAAAAGTTATTATAGTTTTGGGAGCAAATTATTATCGAAATAAATTAGCAGAAGAATTGGGAATAAAAATTAAAATTATTGAATCAGAGTCTGGTTATAAAAGTGTTTATTCTGATCAACAATTAATTGATTTAATGATGATGGCTTATGCTGGTTTGGCAGCAAAAAAATTAACCTCAAAGTTAATTCAAGCAAATATTAAAGCAATCAGCTTATCTGGTATTGATGATCAATTAATTATAGCTAAAAGAAAAAAATTTATTACAGCTAAAATTGAGAATAAAATTAAATTAATTGATAATGATTATAGTGGAAAAATAGAGCAAATAAATAAAGAACTGCTTGATTATTTATTAGCTAAAGATTATGTAATTATAATAACCCCACCAGCTATTAGTTATGAGGGTGAAATTTTAAATGTTGATAATGATCAAATTGTAGTTAATTTAGCTAAAATTTATCATCCGCAATCTGTAATTTTCCTTATTGAGGCACCGGGAATTTTAAAAAATAATATGAATGAAGAAATAATTGAGCATCTCAAAATAGCTGAATTAGAAAATTTGATTAGAGAAAGTTCAGATTATGGTTTTCAGAAAAAACTTCTAAATATTAAGAGATTAACAGAATTTAATATTCCAAAAATCATTATTGCTGATGGTCGAATAGAAAAACCAATAAGTCGGGCATTAAATTCAATCGGAACTGTCATTAGTAGTGATTAATGATGGAAACTAATCTTTTGAATTTATATTTAGAAAGAAATTTAGAAATAGTTGCTGGTGATGGTTGTTATTTATTCGATAAAGATGGAAATAAATATTTAGATATGATGTCTAATTATGGCGTTAATATTTTAGGCTATAATAACAGGTTGTTAAATAATATTGCTTGTCAACAAATAGAAAAGTTAATTAATATTCATGGCAGTTTTTTGCATCCGCTTAGGGAAGAATTAGCTAAAAAAATATTAGAAAAATGTAAAATAGAAGGAAAAGTATTATTTCTTAATTCTGGCAGCGAAGCCGTAGAAGCAGCTTTAAAATTCGCTTTATATTTTTCAAAAAAGAAAGAAATTATTGCTATGAAAAATAGTTATCACGGGAAAACATTAGGAGCTTTATCTTTAACATCAAATAGTAAATATCATGAAGGATTATCGGATTTTTTACTTAAGGTAAAATTTGTTCAATTTGGTAAAATAAAAGATTTAGAAGAAAGTATTAACGATCAGACGGGAGTAATAATTGTTGAACCAATTCAAGGAGATGGAGGAATTAATATTCCGCCCTCTGGTTATCTTGAACAATTATCTAAAATGTGTCAGGAAAAAAATATTATTTTAATTATTGATGAAATTCAATCAGGGGTAGGAAGAACCGGTAAATTTTTAGCTAGCCATTATGAAAATATTAAACCAGATATTATTTGTTTAGGCAAAGGAATAGCTAATGGTTTTCCCTTAAGTGTGGTAATTGTTCGAGATCAACTTGCTAAAAATATCCCGAAGTTTTTTCATACTTCTACTTTTGGTGGAAATTTGGTTGCTTGTCGGGTAGCTTTAAAAACTTTGGAGATTTTGACTGAAGAATTTTTAGAAGAAATAAAAAATAAAGGTGATTATTTTCTTCAGCGTTTAAATGAGATAAATAATAATTTAATTAGTGAAGTAAGGGGCAAGGGATTAATGATCGGTATTGAATTAAAAAATAAAAGAGGCGAAGTCCTTAAAATGTTACAGAATAAGTTTATTTTAGCAATTCCAGCTGGAACTAATGTTGTTCGTCTTCTTCCACCATATATTATTTCTTTTAAAGAAATTGATTATTTTATCGAACAATTTAAAGAAGTATTATCAAATGTGTAGATTATTAGTTGTTTCATCAAAAAAAGATTTTGAAATTAGTCCTTTTGTTAAAGAATTTGCTCAATTATCTAAGAATAGTTTAACCCCTGATGGTGATCGGCAAAAAGATGGTTGGGGATTAATGACAACAAAAAATATCTATAAATCAATTATGCCTATCTGGGAGGATGATTTGCATTTATATGATTGGGGAAATGACCGATTATTAATTCTTCATACAAGATCAGCTTCTAATAATAAAAATAATATAGAATTTAATCAGCCATTTATTAAAGACGGTTTAGTATTTGTTTTTAATGGACTACTGAAGGGAGTGAAGATAAACATTGATGGAAAAATTGGATCTGAGAAATTATTTAATTTGATAACAAAATTTTATCAGGAAAACACAAATAATTATTTAGAAAATTTTTATCAATTAATACTAAACAAAACTGAATTAATAGTTGGAATGAATATCGTTATTGTTGATTTAAATTTAAATAAAATTCATATTCTTTCGGTTTATACTCAAAATGAAAATTATTTCGCTCTGAATTTTTTTCAAGATCAAGAAAAAACTATTATCTGTTCGGAACCAATTTTAAATTTTAATTTTAAGAAGTTAATCTCGGGAACTTTAAAAACTATTGATTTATAATTAATGTTATAATATTAAATTACTTACAGTGGTCGTGATTAAGGTTATTTAAAATTAAAAATGCATCAAGCTAATTGTCCTATTTGCGGTTCAGTAATTGAATTTAATAATCTTCCCGAAGAAAATGAATTAATAAATTGTAGTAGTTGTAATAATCGCTTAGTTACTAAAAGTGTCATTGGTAATGAAATTATTTTAGAAGAAGCACCAACAATTGAAGAAGATTGGGGTGAATAATGATTACAATTGTTTATAACCTCTTAAGAGAGGACGAAAAATTTTTATTAGATTCAGCAAAAAAATTAGGTGTGGAAGTTAAATTATTATTAGCGAATAAATTAATTTTGGATCCTATTAACTTCCAACCAAGCGATAAGTTAGTTCTTAATCGTTGTTTATCGAATTCAATTGGTGAACAAATAACTTATTTTTTTGAAAATTTTGGAATTAAAGTTATTAATAATTCTCAAATTAATCATCTTTGTGCAAATAAATTTATTACTTCTTTATTTTTAATAAAAAATAATTTACCAACTGTGCCATTTTTAGTTTTTTTTGATGAAGAATTGATAGAAAAAGTAATAGAATATCTCAATGGTTATCCAGTAGTAATAAAACCGATTTATGGTTCATGGGGTAGATTATTGGCAAAAATTAATGATCGTGATGCTTTTGAGGGAATAATTGAACATAAAAGATATTTATCTTCTCCTTATCATAATATTTACTATACAACTAAATATATAGAAAAACCTAATAGAGATATAAGAATAACTATTGTTGGGAAAAAGATTGTTTGTGCTGTTTATCGAGAAAATTTTCATTGGATTTCTAATACTGCTCGTGGGGGTAAAATTAAATTTTGCGAGCTAAATAAAGATTTAACAAATTTATGTCAACAATTAATTGAAAAATTACCTTTAGGAATTTACGGTGTTGATATCTTCGAATTTAACAATGGATATTTAATTAATGAACTGAATCATACTTGTGAATTTAAAAATATTCAAAAAACTACTGGCGTTAGTATTTCTGACGAAATTATTAATTTTTGTTTAGAAAATTTAAAAAATGATTAAGGTAAATATCGTCGGCGGTTCAGGCTATGCAGGTGGAGAATTATTAAGAATTTTAGTTAATCATCCGAAAGTTGAAATTAATCAGGTTACTAGTACTAGTTATCGTGGTAAACCGATTTCATTAATACATCCTAACCTAAGGGGAAAAATTAATAAAAACTTTTGTGATCTTGAGGAATTAGATAAATGCGATGTTTTGTTTGTTGCTTTGCCTAATTTAGAATCAATGAAGTATATTGAAAAACTTTCGAAACTAACTGATTATTTAATCGATTTGGGAGCTGATTTTAGAATCAAAAATTTAGAACTTTTTAAAAAATATTACCAAACAGAACATTTAGCTAAAAGTTGGTTAGATAAATTCATCTATGCAATTCCGGAAATTAATCGTGAAGAAATTAGAAAAAGTAAATATTTATCTTGCCCAGGCTGTGAAGCAATTTCAATTATTTTAGCTCTTTATCCCTTGGTCAAAGAAAAAATTATTAATGAGAAAAACAAAATAATCGCTGATGTAAAAATTGGTAGTTCAGCTGCTGGTTCTAAACCATCTTTATCAACCCATCATCCGGAGAGAAATAATGTAATTAGAACTTATCAACCTACAAATCATCGTCATGAAGCTGAAATAAAAGAAATCTTAAATCTTGATATTGAAATAACTGCAACTGCAGTTGAAATTGTAAGAGGAATATTGGCTACAATTCATATTTTCCTAGATACAGAAATTAGTGAAAAGGATTTATGGAATATTTATTTTAAATATTATCAACAAGAACCATTTATAAGAATTATTAATCAAAAAGAGGGGCTTTATCGTTTACCAGAACCTAAAATTCTTTGGGGAACAAACTATTGCGATATAGGATTTAAGTTAAATGATCAAACTAAAAGGTTGGTTGTTTTAAGTGCTATTGATAATTTAGTAAAAGGCACTGCTGGTAATGCCATCCAAGTTATGAATGTTCTTTTAGGAATAGAAGAAAAAACTGGATTAGATTTTATCGCCCTACACCCGGTTTAATTTATAATAAAGTTTAATCTATCTAAGTATTTTTTGAATATGTTTTAAAAGCATAGCACAATAGCCCCATTCGTTATCATACCAAGAAAAAACTTTTACTAAATCGCCATCAACAACTTTAGTTAAAGTCAAATCAATAACTGCTCCATAAGGTTCGCCAATGATATCAGAAGAAACAACCGGATCTTCAACAACTTTAATGACCTCTTTCCACCTTTCACTTTGTGCCGCATTTTTAAAAATATTATTAATTTCTTCAACAGTTGTTGGTCTTTGAGTTATTAAAGTTATATCAGAAAGAGAAACAGTAACTACAGGAACTCTAATCGAAATTCCATCGAATTTTCCTTTCATTTCTGAAATAACCCTTGCTGTTGCCTCAGCAGCTCCAGTTGTTGACGGAATAATGTTTTGCGCTCCAGCACGACCACGACGAAAATCATGACCTTTAACAACGCTATCAACAATAGCTTGAGTATTAGTATAAGCATGAATAGTTGTTAAAATTGCTTTTTTAACGCCTATTGCCTCGTTTAAAATAGCAATTACAGGATTGACTGAATTAGTTGTGCAAGAAGCATTTGAAGTAATTAACCCTTGTTCACCTAAAGAATAAATTTTTCCTAAATCTTCAAGCCCAGGGGTAAAATGGGAAGTAATTTCATCTTTGGTTGGAGCAGTAATAACAACTCTTTTAGCTCCGGCAGTTAAATGAGCTTTAGCTTTTTCAAATTCAGTAAAAACTCCGGTTGATTCCACAACAACATCGATATCTAAATCTTTCCAAGGAAGTTTTGATGGATCTGTTTCTTTAAAAACTAAAATTTCTTTTCCATCAACTACGAGCTTATCGTCTTTTACTTCTACACTTTTATTATAGCGACCGTAAACAGTATCGTATTTTAATAAATAAGCTAAATTCTGAGTGTCAGATAAATCATTAAGAGCGACGATATCAATGTTAGGTTGACCGAAAGCAATCCTAAAAAATATTCTTCCTATTCTTCCAAAACCATTGATGGCGATTCTCATTTTTTCTAACGCGAATTAATGCGAACTTAATTTCCGACCGCGAACTAATGCGAACAAATTTATTAAAGATTATTTTATTTTTTTAATAGCCTCTCCGTATAAAATTATTTTATCATTAAATAATCTGTTCGGTTTTATATTTTCTTTTAATAAATTAGTAATCAACTTTCGGTCAAGCCAAAATTTAACTTCTTTGTAATGAATATCGCTATCATTTCTCATTTCGATTTCTCCATAAGTTTTACCTTGAATTTTAAAAATTACTTTTTGATTATCTAATTGATTTTCAGCTTTCGCTTTTGAATTTTCTGGAATTATTAATTTAGTCAAAACCTCTAACACATCTTTATTATAAAAAACATGGAAAATATTGTCTTCTTTAATAACTAAAAAATCTACTTCGCCACTATTAAATAAACCTTTGTTTAGTAACAATCTTAATTTGTTTCTATTAGTTAATTTATTTTTTAAAGCAATCATAAATTTTTGGAGTTTCATTTTATAAAATATTTTATTCTTTAAATAATCTTCTCTTTTAAGAGGGAATGATTTAATACAATCTAAAAATGTTTTACTTAAATTTACTGCCCTAAATTCTGGGTCTTCTTTAAATCTTTTTTCTCCGTATAAAAATATCTGCCATTTCTTTTCACCGCTTTTTACCGAATATCTAAATCCATTATTATCAATAACATCAACTTTAGCTTTTGGATCAGCTTTAAATTCTTTACCAATTCCTAAGGCTTTAGCAAATTCTTGCGCATCAGCGTGACCTCGTAATTTCACCTCTCTTGCTCTTTCAGAAGTCATAGCTTTTTTCTTAGGCATATTTTATTATAAGAAGCTCTTTTGTTTTTTTAATATGATTGGAATTAGTCTTTTTACGATTTACCCCAATTCTTTTTTCTCCTTGGCCCATTGTATAATGTGATTCAAGTTCGATAATTTTACAACTCCTATACCATTTTCTTATTGTTGGAGCATCATTATAAGAAAGAATAAAACCACCTTTATGATAATTTAATAAAATATCCCTTAAAAGCTCGTGATTAAAATTATCGTGATGAATAGGAAAATTTCTTTGTGGGTAAAGCCCTTTAAAAACAGTACTATCCGGACCTAAATAATAAGGAGGATCACAATAAAAAAAATCATATCTAAATTTAGGAATAACTTTCTCAAATGATTCACAAAAAACTTGAAGGTTGTTTACTTTAAAATTTTTTACTCTAATAAGCATTCGTTTATAAGTTTCTTTATTAGCATAAACACTTGACATCCAGCCTAAAAAGCCAGGACCATACGAAAGATTATGATTGAAATAATAATAAGCAGCTAATTTTAAAGGTGGCAGTTTTTTTTCTCCAATCCAATGTTTTTTTAATTCTTCTTTTACTTTTTCGTAGGTTTTTTTATCAGGATTTAATTGCAACAATTCTTGATAGAGCTCTTCGGGCTTCTCTATTTGAACTTGCCAGTAATTGACTAAGATATCGAAAATATCAAAACCTATAGTTTCTATGCCCAATTCTTTCGCTGCTGCTATTTCTACAGAACCACCGCCAAAAAAGGGAGAAACTAATCTTTTTATATTATTTGGAAAATGCTCAATAATGTAACCAACAGCCCAACTTTTACCACCAGCATATCTTAAAGGAGAACCCAAATATCTCTTGTATTTTTTGCCAATGCCTTTAAGGCTTTTCAAAAATATATCTTTCGAACTAAAATTTAACGGTAATAACTTTTTTGTCAAAAGAAACTCTTTAAACAAAGAATTTTTGTTTTTTATTTTATTGTGATTCATTTTAAATCAGACTTTTTTCTTTGATTTTTTCTTCTAATTTTTGTTCGCTTTTGATTAAACTTCTAAAATTAATAATAAATCTATTTAAAATTTTAGCAAATTTATCAAGGTTATCATAGCTATATTTTAATTGATTAAAAGACTTTTCAAATTGTTGGCTTAATTCAAGTAAATCTTTTTCTAATTGATGAATATTAGCTAAAATTTGATGAATGTTTTGACTAAATTCTTGTTTACGAACAACCAAAAGCAAGGAAGAACAGATAAATTCAAAATTTTTGGGAGAGGTAAGAAAAACGGATTTTTCTCGAGCATATTCCCAAACTTCATCATAATCTTTATCACTTAAAAGTTCGTAATAAATTCCTTCATTAGCTAAATACATTAAAGCAAATTCAACTGTTCCTTTTAAGGGTAAAATATATTTTCTTGAAATATCATCAATTTTTGATTTTAAATTTCTAATTAAATCTTTCTTTAAAGCTTGTTTATCTTTTTCTTGTAGTCGAAAAATTTCATTATAATTTTGAACCGGAAATTTAGAATCAATAGGAATAATAGTATCATTAAGTTTTAAAACATAATCAACACGATCAAAACCTATAGGAAATTGCTCTTCATAAAAAGACGAAGGTAAATTTTTTAAAATCTCTTTAAGCATCACTTCACCTAAATAACCACGACTTTTTGGTCCAGCCAAAATTTCTTTAACAGTTTTTATTTCTAAACTACTTGTTTCAAGATGTCTAGCTAATTCCTCGATTTTAGAAGTTGATTCAATAAATTTTTCTTGTTTTTGAGTAATTAAACCTAAATGCTGTAATGTTTCTTGTTTTAGAAGATTAAAATTTTCAAAAATTTTATTTTGAAGCTCCAAAAAATTTTTATTACTTATCTCTTGATTAAATTTGTTTTTAAAAAAATAAATTAAATAGAGCAGAAGAAAAATTACTACTAATAATAAAATTACTAATAAGGTAACTAATAAAGAAAACATTCAAAATAAACTTTATTTATTCAATATTTGTTAATACTGATTCACTTAATGCCGGATCATTATTTAAACCACCAAAAGGCAAATTATCTGCGTTGTCTTTCATATCTAAAGGATAATCATCAAATGTTGGATTGTAATTATAAGGGTTAATTTCAACAATATTGTCAATTTGTCTAGATTCTTCAAATTGGTAAGTATCATCAACTAAAATTGTATTAATAGAATTTTCTGAATTAAACTCAGTAATAAAAGAATTAATACTATTACCTCCGTCAGGTAAATCGGCAACATTATTTAGCTCAATCATTGAATTATAGTAATTAGAGTCATCAAAGTCTACAACAATTATATCAGCAAAGACTACATAAAAAGAAATAATTAAAAAAGAAACAGAGAAAAAGATAAGTAAGATTCTTTTATTTATTTTCATTTTTAATAATTTAATAATTCTACAATACCTAATGATTTAATAACAACAGTAAAATTAGCAGAAGAATGATTCAAAAAATTAGAAATTGGGGTAGGTGATATATAAGAAGGATCAGTGGTACTTGAAGTCGGATAAGGATTAACTCTAAATCTACCCATTATTAAAGAATGCAAATTAGGTCTACGATTATTTCTAAGATCAACGCATGGATCATTGTCTAAATTAGGATAACGATATCCATTAACTCGCAAATTTATCACCCCTGGATCACCCCAAGAAGCTACTGACATAGAATTCAAATAATCTCTTTTAGTACAAACTGTTCTCTGCCAAGCTGGTTCTAATCTTATATCTAAACTTACATAACCCTTAATATTAGCTTGACTCTCAGCATAAGTATAAGAAATTATAGAATATCCCGGAATTTGACCATCTCTAATTGACGCACATTCATTTTGATCTTTTGATACATAAATTGCGCCATTATTTGCTTGATAATGACAATAAACAAGAACATCGTTTGAATTATTGGGGTTTAATCCGTTTGATGATGTAGGTGTTTTAGTATATCTTTTCCATGGATTTAAATTATCTCCTTCTTCAATAAATACAGCTGTTAAACGATTAGTATATGGTTGACGATAAGCATACCCTAAAATAAACCATTTAGTAGCATAGGGATTATTAGGATCAACACCAATTCTCGTAATAATATCATGTAAACGTAAGTATGGATAACCTTTACCTAAATTGTAATCATAATTAGGAGAAGTAGGTCTGATATAGGGATCTGTATTAGTAACACTTATTTCAGCAGAAGTAATCATTCTATTAAATAAATCTTGTTGCCAATATTCATGTCCTATAATATAACGATAAAAATGAGCAACAGCTGGTCTATTAGGCCAAGCATTAATACAAGACAAATCACCAGCATCAGTTCTGAAGCAAAATTCTTTAGCAATAAATCCTCCACCCCTATAATTTTCTATTCCCTGTAAAGAAGTATTGTTTCTTGGATAAGTAATTTCTCGCAAAACTGAATTAGTCAGCGAAGTAGGTCCAGACCATTTAGGAATATAATTTTGAGTTCCATTGCCGCCTATTCCACCACCTCCACCTGATGGCCAACTATTAATACAGTTATTACCTAAACAAAAACTATTAGCAGAAATATTACCAGAAGCTTGAATATCTCCTAAAACATCTAACGTCTTATTGGGAATAGTAGTATTGATACCTATCTTTGAATTAGTAATTGTCAAAATAGGATTATTATTGTTTGAGTAAAATACTTTGAATACTTCTTTAAATCTCATAACAGCTTCGGCTGGATTAAACAGTGTACCAATTTTTAAATTTCCTCCGTTGTTAGAATCAAGATTAATATATTGACTACCGGTTGAATAGAGGTATAGTTTGTCAACCATGGTGGTTGTTCCTATAGAAAGATTATTTAAAGCAAAAATATTAGAAATTATCAAATTGCCATCTCTTGAAATTGTCATCACTCTATTCGTCCTATTATTATTAAGAGCATCTTTGTAGAGGAATATTAAATCATTAGTTGTTGATGTCATTGATATTGAAAATTCATTATATGATTTATTTTTTACTTTGTTTAGATCTCTAAAATACAAAGCACCAGCTACAGAAAAATTATTACCACTTGGACCAGATAAAATTAAACCACGATTCAAATTAAACCAAGTTCCTGATGCTATCAAAATTGGTCCTTGGTTAATAATATTATCAAAGAAGTAAATATCTGTTAATCTTAAAACACCGGCATTATTATCAGTCATTAGAATTCTATTCGGCTGCCAAGTACCAGGTAAGATTAATAGATTATTGGGAGAAGTACACATAGGAATGGTTGATCCTTGAGCTAAAGATAAATTAAATAAAACAATAAAGACGCCTAAAAAACTTATGGTTATCAAAAATATTCTAAACATTTTGTTAATAAAGATATCACTTATAATTTTAAATTAATTAATTAATATATTATTAATATCAACTCTATTATAGATGAAAAATCAAGAAATTGCAAATATTTTTAGAATGATAGCTATATATTTAGAAATGAAAGATATTGCCTTTAAACCTCAAGCTTATGAACGGGCTGCATATTCAATAGAAGCTTTAGACGAAGATATTGAAGAATTTTTAAAAAAGAATGGAAAAGAAGGTTTAAAAAATTTACCAGGCGTTGGTGAATCAATCGCCGAAAAAATAATTGAATATCTCAAAACAGGTAAAATTAAAGAATTTGAGGAATTAAAAAAAGAAGTACCTGTTGACATAGAAAATTTAACCAAAATTGAAGGTATAGGACCTAAAACTATTTATAAACTTTACAAAGCTTTAGGTATTAAAAATATAGATGATTTAGAAAAAGCTTGTTTAGAACATAAGATTAAAAGATTACCAGGTTTTGGAGAAAAAAGCGAAAAGAAAATTTTACAAAGTATTCAATTTTATAAACAAAGCGGGGGAAGATTTGTTTTAGGATTTATTATTCCTGTAGTTGAGGAATTAGTAAGTTATTTAAAAGAAAGTAAATTAGTTGACCAAATAGAGGTATGTGGTTCTTATCGTAGAAAAAAAGAAACAGTGGGAGATATTGATATTTTAGTAACTACTTCACAAGCAGAAAAATTAATGGATTATTTTATCAGCTATAAAAATGTTATTTATGTTTATGGCAAAGGACCAACTAAAACTATGGTTAGATTAAGTAATAACTTAGATGTTGATTTAAGGGTAGTAGATAAAAATAGCTTTGGTGCTGCTTTGGCATACTTCACAGGTTCAAAAGAGCATAATATTAAAATCAGGGAAATAGCAATTAAAAAGGGATGGAAATTAAATGAATATGGACTTTTTGATAGTAATGAAAAAGTAATCGCAGGTAAAACCGAGGAAGAAATTTATGAAAAATTAGGGCTCCAGTGGATTCCGCCGGAGATGAGAGAGAACAAAGGAGAAATTGAATTAGCTTTAAAAAATAAATTACCAAAATTAATTGATTATGATTCTCTTAAGGGAGATTTACAAGTTCAAACTAATTGGAGCGATGGGCAAAATTCTATTGAGGAAATGGTTAAAGAAGCTATTAAATTGAAATTAGAATATGTTTGTATTACTGATCATACAAAATCATTATCAGTTGCTGGCGGTTTAGATGAAAAGAGAATATTAGAACAATTTAAAGAAATTGATAGATTAAATAAAAAATATAAGGGGAAAATAACAATTCTTAAGGGGGCTGAAGTTAATATTAATAAAGATGGTAGTTTAGATATTAGTGATGAAATTTTGGCTCAAATGGACTTTGTTGGCGCTGCTATTCATACTTACTTTGATTTACCAAGGAATATTCAAACTGAAAGGCTAAAAAGAGCAATGTTAAATCCTTATGTAAATTGTATTTTTCACCCTACAGGAAGAATAATTAACAAAAGACCAGCTTATGAAATTGATATCGATGAGATAATAAATTTTGCAAAAAAAACTAAAAAAATTTTAGAAATTGATGCTTATCCAGATAGATTAGATTTAAAAGATGACCATATTAAAAAATGCGTTGAAAAAGGGGTAAAAATGGTAATAGATAGCGATGCTCATTCAATACTTCATCTTAAGTTCTTAAGTTTAGGTATTGCTCAAGCGCGACGAGGTTGGGCAGAAAAAAAAGATATTCTCAATACTCTCAACCTAAAGGAATTCTTAAGCTACCTCAACAAAAGTAAAAAATTATGAAAATTATTTTTAATTTTAGAGATATTAGGATAAAATATTTTTAATGAAAAAAGTGTTAATGATTGGTTGGGAATTACCACCATTTAATAGCGGTGGTTTAGGTATTGCTTGTTATTATTTAGCTTTAGCTTTAAGTAAAAAAGTTGATTTATTTTTTTCTCTTCCCTATCAGTTAAATATTAATTTAGCTCATTTCCCTTTCAAAATTATTTTTGCCAATAGTGTAGTAAAAAAAATTTCCTCTTATCAATTATTAAATTTTCCTATATCTTCTGAATTATTCGATCAAGTAATAACTTACGGAGAACGACTTCATCAAAAAATAAAAGATCTTGATCTTAATTTTGATCTTATTCATGCTCATGATTGGCTAGGTAGTTTAGCTGGTATTTATCTAAAAGAAAAATTACATAAACCTTTAATTATTCATATTCATTCAACCGAAATTGAGCGAACTGGAAATAATCCTAACTTAACGATATATTATTTAGAAAAAAAATCTTTCGAAACAGCAGATAGATTAATTGCTGTTAGTAATCTAACAAAAAAAATAGTAGCTAACTTTTATGGTATTGATCAAAATAAAATTGAAACTGTACCTAATGGTATTGATTATGAAATTCCTCAATATAAAATTATAAAATTCATTCAAGATTTAAAAAACAGAAATTATAAAATTGTTTTATTTGTTGGTAGACTAGTTTTACAAAAAGGTCCAGATTATTTACTCCGAACCTTAAAATATGTTTCTCAATATATACCAAAAGTGAAATATATTTTTGCTGGTAGTGGTGAGATGATAAATGATTTAATTAAAATTGCTTATTACGATCAAGTGATAGACAAAGTTATCTTTGCTGGTTTTTTAAGAGAAGAAGAATTATGGAGTGTTTATGCTTTGAGTGATATTCTTGTTGCTCCGTCAGTTTTTGATCCTTTTGGTTTAGTTCCTTTAGAGGGAGTGAAGTTTAAAAAACCAGTAATAATTTCTAAAACTACAGGAGTTGGGGAATATTTAAATAATTGTTTCAAAGTTGATTATTGGGATATTAATGCTATGGTTAATTATATCGTTGGTCTTTTAAATTATAATGTTTTAAAAAAAGAGATGGCTGAAAATGCTTATCAAGAATTACCTAAGTTTAACTGGGAAGATAGAGCTGAAAATTTATTAAAAATTTACAATAATTTAGTATAAAATGCCAAGCGTTTGTTTTTATTTTAAAGTTCATCAGCCATTTCGATTGAAAAATTTTACTATTTTTGATATTGGTAATAATATTGATTATTTTGACGAAGAGAAAAATAAATTTTACTTAAAAAGAGTAACAGAAAAATGTTATCTACCTATTTTAAAAACATTTTATGAATTAATTAAAGAAACTAATTATCGCTTTAAATTTTCAGCGGGCTTAACGGGTACTCTAATTGAACAATTAACATTATGGCAACCGGAAGTAATTGAATGGTGGCAAAAAATTGCTGCTACTGGTTGTGTTGAATTTACTGGCGAAACTTATTATCATTCATTAGCTTCTTTATATTCTGAAGAGGAATTTAAATTTCAAATAAATCTTCACCGAAATTTAATTAAAAAAATTTTTTTACAAGAACCAAAAATTTTTTCTAATACTGAATTAATTTATTTTGATGGCTTAGAAGATTTACTCTTTGATTTAGGATTTGAAGGAATAATTACTGAAGGAGTAGAAAATATTTTGGAATGGCGATCACCTAATTTTGTTTATTGGATGCCGAATAAAAAACTTAAAGTTCTTTTAAGAAATTATCGCTTATCTGATGATATTAGCTTTAGATTTTCTTCCCGTGATTGGTCAGAATGGCCTCTAACAGCTGAAAAATTCGTTCATTGGTTAAATCAATTTAATGGTAATGGGGAGGTGATAAATCTTTTTATGGATTTTGAAACCTTTGGTGAACATCAATGGCCAGAAACTGGAATTTTTGATTTTATTATTAAATTAGTTTTTGAAATTATTAATCAAAAAGATTTAGAATTTAATACTTTATCGGAAGTAATAAAAAAATACCCAGCAAGAGGTGAATATTCATCTACTTATCCTATTACTTGGGCTGACACTGAAAGAGATCTAACTGCTTGGTTGGGTAATGAAATGCAACGGGATGCTATTCAAAGAATTTATAATTTAGAAAAAATTATTTTAAAACAATCCGAAGAAAAATTAATAACCTCTTGGCGAAAATTACAGACTGCTGACCATTTTTATTATATGTGTACTAAATGGTTTGCTGATGGTGATGTTCATAAATATTTCAATCCCTACGATAATCCTTATGTGGCTTATCTTTCTTATCGAAATGTTTTGGAAGATTTATATTTAAAATTATTAAGATAATATAAATTTTCAAAAATGACTATTGAGGAATTAAAAAAACAAATAGAATTAGAAGCAAGCAAGGGAGCAGAACAAACTTCTATTATTGATTTAGTAAATTATTTAATAATTTTTGGTTATAAATCACGTGCTTCAGATATCCATTTTCAACCAACTGAAGTTGGTATAAATATCAGATATCGTATTGACGGAATCTTATATACTTTCTTTACTTTTCCTAAATATCTTCAAGAAGAAATTATTTCAAGAATAAAAGTTGTTTCTGGTTTAAGAACTGATGAGCATAATACCCCTCAGGATGGTAGATTTAAATTTAGAATTCCTCAAGAAAATATTAGTTTTGATATTCGTGTTTCGGTTATGCCAACTTATTATGGTGAGAATGCTATTTTAAGGTTACTGATTCAAAAAGATGATATATTTGTTTTAGAAAAATTGGGTTTTTCTGAAGTAGACTTAAAAAAAGTTTACGAGGCTATTAAAAAACCTTATGGGATGATTTTAGTTACTGGACCAACTGGTTCAGGAAAAACTACTACTCTTTATTCAATCTTAAAAGTTCTCAACACCCCCGGAGTGTCGATTATTACTTTAGAAGATCCAATTGAATATTCAATTCCTGGTATAACTCAAATTCAAGTTAATCCTCAAGTTGGTTTAGTATTTAGCAAAGGTTTAAGAGCTATTTTAAGACAAGATCCTAATATTATTATGGTAGGAGAAATTAGGGATCAAGAAACAGCTGATATTGCTGTTAACGCTGCTTTAACTGGACATTTACTTTTATCTACTTTACATACTAATGATGCTCCAACTGCCTTACCTCGCTTATTAGAAATGAACATTGAACCATTCTTAATTGCTTCAACTGTCAATATTGTTATTGCTCAAAGGTTAGTCAGAAAATTATGTGATAGTTGCAAAAAAGCTAAAAAATTAACTAATATTGAAGCAAAATCTTTATTAGAAGGAATCGGGGAAGATTTAAGCTTAGAAAATATAAAAAAATTTAAACTTTATGAAATTTACGAGGCTCAAGGTTGTGAAATTTGTAATCAAGCAGGTTTTATGGGTAGAATTGGTATTTTCGAAGTATTAGTAATTAGTAAAAGAATTAAAGAGGCAATTATGAAAAGATATAATAGCGAACAAATAAAAAAAATTGCTTTGGAAGAAGGAATGTCAACAATGATTCGTGATGGTTTTAATAAAGTAATCGCTGGTTTAACAACTATTGAAGAAGTCTTAAGAGTCATTCATGAGTAAAAAACCCCTAATTCTAAAATTAAGCTTAAATGATAAAATTCTGTTTTTAAGAAATTTAGCTCTACTTTTAAAAAGTGGTTTAAGTTTAAATGAATCTTTAATAACTTTAAAAAATTACCAAAAATCATCCAGTCTACAATATATAATTGATGAATTAGTAAATGATATTCAAAGAGGACAATTTTTAGCTTCAAGTCTATCTAAATTTAAATATATTTTTGGTGAATTTTTAATTTCTATTATTAAAGTTGGAGAAATTACTGGTAACTTAGTAGAAAATTTAGAAAAGTTATCTGACGAATTAAGAAAAGCAGAAAGATTGAGAAAAAAATTTATCTCAACTATGATATACCCTGCTTTCATTATTGTCACTATGCTGATTATTATTGTTTTTGTTATTTATTTTATCTTTCCTAAACTACTTCCTATTTTTAAAAATTTAAATATTGAATTACCTCTACCAACTAAAATTTTTCTATCAGTTTCAACTTTTATCATTGATAATGGCTTATATATTATCGTATTTTCTATTAGTATTTTAATTTTAATAATTTTTCTAAATCGTTACTCAAAGATTAAATATTTTTTTGATCTAATTCTTTTAAATCTTCCTCTTATCAAGGGAATGATAAAAAAATATACTTTAGCTCAATTTTCGCGCTCATTTGCTTTACTTTTAAGAAGCGGAATAAAGATTGTAGAAGCAGTTGAAATAGCTGGAAAAAGTTTAAATAATGAAGTTTATAAGCAAAACTTAATCCAAGCTGCTAATTCTGTTTTGGCTGGTCATAACTTTAGTGAATTTCTCGGTAAGTATCAAAAATTATTTCCTTATAATTTTATTAAGATGATAGAGGTTGGAGAAAAAACCGGTAATTTGGAACAAAATTTATTTTACCTGAGTAATAATTATGAAGAAGAATTAGATATGGAAATAGAAAGATTTGTTAATGCTTTAGAGCCAATTATTTTAATTATTATGGCAGTTGTTGTTGGCTTTATGGCCATTTCAATTATCATCCCTATTTATGAATTATCAGATAAAATACAAGGTTAAAACAGCTTATACTTTAATAGAAGTTTTGATAACAATTTTCTTCATTGTTGTCTTAACTTATTTTACGATTAATTCTTTGTTGAATTTAATAACAAGTAGTATAAGTACAAGAATAAATTTACAAATTCTATCTGCTTTAGAAGATGAAATAGAACTAATTAGAGTTTTAAATTATGAAGATGTAGGAATTGTTGATGGCTGGCCTAGGGGTATTTTACCAAGAGAAAAAATAATCGATCTTAACAACTTAAGGATAAAAATAAATTATTATATTAGAAATATTGATGATCCAGCTGATGGCTTAATAGGAGGAAGTCCTAATGATTTAGCTCCTGCTGATTACAAATTAGTAGAATTAGAAGGAACTTGCTTGAATTGTTCGGTTAAAACAAAAAAACAAACTTTAACTACAATTATTGCTCCTAAAAATGTTGAAAGCTCAACAAGAAATGGCTCTCTTTTCATAAAGGTAATCAATGCCAGCGGTGAACCAGTTGCTCAAGCTAATGTTAGTGTAATTAACAACGCTACTTCTCCTCCGATTATTATTAATGATTTAACAAACAATCAAGGAATGCTTCAACTAATAGATATTCCCACCGGAACTAATGTTTATCAAATTACTGTTACTAAGGAGAATTATTCTACTGATAAAACTTACCCACCAGGTGATGAACAAAATCCTAATCCGATAATTCCTCACCAAACTGTTTTAGAGCAAGCTTTAACTAATGTTACTTTTCAAATAGATAGATTAGCAGAATTATTTATAAAAACAATTAATAATTTCTGTCAACCTATTGGTAATATCCCTATAAAGTTTACTGGAAAAAAATTAATTGGCAGAAACCCAGATATAATAAAAAATAATTTCACTACTACTACTAATGATAATGGAGAAAAATTAATAAAAATTGAATGGGATACCTATAGTTACGAATTAAATACTACTACTTATGTCATAGCTGGTTATAATAGTTCATCACCTTTAAATATTTTACCTGGTTTAAATTATTATTTAAGATTAAATATTGCTTCTTCAAATAACAATTCCTTACTTTTAACTATTTTGGATAACAATAATCGACCTATTAATGATGCTGAAATAACGCTTTCAAAAATTAATTTCAATAAAACCTTATACACTAAAAGAGAAAATATTATTCATACTAATTGGTTAGATAATTATTCAGAAATAAGCTCAAATATAGACTTAAGTAATCAAGATATTAGATTAAAAATAATAGACAATCATTATCCAACGGGCACAGATGAATGGTTAATATCAAAAACAATTGATTTAGGAACATCGACTAATGTTAATTTTTTTACTCTTTCCTGGCAACCAAACAATCAACCTCCTAATACTGAAGTGAAATTTCAAATTGCTGTCAATAATGACAATACGAATTGGAATTTTATTGGTCCTGATGGAACTAATAATAGTTATTTTACCCTTTCCCCATCACAATTAATTAATTTACCCAATAATAAAAGGTATTTAAGGTATAAGGTATTTTTAAGAACTGAAGATGAATCGCAAACACCGCTTATTAATCAAGTAACTATAAGTTTTTCTTCTGATTGTTTAGCTAATGGGCAAGTTCTTTTTGATGGCTTAACTACAGGAGAATATAATATTCTTATAAATAAAAGTGGTTATCAATCTTTAGCCACCACAACAGAAATTAATTCATTATTTAAAGAATTAATTTTTAATCTTCTACCGGAATGAAAAAGTATCAAGTTATTATTTTTCTTTTTTTAATTTTTAGTATTAATTTTACTTACGCTGAGCTTTATCGATTTTTTGAATTTGCTCCGGATTTAGGCGAAAAATTTGCTGTTCAACCACAAAATCAATTTATTCAAAAATTTATTCCCTTTAATGATTTCATAAGTTTAATAAGAATTTGGATTGAAAATATTGGTTCATCGGCAAGATTTAATTTCGAATTATTAGATAGAGATAATAATTTAATTATTGCTAAAGAAGTTACTGTACCACCAACTAATTTTAGTTGGTCAGGTACTATTTTGGATATTCCTTTAGGCAATAACATTAGAATCACTAGCGGTGAAGAATATAAATTTAAAATCTTTGCTCAAGAACAAAGTAATTTAAAAATTTTTGCCTTTAGTTTATTGGACCTTCTCCAAAATATTGAACCTAGTTTTAATTTACCCGAAACTATTAGACCATTAATCATTAACAATCAAGAACAAGATTATTCTTTTAAAATTGCCCTTTATGAAGGTCAAGAAAATATACCACCGATTATTTCCAATTTAAATTATCAATTAATTAATCACACTTCGGCTAAAATTACTTTTAATGCTAATGAACCAGTCCGCTATAACATTTTTTATTCAGATAATTTATCTAATGCTACTTCCAATTATCAAGTAGATTATTTTGAAAATTGTCCAATTGGTATTAGAGATTGTACAGCGTTAATACCTATTCAACCAAATAGAAATTATTATCTTCAATTAATTGCTTATGATTATTGGGAAAATTCTTCAACCGCTGAATTAACTTTTAATACTTTTGAAAATAACAGCACTAATACAACTTCAACTGGTTCCAATAATTCTAATCAAAGTAATTCTTCGGTTAATTACAATTTCTCTACTTCTGGAGGAAATTTAAATCAAACAAGTCAATCTCAATCGAAGATTACTTCACCTAATATAAAAAATAGAAATTATCAATCTTTAACCACTACTGATAATATCAAAAATCAAACTAAAATAAAATCAGATAATCAAATTTCAAAAAACGAAATTTCAGAAAACCAAAAAGAAAACCAATTATCTATTAATAATAAATTTGACCAAAGTAATGAAAAATTTAAAAAAGATTATTCTAAAGATTTATCAACAAATCAATCTTTTAATTCTATTAACAAAGAACCTGAAAAAAAATTAGACTATTTCAAAATTTCAATTTTGATAATTTCTTCTTTAATTATTTTATTTGTCATCTTATCTTCAATTTTTATTAAACAAAAAAAATGAGAGGGTTTACTTTAATTGAACTTTTATTAGTCTTAACAATTTTTTCTTTTATTATTTTGATAATATTTTTTTTAACAATAAATATTTCTAATATCAATACCCAAATTATCTTTAATGTAGGAAAAAACAGAGAAATTATTATCACTGTATCGGCTTTAACCAAAGAATTAAGAGGAATGTCTCAATCAAATATTGGCAATTATCCAATAGAAAAAGCACAACCTAATCAAATAATATTTTACTCAGATATTGATAAAGATAATTTAATTGAAAGAATAAGATATTTTGTAGAAAATAATAATCTTAAAAAAGGGATTATTAAACCTACAGGAAATCCATTAACTTATGATCCTAACAATGAAATTATCTATACTATGATTACTGATTTAACGAATACTAATATTTTTTCTTACTACAATCGAAATAATCAAATTGCTTCTGATATTAACAGTATTAAACTTATCAAAATCAATTTATCAGCTCGTGGAAATAATCAATCAATAATTAATTATTCTTTCACAGTAGCTCCAAGAAATTTAAGATTTAAATAAAAATGTTAAAACGTGGACAACTTGCTTTATATATAATAATTTACAATACTTTAGCGGTTCTTATATTAAGCGGTATTTTAAGTTTAATTTATTCTTATTATTTAATTAATAATCGCGAAGTCGAAAAGAAAAAAACATTAGCTATTGCCGAAGCAGGAACAGAATATTATCGTTGGCGTTTAAATCATTTTCCACGAGATTATACTGACGGTACTAATCAACCTGGTCCTTATGTTCATAATTTCGAAAATCGATTGGGTGATATTATTGGTCAATTTAAGTTAGAAATCAATCCACCAGCAACTGGATCAACAATAGTTAAAATTAAATCAACTGGACAATTAAATTATAGCAATCTTGAAAAAACTATAGAAGTTACTTTAGGAATACCATCATTAGCTAAATTTTCTGTTTTAAGTGATGATAATATTAGATTTGGTTCTGGAACAATTGTTTATGGCGAAATTCATTCTAATAAAGGGATAAGGTTTGATGGTGTTGCTTATAATTTGGTTTCGAGTGCTTTAGAAACTTATGATGATCCTGACCACGGTGGTTGCAATGAATGGGCTGTCCATACCCATTATCTCTATGCTGACCGTTGTCCACCAGCAAGTTGGAATTATCGACCAGATGTTTTTAAAGCAGGAAGAAGGGTTGGAATACCAATTGTTGATTTTGTTGGCATTTCAGCAGATTTAGCAACATTAAAAAATATTGCTAATTCATCAGGATTTTATAGAGGATCTGCTGGAAATAGTAAGTACGGTTATGAAATTGTTTTAAAAGATAATGGTACTTTTGATTTATATCAAGTTGATACTGTAAAAAATTTTCCTCAAAATTGTTATGCTTATGATCCTTATGAATTTAGTGGTTCTTATAACAGAAATTCGCGTTATCTTTATGGAACTTGGAGTGTTGATAGAAAAACCTATTTAGGAAACTTCCCTATTCCTGATAATGGAGTAATTTTTATTGAAGATAATGTTTGGGTAAGTGGAAAAATTAATAATAAAAGAGTTATCATTGCTTCGGCAATACTTCCTGAAACGAATGAACAAACAAGAATTATTATTAATAATGATTTAACATATACTAATTACGATGGAAGGGATGTAATTGGTTTAATTGCTCAAAGAAGTATTAATGTTGGTCTATATAGTGAGGAAGATTTACGAATTGATGCTGCTTTAATAGCTAAAAATGGTCGGGCAGGTAGATCTCATTATTATGATTGTGGTGAACATTCTGTTAAAGATAACCTAACAATTTATGGAATGATTGCTTCAAGAATCAGATATGGTTTTGCTTGGACAGACGGCAATGGTTATCGAACAAGAAATTTAATTTACGATGGTAATTTACTCTACTCACCTCCTCCTCAATTTCCATTAGCTTCTGAGTTTTATGAAGTATTAAAATGGCAAGAAATCAAATAGTTAGTTATCCACAAAATAAATATATTTGTCAAATAGTTGGTTTAAAATTTATAGTGGATAAAATAAAGTTTTTATTAAAAAATTAATAATTTTAGGTCGGCATTAAACTTAATTAATTAAATTTAGTTCAAACACTATTAAAAATGAGCAAAAAAGCTTTTACTTTAATAGAAATTCTTTTGGTCATAGGTATTATTGTTATTTTAGCCGGAGCAATTATTGTCGCTATTAATCCAGGTCGTCAGCTTGCTAGAACAAGAGATACTCAAAGAATAAATGCTTTAAATCAATATTTAAGTGCTATTACCCAGAACGAAACCGAGTATGGAAGGTTTACTTGCGCTTCAGCAAATGATACTTTACCTGAAAATATGGCCACAATTTCTACTTCAACAAACGATAACGGTTATGTCAATCTTTCTTGTTTAATTGGACCACAGTTTGCTGGAGATTTACCATCAGATCCTCTTGATAACGATCCAACTGGTACCGGTTATACAGTTCAATATAATTCTAGTACGAGAAGAATTACTGTTTGCGCTCCATTAATGGAAATTAATCCAAATAAGTGCTTAACAAGGTAAAATATTACCCTTAGACAATTATTAAATCAATAAATAGAGCTAGCTTAGCTAGCTCTATTTATTTTTCTTAACAAATCATAAGCTAAAGGAGTAGCTAAACAAATTGATGAATAGGTTCCAAAAATAAAACCAATAATTAAAGTAATCACTAATGGCTTCAAAATTTCAATTAAAAAAGCTAAAGGTAAAATAGCTAAAATAGCGGTTAAGGAAGTATTAATAGAACGAGTTAATGTTTGTTTAATGCTGTTTTCAAATATTTCCTTATTTAAAACACCTTTGATTTTAACATTTTCTCTTAAACGATCAAAAACCACAATTGTATCATGTACCGAAAAACCAGCAATAAGCAGAAAAGCGACAATAATCGCTATCGACAACTCAAATTTTAAGAAATGAGAAAGAAAAATATAAGCTCCAAAGCTAACTAAAATATCATGAAACAAAGTTAAAAGAACAATTAAACCTAAAAGCCAGCTTTTTATCAAACCACTTTTTTCTGAAAATACAATTGAAACATAAATACTAATAGACAATAGAACTAAAATAATTACCCAAAAAGATTTTCTCACTAATTCTCTGCTTAAAGAAGGGCTAATTTCTTCATAACGAATAATTTGAGCATTAGGATCATATTTTTTAATTTCGGACAATATTTGATCTTTGTTGATTTGATTGCTTTTAATAATAATAGAATTATTGGAAGTTATAACTTCTCCTGGTATATTTTTTAAATCTTTATATTTCGTTTCAATTTCAACTAATTGACCTCCCCTTAAATCAATACCAATATTTAAAGGAAAAACAAAATAAAAAATAATAGCTAAAACTGATAAAATTATTGAAAAAGAATAAAAATAATATCTTTTATCAATCATTTTTTAATCTCTCTAATAAGAGTTGTTTAATTAAATTAATATCGACTTGTCCTTTTGTTTTTTTCATAACATAACCAATTAGAAATTGAAGGGCATTTTCTTTACCTGCCAAATAATCACTAACAGCCTTAGGATTATTATCAATTGTTTCTGTCACTAATTTTTCTAATTCTCCTAAATCATCAATTTTTTTGAATTTTTTAAGCAAATCTTCAATATAATGGTTATGTTTAATTGCTTCTTCTAAAATTTTCTTTACTAATTTGATATTTAAATTACCAATATAATATTCTTTAATCAGATGGGCTAAATGATGGGGAGTAAAATTTAAATCATCAAAATTTTTATTATACTTTTCTAACAATCCATAAATATCATTAACCAAAATATTATAAACGAAACGGTTATCAAAATTAGTTAATTCAGATTTTAATTCTGATATTGTTTGCTCATAAAAATAACAAGCTGTAGTATTTTTAATTAAAATATTTACCTCTTTTAATGATAAATTATATTCACTAATGAATCGATTCCTTTTTTGAAGAGGTAATTCAGGTAAAGTAATTGAATTTAAAAATTCGTCGGTTAATTTCAGTGGTGGTAAATCTGGTTCAGGAAAATAGCGATAATCTTCTGAACTTTCTTTAAATCTTTGGCTAACGGTTATTCTTTTTTGTTCATCAAAGCCACGAGTTTCTTGAATTATTTTTTCTCCTTTTAAAATTAAAATTTTTTGTCTTTCTATTTCATACTCAATTGCCTCTTTAAGTGATTTAATTGAACCCAAATTTTTTATTTCAACCTTAGTTCCCAATTGATCATTGGAAGATAAGCTAACATTAGCTTCGAATCTAATTTCACCTTTTTCTGGATTAGCACCGGAAATTTTTAAACATCTAATAACTAAAATTAATTCTTCAACAAAAGCTTTTGCTTCTTCAGCCGAATGAAGATCTGGTTCAGTAACTAATTCTAAAAGAGGAATGCCAGCACGATTAAAATCAACTAAAGAATAATTGGCTAAGTGTAAAAGTTTACCCGTATCTTCTTCTAAATGAATTCTTCGAATTCTAATTTTATTTAATTGATCATTAAGGTAAAAAGATAAATAACCATTAACCGCTAAGGGAAGTTCATATTGAGAAATTTGATAATTTTTAGGCAAATCAGGATAAAAATAATTTTTTCTTGCAAAATAACTAAATTTATTTATTTGGCAGTTTAATGCTTTGGCTAACTTAATGGTATAAATTACTGCTTCTTTATTAATCACTGGCAAAACGCCTGGCTGACCAGTACAAATTTCGCAAATATTTACATTAGGATGTTCTTCATCAGAAATATTAGGACAAGAACAAAACATTTTACTTTTAGTTGCCAATTCAATATGAATTTCTAAACCAATAGTCGGCTTCAGATTCATTTTTCTCTTAAGATTTTTTAATATTAATTAATTTTAATACCTCTTCTAATATATTTTTATTAACTTCTTCAATTGACTGATTAGCGTTAATAATTTTCCATTGATATTTTTTAGCAAAATAGCGGTAACCTAATTGAAGTTTTTTCATTAGTTTTATTTTTTCATATTTATTAATTTGACTTTTTTTATTTTTATTTTTTAAGCGATTAAAGGCAGTTTGTGGATTAACATCTAAGATAAAAATCAAATCTGGCTGAATATGAAGTTGACTTAAATGATTTAAAAATAAAATCAAATTTTCAGCTATCAACTGATTCAAGTCACCAGCATACCATTGATAAACTAAAGTAGAAGGAAAAGAGCGATCAGTGATAATCCATTTTCCCTCCTTTAACCATTGTTTAATTTTTAAATAATGCAAACTCCGATCTGCTAAAAATAAAAAGAGATCAGCAATGTTTTCTCTATTTTCTTTTATTAATTTAATTATATATTTATTATTCGGCTCTTTGGTCAATTGAGTCGGAATTTGATATTTTCTCAATTTCTTCACCAAAAGATGTGACTGGGTAGTTGTTCCACTACCATCAATGCCATCGATAATAATTAATTTTCCTTTCATTTTAAACTATTATAAAATTTTTTTTATGAAAATAGAAGAAATAGAAAAGTTACCGGAAAAAATAGGAATTTATATTTTTAAAGATAAAAATAACAAGGTGATCTATATTGGTAAATCTGTTAATATTAAAAAAAGAATTAAACAACATTTTAAAAGCCAATCTTTAAAAATTATTAAATTGATCAATGAAACGCAATCAATTGAAGTTTTAGAACTAAATTCGGAAGTTGAAGCTATTTTAAAAGAGGCTGAATTGATTAAAAAATTTGATCCACCCTATAACAATATTTTAAAAGATGACACCCGTTATTTTTATATTGTCTTTACTAATGACCAGTATCAAAAAATTTTAATTACTCATCAACCTCAAAAATATCATCCGCTTACGGTAATTGGACCATTTGTTGAAGGAAGCTCTCTAAAAACTATTTTAAAAATCATTAGAAAAGAAATTCCTTTTTGTACTTGCTTAAAAAAACATAAATCATCTTGTCTTAACTCACTTATTGGTTTATGTTATGGCTGGTGTTGCAAAGAAAACGAGAAGGGAGATGTCAACTTATATAATCAGAATATAAATAGAATTAAAGAAATTCTTAGGGGAGATTTTAAAAAATTAAAAATAAAACTTTTAAATAAATTAGAAAAATTAATTAATGAAGAAAGAATCGAAGAAGCAAATAAAGTTAAAAAAGAAATTATAGCGCTCAATAAACTAATTAATCATACTGGATTAATTCAAGAAACTGACACCGTTCAAGATTATTTAAAAGCAAGTAAGGAATTAAAAAATTTATTAAATCTTAATAAATTACCAACTATAATTGAAGCTTATGATATTTCTCATTGGGCTGGAAAAGAAAAAGTTGGTATTTGTGCTGTTTTTAAAGATGGTGAGTATTTAAAAAATTCATTAAAAAAATTTATAATTAAGTTAACAAAACGACCTAATGATCCCCAAATGATTTATGAGGTTTTATCAAGACGATTAAGACACAAAGAATGGATTTTTCCTGATGTAATTTTAATAGATGGCGGGAAAGCACAATTTAATTACGCCCTAAAAGCGATTAAAAATCAAAATTTAGAAAATTATGTTAAAATAATAAGTATTGCTAAACCGACCGAAAAAATATTTTACCAAGAAAATAAGAAACCAATAGACTTAAATAAACTATCACCAGAATTACAAAGATTAATAAAATTTATTGATAAAAAAACCCACCAATTAGTAATTGCTTATCATCGTCGTCGAAGAGAGAAATTAGTTAAATAATTAATAAAACATTAAAATAAAATGAGTTTGGTTTTAGATATTTTAATCATCATTACCTCTATTTTTTTAATTACTTTAATCATTATTCAACAAAGAGGAGGAAGTCTGGGATCATTTTTTGGTTTTTCTGGTAGCTTACCTTTTATGCAAAGACGTGGAGTGGAAAAATATATTTATCAAATTACTTGGTTATTAGCTATTGTTTTTCTCTTTTTGTCGTATTTACGGATAATGAATTTCTAAATGAAAAAATTTTTTATTCTTCTTTATAAATTAATCAATTCCTTGAATAAATTAGAAGCAATATTAATTTTTATAGGCTTAGCCTTATTCAGCCTATTCATTATTATTCCTTTTGCTTATTTTTATCAAAAGATTTTTGCCGATGATCAACCTAGTTACCAAGGAATAATAAAAGAGGCTTTCTATCAACCAATTAATTCGCTCAATCCATTTTGGGCTGAAAATATAGCAGAAAAAACATTAGTTAACCTAATTTACGATAGCTTAGTTAGACCAGATGGAAAAGGAAATTATGAATTAGAATTAGCGGATAAAATAATTACTTTAGATAAGGGCTTAAAATATGAAATTACCCTTAAGGAAGCTTATTGGAGTAATGGAGAAAGAATTAATGTTTCCGATGTTATTGAGTCTTTTAATTATTTTAAACTCTACTCTTCTAATAATTACTTAAAAGATTATTTTAAAAATATTACTTTAGAAAAAATTGATAATTACAAATTTACCCTAACTCTACCGTTAAAAGATAATCTTTTTTTACAAAAACTTTCTTATATTAAGATTATTCCTGCAAAAATATGGTCAAAATATGAACCAAGTAATTGGAAAGAAAACGAAGAGGAGTTAATTAAAGTTAGTAGTGGACCTTTTGTTTTTTTTCAAAAAAATAACAATACCTATGAATTTATCCGCAATAATTATTATCGACCTCGTCCTCATTTAGAAAAAGTTATTGTTTATAATTACCAAAAAATTGAAGAAGCTTATCAACAATTAAAAATAAAAAAAATAAATGCTATTGGCGGGTTAATGCCTAACTTTTTAGATAATAATATCAGCCAAACTTTAAGAATAGAAAAAATAATTATTCCTAGAATTATTGGTCTATTTTTTAATGCTAATTCAGTTGATGAAAAGAAAGTAAATGAACTAAAAACTATTATTAACAGAAATGAAATTTTAACTGAGATTTTCAATTCCCGGTATGGTGAATTATCAGATTCAATTTTCTCTCCTTCAATAAAAAAAATCTTATCTCTTCCACAAGAAGAAATTCAACAACCTATCGGAAATCTATCTCAATTTAATTTTAAAATTATAGTACCTGATGGCTATTTGATGAACAAATTGGGTATTTACTTACAAAAAAAATATGGCTTAAATATTGAAATTAAGAGCTTAAACGAAATTAATAATTTAATTATTCCTTCAAAAAAATATGAAGGTTTGCTGTATGGAATTTCCTATAATTTAATTCCTGATTTGAGATTATTTTTTGAAGATAAATCTTTATTAAATTTAACAAATAAATATGATCCAGAAATAATAAAATTAATTCAGGAGATAGAAATAGGAGATAATATTTCTCCTGAAACCTTTAAAAAATTAGACGAAAGAATAAAAAATTTACCTATAATTTTTTTAGCTAATCTTTATTATGTTTATGTTGTTCCGAATAATTTAAGGAATTTTAATGTTTTTTATTTGAATGATCCAAGTGAAAAATTTGTTAAAATTGAAGAATGGTATTTAAAATAAGAAAGTTAATATTAAAACCAAGAAATTTAATTTTAATTATTTCACCCAATAATTTGACTTTATTAGAGGTAAAAAAAACTAAAAAAGAAATTAAAATTATCAATAAAATTGAGAAAAACGAAAACTATTTTTTAGGCTCCTCACTTCTCAAAAATAAATTAAATGAATTTTTAAAATTAATCCAAGAAAAATATTATGGTGAACAAATCAATGTAGTCTTAAATTTACCCAATTTTTTTATTCAAAAATTTAATCTACCAAACTTAGACAATGATAAAAATTTAAGTATTATTGAAAGTCGAATCAAAGAAGAACTACCAATTAACATCGAAAAGTATTTCTGGAGAGTTTATTTTAATCCTAATAATTATGAGAATGTTATGGTTATTTTCTATGAGAAAGAAATTTTAGATGAATTGACTAACAATTTGTTATTAAATAACTTTTTACCTATTGAATTGCAACCTATATTTTCATCAATCATCAGTTTTTTGAAAGAAAAATATGCTTTAGCTTTTGATAAAAGTTATTTAATTTTGAATTTTTTCAAAAATGTTCTCACAACAATTATTTACGAAAATGGATTAATAACTAATATTTTTAGCGAATATATAGAATCAATCAATAAAAAAGAAATAATTGATCGAATTATTAATTCTTCATTAAGAAGTTTAAATTCACCTTTAGATTTAATTTTTATTCTGACCGATGAGGATTTTGAGTTAGATTTTCTTCTTAATAAAAATATTAGAATTATTGACATTACCAAAGAAACTGGTTTATCACAATTTGATATTCAAGCCTTATCAATAATTAATCCTCAAAATAAAGCTTTCTTATCGGAATTTTCTTTAAATGTTTATAATTTAGAAAAAGATATTGCTCTTTATAACACTAATAATGTTTTGAAATTATGGTTATTAATTAGTTTAATTTTAGGAATTATTATCAATCTCAGTTTATCAGCAATTTGGTTTTATTTTAGCAAAGAGAAAGAAAAAATATCAGCTGAAATTAAATTAACTTCTGGTTATAATTTGGAAGAATTAAGGGATTTTATTGCTAAAGTAAAAAGTCGAACCCTAAGTTTAAAAATTTATCAAAACTTAGATATTTTAAATAGTTTAAAAAATTATAAAATCGTCTCAATAGAATTTAATAATCAATCAGCAAAAATTGTTATTGAAGAAAGTGATAATAAAAAAAGAGAGAGTCTCTTGAACTATTTAAAAAATAATTTAAAATTAAATAATATTAACACTGAGGGTAATTTTATTAACATTAACATTGATTTTCAATAATGATTAGAGGAGCATTTTGTCAAATTTGTCAAAAAGGAAGATTTAAAGTAACAAGAAGAATAAAAACTCGAAGTAAGTATAATCCAACAGTTTCTTATTTTCAATATCCTAATTTGCAATGGTTTAAATTACCCAATGGAAAAAGAATAAAAATTTGTACTAAATGTAGAAAAAGGCTTTTAAGGGAAAACTTATCAAATTTAAAATTAAAAATCTAAATCTTCCTCTAGGTGTTTCAAAACTAAATTAGGATTTTCTTGGGCTTCTTGAAGATTATTAATTAATTCTTCAAAAAGTTCATCAAATTCTGTTGGTAATCTTTTCTTCTTATAAGGATTAGCCCAAGAAATTATTTGATTATAAATATAAGGATGCCATTTGCCAATTTCTTTGATTTTCTGCGATATTTCCCTTACAAAACCATTAGCTATAAGAATCTTATCTGCTCGTTTTTGTCTTATTTGAATTGCTTCATTAAGGGGAGAATCTAAGAAAAAGTCACATTTTTTTAAAATTGATTCAAAAGAACTTCCGGCTAACTTTTCTGATTGTTCATAAGCAATACCTAAGGTAACATAATAAGCTTGTTCTAAAGAATCAATAATTTCTGGATCAGACTCAATAATTTCTGGTCGTTGTTGAAGATATTCTCGATAAACCGCTAAGGCAACATAAGCTTTTTCTCTTATATTTAATTCTTTTTCAATATTAAAATTCATCATTAACTTTGCTAAATGATCTGGTACAATAATCACTGGTAATTCCTTAATGCCCAATTCTTTAGCAGCTAAAAACCTGTGTTGGCCATCGATAATAATATATTTATCTTCAGTTTTTTCTTTAACAACAATCAGCGGAACTAAAAATCCGATTCTTTCAATTGAAGTTATAAGATGCTTAATATGATATTGACTTGGTTTTCTTTGATGAGAGATTACTTCTAAATTTTCTATTGGCACAAGAGTAATAGTTAAATTATTTTTTTTATACGGATCAGAAAAAGTTAATTTTCCTTTGGGAGGCATTTTATTTATTTTTCATTAAAATAATTATATAATTATAAACTAATTTAAAATAATTTCAAAATAAAAATGAAAAATATGAAAGTTAGGGCTGAATATCTTAAAATTTGCCCCATTGATAAAAATCGAGCTGGTATTGATGAAATTATTAAATTTAAAGAATGTTTATCAGATTATCATCGTTTCGGCTTAGATTATCCAAAGTTATTAAAAAATAACAAGTATTGTCACTTATTAAAAGAAAGCAGCTTTCTTTGTCAAGTGGAGAATAATTTATTATTATTTAAAAAATATTTCAAAAAATTAACCAACTATCAACCATTTCATCTTCAAATTTATTGGGCAAAAAGATTGTTAAAGGGTGAAAGTTTTAGTATTATTGCCCCAACTGGTTTTGGGAAATCAACTTTTGGAATTATTTTTTCTCTCTTCTCTGTTGAAATTTTAAAAGAAAAAAAAATTTACTACTTAGTTCCTACCAAAATATTAATTAATGAAATAGAAAAAAGATTTAATAATTTTAATAAAAGAAACAAAGTTAAAATATTAGCAATCCAAGATAGACAAAAATTTTCAGATGATTTTGATATTCTGATTACTACTACGCAATTTTTACATAAAAATTTTGAATTGCTTCCCAAAAATTTTAAATTCATTTATATTGATGATGCTGATTCAATGATTAGACAACCTAAAAATATTGATAAAGTTTTAAAATTAATAGGTTTTAATGATGAAGAAATCGAAACTGCTTTTAAGGTGATTGATACTAAAAGAAAAAAGGATTATCAAAACGCAGAAATTTTGAAAAAAAATATAGATTTTACTAATAAGGGGAAATTAGTAATTTCATCAGCAACTTTAACACCAAGAACTAAAAGAATTAATCTTTTTCGAGAATTATTAAATTTTGAAATCGGCTCTTCACAAACATATTTAAGAAATATTGTTGATTTTTATGAAAATTTAGAAAATAAGAATGATATTTTTCAACAATCTTTAAAGTGGATTAAAAAACTTGGCGCAGGAGGATTTGTTTTTCTTTCTGATGATTATCGAAAAGATGATTTAAATTACTATCTTAATTTTTTAGCCCAAGCAGGAGTGAAAGCTATTTCTTATGAAAAATTCAACAAAAGAAACCGTGAATTATTTGAATTAAATGAAATTGATATTGTAGTTGGTTTTTCTAATATTCGTAATCCTCTAACTCGTGGTATTGATTTACCACATGTTGTTCGTTATGCTTTATTTTTAGGTATACCAAAATTTAAATTACCACTAAGAATTTCCTATTCTCCCAAGAATTTACTTTTAATTATTTTAACCTTTCAAAAATATTTAAAGGAAAGTTATGAAGATATATTAACTGATATTAAGTTTTTAAAAAAATACAGTTTTTTGAAAGAAGACAAAGTTTTAGAAAACAAAAATTTAAAAAATAAAATTGAAATTATTCAAAATAAAATTAATGGATTTTTAAATGATCCAGAGTTTTTAAACAAAGTGAAAAACGACCCTAATTTAAATATTATTAATGAAAATGGCTTAAACTTTCTATTAATTCCTGATGCTCGCGGTTATATTCAAGCTTCAGGAAGAACTTCTCGTTTATATCCTTTAGGTCTTAGCCAAGGATTAAGTATAGTTTTAGTTGATAATGAAAAGCTTTTTAATAGCTTGAAAAATAAATTAAGAATTATTGGTTATAAGATTGAATTTTTAAATGATAACAATAAATTAGAAGAGGTGATTAAAAAGGTTGATGAAGATCGAAAATTAATTAAAAAAATTATTAAAGAGGATGAAAAAATTTTCTTTTATGATCCAATAAAAACTGTTTTGATTATTGTTGAATCACCTACTAAAGCAAAAACTATTGCTAATTTTTTTGGTAAACCAGCTAAAAGAATTTACAACAATTTTTTACTTTATGAAGTAAGTTTAGGTAATTATTTGATAAATATTGTCGCTACCTTGGGACATTTCGTTGATTTAGTTTATAACGAGGGAATTTATGGAGTTAAAAAAAATAATAGCGAATTTATACCAATTTTTGAACCACTGAAAACTTGTTCAAATTGTGGCCGACATACAGAAATTAACCTTAATCAATGCCCTATTTGTAATTCACAAAATTTCTTTAATAAAGAAAAATTAATAGATATTTTAAGAGCCAAAAGTAATGAATTTCAAGAAATATATTTAATGACTGATCCTGATATTGAAGGCGAGAAAATTGCTTTTGATTTATTTGTTTATCTCTATCCTTTTAATCAAAATATTAAAAGAATTGAATTGCATGAAATCACTAAAGAAGAATTTTTAAATAAATTCAAAACACCGAGAAAATTAAATTTAAATTTAGTTTGCTCACAAATTACCAGAAGAATTGCTGATCGTTGGATAGGTTTTTCTTTAAGCCAAGAATTACAAGAAGAATTTAAAAATTTAAATTTATCAGCAGGTCGAGTTCAAACCCCTGTTTTAGGTTGGTTGATAAATAATGATTTAGAACGAAAGAATAATAAAATTTATTTCATTAGAGCTTTTTTCAATCAAAATAATTATCTTGATTTTAAAATCACTAATAAAGATCTAATTAAAGAAATAAGAAAACTGAAAAATAATTTACAAATCAAGGTAGAAATTAATAATGAAAAAATAGAAACCCTTAATCCACCACCTCCCCTTCAAACAAGTGAATTATTAAAAGAAGCTTGGAATTATTTAAAACTTGATCCTCAAACAACAATGGCTTTAGCTCAAAATTTATTTGAACGTGGTTATATTACCTATCATCGAACCGATTCGATTTATGTCTCTGAATTTGGTCGTGATTTAGCTTATGAATTCTTGAATAAAAATAATGAATTATCACTTTTTTATAGAAAATCTTGGGGGAAACCAGGTACCCATGAATGCATTCGGCCGACTAAACCTTTAACTACAGAGGAAATTATAGAACAGTCATTACTTAATCAAACAGAATTATTATCAAGAAGACATTTAAGACTTTATGAATTAATTTTAAAAAGATTTATAGCCTCTCAATGTAAACCAACAAAAGTTAAAAAATTAATTCTTAATTTCAAACTTCTTTCTAATAACAAAACCTTAATAAAAGACAAAAAGGAAATTATCTCAGAGATTGTTGAAGAAGGCTTTAATAAATTTTACTCAAATTTTTATTTTTTTAATATTGAGCCTAAAATTTATAATATTGAATCTATTAAAATTAATCGTTTTTCTGCTGTTCCACCTTATACTAATGCATCGATTATTGATGAAATGAAAAAAAAGGGATTAGGTAGACCATCAACTTATTCTTTGATTATTCAAACTATTTTAGATAGAAAATATGCTATTATCAAAAGTGGTTATTTAATTCCCACCAATCAAGGAAAAAAAATTTATTATTATTTAATCGAAAAATACAAAGATTTGGTCGAAGAACAATTCACTAAAAAATTAGAATCAGAAATGGATAAAATTGAAAAAGGTCGAATTAATTATCAACAAATCTTATTTAATCTATTTAGTAGATTATTTAAAGATGAGAATAAAAAATAACAACTATTATTACAAAAATTTGACAGTAAAAAAATGTAATAATGGTTTAGGTCTTTTTGCTAAAAAAAATTTCAAACGCGGAGAAATTATTTTAGAATTTATAGGAAAAATTGTTCATCGGTCAGAAATCGATAAAGTCAAAAATGAAAAAACAAAAAAATTAATCGATGATTATTCAATACAAATTGATAAAGATATATTTTTATTAGGAACGGGTCAGGATAAAAAAATTTATGATGATTTTATTAATCATTCTTGTGATCCTAATGCTTATGTATTTATTAATGGTAATAAAGTTTTGTTAATTGCCTTAAAGAATATTAAAAAGAACGAGGAGATAACCTATGATTATTCAACAACTATGTATAATGATTCCTGGTCAATAAAATGTCATTGTGGTTCGAAAAAATGTCGGGGTTATATTAAAGAATTTAAATATCTTCCTTCAAAAATTAAAATGAAGTATTATCATTTGGGCATTTTGCCTTCTTATATTGTAGATATATTTTTTAAGAGACGGACTAAGAAAGGATAAAATCTTCAATTTTAATTTGAGTAAAGTAATTTTTATAACCAACCTTTTTTTTATAGCGAGTTTTAGGTTTAAATTTAATAATCTGAATTTTCTTCTTAATCTGTTTAACTATTTTCCCTTTCACCTTGATATTATCCAAGAATGGTTTACCAATTAATAATTTTTGTCCATCGAAGAATAATAATACCTTATCAAACAACACATTACTTTCAACTTCTCCTTTGATTTTATTAACCAAAATAAGATCGTCTTTTTTAACTATATATTGTTTGCCACCGGTTTCAATAACTGCTAACATTTTTTAGGAATATATTAATAATTCAAGAAAAATAATTTAAGAAAAATAAAAAAGCTAATTAAAAATAAAAAGGTGTTAATAATATCGGCAATTCTTTTTTTTAGTCCCCATAAGGTTAAAATAAAATTATAAAATATAAAAAGAGTAAATGCAATAGGGTATAAATAAAGTAAATACTTATCAGCTAATAATATTTTTTGGGGATAGGGTTTGTAATAATAGACAACTTGATTCACCTGAATAAAATTAACACCTATTAACCATACAAGCCAGATTGTTGAAATCAAAATTAAAGTAAAATAAATATCAATTTTTTTCATTATTTGGTTATTAAAAATAAAATTTCTTTTACTATTTTTTCTGTTGCCTCTTTTCGAGCAAAGCTTAAGGCATTTTCTCTCATTTCTTTGAGTAATTTATCATCATTAAGGGTTTTAATAACTATAGTCGATAAAAGATCAGGGAAAAAATTTTTCTCTTCAATAACAATCGCTGCACCAGAATCAGCATAGGCATAAGCATTTTTAATTTGATGTTCTCCCCCAACTTCTTTTCTTAAGGGAATTAAAATTGAAGGTACGCCACAAGCTGCTAATTCAAAAATTGTTCCAGCTCCTGCTCGAGCAATAACCAAATCGGCCATTTTCATTAATTTAATTAAATCGTAATTATCTAAAAAATCTACTGGATGATAATATTTTTTTCTAGCAGGTACATTTTCTAAAATGTATCCATCGGCAATTTGTGAATATTCATTAAACATTGTTCTACCCAATTGATGAACTACATGAGCTACTTTCAATAATTTATTTAAAGAAAAAATAACTACCTCATTAATTTTTTGCGATCCCTGAGAACCACCTAAAACTAAAATAATTTTTTCTTGAGGATTAAGATTAAATTTTAAATAATCTTCGTGAGTTACATTTATTTCATCAAAATTAGGAATTAGTGGTTGACCAATTAGAGCTGTTTTTTTAGGGTTAAAAAATTTTTTAGCTTCTTCAAAATTAACAGCTATCAGAGTAGCAAATTTACCAGCTAACCTATTACTTCTACCAGGAACACTATCTGATTCATGAATGATAATAGGAATTCTCAAAAGCCAACCAGCTATTACCACCTCAAGACTGCCAAAACCTCCCTTAGAAAAAATAACATTAGGCATTAATAGATAAAGTCTTATTAAAGCAACCATCAATCCAATAGGAAATTTAAAAATATCAATAAAGTTCATTAAATGAAAATATCGTCTTATTTTCCCGGCTGGTATTTGATATACTTCTATTCCTTCCCTGCTCATTAATTCTTTGTCAAATGGTGGAGCACCAAGATAAAAAATTTCGTAATTCCAATTTCTTTTAATCATTTCTTCTTTAAATTGTTTAGCAATAAAAATTAACGGGAAAAAATGACCACCAGTTGTTCCACCAGTTAAACAAAGTCTTATTTTTTCCATTTTTCTAAAAATAAATTTTATTAATTTCTAAATTTACTAATTATACCCAAAGAAATCATAATTGCTATTTGGCTTGATGGTCCATAACTAAAAAATGGTAATGGTATTCCAGTAGAAATTAATAAATTTGACATTAAATGAACAAAAACTTGCGCAGATAACCAACAAGCCACTCCGATAGCAAAAAATCTTTTCGATTCATCTTTAACTAACTGAGCAAGATACAATATTCTAAATATCAAAAAATTAAAAATAATTATCAATACCAAAGAACCAATAAAACCGGTTTCTTCTGCATAAACAGCAAAAATATTATCGGTTAACATTAAGGGTAAGCCTATTGACTTCAATTCAGAATTTCCTAAACCTTTGCCCAAAATACCTCCTGAACCAATAGCTAATCGACTTTGATTTAATTGAAAACCTATACCTCTTTCATCTTTTTTAAAAATTCCTAAAATTCTTTCTGAACGATAACTCCAAAGAAAAGCAAAGGCTATTAGTAAAAAGACCAAAAAAAACAAAATAAAAATATTTCTTAAATTAATATTAGACCCCATCAATGCTCCAATAATACCAGCTAAAAAAATTAAAAGATTACTTAAGGCTGGTTGGAAATAAATAATTAATGAAACTAAAAATACTAAACCGATTGAAATATAAAAATATTCTATTTTTCTTTTGATTAAAGGCAAAAGAGAAGCTAAAAATAACAGCATCGATATTTTCATAAATTCAGACGGCTGAAACGAAAATCCCTGAAAATAAAACCAACGAGCAGTTGGTTGGTTGGGTAATTTAAAAAAATCTAAAAATGGTAAGATTAAAAAAATTAAATTAATTAAAAATAATATCTTAGCAATTCTTTTAAAAATTACCCAATCCAAAAAATAACCCAGCCAAAATAATAAAAATGGTAACAAAAAATTAAAAATTAAAAATTTTTTAAAGTAATAAAGAGGGTCATTCATTACCTTGGTTGAGTAAGGCAAAGAAACTCCGTAAAAAAAATATAAACTACTAAAACTTAAAAATAAAATTATTAACAATAAAGGATAGTCAATTTTCATTTAATTTTAATTAACTAACGCTTATGCCATTGAGGAGCTTTTCTTGCTTTTTTCAAACCATATTTTTTCCTTTCCTTCTTTCTTGGATCACGAGTTAATAATCCAGATTTCTTAAGTTTTAATTTCCACTCAGGATAAATTTTCACTAAGGCCCGAGCAATACCTAATTTAATAGCATCTGCTTGACCGCTTAAACCTCCACCCTTTACTTTGGCAACTATTTTATAATTATCAAAAATTTTTAATTTTCTCAATGGAGCATCGGTTATCTTTCTTAAATGAATTGTTGGAAAATAATCAGTATAATCTCGATCATTAACGATAATTTGTATTTGATCTTTTTTTTCAAAATTATCATAAATCCTTACTCGGGCAATCGATCTTTTCCTTCTGCCTATAGCTTCAACATATTTGTTTTTGCCAATTATTGGCAAAACATCAGTTTCCTTTTTCTCTTCTTCTTTTTCTTCTTCCCAATCTTTTATTTCTATTTCTTTTTCTTGTTCTTCAGATAAAATTTTATCCATTTTTGACTAAATCAATTCTTAATAATCTTTTTTTTCTTAATTTATTTTTAGGCAACATCCCTGCTGCTGCCTTTCTAATAACCAACAATGGATTTTTAGACCATAATTCTTTTAAAGAATATTTTTTTAAATGACCCAAATAACCGGTATGCTTGTAAATTATTTTTTGATCTAATTTTTTACCGCTGATAATAATTTTTTCCCAATTTTTAATTTTAACAAAAACTGGAAAATCAATATGTGGACGATAGTCAGGATAATGCTTGCCTTGCAAATAATAAACAATAGAGCTAATTAACCGTCCTAAAGATTTATTAGCAGCATCTATCTCTATAATTTCTTTTTTAATTGTTTTTTTCTCTTTTTTCGCCATCTTTAAAATTTTAACATAAATATATTATAATTGTAATTACCGAATAGACAAATGGATCAAGAAATTTTACAAGAAATTAGAGAAAAAATTGATATTGTTGAATTTATTAGTAATTATGTTGAATTAAAAAAAACAGGTAATTATTATAAAGGCCTTTGTCCATTTCATCAAGAGCGTAACCCATCCTTTTTTATCTCTCCTCAAAAACAAATTTTTAAATGTTTTGGCTGTAATGTTGCTGGTGATGTTATTACTTTTTATATGAAAATTGAAGGATTATCGTTTAAAGAAGCGATAAAAAATTTAGCTGATAAGTTTAATATTGAAATTAATTTTAAAGAGCAAAAAGAAAATATCTCGGTTTATAAAAAATTTTTAGAAATCAATAGATTAGCTTTGAACTTTTTCAAACGTAATCTTCAGCAAAACCAAGAAGTAATTAACTATTTAAAATCCAGAGGTTTAACTGAGGAAACGATAAATTTTTTTGATTTAGGTTATGCTTCATCAGGTTCACACTTAAGAGATTATTTCTTTACTTTAGGTTATAAATTAGAAGATTTAAAAGAAGTTGGTCTTTTGAATGATAAATTTGAAGATAAATTTCAAGGAAGAATTATGTTTCCTCTAATTAACGAAAAAAGGAAATTAATTGGTTTTACGGGTCGTCTTTATCCTGAGACTGATTATGGTTCTAAATATTTAAACACTGCCGAAAATAAACTTTTTAAAAAATCAAAATTCTTATACGGGTTAGTTTATTCTCAAGCAGAGATAGAAAAAAAGAAAGAAGTAATAATCATTGAAGGGCAATTTGATTTCTTATTAGCTTATCAAAATGGCATCAAAAATGTTGTTGCGGTTTCTGGGTCTGCTTTTACTCAAGATCAGTTAAATATTCTAAAATTTTTAACAAAAAATTTCGTGTTAGCTTTTGATAATGATTTAGCTGGATTTAAAAGTGCTTGGAAAACTGCTTTAATGCTTTTTGCCAACAAAATAGAAGTTGATCAATTAATTTTTGAACCAGCAAAAGATTTGGCTGAATTTTTCAATTCTAATTATAGTATTAATCAATTAAAGAAAAAAGCTTATCTTGACTATTTAATTGATTACTGCTCTTCTCATTTTAATTTAGAAGATTTAGATGGTAAAAAACAGACCTTAGATTTAATTTTGCCCTTATTAAAATATTTAGATAACTTGAAGCAAGGATATTATTTATCTCGCTTATCAAAAATATTAGAAATAAAAGAAGAATTTTTATTCAAGGAATTAAACAGTTTAGTTTATAATTATCAAATAGAGAATGAGTATCAGCCATTAGTTTATCCAAAAGATAGATTAGAAATTTTAATTGAAAGATATATCGCTTTTAGTTTTCTATTGAACAATCTTGAAAAAATAGAAGAAATAAAAGACTATTTAGAAAATTACAACGAGGTTAAAGAAAAACTATTGCAAGATGATTATTATCAAGAAATTTTGAACTTAAGAATTAATTACGAAAGTAATTTAAATATTAATTTTGAGGAAGAATTAAGGTTCTTAAAAAAAGAAATACAAAAAGAATATTATAAAAAGCAAATAGAAAGTTATAGCAAAATTAGCGGCTTGCCGCTAGATGAAGTCTTAAAAAAAATTAATTACTTAACTCAAAAAATAAAAGAAATTGAAAAAATTAACAATGCCTAAAAAAAATAAAAATAAGAAAAAAATAAAAAAAGAGAGAAAGATTAAGAAAAAAGAAGCAAAAGTAAAAATTAGCAAAAAAGAAATTATTGAAGATGAGAAGATTAAAGAATTAATTAATAAAGGTAAAAAGAGAGGATTTGTGACCGAGAAGGATATTCTGCACTATTTCCCTAATATTGAAAATAATATTGAATTATTAGAAAAAATTGCCGAAAGATTAGAAACTGCTGGTATAGAAATTCAAAGCAGTGGCGAATTATGGAATTTTAATGAATCAGCCGAGAAAGAAGAATTAATTAAAGATTTAGAAGTTTCACAAGATTTACCTACTCATATTCAACAATATTTAATGGAAATAAATAAAATCCCTCTGCTAACGCCAGAAGAAGAAAAAGAATTAACTAAAAAAGCTGCCAAAGGAGATTTAGAAGCTCGAGAAAGGTTAATTAAGTCAAATTTAAGATTGGTTTTTAGCATCGCTAAAAAATACTATGGTAGAAGCAAAAAATTATCCTTTCTTGATTTGATCCAGGAAGGAAATCTTGGTTTAGCTAAAGCAATTGATCGCTTTGATCCTAAAAAAGGTTTTAAATTATCTACTTACGCCACCTGGTGGATTAGACAAGCTATTACCAGAGCAATGGCTGATCATGCTCGAACAATTAGATTGCCAGTTCATATTATTGAACAGCTATATCGACTAAATAAAATTAAAAAAAGGTTAACAGAAGAATTAGGCAGAGAACCAACACCAGAGGAATTAGCTCGGGAAGCTAATATTTCCGAAAAAAAGATTCATCGCCTATTAAAACTTACTTACGATGTCACTTCTTTGGAAAAACCAATAGGAGAAGATGGTGAAACAGAATTAGGTGAATTATTAAAAGATGATAAATATACTGCTCCTCAAAGAGAGGCTAACTTAGAGATATTGAAATCAAAATTAATGAAAGCAATTGAAGATTTACCACCAAGAGAAAAAGAAATAATTATGTTGCGTTATGGCTTAAAAGATGGGGTGATGCATACTTTAGAAGAGGTAGGGCAAATTTTTGGTATTACTCGAGAAAGAATCAGACAATTAGAAATTAAAGCTTTAGAAAGATTAAAAAATCACAATATTATTCTTCAATTAAAAGATTTACTTTAATTAATAAATGATTTATCGTAAATACCGACCAAGAATTTTTGACGATGTCTACGGGCAGAATTTAATTATTAAAGTATTAAAAAGTTTTCTAAAAAATCTTAATTCCCTACCCCATGGTTATCTTTTTGCTGGTCCAAGAGGAACAGGAAAAACATCAACAGCAAGAATCTTTAGCAAAGCTTTAAATTGTTTAAATTTAGAACAAAATTCTTATGAACCCTGCGAACAATGTACTAACTGCGAAGCTATTAATCAAAATAAATTTTTAGATATTATTGAATTAGATGCAGCTTCTAATCGAGGTATTGATGAAATAAGAAATTTAAGAGATAATATTGGCTTTAAACCTATTCAAGGAAAATATAAAGTTTTTATTATTGATGAAGCTCATATGTTAACAAAAGAAGCATTTAATGCTTTACTAAAAGTTTTAGAAGAACCTCCCAAACATGTTATCTTTATTTTAGCTACTACTGAACCAGAAAAAATACCTGCTACAGTTATTTCCCGCCTTCAAAGATTTGATTTTAGAAGAATTTCTATTAATGAAATGATCAAAAAATTAAAAAAAATAACAGAAAAAGAGGGTATTTCTGCTACTGATGGCGCTCTTTATCTTATCGCCGAAGAATCAGACGGTGCTTTGAGAGATGCCGAAACATTGTTAGAAAGAATTATCCTAAGTCTTAATCCTCATAAAACAATTAACGAAGAGTATGTTGAGCAATTTTTAGGCAAAGTAAACAGTCTAAGAATCTTAGCTTTCTTAGAAGTATTATTAGAAAAAAATTTTGAAGAAGCAATCAAAATGATTCATGATATTTATGCTAATGGCTACGATTTACTAATTTTTACTCGCTCTTTAATAAAAATTTTAAGAGATATGTTAATAATAAAAATTTATCCTTATTGGCAAAATCAATTAGCCAAAGAATATAGCGAAGAGTTAATTAATAAACTAACTACATTAGTCCAAAAGATCGATTTAGAAAAAATTAAAAAATTTATTAAAGTATTTTCCGAAGCAGAATTTAATTTTAAAAAAGATCCACCTCTTATTACCCTTCCCTTAGAAATGGCAGTAGCTGAACTTATTTTACAAAATTAAATTTTATTTTATCTTACTACCAGCAGTAACTTGTTCTAAAGGAACAATTAATACCGGTCCTTTATCATCTTCAACAGCTAAAAGCATTCCTTCGCTTTTTATACCTCGAATTTCTTTAGGTTCTAAATTAGCTACAACTACAATTAACTGTCCTAAAAGTTCCTCAGGCTGATATTTTTCACCAATACCTGCCACAATTGTCCTTTTTTCATTTCCTAAATCAACAATTAATTTAAGTAATTTACTATTTTCTATTTTTTCAACTTGTTCTATTTTTGCCACTCTTAAATCTATTTTTTTAAAATCATCAATATTAATCATAAAAATTTACAAAATTAATTTTAATAAAATTATAACAAAAATTATTAAATAAATTAAGGCGGTTTGATTAAATTAAAAAATAATAAAGAAAAATTATAATTAATAAGAGAATAAATTTTATATCATATTTAATTAATTGCCTGAAAGCAAATTTTTATTATAATGTAAATTTAATGTTGAATTAGAAAAATTTTATTAGTCGAAATAATTTGAACATCAATTTACTTATATATAATTTTAAAAATGCTTATAAAGAATTTTAATGATTTAGTTAATATTCTATTATTATTAAGTATATTAAATACTAGTCAAATAATTGATGATAGTCAATTATTAAATGCACTGTCGGAGTTATATTATCAACCTTATCCTGAATTTTCCAAAGAAGCTTTATATTTTAGATTTCCTAACTTTGATCAATTCCAAAAACCAACCACAACTAAAATTGCTCTTCAGGTAGGCCATTTAATAGAACAAGAATTACCACTTGAATTAAGAAAATTAGCGCGAGGTGGCGGGGCGATTGTTAATAATATTAAAGAAGTAGATATTAACAAAAATATAGCTTATAGAATTAAAGAAATTTTAGAAAGAGATGGTTATAATGTTGATATTTTACCAGCTATTATTCCTCAAGATTATTATGCTGATGTTTTTATTGCCCTCCATGCTAATTCAGCTGATGAATTAACAAGTGGTTTTATGATTAGCACGCCGTATAAAGATTATTCTCAAAAAGCAAGAAAATTAAAAAAAATATTAATTCAAGAATACCAAAAAGAAACCGGTTTAAGTTTTATTAATAAAGTTACAGAAAATATGACACATTATTATGCTTTCAATTGGTCAAGATTTAAAAGAACAATTCATCCTAAAACACCTGCAGTCATTATTGAGATGGGAAATATGAGAAATGAAAATGATTTAAATATTCTTCTCAATAATCAAGATAAAGTTGCTTTAGGAATAGTTAATGCTATTAAGATTTTTCTTTCTGAAAATAATAATTAAAATTACAAATGTAGTGGTGGACGACGGGGCTCGAACCCGCAACCTGAGGCTCCACAGGCCTCCGCTCTAACCAATTGAGCTACGTCCACCATCTTTCCTTTTTAAATTATAATATAAACTTGAGAGAGACCAAAGTTGAATTGGCGAGCCTTCGTAGGTTAATTTTTCAGCTGAACTTAATTCACTCATATATCCTGGCGCACCCATTTTAAGAAGATTTTTAATAGCAGCATTTTTAAGTTTTTTTATATAAAATTTATACTTAACTTTATTCAAATCTTTCAAAACATAATAGGCTAAATTATTTAACCAAAACCAGGAATCTCCCTGATGATAGCTTGTTGGATCTTCACCTGTATAGTTTTTTTGGAAATTAGGATGAGTAATACTTAAAGAACTAAATCCACCCCAATCAAGATAATTGTTTTTAATTAAATTGTCAAATATTGTTTCCCATTCTTCTTGTTCAAAAAAATTTTTATCTAAAAAATAACAAAAAAATAAATTAGGTGTTAAAAATTCTTCTTCGGGGTATTTTTTTGAGTATATTTTATTTTTGATATAAATCTTAAATTTTTTTGCTTCATTTAATAAATCAAGTCTAATTAAAGAGAGATAATAAAGAAAATCAATTTCGAGTGCCCGTTTTCTTTCTAAAGTATCCATCCAGGTTGATTTTGGCGGTAAATCATTTTCGTAAATCTTAAATAGCTTTACCCATTTATCTAAAAATTCTAAAAGTTTATTTTTTTCTTTTTTGATTTTTTCCTTATTTAAATTAACAATCAAGAGAGGTAAAGTATCAGCAGATAAAATAGTATTTTCTTCTTTGTTAAATTGCCATATTGATTCTAAATGAGTTAAATAATAATCAAAAATTTTTTCTTTAACAAAATCAAAGTTTAAAAATAATAATGATATCAATTCGTCTCTAAACCATCTTTGAGGAAACCAAGGTAAACCAGCTTTAAAACCATAATCAATGGAATATAAAGATAAAATTCTTCTTAAAACAAAATAGGCAAATTTATTTTTGTTTGTAAAATCAAAAGAAAAATCAGGTTTTTTATGAGTTGAAAAAATTTTTAAATAATTTACATAACCTTCGAAAGCTTGATTAATTTCATTTTGATAAAAGGTTGATTTTCTTTGGTGATCATAATCATAATAAACATTAATTTTTCGATTAACAAATCTTAGCTCGCCTTCATAAAAAATATTAAAATCAATTCCGTAATCATTAATAATTAAAAATGATTTTTCTTGTGTAATTATTTTAAAATTATCACCGACAATTTTTGTTTCATAAAGTTTTCGATTATCCAAATCTATTTTAATAAAAATAGGCTGATTAGAATGCAAATTAAACCCCTGAGAATCTAAATAAAGGGAAATTTTATTTTTTTTAGAAATTAGATCAAATCTTTTTTCATTAATAACTTCTATTTTTTGAATTTGTTCATCAATATTTATTCTTTCAATTAATTTATAAAAGTTGTTATCAGTCGCTATCCAATAACCAAAATAAACACTGCGTTGCGTCAGTGAATCAATAAACCAGTGATTAGAAGAAATTAAACTAATAAAGGGTTGATCAATATTGAAAGTGTGTTGACTGTCGAGTTCTTGATAGTTAATAATCATTTAATTTTTTCTAAAGCAATATTATAAAGTTCAAAATAGTTACTAATCAATTTTTCCCAAGAACAAAATTTAGCAATTCGTCGTGCTTCTAATTTATTTTCTACTCGAGAACTTTTGTTTAATTTTGCAATTCCTAACATAATATTAGTTAATTCTTCAACTACTTCTGAATCGCGCCTATTTTTTCTTTTAATAAAATATAGTCCAGGATAATCTTTGTTAAGTTCTATATTTTTTTTAACATAATCGCCAAAACCAGTTAAATCAGTAGTGACAGTAATAACCCCGCTGGCAATTGTTTCTAAGGGAGTGTATCCCCAAGGTTCATAAAGTGAAGGGAAAATTCCTAAATGACAGCCAACTATTAATTCATCATAATTTAAATTAATCAAACCATCACCACGTCTGGCATAAATAGGGTAATAAATAATTTTTACCTTATCTTCTGGTAAATTATACAAACCAACCATCTTGATTAATCTTAAAATTGGATTGTCCTCATCAACAAGATGAGTTGATAAAGGATAGTAGTTATTAACAGTTAATCTTTTAATTATTTTTTGAATTTCTAAAAATTCTTCTTTAGTAAATAAAGTTTCGGAGAGTATTCTTTCTTTATGAATTAAATAATGAATTATCCGACTTTTGATTTCAGGTAAAATATCTTCAATCTTCTCTTCTAAATTACGGTAAACATTTAAATTATTTAGTAATGTAGGTTCAATTCCTTTGATTTCTGCAGGTATTAATATTAAAACCAAAATTGTTGGATCATTTTCTGTTAATTTCTTATTCAATTCTGATAAGGATCTTATGAAAATATCAATACCTTTATTTCTTATTTCTTGTCGGCCACTGATAAAATAGATTAAACTATTTTTAGTCTCCAATCGATAGTAAGGTGAAAAAAAATAAAGAAAAAAATCTCTTATTAAATCACGATTTTTTCGATGGGCATAACTTATTTCTTCAACTGTTAAAAATTTACTTAAATTTATGCCATTTGGTAAAATAAAATCTGGTTTTCTACCTAAAATATATTCAGCTTCAATTGCTAAAACATTACTAACAACTGTGAAAAAATTTGAATATTTAGCGGTAATTTTTTCTAAAGTATGTTTTGCTTCAATCCCGTATCTTATTGCTTCTTTATCAGGATCAAAAGAGCCTAAAGAATCCCAAAAATTTATACCTGATTCCGAAAGGGTTCTTCCTAAAGAAGTTGCATGGGTGGTAAAAATAGAAATAAAAGATAGCTTTTCAAATAAAATAACTGCACCTGCTAACCATTCATGAAGATGAAGAATTTTTTTGGGCTGATTAATTTTTTCTTCAAAAAATTTTAAAAAAATACTAACAGCTTTTGACCAAGCTAATGGATAGTTGTAATCATCACCAGTTCTAAGGCTGTCTATTCGATAATTTGCCCAAAGTTCGTATTTTAAAGCGTTGATATTATTTAAAAAAATCTGGAAATCAATTAAAAAACATTTAGGTTTAGAATCAATTAACCACTCACCATAATAAACATCAAAACCTAATTTTTGACATTCTTTAATAATATCAGTAAAAATATCCGGTGGATCTAATTTTGAAAATTCTAAACTACTTCGATTAGGTAAATAAGGTCCAATAACATAATAATTACCCTTAAAATAATCTTTTATGTATTTGGCTTTTTCTTTAATTACTGTATAAATTCCACCAACTTGATTAGCTACTTCCCAACTAACTTCAAATAAAATTTTATCCATTATTTTATAATTTTAACCAATATCTAAAATATCTGTCAAAATTAAATTCTCTTGTCCTAAAACAGCTAAAGTAATTTCGAAATGGGTGGCATATGAATTATCGCTGGTTTTAAATTCAAAATCATTAATTTGAATAGCATAGTCAGAAGTCAAACTTGCCATTGGTTCAATAGTAAAAATATCTCCTTTTTTTATTTTCCGACCTGATTTAGGTTTGCCAAAATTTAATACTTGCAATTCACCATGAAGATATTCACCAATATCATGACCACATAAATTCTTAATTACCTTGAAATTATTTTCTACTTCTATAGTTCTTTGAATCATATAACCAATATCGCCTAAATAATTATTCTCTTTAGCCATTTCAATTGCGTTAATCAAAGATTGTTTTGTTATCGTAATTAATTTTTTGTAAATTGGCTTTAATTCTCCTACACCAAAAGACAAAGCACTATCTAAAAATAAATCCTGATAAATAATACCAATATCTATTTTGACAATATCGCCTTCTTTAATAATAACGCTCTTACTTGGTAAACCATGAACAACAATTTCATTTAAAGAAACGCAAATATTAGCCGGATAAGGGCGAGAAGCAAAATCTGGTTGATAATTTTTAAAAGCGCTTTTAATTTTAAATAATTTAAATAATTTTTCAGCTTGTTGATCTAAAAAATAAGTATTGATACCTGGCTTAACTAATTCAGCTAAATTTAAAAAAATCTCTCTCAAAATCTTACCACCCGCTAACATAATTTCAATTTTTTTCTCGAAAGCCATTATCCAGAAATTATTGTTAAGATTTTTTTACTAATTCTTTCTGGTTGACCTTCGCCATTAACTTCAATTAATTTTCCTTTAGCTTTCAAATAATTTATCATTGGTTCAATCTCTTTTCGAAAGACTTTTAATCTAGTCTTAACAACTTTAAGATTATCATCTACTCTTTTTTCAATTTTTGCTCTTTTTAATGCTCTGTTAATAGCTTCTTGATCAGAAATTTTAATGTAAATAAAATAAAACTTTATATTTGGAATATTTTCGATAATCTTTAAATAATATTTTGCTTCAAAAAGACTGCGCGGAGAACCAGAAAAAACTATTGATTTCTTTTCTTTAATATTTTTTAGAATAATATTTTTAAGGATAAAACTTATTAATCGATAAGCTACTAATTTTCCTTTATTCATTCTTTCTTGTTGTTTCACTAGATTAATTCTAATTTTACCGATTTTAAGATATTTTTTTCTGTTGTTTTTGAAAAATTTTTTTAATTCATCACTAGCTACAATTTTTTTAAATTTTAATTTTTTTACCAATAAATTTGCTTGAATATCCTTTCCTGAAGCTGGTTTACCCACCAAAAAAATTATTTTAATCATTTAGATAAAATAAAAGGAAATAGCAGTAATTATCATAATTAAAAAGGTAATAGCTAAAATAAAATTATTAAATTTCTTATTTTTATATTCACCCATTAAATTCTTATCAGCACTTAACCTTAGAATAAAAAAAATTAAAATTGGCGATAAAAAACCATAAATTACGGCAGTATAAAATAAAAGCTTAATAGGCGATAATCCCCAAAAATTAAATATATTCGAAAGTAAAACAGAAAAAATAATAAAACTATAAAAAGGAATAGCTTCTTTAAATTTTTTATCTAAAGTAGCTGGCAAATTAAATATTTCAGCTAAAATATAAGCTGAACTACCAGCTAAAACAGGAATAGCAATCAAACCACTTCCTATAATTCCTAATGAAAAAAATATAAATGAATATTTGCCAACTAATGGCTCTAAAACTTTAATTAAATCATCGATTGTTTTAATATCGTATATTCCTAAGGGATTTAAAATTAAGCCGGTTGTTAAAATTATAAAAAACATAATTAAATTGGAAATAAACATCCCTAATAATGTATCAATCTTGGCTAATGATAATCTTTTTTTTAAATTGATATTTTTATTTTTGCGAATTTCCTCTAACTCTTCTTCTTCTTGCCAAAAAAATAAATAAGGTGAAATAGTGGTCCCTAAAATAGCAATAAATATTAATAACCAATCTTTAGTTAGTTTTATCTTCGGAAAAAATATATTTTGAGCTACCTCAAACCAATTGATATTAATTACAAAAATCAAAGCTAAATAAGAAAACAGAAAAATAACCAAAAACTTCATAAATTTAGCAAATTGCTGGTAGGGTAATATAATTATTATTAAGCTTACAATTATTGAAATTAATAAAGAATAGAACCAAATTGGCACATAGGGAAAAAAATAATTCATTACCATTGCCAAAGCGCTAATATCAGCAGCTAAATTAAAACTATTAGCAAAAAACATTAAAAAAGCAATAACAAGCGCAATCTTTAATCCATAAAATTTTTTAATTAAATACACTAATCCTTTTTTAGTTACCAAAGCAATTCTAGCGCAAGCTTCCTGAACATAATACATTAAAGGCAAAGTGAAAAAAGGAGTCCAAATAAAATCTAAACCTCCCTTTGCTCCAGCAATCGAATAAGTAACAATTCCTGAAGGATCATCATCACTCGCACCAGTAATTATTCCTGGTCCAATTTTCTCTCGAAAGAATTTTTTAAGCCTGTTCAATTTATGGGTGCGGTAGGGATCGAACCTACGACCTCGTCTTTATCAGAGACGCGCTCTACCACTGAGCTACGCACCCTTCAATAATTTTTCTTTAAAAAATTTTTATTATATAAAAATTTTAACACAAATTTAATAATTTCCATATCTAAAATCAATAAACTTGACTAAATTATTATAATCTAGAAATTTAATTAAATCTAAAATTTAATTATTTTTTATTTTTGAAATAAATCTTTAAATAGTTTCTTTGAATTTTAAATTATTTCGAAAGCTTAAAATATTAAAATTTATCTTTTTAACTTTTATTAGATTTAAGATTCTATTTCTGATTAAGCAAAAAATGAAGAAGAAGTAGAATATTCGCAAGCATATTATTATCAAATATATTCCTGCCTAAATTTGAAATATCTACATCAACTATATTAGAGCCAAACCTACTACCATCGCTATAAGTTGCTACTAATTGGAATCTATGTATAGGAGGGCTATAAACAGAAAAATCTAATTGCCAAGAAAAAGTACCTGTACCTCTTCTTAAAATACTTTCAATACTAGTTCTATATACGGCTCTAGTAGTTGTAGGAACACAATTTTGAGAAGCATTTCTCATTGTACAATAATTAAGGCGGAATTCAACTATATCAGGATTAGTAATATCTACAGGTCTTTCCCAACTAAAGTTAAGAATTATCCGATTATTATCCCTACTAACAAGATTAACTCTTAGATTACGAGGTGCTCTTCTTTCTGATATCGTTTCACCCGATTGAACACTGAAATTCACTGACCTTACTTCACTAACTCGACCATCAGTAGAAGTAGCTATAACTTCAAATCTGTAATTACCAACAGGGAGATTGTTATATTGCTGAAAGCAATTAGTAGTATTAGAACAATTAAACGAATTAACTTGTGTATTATTAGTAGTATTGATTATTCTGGCTGAGAAATTAGCTACTCGAGTTGTCTCAGCGCTAAATATAATATTTTCACCTATAAAATATTGTGTATTATTAGGAGGAGAAGAAATTCTAAGATTTAGATATTGTGGTTGAACAACACTGAAGTTAACTGACCTTATTTCACTAACTCGATCAGTAGAAGTAGCTCTAACTTCAAATCTGTAATTACCAACAGGAATATTATTATATTGCTGAGAGCAATTAGTAGTATTAGAACAATTAAACGAATTAACTTGTGTATTATTAGTAGTATTGATTATTCTGGCTGAGAAATTAGCT
>JBEQAR010000002.1:0-107073 GCA_041640295.1 bacterium
GTAATTGATTCTCAATCTGTTAGAATGTTAAATTCCATTTTAAAAGATTATGAAGCTAGAAGGGGGTTATTTGTCTCAAGCTTACCTTTAACTAAAATAGATGATTATGAAATTGCTTTAAAAACAGGAACTACACAATTTTATCGAGATGCTTGGACATTTGGTTATACACCAAATTTTGTTGTTGCTGTTTGGGCAGGTAATACGGATAATAAGGAAATTAAACAAGCGTTAAGTGTTACCTTAACTTTACCTATTTGGCATGAATTTGTCAGTAAGATTATAAAAGATTATCCCAAAACTAAGTTTCCTAATCCTAATTACTTTAAAGTTAATAAACCAATGTTAAATGGAGAATGGTTTAGTGATTATGGAATTCATGATATTTTATTTTATGTTAATAGAAATAATCCCCTAGGACCTATACCCAAAAATCCTTATGTTGATCCTCAATTTTTAAATTGGGAAGAGGGAGTAAATTGGTGGCTTAATAATTCTGAAAATTTAGAATATTATCCGGAAAATAATTTTTAATAATAACTTCTAATCTTTTTTTGGTTTCTAAATCTAGATTATTTTTTGTTTTAATTATAATTTTATTATTAATAAGGATTTTTAAATCTAAATCTGGAAAATTTTTTTTAATCTCTTGAGCTACTATTAATAATTTATCTTTATTAAAATTTATTTTATACATTAAACCGGCATTAAAATATAAATAAAATCTTCTTCAAGAGGTGATTTAATTAAAACAGGTTTAATATTAATATCAGAAGGTATATTAAGACCAACAAAAATTTTATCTCCATCAATCGAATTAACTCCTTCTAAAAGAAAATCTAAATTAAAAGAAATTTCAAAAAGATCATTAATATTAGAAAAATTAATTTCAAAATTAATTTTATTTATACTTTCTCCTATTAATTCATTATGACTATAAAACTCTATAGTTTGATTATTAATATCAATTTTTAATTTTAATTCTTTTGATTTATCCATAAAAACACTATTTAATTTTAAAATTTTTAATAACTCATTTTTATCAATAAATATTTCTAAATTAAAATCTTTGGGGATAATTTGTTGATAATCTGGATAATTAATTGTTAATAATCTAGAAATTAAAATTTGATCTTCTAAATCTATAGAAATTTGATTTTCTTCTAAATATATTTTAGTTTTTATTGGTTTTTTTCTTATTTTTAAATATTCATCAATTATTTTATAAGGAATTAAAATTTTTATTTCTTTATTAATATTAGTTAAAATTAAATCTTTTTTAATTTTATACTCAGCTAATCTTATTGAATCTGTGCTAACCCATCTTAAATAATTATTATCTAACCATAAATAAACACCGGCAAATTCTGGTTTAATTAAATTAGCAGTTTTAATAGGACCAATAATTTTTTCTAAAATATTATCTAAGAAATTACTTTCAATTTCTAAATATTGCTCTTTATTATAATCAGGAATTAATGGGTATTCTTCTTCAGTAATACTTACTAAACTACAAAAAATATTTTTGCCTCTAATTAATAAATTATTTTCTTTAGTTTCTAATTCAATTTCATCTTCATAAAAATTATTTATAATTTCTAAAAATTGTTTTGCTGGTATTAAAAATATACCTTTTTCCTTTACTTTCGCTGGTATAGTTGCTTGATAAGCGATTTCTAAATCAGTTGAAAATAAATTTATTTTATTTTCATCTGCCGAAATTTTGAAAAAATTTAAAACTCCTAAATCAGATTTTTTTGGTGTTATTCTATTAATTACTATTAATTTTTCTAAAATTGATTGTTTTAATATTTGAATTTTCATATTTATAAAAGATATATTATCATAATAATAAGTATTGTTAATATGTGAATATATTTAAATTTTAATTAATTTTACTATAAATTTACTATAATTAATATGTTAATAATATGTTGATAAATTTTAATTACTATTTAAAATTCTATCTTTTAAAATTTCTATTTCTTGAAAAAGATCAAAATCTTCTTTTAATTCTTTTTCTATTTTTTCGTAAGAATAAAGTATAGTAGTATGATCTCTTTTATTTAAAATTTCACCTATGCTTGAGTAAGAAAATTTACCGATTTCTCTTAATAAATATATTAAAACTTGCCTTGGTTTAATAACTTCTTTTTTTCTTATTTTTTTAAAAAGATCATCCTCTTTTAGATTATAGAAATCAGCAACAATTTTTATTATTTTTTTATAAGAAATTTTTTTAATATTTTGCTTTAAATATTCTTTTATTAAATTTAAAACCTTTTCTTCATCATAATTATTTAATCGGCTTAATTTAAAAGCAATATAATTTAAACCACCTTCTAATTCCCTAATATTTTTAGTTATTTTTTGAGCTAAAATTTCTAAAATATTTTCTTGTAAGAAATAACCTCGTTCTTGGTTTTTTATTTTTAAAATAGCTAATCTTGTTTCGTAATCTGGTGGGGTAATATCAACTACTAAACCACCTTCAAAACGAGATTGAAGTCTTTCTTCAATATCAGGAATAATTCTTGGCGGTCTATCTGAGGAAAAAACTATTTGTTTTTTAAGATTATAAAGTTCATTAAAGGTATGAAAAAGTTCTTCTTGAGATTTATTTTTCCCTGATAAAAAATGAACATCATCTAAAATTAAAACATCAACATCTCTAAATTTTTGTCTAAATTCATCTATATTTTGGTTTTTTAAAGAATTAATTAAATCGTTAGTGAATTGTTCTGTAGTGGCGTATCTAATTTTTTTAGTTAAACCATATTTTTTAATAATTTCATTTCCAATAGCTTGAAGGAGATGAGTTTTTCCTAAACCTACTCCCCCATAAATAAATAACGGATTAAATTTTTCACCTAAATTATTTACTACACCTTGAGCAGCGGCAAAAGCTAATTCATTATTACTACCTACAACAAAATTTTCAAATCGATATTTAGGATTTAAATTAGTTGAAGGATTAACCTCAAAAATAGTTAATTTTTGTTGATAAGAAATTTTTTTTAGTACAGATTTCTTTTGATAATAATGAATTTGATTTTTATCGTTAATAAGATATTCTATATCTTTTAATTCAGGAATAACCTCTTTAGCTGTTTTGATTAATAAAATATGAAATTTAGACTCTAACCAATTTTTCACTAATTTATTTGGAACATTTATTTTTAAAATGCCATTAAAAAACTGAAATGGCTCAATATTACTAAACCAAGTTTTCAGGGTTGGTTTTGATATTTTTTTCTCTAAATTATCTAATATTTTTGACCAATTTTCTTTTAAAATATTATTTTCCATAAAAGATTGATTTTTAAATTAAATAATTTCAAGATATAATTATATAATTAACTTTACCTTAACTTCTATTTTATTATTATAAACAAAAAAATTTAAAATTGAATAATCATTAAAATGGTAAAAATTAAAAAAATAAAAATTAAAAAAAGGAAAAGAAAAATAGGTTTTTTGGCTAGAAAAAAAACAAAAGCAGGTAAAAAAGTAATTTTAAGAAGATTAAGAAAAGGAAGAAAAAGAATAGCTGGTTAATGTTGGCAAAAAAATATAGATTTAAAAATTTTAATTTCCAACTGTTTTTAAAAGGAGAAAAAAAACAAAATTCTCTTTTTTTAATTTACCGACTGAATAATAACCAGGAAAAAAAATTCGCGGTTTTGGCAAAGAGAAAATTATTTAAAAAAGCTACTGAAAGAAATAAGATTAGAAGACAAATTTATAATATAATCAGAAATAATTTAGAAAATATCCCAGCTGGTTATTATTTAATCATACCACTAAAAAAAGAAAAATTTAAGCAAATTAAAGAAAGTTTATTAGAAATTCTTAAATAAATTAATGAAAACTTTTTTTGATCAATATTTAATTCAACCATTTGTTTTGTTATTTTTTTATTTATATTCATATTTTAATGATCCTGGTTGGGCAATAATTTTTGCTACTATTTTACTAAAAATAATTGCCTTACCAATTGATTACTTTTCTTATTTAGAGGAAGAAAAAATAAAAAAAATATCAAAAAAAATTAATGAACAAACTAAAAATATTAAAGATATAATAAAAAAATCAGAAATAATTTCCAAAATATACAAAGAAGAGAATATTCATCCTTTTAAAAATTTTCTTCTTCAACTTATTAATCTGCCTATTTTTATAGCATTTTTTTTAGCTATTCCTAAGTTTTTAAATAATCTTAACAATACCCTCTTTTTAAATATTATTAATCTTAAATATCCTAATATCTTCTTAGGAAGTTTGGTAGTTTTAGCTCAATTTTATTTTGTTTTTTACTTTTCTAATCCAGAGCACAGAAAATTAATTTTATTTTTAATAGCTGCTATTACCCCTATATTTTTTATTTTAAATTCTGGATTGTTGATTTATATTCTAATAAATATGATTTTAGTTATTTTAGAGAGAAAAATTATCTTTACTCAACAAATAAATAAGAGAATCATTTCTGTTGAGAAAAATGATTCCTAATGGTGTTAGTTGGGGTTTGATAATATCAAAACCATCATCTAATTTTATTACTTTAAAAGTATCGTAATTTGGATCGTAAATTATTAAATCGTCGTTAAATACTTCTTTTAAGTAATACCAATTATTAATTTTATTAACTTCTTGGTTTTTGGGTACACCACAAATTAGAATATTATCAAAAGTACATTTTTCTTTCAGGGTACCAAAATTAAATTCTTTTTTAATATTGTTTTGATTGTCAATTAAAATTGATTTCCAAGATTGATCAAAATAAGAAATAAAAGCTAAATTATTTTTATTAGTAATAAAACTTAAATAAGATTTAGGTGACAAAAATAACTTCGTATCGTTGTTGTTTTTAAAATATAAAGGTGAAGCCGGAGTTGATTTTAAGTTTTCAGCAATTAAGACTCCATTATTTAAAAAATCTATATCTGGATTAAGAATTGAAATATCAAAAAGTTTTTTTTCTGCAGCGTCAAATTCTGCCAAATAACTACTTCCCGTTAAATCAGAAACAAAAATATAAAAATTATTTTCCTTAAAAAGTGCTTTTTGAGTAAAATAAGGTAGAATATATTTTTTGTCAGTAGCTCTATTAATTAAAAAATGATTATTCGCTGTTTTAATATACAACAACAAGCCATTTTTAGAAAAGAGAGCATAATTAATATTTTCGTCTTTATATAATTCTTGATAATTTTTTTCTTCAATATTATAAGCTCTAATTGTTTTTGATTGTGGATCATAACCATAAATTTCCGGATAATTAATTAAAGGAAAAAGTATGGGGAAATTAAATAATAAAATCGGTTTTTGGGGTGGCGTTAACTCTTCTTTTTTTTCTTCTAGTAATTGTTCGGTTGGCGTAGAAATACTAATTTCTTTTTTTTCTATTACTTCTTCTCCAGTTCCTTCCTCTAAATAAACCTTCTTTTCTGGTTTTTTAATAAAATATTCACGGCTAAATAGCAAAATTAATGCTATAGCAATAATTAGACCTAAAAATATAAACAATTTTTTAATAACCCTCATTGATTATTTTCTAATTTTTTTGATAAAAACTAAAGCAATTAAAAAAATAATTATAAAACCAGTTAATGAGAAAAATACAATCTGATAAAAATAATTTTTAGGTGGAGGTAATTGTTCAATATTCTTTGTTTCTGTAGTAATTATTAAATCATCTTGCCCCCTATTTGAGCTTATTGTATAAGAAAGAGGATAATTAGGATTATTAACCTGAGGGCAATCTAATGGACATAACCCTTTTTCTCCCTCTTCACAAATATTATTTTCATTACAGACAGCAACTGATGATAAATCAAAACTACTTGCCTGATTTTTTGTTAGATTTACCAATTCTATTTTACCAATATTAAGATAATTAGGAATAACTATTAATTCGAAAGTAAGATTATTAGAAGGATTAAATGAAATTTTTTCTAATAAATTTCCTTTTAAAGAGTATACTTTAAGTTCATAAATTCCATTTTGACTCCTAATTACCGTTTCTTCTTTAGGGTTGTCACCATAATCCATTGGTTTTTGATAATTTAGGGATAATTCACCAAATTCATTTTTGATTAAATATATAAATATAAAATTATCTACAGAATCTTCTAAAGAAATAGGTCCTGTTTCGAGATCCTCTGGTTGAATTACTAAAAATTTTTCATTTTTCATTTTTTTATTATTTTAAATTTCTACTTGGCCAACTATACAAACTTCAGCTTTATCAGTTTTTTGTCTAGCAAACTCATTCCTAGCTCTTTCACCTATTCCAGCAAATAAATCTAACCAATTATTTCGACCCCAATTTTTTCCACCACGGCCAGAATCGGTAATTACAAAAATCCTATTTTTAATTCCACAATTTACTTCTTGATTGTTATTATCTAAACATCTTAAAATTTTAACAGCATGATGTCTTTTAAAAAAATCACTATTGGTATCACGAGCAGCTGTTTTACCAGCGATTACTGGACCATATGCTCCACTTAATGCTCCTTGAAAGATCGTTGCCCTTTCCCTAATTAATTGATCAGCTTTATTATTATCAATTACATTTTCATTATTTACAGATTCAGATTGACTACTTCTAGTAATCCTAGATGAACAGCTTGAAGGAGGTGAACCAGATACCCTAATCCATGACCAAACCCAACCAATTTGACATATTTCTAAAACTCTTCCCTGCCTTTTCGCTTCGTTCAAAATACCCTTAGCTGTTGCAGCATTTAATACTTTTAATTGATCCCCATCTTTTATAATTGCTTTTCCTTGTAAAGTAACATTTGATAAAAATCTATGCTTATTAGGTTCTTCTTCTCTAATAGGAGCATAATAATGTGTAGTTCTTATAATTCTTTTTTCTCCTATACATTTTGCTGTGTTAGGATCTAAATCTAAATTCAAGTCGGCAGTAGGAATATTAATATTTGTACCATTAACATTTACATTAGTAGATGTTGAGGTAACAACAGCATTAATTCGTATTTCCTTCACACCATAAATAATAATCCTTGGATCAAAAATAAATGGATTAATCCAATAAAGAACAGCACCAGAAAGAAAAATAACTACCAAACCTATAATAGCATTTTTCATCATTGATTTACCTTCCATCTTAATATCAGGCACAACACTTAATAAATTCTTAAAAGCACCAAATAAAAAAACAAAAAATGCTAAAACAACAGCAATAGCTACACCTAAATTGTATAATCCTTGAAGACAGCCTTGAATTGAAGTACAGTAATTGGAAATAAAATCACTAATATTCATTTGTTAATAACAACTTCATCCGATGCTGATTCACTTTGATTGTCTAAATTATATACCCTTAAATTAATTTTATTTTCTCCCGAGAGTGCACTAATATCTAATAAATAACTATTGTAATATTGAGAATCATTGACTGTCCAAACATAAGCTAAATTATCAGAAGAAAAATTATAGACTAATGGATACAAAATATTATCATCAGGGTTTAATTTTGTTAAGGGAAGAGCTAAATTATGTTTTTTGTTATACTTAGCAATAACTACCTTAGGAAGATTTTTGTTGGTAAAATTAAAAAATTTTTCAAAACTAAAATCAATGTTCTTACCAGAAATTACTACTACACCAGAAATAGCGTTTTTAATATCATCTATAGCAATATATGGTTGATAAGTTTTTATTTTTTCGTAATTATCACCAAAATCTATTTTCCATTCATAATTTAAATCTTTTAAATTAATTTTAGTTTTATTATAAATAATATAACCCTCAAGACTGATAATTAATTTTTCATTAATTTTCTTAAAAGAAAAATATAAAGCACTATCATCTATCTTATTTTGAGAAAAAACCCCAGTTATTAGAATAAAAAATAAAAGTATTAATAAAAGCCATTTATTCATTGTATAAATTAGCAATTAATCTAGGCCAAATATAAAATAAGAAAATAACCGACAGTGTTTCAATTGGTAAGGCATCAATAATAGCACCGATAACTGGCAACCATTTAGCTAAAATAGAAGTAGCCAAGATTATTCTTAATGAATAAATAATTGCCTTTGTTTGATTTTTAATTTGCGCAATTGTTTTTTGAGCAAATTTTCTTCCCCATTCATGGTCATAATTAAATTTATTGCTTTCTATCCAAAACCAAATAAAATAACAAGCGTAAAAAAGCGTAAATACTATTCTTAAAATCCAACCCAAAATTCCTGCTGTACCCAAATCAATAATTCCCAAAATAACCCCTCCGATATCAATAATAAAAGCTAATACCAATAATATGAAAACACCCGCCTTGCCCCAAAACCAACCCACCTCTTCTGAGGTTTTGGGAAGATTCTCAAAATCTTTGATATTATTTTTTGTTTGAGAAATTATTTCCATTATTCTAAAGCTTTTTTAATAGCCAATAATTGCTCTGGCGATGATTTTATTATTTGATCTTCAGCATAAGAAGCTAAAACATATAAAGGAACTCTTTTTAAACCAGCAATCAGTATACCCTTTCCTCTTTCTGCTTGGAGTAAAAAAGTTTTTTCTCCTTCAGAAAGAGAGAATACTTGTCCTACTAAATTTATTGTTGCTGGCGCTTGTTTCATTAAAAAAACTAAAGCTGAGTTAGTAATAATTGGTTTACCATAAGGAGAGTTCAAAAAATCTTCAACATCTTGAGTGATAGTAGTAATACCCAAAAGATATTTTCTTCCTCTTTTAACAGCATTAAGCAAGAAATTAGCCCCAGCCTCGTTTTTCATTATCCACCACGCCTCATCTAAAATTATAATTCTTTTTTTTCTTTCTCGACGTATTTTATTCATTAAATCATTTAACACCATATACATCCCAATAGGTCTTAAATCATCTACTAAATCTCTAAAACCAAAAACCACTATTCTTTTATTAATATCAACATTAGTTTGCTGGTTTAAAAATCCAGAATAATTACCTTGAGTATAAGGATAAAGTTTTTCTGCCAACTCTTTCCCTCCCTCAATACTCATTAAAACTCTTTCTAAATCATTTAAAGTTGGAAAGACTGAAATTTTTGAAAAGTCGGAATCCGGAAAAATATTGAATGAAGCATATGTTTGATTTAAGGCTTTATCAGTAATGGTTAATTCTTCTGGGGTTAATTTTTTACCAAAAATAACTTCTAATAAACCAATAATATCGGCAATTTTTTCTTTATAAACTTCTGCTGGATCTTCGTTGGGTAAAACCGGAGGTAAATCTAATGGATTGATTTTATGTTCAGATTTAATAGAAATTGGGATAAATGAACCACCATAAACTTCAGCAATTGATTGATATTCATTTTCTGGATCTAAAACAATAACCTCTTGACCCATCATTAAATTACGCATAATTTCCAATTTAGCAGTATAACTTTTACCAGAACCTGATCGAGCAAAAACAACCATATGAGCATTTTCAAAAGCAAAACGATCAAATAAAACTAAAGAATTATCAGCTAAATTAATACCAAGCAAAATCCCGTTTTCCATTGATAATTCAGAAGAAATGAATGGGAAAAAAGAACTAGCAGCAGAAGAATTCATTAAATAGTTAACATTCAATTCATCTAAACCTAACGGAAGAGTGGAAATAAATGCCTCTTGTTGTTCAAAAATAACTGGTTTAGCAACAATTAAACTACTTTCTAAAATTTTTAAAATTTTTTTCTCTTTTAACAGTAATTCCTCTTTATTTTCTGAAAAGATTGTTAAATAAACTCCAACATTTAAAATTTTTTCTGTTCCTTGAATAATAGCATCTCTTAAGATTTCAATATCACGATATCCAGTTTCTAATTCTGGTGAACGAGCCATTCCTCGTTGTTGACGCTCAGCAATTTGGCTTTCAATTCTTAAAAGTTGTTTTTCTAATTGTTTAACCACACTTGAAATATCTCTAGGAATAAAAAATAATGATAAATTAAAAGCTTCTTCCAAAGAGACTATTTTGTCTAACCAGCCAGCAAATAAGAATTTAGGATAAGTGATAAGAAGTATTGTTTTAGCATAAATATCGCCTATTTGGAAATCAGAAATATTAAAAATCACCCCAGGTGGTGCAATAATATTTTTTATTTTTTTAAATTCATCATTCTCACTTTCAACTTGTTGAGTTTCTACCTTTTGTTGTTTTGGTTTAAAAAATGGCAATTTAAAAACCATTTATTATAAAGATGAAATTAATTCTTCAAATAATTTCACTGGTGCTAAACCCCACCTTAAGGTAGGATTATACATTTCGTATATTAATTGCAAAAGCTCGATTGTTGTTAGTCTAATTGGTGTCAATCCAATAATTGACAATTTTTCAGTAATATAAGATACACGTGTTTCTAATTGTTCCAATTTTTGTCTAAAACTTTCTTCCTTCTTATATTCTTTTTGAGATAATTGACCACCAATCTTAATTACCTCGGTTTCGTAAGGAATAATTAGGTAAAATATTTTTTTCATAATTAAATGATTTTCAGTATAATCTTGAATAAATTTTATATATTCTTCTAATTGAACCTTTATTAAATATTCTTCCTCTTCTTCTAATCTTTCTTTCAGAGAATTAATGTATTTCTCTACATAAGCTAAACGAGAAACAACTAAAATCTGCAAATTAAAATCAATACCATCTAACAGTTCTTTAAAATTACCAATAACTATACTTTTCTCTTTTTCACCCAAGAGACCAAAATTAATACCCGGAATAGCTAAAATAGCCCTTAAGCTATCATCTTCCATTACCAAAACATCATCGGTAATATTCTTTATTTTTATTAATTGGCTGGTAGCATTACTCATTTTTATTAAGATTTATTTTTAGGAAAACGAGGAAGGGGAAAATTTAAATAAGGATCTTTTGGATTATAACCATGTTTATGAGCAAATTGCATTAATTTAGAAAGATGAAAAATATCTTTTTCTTGATCTTTGGGAAGAGGATTTTTATTAAGTTCCTCTTCTATTAATTGGATATAATTTTTAATTTCTGGTATTTTGGTAATTTTATTCATTACAGCAATTTCTTCTTTCCAAACAAAACGCCGATTAGAAATTAAAATTTTAATTAATTTTGGTAAAAAGCTAATTACATACTTATTGTTAATTTTAAACCAACCAAGAACAATAGCTAATCCAAAACTAATAAAAAAAACAATTAAGAAAATTACTCCCGAAAATATTTTATACGCAGAATAAGAAATTAAAAAAGCACCAAAAAGCAAGAATAATTGTCTAATAGTAACCCCTACTGGACCAATTAAAATTTTATCTTCAATAGTAACAAATTTAGGAACATTAAATCTCATATTAATAATTATAGCATTAGATTAATAAGAAGATAAATCAATTACCTCATCATCCTTAGCTGGTTTTTGTTTTTTAATTATTACTATTTTAGTTTGGTTTTCTTTTTTTTCTTCCTCTTTTTCCTCTTTTTTAGACCAAGAAGTTGATGTAAGCCCTTCTGTTTTTACTTGAGGTATTTGAACCTTTATTTCTTCTTGAGGAATAATTTGTTCTTTAGTTGGTTGTAATCCTTCGGTTTCGATTTTAGGTATTTGGATTTTGATTACTTTTGGTTTTTGATTATCCATTAATTTTGAAGTTTCATCTACTTGAAGATTAACAACTTTTTCCTCTTTTTCTTTTCTAGGAATTAATTTTTGCAAATTAACCATTCGCGTTGGTTTAGTTTTTTTCTTCACCTCCTCAATTTTTTTGATTAACTCACTAATTTCTGGTTCAATTTTTTCAGATTTTTCTTTACTTTCACCTTCTTGCCAGATGTTATTAATTTTAGGTAAGAAAAAATTGAAGAGTGTATAGGCAATTTGATTTGATAAATTTTCATCTAAATTTAATTTAGATTTTATTTCTTCTTTAAGTTCCATAATACTTTTAGGAGCAATCACCCTAAAGACTAAATCTTGAATCAAATAAATAAAATCAATTTCTTTTGAATGATCGATTTCAAATTTTTTTAGATATTCTTCTAATAATTGATGATACTCATCAGAATAAATAAATTCCCGAACAGATTGTGGAGCTGATAAATATTGATCTAAAAATGTTGTCGCCATTGTTTCTAATAATATAATTTTATAATATCTTTAGAAGTAATTTAACCCTATTCTTCTTCTCTTTGTTCTTGAACTCGTTTTGCTATTGCTTCTATGTCTTCTTGGCTTAATTTAGTAGCTTCTCTTCTTGGTGGAGCTATTGTAGGATCTCTAAATATCAATATTAAATTATTAAAAGCACGAATAATTTCTTCTAGTTTAGGTTGTTGAATTCCTTTTTTAATCTCTTCTTCTTTTTCACCAAGTTGCTTCACTTGGGACCGCAAGTTTGATATTCTACTATCTATTTCTTGAGTTTGTTTTGATTTTTCTGTATGTTCACCTTGAAGAATGTTTAATTTATTTTTAATCGCATCAACAGCCTCTTCTCGGCTTGTAAATTTACCTTCGATACCTAATTGACTTAAGTCTATTTCTAACACCCCAGGCATACTTGTTATTTTCATTTTTAAATCCTCTGGTTCACGTTCGCCACTAAGTAATTCGTCCCAAACCTCTGTTTTTTCTAATTCTCCTAATATTTGGTTAATTTCTTTTATACTTCCTTCTAATTGTTGATTTAATTGATTTAAGTTATTTCTTTCTTGTTCCAAACTACTTATTTGCGCATTAAGTTCCTCTCGCTGTTGTTGTAATAATTGTGTAGCTTTATTTTCAACATCAGCTCTTAATTGCCGAGCATCATTTTCCATCCACCCTCGCAATTTATCTTCATCAATCTTTCCTTCCATATATTCACTTAAATATCCTTCAGTAATTCTTCTTCTTAATTCTGGATCTGTTATTCTCATATTATTTAAAATATTGTTTAAGCCTTCGTTGAATAATCTATAGGTTGGAGTTTGTCTGATGATATTCTGATTTTCATCAAGAATTGCTCCTAAACCACTCTTTTGTAATATACTTAAATTAGTTGGATGAGCAAAAAAGTTCTTAGGATTTCTAAGGTAAGAAGTTAATACTTGATATAATTGTCGTTTTTCAGCATCTCCTATATTAAGTTGACTAAATATAGATTCAAAATCTCGCAAATTAGTTTTAGTAAAATCTAATCTTTGAGCTAATAATTGCATAGCTTTTTCTCTTTCTTCTGGTTTCATAATAGAGTCTAGGGCACAATCTAATTTTTCTTTACAAAGAGTTTTTCGTGCTTTAATATCTTCCTGCAATCTTTCGGATTGGGTGAAAATTTTAAATATCTCATCTGCTGATTTATTTTTACTAATTAATTCTGCAAATTCATTCAAAGTACCACCTCTTAATTTATCAGCTGCTCGAGCAATTTCTTCAGGAGATTTATTCTTAACAGCTTCCCACATCTCCTCAGCTATTTCTTTATCATGCTCTTTAGCTGGTTTTTGTAAAGTTTTAGCCGCTGACCTGATTCTTTTAGCCAAAAGAGCTCCAGTCGGTCCATATTGTGCTAATTTATTAGCTACATCGTTCATTTTATCACCTAATCTATTTAATGGTCCAGCAGCCAAGTTTTTTGCTTGATCAGAAATTAAACTTCCTGTTTTTGTCCAACTCCATTTAGCAAAGTTATAACCAGCTTCAGCAAATTGTCCTCCCATTTTTAAGGCAACAAGAATAACTATTCCGTAATAAACAGCAATGATGAAAAATCTTAGTGATAAAGAAATAGCTATAGCTAAAGTACTTGCAGTATCGCCCAAATTACCAAAAATAGAATTATTTTCTTTGAGATTAGCTAAAAAAATTTGCGATAAATTGTTGATAGAGTCAGGTGAAGCAAATAAGAAAATACCAATCATTATTAAAACTATTAATACTAAAATATTAATATTCCAAGTAAAAAAAAGTTTCCACCATTGATCAAAATGTCCCTTTTGGTTAGGCAAAAGATAGGCAATACACGCTAATGGTAGTACACCAACCAAAAAAGAAATAATAAAAAATTTACCAAAAGCTATGCCAGCAAAAATAAGCATTAATGCACTACCAATAAAAGACATTATTAAAAAGAAAAGATTGAAACTTAATAATACTGTTTGTTCTGTTAATCGAGGATCATTTGTGCTTGGAGCAATTGCTCGGATCTCTTCGAAAATTTTATTACCGATATCTTGTCCCTGCTTGCCTATTAAAAAACTTAGACTTGCATACAAAATTTCTCCAAAATTACTTCTATCAATATTATTATCAATTGAATACACATTACCAATCAAACTTAATACATTTTTAGTTAAATACCAAAAAAACATAAAAAATTCTTTAGCTAAAACAAATGTAAAGTTTATTAAAAAAGCTACAATTAAAATACCAATCAGCAATCTTCGGGCTTCGTCCTCGCGACTTAAAATAAATTGAAAACCAGCCCACAGGCTTAAAAAAACTAAAACTACATAGGAAATATTTTTAAAAAATTCCCACAATAAAGGAGCAACCGTTATTCCGCTGAATGGATTTAAAACAATAAAACTATTAATAATTAAAGCTGCGAATTGAGCTAAGATATTAAAAAACTGATAAACGGCTGGTAAAATAACTGCAGCAAGAGCATTCAATAAAGATAATATTAAATTAAGAATTTCAGCTGACCAATTTGTAACAGCAAACCAACCTAAAATTCCTAAAGCTGCTATTGCTATTAACGGTGCCCAAACAATACCCTTGTTATGAATTTGGCTGTTATTTTGATTATTATTTCTCATAAAATTTTTCATAAAAACACCTCCTATTTAATCTTGACTTGTCTTGGCTTAAAGAAATTAAATGGTTCAAAAACATTAGCAATTAATCCTTTAACAATTAAAGCCAATCTTTTACCAACAGAATTATTAATCTGCCCACTACTACCTCCACCTCCACTTTCTTCGTCTGGAGGAGGACTACCGCCAGTATTTAAATTACGCAGATAAGTGTTGAATGCTATTTCTCCTTGACTTAAATTGTCGTTATATTCAAAACACAAATTATTTACTTCTTTATCTAATTCCTTTAATTGAGCCTCTAAATTTTTCGCTTCTTGAATTTTAGAATTTAATACTTCCCTATCAACTCCAGACTCATTTAAAATTCTTTCTATTTCTTTATTATATGCATTTCTTAATTCTGTTAATCTTGTGTTTAGATTGTTTAATTCCAATTGAGTATTAAGAAGATTATTATTTTGAATTTCTGTTAAAATATTTTTAGCTGGCTTAGAAATATTTAGAATAACACTGAAAGTTTGCTGAAAATTAAGAGAATGTTCCATCTCCGATCCTGGTATAACAACTTTAAGTGAAAAATTTTTATTTCTATTATTCGCGTCATTACTAAAACTATTAGGATTTGAATTAATATAATCTAAAGTTTTTGAGGCAATTAATTCTAAGTTTTCAAAAAAATTTTTTAACTTATTGAGATCGCTGTCAGTAATAGTTGCATTAGGATTGCCGCTAAAAAGATCATTTAATCTATTAGTAATAGCTCCTACTAAATTAAGTTGTTGTTCTGTTTCTACTGCTGAAATATCTGTTTTAAATAGACTTAAAAATATAACTCTAGCTATTTCAGCTGCTACATGAGGTGGAGAAGAATAAATATTATTTTCACTTCTACCCAAAATATAATCTAAATGTTCATTAATTTGGATAACATTATTATAAAAGTTATGACTACCCCCAGCAATGTTATTTGCTAATTGTCTTATTAGGCCAGGATAAAAATAATCATAAAAACTCAATGCCTCCGAATTACCTAAAGTTAATCTACCGTCATCTATAAATCTACCAATACTTCTATCATTTGTAACTAAAGTTAATCTTCTATTAGCTGTACCCTCTGTTGTTTGTATTCCTATGTAGCCAGAGAAACCACCTTCTCTAAAAAATCCAGCATAAATATTCGAATCCCTTTGAGATAATAAATTGAATATACTTTGTATTCGTGGATTTGCTGTTTCTCTACTAAGCAATTGTAAATCTCCCTGAATTTTTTGAGTTATCGAAGCGGTTTGTTCTTGGAGTTGATTAATTCTACTTGAAATTTCAGTAATTTCTCGAGCGGTGGTTGAATTTTCTAAATTTTGAATTGCTAGATTAATTTGTTCCAAAGTGCCACTAGCAAAACCAAGAATATTTTGAGTACTGCTAACTAAACCATTTAGAGTTGAACTAGCTGTATTAATTTGACTGAGTATGCTTTGTAATTCTTGAATAATATTACCTAAAACTGCAGGTGGTTGAGCTCCAAACAAAGAATAACCTGCTGTATAACCAATCAAAGCATTAGTACCACTCGCCATCGTGGTAGCATAAGAATCAATCTTTGATTGTAAATCAGTTATTAACTTCAGACTATTTTTGACTTGTATTAATTGATCTTGAAGTTCAAATACTGTAAGATTTGCCAATGTTTCTTTATTAAGATTGAAAATATTATCACAACTATTCTTAAGGGGTATCATATCATTAGGAATCACTCCACAAATTTGATTTCTTCTTTTTTCGGAATAGGCTTCTTCCAGATTACTTTTAACAAACAATTCATCAGATTTACCTTTATAAAGTTTTGCAAATCCTTGATCAATTAATTTAAAAAGTTCAGAATTTATCCAACCACGAATATAAGAAACAATAATATTGGTTGCCCCTTCTCGGTTTTCAAAAAAATCTAAAGTTCCTTTAGTAATTTTTTCTCGCATGTTTTCATAAGTTGAGATTGGATTTTCAACTTCGCCAGATTTCAAACACAATGGACTTTCTCCACTAATACCTGCCTTTCTTTGTTGTTCGGCGATTTGTTGATATTGCCTAATTGTGTTTTCTAATTCTAAAACTTCAGTACTACTTGCTCCTTTTTGTCTAATTAAATCTTCTTTTTGTTTATTTAAAGTTTCTAAATTAGCTTCAGCAGCTGTTTTTAAGCAAGCTGTTTTAGGTTTAAAATTCGTTGCTCCTGGTTGGCCTATATAAGCATTAAAGGTAGAAATCTCGTTTTCTAATTCTTTAAATATTTTTTCAGTTGAGGAATTAAAAATAAAATTACAATTAGCCATTTCAATAACATTTTCAGCAATAGTAGCAGGGTCAATTAGTTTTCCTTGATTATTTTGATTTTGGTTTGCTTGTCCTAAAAGGAGTTTAAGATTAATTGAGTTAAATGGATTAGCAATGAAATTAAATGTTCGAGCTAAAAGAGAGGGTTTTTGAATTTCTACTTTAGCAATTAAAGATTGAGTTGGTTTTATATTAGCAGTTAAGGTGGCAGAACTTTGGCCAGTAATTAATTTTGGAGTTAAACCTAAAGATCGATAGATTTGATAAGTATTAGGATCATTCGGATCACAATTAGGTTTGTTAATAATAGAAAACCTGTTTGTTCTTTGCAAAGATTTAAACAATCTTTTAGTTAATCGAGGTGATTCAGATCGACCAATATATACATTTGCTTTTGCAGCTGCTTCATTAAGTAAAGTATAAACACAAGTTTTAACTTCTACTGGTAAACAAGTGATATTACTTTGTTTTGTATATGGTTCTAATATTTTATCTACTGCTCGAGCATAAGCTTGATATAGTCTTAAATAGCGATATTGTTGAATGTCAGGAATGAAATTTTTAAATATCTTTTCATAAATAGCACTTTCTAATGTTGCTTTAGCTTTAAAAGCTAAATAATTTTGAGCATCTTGAAGACCAAGATTAATACCAGCCTGAATTTGACTAAAAGTATTTTTAACTGTTTCTTCAACACTTTTGCCAAGAATTCCTTGAGCACCCTTATCATCGGTTGGTACTTTGGTTGAAAGAAATCCGCCTAATAAACCGCTTATTAAACTATTAATCACACCCATTATTTTATTAAGACCTAAATTAAGCACTTCTGTTATAATTTGCTGTTTTAATAACTCTAAAAATTGTTTAAAGCTAAATTTAGGCATTCCTTTACCTCCAGACGGAACAAGCATAGGCATAAAATCAATATTAGCTACAGCATCGTTTAAACAAGCAAGAAGATTATCTAAATTACTGCCACTAAAATTTCTAGCAACACACTGAGTATTAATACCATTAGTACCTACACAGCGCTTAAGTGAGTCTAAATCACTTATCCCAAATTGATTAGCACAAGCTTGTATTTGTTCTTCATCAACTTCAGCAATTTCTTCGGCAATAGTAGGCCCACATTGAAGCGAATAATGTCTTAAATCAATAGAACTTGGTCCACTTGATTGTCCATAAACAATACCAACTGATAAATGGGATAAATTTATGCTTATAATAAGGAAAAATATAATTATTTTTTTCATTTATTTAAGATAATCAGCTAATTTTTTTTGATAATCTATAAGATCATTAATAATTTTAATTAAAGCCATTGCTCTTTCGTTATCATTAGTGGTTGATAATTCTTTTAAAGCATAACCAATTCCTCCCAAAATAACAATTTCAGCTTTATGAACATTAAGATAATTAGGTGTAGGTTTTATTTTTGATAGTTCATCAGTTAAGGAAAGAAGAAATATTCCATTATTATTTAACGATTGTTTATCGCTGAAATCAAAATTTATTAGATTAACTTTATTTAAAATATTAGCAACTTCATAAGCATAAGTTAGTTCTGTTTTATTTGGATCAACTTCAATTCTTTTTATAAGTGGTGATAAATAAGATAAAAATTGAGCTTCCTCTTCTAACCTTTTGCTATCTAATTTTAGGTTAGCTAAGATAATTGCATAATTTATTTCTTTATTGATATTTTTCTCTTCACGGTCAATCATTTGAAAAAGATAATCAACTTCACTATCAGAAGACAATAATCTATCTTCTATATTTTTTTGGTAATTAGAGATTTTATTGTAATAAGTTTGTTGAAAAGCAATCAATCCAATAATAAAAATTATTCCCAATGATAAACCAATAAACCATTTTGTTTTTTTTAATTTGATTTTTTTAAACATTCATTTTAGCCAGTGGTGGGATTTGAACCCACAACCTTTCCCTTACGAAGGGACTGCTCTGCCATTGAGCTACACTGGCTTATTGTTATCTTAGATAGGTTATTAATTATATGAATATAGATCATAATTATAATTTTATCAAAAATTTTCTGGTAAGATAATCATTTTTTCTCCTGGTTCAGTCAAATTAAACTTTTCTTTGAGTTCTTTTTTAAAATTTTCTGGATGAGAAAGATATTCTAATTTTTCTTTTAATTGTTTATTTTCAGCCTCTAAAGATTGAACCATATTTTGATAATTGGCATAATTTTTTTTTAATGGTAAATTTTCTTTTTTTTCTTTAATAATTAACCAACCTAAATAGATAATTAGTATTAGCTGGAAAAAAATAAGTGGTTTATAAATCTTTTCAAACATTTTCAAAAACTTTGATAATAAAATTTTTGTTTGTTTTTCTTACGGTGATTAAACAAGCAACAAAGTTTTCTATTTTATTTTTGTTAACATAATAATTAATTAATCGATGAAATTTTTTCTTTTTTTCTAAATTATAATTTACGCTTGGATCAAAAATTTCATTAGCGGTTAAAGATTTAACTTCAATAAAATAATAACAATTATCCTTTAGGGCAATGATATCAATTTCTCCGAATCTTTTTAACCACCAATTTTGAGAAATGATTTTAAAATTTTTAGTTTTTAAAAATCGACAAACTAAATTTTCACTTTTTTTTCCTAAATTCATATTTTTATTTAAAAAAATTTCGATACCATCTTTCCCAAGCAGGAACAGCATTAGTATATTCGTCTAAGAATTCTCTTAATGTTGCTCTAATCTCTTCGATTGGTAAGTAATTTTCTAAAGGAAGGGTTAAACCAAAATGTAGCGGTTGTTTAGCAATCAGATAAATTAAATATCGCTCGCCATTAGAAAAAATTTCAAAACCCATAAACTCATCCCATTTATAAAAGTTTTCATTTACTTTAATGCCAGTCGAATCTAAACTAATAGATAATTCTATATTTTCATAAAAAAAGGGGTGGAAAAAAAATATTAAAGCAATCAAAGAAATAATCAAAAATAAAAAATCCTTTATAATTATTGAATAAATAATAGAAACAGCAACTACTATCCCCCAAAAAATATGCCATAAAATATCACCATAAGGATCTTTATAATGAGATAATGTTGACCATTTAAAATTAAATTTAGGTCTATGTAATTCAGTAGTCATTATTAAAATTATAAAATGAGTTATCCTTTTAAAAAAATTGAAAAAAGATGGCAAAGAATTTGGCAAAAAAATAATTTTAGAATATGGCAAGCTAAAGATTTTAAAGGTAAAAAGAAATATATTTTAGATATGTTTCCCTATCCTTCGGGTGAAGGTTTACATGTTGGACATGTTGAAAATTTTACTGCCTCAGATATTTTAGCTAGATATTATCGAATGAAAGGCTATAATGTTCTTCATCCGATGGGTTGGGATGCTTTTGGTTTGCCAGCAGAAAACTATGCGTTAAGAATGAAAAAAAATCCAATGAGCTTTGTGCCTAAAAATATTTCTCGCTATAAGCAACAAATTATTAGTTTAGGATTAAGCTATGATTGGCAAAGAGAAATTAATACTACCGATCCTGATTATTATTATTGGACTCAATGGATGTTTTTGAAGATGTATCAAAATGGTTTAGTTTACGAAAAAGAAGCTCCAATTAACTTTTGCCCTTCTTGTAAAACAGGATTAGCTAACGAAGAAGTTATTGAAGGTAGATGTGAAAGATGTAATAGTCAAACAGAAATAAAATATCTTAAACAGTGGCATATTAGAATTACTGCTTATGCTGACTGCTTACTTGAAGATTTGAAAGATATTGATTGGCCAGAAAATATCAAAGAGATGCAAAGAAATTGGATTGGTCGAAGTGAAGGTTATGAAATTGATTTTAAGATTAAAGAAAGTGATTACACGCTAACAGTTTTTACTACAAGATTAGATACTATTTTTGGAGTTACTTTTTTAGCTTTGGCTCCTGAACATCCTTTAGCATTAAAAATCTCTAAAGATGATTATTTATTAAATGTTGAAGAATATGTCAATAATTATTTCCAAAATAAGATTAAAAAGCAATTTGAGCAAGAAATTACTGGTGTTTTTACTGGCGCTTATGCCAGCCACCCTATTACTGGTGAAAGTATTCCTATTTGGGTAAGTAATTATGTTTTGGGTGATTATGCTACTGGTTCGATAATGGGCGTGCCAGCCCATAATAAATTTGATTACCGATTTGCTAAAAAATTTATGTTAAAAATTAAACAAGTGATTACTCCTTCTTTAGAAAATAACCAAATTAATTTACCTTATGAAGATTTTGGTTATTTAATTAATTCTTTCGATTATGATGGTTTAACTTCCTCAGCAGCCATTGAAGAAATAGGTAAATATTTAGAATCAAAAAAATTAGCTAAAAAAACTATTTATTACCGATTGAAAGATTGGGTATTTTCTCGCCAACGATATTGGGGTGAACCTATTCCTCTAATTAGATGTTCAATTTGTGGTGTTGTTCCTGTACCTGAAAAAGATTTACCCGTTACTTTACCAAAAGTCAAAAAATACGAACCAACAGGAACAGGTGAATCACCATTAAAAAATATTAAAGAATGGTTAAAAGTACGATGCCCCAAATGTAAAAATTGGGCTGAGCGCGAATCACAAACTATGCCTCAGTGGGCAGGATCATGTTGGTATTACCTCGCTTATATTCTTAAAGATAAGAAAAAAATTAAATGGGATAATAAAAAATTAAAATATTGGTTGCCAGTTGATATTTACATCGGTGGAGCTGAACACGCTGTTTTACATTTACTTTACGCCCGTTTTTGGCATAAATTCTTATTTGATCAAGGGTTAGTACCAACCAAAGAACCATTTCAGAAGTTGGTCAATCAAGGAATAATTTTAGGACCAGATGGTGAAAAAATGTCTAAATCTCGAGGTAATGTCATTAATCCTGATGAAATTGTTAGAAAATATGGCGCTGATAGCTTAAGATTATACGAAATGTTTATGGGGCCGTTAACAGAAACTAAAAAATGGGATTCATCAGCAATTGTTGGGCCATTTAGATTTTTAACTAAAGTTTGGTTAATTAGTAAAAAAATTCAAAAACTTAAAAGAATAAAAGAAAGTAAAGATATTATAGTTGAATTGCATAAATTAATTAAGAAAATTACTGAAGATATTGAAAACCTAAAATTCAATACAGCAATTAGTTCAATGATGGAATTTATAAACTTTATTTCTGATAAATATATTTCAAAAAAGAGTTGGTTAGAATTTGTTAAATTACTTTATCCTTTCGCCCCCCATTTAAGTCAGGAAATTTGGAAAATTCTTGGTAAAAAAACATTATTAGAAAAAGAAAAATGGCCAACTTATCAATCTCGTTATCTTAAAGAAAAAAATATTACTTTAATTATTCAAGTAAATGGTAAGAAAAGAGACGAAATAACAATCCCACCTGAAACCGATTTTGAAAAAATAAAAAATGTTGTTTTTCAACGAGAAAGAATAATCAAATTTATTAGAAATAAAAAAATAAAAAAAATAATTTTTGTTCAAAATAAATTAATTAATTTAGTTTTAGATTAATAATTTTTGAGAACTAAACTAAAAACCAAATGCACTTCCATATTCGGTTACTGTACCAACTGTTGGTATAGGAATAGGTGAAGGATAAGCAGGTATCCAGCATACGCCAGCAGGAATATATTTTCCTAACATTTTTACACCCGGAAATGGAGGATAAATAAAATTTTCATAACGATTAGTACCGAAAGGAACAAAATAATTACCTGGAGGATTAGATATTGGAATAGTCGGTTGAATAAAAATCATTACCCCTCCATTTAAGCAGTATATTGGACCAGCAATAACTCGAGGGGTACCAAATGGTAAACCAAAAGCCGATGCTTTTAATAAAGGGAAAAAAGATAATAAGAAAAATATAAAAACAAACAATTTGAAAAAAAATTTATTTAGATATTTCATATTTATTATGCGGCTGGGAGGGATCGAACCTCCGACCTGGTGTTTATAAGACACCCGCTCTACCACTGAGCTACAGCCGCTTATTCTAATTCAATTTTTTTAAATGAACCACCTCTTAATTTAGGGATCCTGATAATTAACAAGCCGTCTTTTAAATTAGCTTTAATATTATCAACATCAACATCTCGAGGTAGAATAATAGTTTTTGAAAACGGACCCCAATAACATTCACGATAAAGATAATCGGTTATTTTAGGATTTTCTGGAGGTAATCTCTTTCCTTTAATAATCAACATATCACCATGAATTAAGATTTCAATATCGTTCATTGTTACACCAGAAATTGGTGAAATAATAACTAATTCATTATCTTTTTGATAAACATCAACAACTAATTGTCCTTCTTCGCTGTCTTCTAAATTAATTGGATGAAGATGTTCTAATTCGTCCATCTATTTTTTTTAAAACCTGGAACTCATTTAAAACAATTAAAAATACTGACCACAAAATAGGCAGAAGATAAATTAATAATACTTTATTAATTATAAATATGTTATGAATAAAATGCAAAAGCGATGCCATTAAAAAGCTAAAAACAAAAGGAAATAGTCTTCTCGTTTTTAAAGTAATACTAAAACCAAAACCAATCAAAGCTTGAGTTAAAAGATGAAGAAAATTAGCGCTTAAAAATCTAAAAAATGCTAACAGAAGTACTAAACTATAAGGATTGGTAATCGTTATATTTTCTGCAAAGGTTTGACACATTCCAGCAAAATTTTCAATAAAAGCAAAACCTAAACCACTAATACCAAAATAAATCATTGAATCAATTAAAAAATGAAAATTTTTAGAAGGAACTATAAAAAGAAAAATTAAGAAAAATTTAAAAAACTCCTCAATAAAAGAAGAATAAAAATAATATTCCATAGATCCACTTGGATAAACCAAAGATAAAGCAGTTTCGCTATAATAACTAAAGATTGCCGCTAAAATTCCTAAAATAAATGCTAAAGCGATTGAACTAAATGGTTCTTTGTGCGAATCTTCAGAAATTAGAAATTTAAACCAAATTAAAATTGGCAAAAAAGCAGAAAATAAAATAAAAATTAAATTTAAGTCCTGAAAACAAATTAATAAATTTAAATCTTCTGAGGCCACTTTTCAAAAAACAAAGTTTTATCTTTTCCGTTAATTAATTCCCATAAGTATTCTGCTAAAAATGGCATAAAGATCGATAGAATTTTGATTGAGTTTAAAGTGATCTTTTTTAAAACTTCTGGGTTATTTTTTGTATTATTCTTACATGTTTCTATATATTTATCGCATAAATTATGCCAAAAGAAATTGTAAAATACCTTTAACGCCTCACTAAATTTAAAATTTTCAATATGTTTGTTAATTAATTTTAATGACTTATTAAATTCCGATATTATTTTTTTATCATTTGAAGATAAACCTGTTCGTTTTTGCATTTTAGGATATTGGATTAAGAAAAACCTTACAGCATTATAAACTTTATTAGAAAATTTATACCCAGCTTCAATAGCTGATTCGTCAAATCGTAAATCTTGCAAATCTGAAGTTTGCCAAATCAATCCAAATCTTAAGGAATCAGAAGAATATTTATTTATTAAATCTAAGGGATCAACGCCTGTTCCTAAGCTTTTTGACATTCTTTTACCCTCTTTGGTTAGGACAGTTGGATGAATGTAGACAAATTTAAATGGTGGTTGTTTCATAAAATAAATTCCAGAAAAAATCATTCTAACTATCCACAAATTAATAATATCGCGAGCAGTGAAAACAACATGGGCTGGATACCACTTTTTCTCTTTTGGGGTATATAAAATAGCAAAAGGCCATAAAGCTGATGAAAACCAAGTATCAAAAACCTCCTCTGTTCTTTGCCACTTATTTTTTTTACAATTTTTACACTTAGTTTTAGGTTTGTTTTTTGATACAGAATATGATCGGCAATTCGTACAATACCAAACAGGTAATGTTTGCCCCCACCAAAGTTTTCTAGAAATACACCAATCTCTAATATCTTTTAACCAATTTAAAGCAATTTTTTTAAACCGATTAGGAATAAAAATTACCTGATGATTTTTAATTGCTTTTTTAGCTAATTGAGCTAAATAATCCATTTTTAAGAACCATTCTTTAGAGGGTAGAATCTGAATTAAATAACCACAGCGATTGCAATAAGGCAATTTATGAAAAATTTTTTCTTCTTTAACTAACAAATTTTGCTCTTCTAAAATTTTTTTAATTTTGTTTTGAGCTTCATCAAGCGATAGACCATTAAATTCCTCATGGCTATTAATAATTCTCTCGTTTTCATCAATAACCTGAATCATTTTTAAATTATGTTTTAAGCCAATTTCATAATCAACCAAACTATGGGCAGGAGTAACTTTTACTACTCCAGTGCCAAAATTAGGGTCAACTCGATTATCAGCAATAATTAACAGTTCTCTTTTAATAATAGGTAAAATAGCAAATTTTCCCAAATATTTTGTATAACGATTATCATTAGGATTAATAGCTAAAGCCACATCACCCAACATTGTTTCTAATCTTGTAGTAGCTACTGTTAAAAATTCATCACTATCTTTTAGGGGGTATTTAACAAAATATAATTTCCCCTCTTTTTCATAATAATCTATTTCTAAATCAGATAAACTTGTTTGACATCTAGGACAAAAATTTATTGCTCGATAGTCTTGATAGATCCAACCCTTTTTGTAATAATCAATAAAAGCTTTTTCTACCCAGTCGATATAATTTTTATCTAAAGTAAACTTAACTTTTGTCCAATCAGGCGAAATACCCAATTTTTTAAACTGTTCTAAAATAATATTACCATTCCTTTCTTTCCATTGCCAAACTTTTTCAATAAATTTTTCTCTTCCTAAATCAAACCTCGTTAAACCTTCTTTCTTTAATTCTTTTTCAACAACATATTGAGTAGCAATACCAGCGTGATCAATTCCCGGCAACCAAATAATTTTAAATCCATTTAACCTTTTGTATCTTAAAAGAACATCTAACAAAATATTTTGAAGAGCATGACCCATATGAAGAGTTCCGGTAATATTTGGTGGCGCCATTAACGCAATATAACTTTTATCTCCTTTTTGTTTTTCGATTTTAAAAAAGGGCAACCATTTTTGATAGATTCTTTCTTCTATTTCTCTTGGATTGTATTTAGAACCTAATTCCATTATTGGTATAAGATTTATTAGATTTAATTTAATTAAAATTTTAAAGTAAATCTTAATTTATTAATGATCAAATCTCTTTTTAAAACGAAATTATTTTTTGATATTTAATTAAAAAATTACAATTGGGCGGGAGAGGATTCGAACCTCTGACCTTCTCGACGTCAACGAGACGCTCTGCCAACTGAGCTACCCGCCCAATTAAAAATTATAAATCACCTTTATTCTTTTCTCTAACAAAAGGAAAGTAAATAACATCTTTTAGATATTTTGAATTTGTTAAAACCATTACTAATCGATCAATACCAATTCCCAAGCCAGCAGTTGGAGGCATACCATATTCTAAAGCTTCAATAAAAGTTTCATCATAAGGATGAGCCTCTTCATCACCCTTTTTTATTAGCTTAGCTTCTTCCAAGAATCTGTTTTTTTGATCAATAGGATCATTTAACTCAGCGAAAGCATTAATAATTTCTAATCCTCCAAAATACCCCTGGAATCTTAATGTTAGCTCGGGATTTTTAGGATGAAGCTTGGCTAACGGGGAAATTTCAACTGGATGATCAATTAAAAAAGTTGGTTGAATTAATTGTTTTCTAATTAATTTTTTAAAAATTTCATCAACAATTTTACCTTTAGTAATAATTTTAGGATTAAATTCGATATTATTTTTTTCAGCAAACCTCAAAAAATCTTCTAAACTATTCTTAAAATAATCTAAATTAGTAAATTTTTTTATTATTTCAGTGTATTGATAAACTTTCCATTTTTTAGCGAAATTGATTTTATTTCCCTGATAATCAATGATTAAATTTGTTTTTCCATAAGCTCGATTAAATCTTTTGACTAATTCTTTAATTATCTCTTCAACAAACTTCATTAATCCCTTGCGATCACAATAAGCATAATATAATTCAATCATAGTAAATTCAGGATTATGTTCTCTGTCAATACCTTCATTTCTAAAATTTTTTCCAATTTCAAAAATTTTTTCAAAACCACCAACAATCATTTTTTTTAAATAAAGTTCTGGAGCAATTCTTAAGTATAATGGTAAATCTAAAGCTTCTAAATAAGTTTTAAATGGTTTAGCTAAGGCACCACCATAGTGAGTTTGTAAAATTGGTGTTTCAACCTCAACAAAACCATTTTGCCAGAGAATTTCTCTTAGCAATCTGATAATTAAAAACCTTTTTTCAAAAATTAATTTACCTTCTTGATAAAAGATAGTTCTTAAATAAGGGTAACGAATTAATAATTCTTCATTTTTTACTTTGTAATAATCTTTAGGAAAATTTTTCATACATTTTGCTAATAAAGTATAATCAGTTACCAATAAACTTAACTCTTTAGTTTGGGGTAAAAATGCCCTACCTTTAACATTAATAAAATCACCAATATTAAATAAATTAGCTAATTTATTAAAATTTTTTGTTTCGCCTTTTTTGAAAATAATCTGGATTTTGGCTGTTCCGTCTTGAAGGTCAGCAAAAATAATATTTTTATGATCACGCCAAGCCATAATTCTTCCCACCAGCCAACATGATTTTTTATTTTTTAAGAACTTTTTAAAGCTTTTTCTAAATTCTAGATTGGATAAATCTCTTTTTGATTGTTCAGGATAAAAATTATTATTTTTCATTTTATAGTCCACCTGGTTTTTGTTGTAAACCTCTTTCGATTTGAGTACTTATTTGTTGGTAAATTGGAACAACGATAGCTATTGCTATTAATCCGACTATTAATCCGACTATAATGATTAATATCGGCTCAATTAGTGTTATTAAATTTTTAATATAGAAATTTAATTCATCTTCATAATAACCCTGAAGAATATTTAAAACTTCGGTTAAATTACCAGTCTCAGAAGCAATTCCCAAAATACCACCAAAAAATTTAGGAAAAACAGTTTCTTGATTAATGCTTTCGGTAAAATCAAAACCTTGCTCTATTTTATTTTTTAATCTATTGGTTGCCTCTTTTATTTTAGGGTGATTTAGAGAATAACTTGTTAAAGCCAAACCCTTAGAAAGAGAAATACCACTTCTCAAAAGCGATTCCAACACAAAACAAAATGATCTTAAATCTAAAATTAATAAAATATTTTTAACTATTGGTAATTTTAAACCAAGTTGAAACAACAATCCCCGTCCCTTTTTAGAAAAGATAAGAATAATAAATAAAATTATCGCAACAAATAGCAACAAAATAATAATTTTAATATTATTTCCAATAAATAAACCAGTATTTAAAATTATCATTGAATAAAAAGGTAATTGAGTTTCCATTTGTTTAACTAAATTAGCTAATCGAGGCATAACAAAAGTAGTAACTAATATAATAACTAAAAAAGAAAATCCTAAAATAATTGAAGGATAGATTAAATTGGAAATAATTTCCGATTTGATTTGTTTCTCTTTACTTAAATCATCGGCTAACTTCTCAAATGACTTTCCTAAATTTCCCGAAATTTCACCAATCTTAATAATTTCAATTTCTATGGGAGTAAAACTGTCTTGGTAATATTCAAAAACTTCATAAATATGCCCCCCTCTTTCAATATAATAAATAAGAAAAAATATAAATTCTTTTAGGGCTGAATATTTAATAGATTTAGCTAAAATTCTTAAACCTTGAGTTAAGCTGGCACCAGATTTTAAAATTAAAGAAAAATTTCTGTATAAAAAAATTTTATCTTTAAGTTTAATATTGGCTAGAAAATAAGGAAATCTTAAAAAAATATTTTTTATTTGAGGTTTAATGCTGACAACAGTTAATCCATAAGTTTTTAAATATTCAATCGCTGAAGCTTCTGATTCAGCCAGAATTTTACCCCGTTGTTTTTTTCCTTGTTGATCAAAAGCAATAAAATAGTAATTTTTCATTTATTCTTTAATAACTCTTAATACTTCTTCTAAGGTAGTAACACCAGAAATAATTTTATCTAAACCATCTTGAAACATTGTTTTATACCCCTTTTGTTTTAATAAATTTTTAAACTCAACAATATTAAATTCATTTTTAGCTAAATAATCAGCCAATTCATCATCAATAAAAAATATTTCAAAAATACCTGTTCGTCCTCGATAGCCAGAATTATTACAGAGTTCGCACCCCTTCCCCTTAAAAACATATTTTGGAAGATAATATTCATTGATTTCTTCTGGTAATAATCCATCCTTAATTAATTGTTCTTTAATAGCTTCTTTTTGATAATCTTTAGTTTCTAAAGAATAAACACAGTTAAGACATATTTTTCTAACCAACCTTTGAGCAATAACAACACTTAAGGTAGAAGAAATTAAATATTTCGGGACATTTAAATCTAATAATCTTGGAATAGAAGAAATAGCATCATTAGTATGAAGCGTCGATAAGATAAGATGTCCAGTAAGGGCTGCTTGAACAGCAATATCTGCCGTTTCGTAATCTCTTATTTCACCAACCATAATAATATTTGGGTCTTGACGCAAAAAAGCTCTTAATCCTTCAGCAAAAGTTAAATTAATTTTCGGATTAACCTGCATTTGATTAATACGAGGTAATTCATATTCAATTGGATCTTCAATAGTGCAAATATTAACATCAACAGAATTTAATAGTTGTAAGATAGTATAAAGAGTAGTAGTTTTACCAGAGCCAGTAGGACCAGTGGAAATAATCATTCCATAAGATTTTTTAATAGCTCTTTTAATTAAATTCTCATTATTTTCATTTAAGCCTAAGTCAGCCAATGAAATTGGTCGAAAGGTTGAAGCTAATAATCTTAAAACAGCTTTTTCTCCATAAAGAGTTGGAATAATTGAAACCCTAATATCAAACTCAAAATCACCCAATTTTGTTTTAAATCGACCATCCTGAGGGCGAAAATGTTCATCTATTTGGAGATTAGCTAAAATTTTTATTCGAGCGATTAAAGAAGGGTGTATTTGTTTAGGTAGTTTCATAATTTCTTTTAATATACCGTCAATTCTAAATCTAATCAAACTATAATCATAGAAAATTTCAATATGAATATCAGAAGCATTTAAACCCATAGCATAGCTTAATAAATTATCAATAATTTTTATAGCGGAAATATTTTGGATTTCTTCAGTTAATTCAATGTTTCCTAATTTAGAAATCTCGCTTTTTAATAATTCTTCATAATGCTCTTTATATAATTTTTGATAAAAAGTTAAACCAAACTGAAGCTCATCTTCTAATATTAAATATGGTTCAATTTTTCTATGAGTAAGATTAGTGATAAAGTTTATAGTTTCATAATCAGTAGGGTTAGTCATAGCTAAGTGTAAAACATTATTTTCATCTTTAAATGGGATAACCTTTTTATTAATAGCAATCTTTTCTGGAACAAGTTTTAAGACATTAGTAGGAATAGATAAGTTTTTTAAATTAATTCTTTTTACCTTTAGGTAATCACTCAAAAGGTTAGCGTAGAACTCTTTGTCTAATAATCTTTTGCTAAAGAGGAGTTGTAAAATATCTAAATTTAATTTTTTTGCTTCTTGATAAACTTCTTCAAAAGTAACTTCATCTAATAAATTATTTTCAATTAATAACTTTTTTAGTTCTTCTAAGGAGATAATCATGGCTTAAAATTGAATAAAATTTGTTTTAAATTCTCGTCATTGATAAAAATAATATTAATAATTATAAGGAAAAAACAAATAAATAACCAATAATTTTTGGTACTAATTTTTTCTAATATAAATTGTTTTTGGAAAAGAAAATTCTTAAAATGGATGAAGAAAATTAATAATAAATTTAAAGGAATAATTAAAAGATTAAAAGGAAAATTGATTAAAATAGAAGATAAAAAAACAATTCTATATTCATCATCGTAGAACAAAGTTTTTTTAAATAGAAAGTTTAAAACTATAACTGTTAACAAATTGATAATTCCACCCAAAATTCTAAAATAAAAATCGCTAAAATAATGATATAGCGAGTAAAATATAAAATAAGATAATGGTTGATAGGGTGGTAATAAATATTTCGATATGGGATGTTCTTTAAAGGCTAAATACTGAAAATAAGATAAGAAAATTGATTGTAAAAAAAATAAACTTAAAATTAAAATTGAAAGTTTAATGGCATTAAATTTGAAATTAAATTTTTTAATAATCAAAAAAATAATCAACAATAAGCAAACAATTAAGCTAAAATAATAATGAAAATTTTGCAGAAGGATAATTATCATCTTAAATATAATTTTAAAGCTTTTACTTTGGCGGAAATGCTGATAGTGATTTTTGTTTTTTTAGCAATTGGCAGTTTATTTTTTTACCGCTTTTTAAATATTTCTTTAGATTATAATTATCTTAAGACAGATATGGAAATTATTCAAGAAGTTTTAATGAAAGCTAAACAAAAATCTATTTTAGCTGAAAATAATTTGTCTTGGGGGGTTTATTTTGAAAATACTACTACTGATAAATTTTATTTATTTTGGGGTAATAAATTTTCTACTTCGTCAATTTTTGAACAATATCTGTTAAATTCAAATAATAAATTTATTTCTCCTCAAGAAGGTAGTAGTACTGAGGTGGTTTTTTCTAAATTTTCTGGTTATTTTAATTCTACTACTCAAATTGTGCTTTCTAATAAAAAAAATACTATTACTGCTACTATTACTATTAATTATTTTGGTAATGTTGACTATTCAATTAAGTAATGTTATAATTAAATTTGCATTAATTAAAAACAAAATCCAAAATGAAAAAAGCTCAAATAAAAGAAAACATCTTTTTGGTTATTTTGGGTGTAATTGTTTTAATTTTCGGTCTTTATTTTCTAAGTAGTTTTAAAATCAAAACCCCAGCAAATATAGGAACAGTTGGTGAATCAAACGAAAGAATAAAATCTACCAACATTGATGTAAATCAAATATTAGGTAATCTTCCTCCCTTGGGTAATCCGACTGCACCGGTAAAAATAATTGAATTTGCCGATTTTCATTGTCCGTTTTGTGCCCAAGTACCTAATACAATCCTGACAAATATTAAACCATATATCGAGCAAGGATTAGTAGCAGTCTATTTTCGAGATTTTCCTTTAGATGCTATTCATCCCTTTTCAAGAAATGTTCATTTGGCAAGCAGATGTGCTAATGAGCAGAATAAATTTTGGGAATTTCATGATCAAGTCTTTTCTGATTTTCTATCTGGGATGGGGCAAAAGACTGGCGACAAAGATTATTTATTTTCTTTAGCTAAAAAATTATCTCTTGATGAAAATAAATTTAAGACATGTTATGAGACCAGAAAATACGAGAAAGAAATTAATAATGATTACTTTCAAGGAGTTCAATTAGGTATTCAAGGAACACCAGCATTTTTTGTAAATAATTTATTTATAGCTGGTTTAGATCCAACATCAGTTTTCCAGGCAATTAATATATTTCTTAATAAACAAAAATGAAAAAAGTTATTATTTATACTACAAATTGGTGTCCTTTTTGCGAAGCTACAAAAGAATATTTAAATCAAAAAAATATTCCTTATGAAGAAAAAAATGTTGAAATAGATTTACAAGCTCGTGATGAAATGGTTGAAAAATCAGGTCAACTTGGTGTACCAGTTATTGATATTGATGGTCAAATTATTATTGGTTACTCTCCAGATGAAATTGATAAAGCTTTAAATGAATAATTTGATATGGTGAATATTGTTAACCCTGGAGTATATCATCACTATCAAATCTTAGAGAAATTTGAAGCAGGAATAGAGCTTAAGGGTTTTGAAGTAAAATCAATAAAAAATAATCGAGGAAGCTTAAGAGGTAGCTATGTAACAGTAAAAGATAATGAAATTTATTTAGTTAACTTTAAATTACCACCATATCAACCTAAAAATACTCCTAAGGATTACCAAGAAGAACGACCAAGAAAATTATTATTAAAAAGAAAAGAAATTAATTATTTGATTAGCAGAATAAAAGAGAGGGGTTTAACAATTATACCACTTAAAATTTATTCTAAAAATAATTTAATTAAGGTTGAAATAGCTTTAGTTAAGGGAGTAAAAAAATACGAAAAAAGAGAAAAAATTAAAGCAAGAGAATTTCAAAGATTGAAAGCAAGGGTTCAAAAAAGAAAGTATTTGTAATATAATTATTTTTAATAATTTAAATTATCCTTCAAGAGGGGGATGAAATGGATTTCGATGAAGAATGAGAAATAAAAAAGGCTGCCGGTACACTCCACCTAACGGAGATTAAAAAGTGCCAACCAATCCTTTGCCTACGCTGTTAGCTAACGTAGGGCTTTACAGAAAAAGCTGTTAGGTGCTTTTCTGTAGAGTATCTTAAACAAACCTAACTATAACTAAAAGATTGGCTAAGTCTTTTAGTTGAAAAATTTATTAGCCAAACTTTAATCTATTTTTGCCGGTTTTTGAGGATTAAAGTTTTATTTTAAAAACCGGCTAGGGCAGTAGAATTTTTTATTTCTCTTCTTCAGACGGGGGTTCGAATCCCCCCATCTCCACATTTATTGTAATAAATCTAAATTCTGCAAATTTTGAGAAGGAGAATATAATATTAATCCAGTTAATGGAGGTAAATTAATTGTTGTGGCATTTTGAGAAACATCGTAAATATTACCAAATTGATCTTCATAAATACTAAAATTAATAGGTTCACTATTATTAGATAAACGATACTGAAAAATAGTATTAGTTGAAATATTTACTAAAACTACACCATTAGTATAATTTCTTTTATATAAAGCACCATTATTAAAATTAGTAGTTGAAGCTACAACTATTTCTTCTACTCTATTTACTTCAAGAGGACTACCTAAGGGTAAATAAAATAAGGAAGGATAACATTGGGGAACTGAATATGAATCAGGGGTTAAAGCATAGTAAATATTACTCTGATTAGTTAGATAAAAAAGAGAAACAATAAAATTTACCCATTTATCAAAAGAATTACAATTTGTATAACGACCAAAGGTAAGAATAGCATCATAGGTTTTGTTTTCTATTAAGCTTTTTATTTGTTTATGGAGGTACAATGGATACCTATAATTTCCAGCTCGAATAAATTCTTCATTAAGATAGCCATTTGTGAATTTAATTTGTGTGTACCAATTATCACCAGTATTAGTCTCACTAGAATTCGAGTATATACCATAGCCTAAATTTCCGATATACTCTATATAAGGCAATAATCCTTTTTTAAATGCATTTAGAAATATGGGTTGATTTATCTGTCTTGCGATTATAGGATTTAAGTATCCATCGACCTCAAGCAAATCATAAGCAAGCATAAATGGTTTTAATTGAGAATCTGCATATAAATTTCTATACATATCTAAAAAATTTTTCGAAATAATTTCTGCTGCCTTAGGTTTGAGGACTATTCTTAGATCTCGATTATCCCATGTCCAGTAAGTATGCCTGTTTAATGTTCCTATTTCAATCATATCAGGATAATCAGCATTAGGATGAAGTCTGTTTGGTATCGCATTAGATGAGCAAATTCTATCAAAATGTTGATTAATAACTGAATTATGAGTTGAGCGACAATATTTATTATTAACCAAATTACCTCTTCTCATTACTGTAGATAGAAAATATGGCATTCTTTTAAAATTAGGATTTAAATATTGAATAATAAGACTTATATAATCTTCATCTCCCCACCAACCATCATTATCTATGTAAAGCTTAATAAAGTCTTTATTTCTTTCACAAGTTTGGCAGGGAAAATAATGGTTAACTTCAATTATCTTCAAAACTGAACTCCTTCTTGGAGGTATAGTTAAACAATTATTATTACGATAAGCATAAAAACTATAATCATCTAACCAAATTGTTCCCTTAGAAGTTGCTGAAGAAATAGGAAACCTAAATTCTAATTTAGAAGTTATACTTAAGAGATTGCCATAATTAGTTGGAAGAGAAGAAGTAACAATAATTTCATTCCAATCATTATTTAGAAGATTGTTTATTCTGTTATCAACTAATATAAGATTAGAATTGTTAGTTGTACTCGCAGTAATTAAAATTCTTAAAGATAGATTTTGATTATTTCCATCGCCTTTAAATTTAATTTTAGCCTCAATTCTATCACCAGCCTTAGGATAATAATCTTTAGTTTCAGTACTAACATAAGGATAATCAGCATAAAGAACATTAGTTAGGCTACCAGCAATTGAAGTATTAATATTAGCTGGTTTATCTATTTTAACCTTGAAACTACCTCTACTAAAACCATTATTAAAATAATTCTTTCTATCTATTTCAGGTTTAAAACTAATACCTTCGGTTATACGTAAGGACCAACCAGCTGGTTTAGCTAAATAATTTTTAAGAGGTACTTTTTTAGCTTGGTTTTTGTCAATAATTTCAAATTCTCCAACACCACCAGTAAAATTCAAACAATTGTTTTGGGCAAATGTTAAAATGGGTAAAAAGGAAAAAATACTAATTATGATTGTCAAGATTTTTAATAATTTTCTTTTCATTTAAATGCACAATCCAAAATTTGATTCACTATTTTAATAGTATTTACTCCACTAATACCTGAAGGCCTTTTAGCATTTAAATAAAGCCTTTGGAATTTTTTCATAGCTTGAGTAGTCCCAATCCCGTATTTGAAAGTTTCTCTATTTTTTGATCCAGGTCCTGATTTAGCTATCAATGTTTTATCGTTTGAATTAAGTATAATTTGTAAATACTTTATATTTTTATTAATCATACCAAGCCTTAATGTTTTTAAAGGAAATCTAAAGTTTCTTGGAATTTTATTTTTTATATATTCAAAATCAAAATCTTTATACTTAGTTAAACAAACACCACTAACCCCACTTTCTGTTTCCTGAGTTGATGTTGTTGATGTTGAGCCCTGTGTTAATAAAGATAGTAATAAAAATAGTTGATTTGTAAATTCATCTTGACCTTCTCTTTCTTCTTGTCTTGCTGTTTCACCACCTCCACCAGTACCACCACCTCCACCACCTCCGCCAGTTCCTGGTGGTTGAGAACTTCTGTCATTATCAATAATATCAACCCTAACTTCGCTTATTGGAATATTATTGTAATTAAGATCTGTTGAACTAATTGAATGACTGATAATTGTTGAATGATTATTTTCAATAATATTATCATCGACAGCATTAACATTAATTCTTTGATTAGATTGCCAGTTAAGAGGAGTAAATATTAATGTTGAGGTATTAACTGTAATTTGAGATGGATTATAGTTTAAATTGATTATAACATCACTGCTTGGTTGAGCAGTTAATCTAATGTTATAACTATTACCTTGGCCACCTTCATAAACAATAATATTATTTGGGCTAATTTCTACTCCATAATTTTCTCTTGGTTCAGGAATAACATAAAAATTAACAGTATTCGATATACAATTATTATTAACACAAGGGCTAGGATTAACTACTGATATAGTATAAGTTCCTATTCGAGAAAGAAAATTCGTAGGAATAATAGCTGTAATTTGAGTTGAAGAAACAAAAGTTGTTCTTAGAGCATCAGAATTATTCCAAACTACTACAGCTCCATTAACAAAATTGTTACCATTAATAATTAAGTTAATATCATTAAGAACATTTACCTGACTACTTGTTGGATAAATAGAATTAATTTGTGGAGTAGGACTAAAAACAGTAAAATTAACTATGTTTGAATAACCACCACCAGGAGGAGGATTATAAACTTTTATTTGATAAATACCACTTGTGGCAATTAACGATCTAGTTATATTAGCTCTTAATTCTGTAGCTGAAATATAACTTACTGGTAAAGTATTATTATTCAATAATACTTGAGAATTAGGAATAAAATTATTTCCTAATAATCTTAAATTAATATCACCAGTCTGATTAACTAAAGTTGAAGTAGGGATAATAGAATTTAATTGGGGTAATGGGTTATTAGCTGCTTCTTCAGTTGTATAATTAAAAAGAGCTAAATTTTTATAAAAGAAATTTTGAGAATTATCACCATTAAAATACAAACTTTCAAAATTACCGCCCAAATATAATCTTTGAGCTGAAGTACTGAAATTAATATCATAAATATTAAATTCCGGATAGATTAAAATATTAGTTATATTTAAATTTGAGGGGGTATAATTAGCAATAAATAACCCTCTTTTAATTTCGTAAATTAATTCAGTAAAATGTCCGGAAACAAATAAAACATTATTATTTTTATCATTTTTAATTTTAATTACAGGTAAGTTAGGAGATTGATAACCTAAAATGTTTACAGCTTGACCTGTTGTTTTATTCAAAATAGCAAAATATTGATTAGGTAATGTAAATCTACCTCCAATAAATATTAGGTTATCTTCTGGATCAAGAGCTATGGTTGAAACAATATCATTGATTTGCGGGTTAAATTCTGTTATTAATCTATTATTGGTAGTGTCTAAAGCTGCTAAATATCTTGATGTAGTATTATATATCTGATTAAATCTTCCTGCTACATATAAAATTCTTGTTTGTTCATCTATTTGACAGTCATTAATAATATCATTAGGCTGTGGAGAAAAAGCTGGATCTAAGCTTCCATCGTTAGAATTAATTCTTGCTATAAATCGGTAAGTGCTTGAATTATTTATTTTATAAAAATAACCACAAAGGTAAAGATGGTTTCTATTTTTATCTAATGCTAAAGCTGAAATAAAATCACCCGTAGTTGTTGAAAAAGTATAATTAAACGAACTTAGAATATTATTATTATCTGCAGTATTGATAGCTGCGAAGAAAGTTCTAGTTTGAGTGCCAATTTGAGTAAATGGTCCAGCAACATACAGATATTTATTATTAGGATTATATAAAAGAACATCAACTGGTTGATTAGGCTCAATATTAAAATCGTTTTTTAAATTCAAGTTAGTATCAAAAGCTGCTAAGTATTTTTTACGTACTCCACCATAAGAATAAAATCGACCGCCTACAAACAGATTTCTATTATTATCTATTTTTAAAACATTGACTCTATCATTTAATGTAAGATTAAAAGATGTTATTCTACCACCAGAAGTAGCATTAACTGACATTAAATAAAACGGCTCCTGATTATTAAATGAACCGCCAACATATAATCTATTATTAGTTTTGTCTAAAGCTAAAGCTAAAACAGAATCAACATCATTATCATCTTTATTAATAGAAGATGAGAAAGAAGAAATAATTGCTCCAGTGTTAGCATTTAAAGCAGTTAAATAAATTGCCGGTGACGCAAACCTTCCTCCAATATAAAGATAATCATCATTTGTTGTTGGGGTATTAAAATCATTATATTCTAAAGCTAAAACAGCATAGTCTAGATTATTATTAGCTGGATTAAAACCAGATATACTACTTCCATTCGTTGGATTAAGAGCAGCAATATATTTTGTAGGTGTAGTAAAATAACCACCAACATATAATTTACTATTATCAGGTGATAAAAGCATTGTCCACACAACATCATTAATTGAAGTAGAGAATGTTTCGTTAATAGTAGAAGTGGCTGAAGTTGAATAGTTAATACTAGCTAAAAATTTTTTATTCGATGTAATATTGGTTATTAAATTTTTAATCCAAACAAATTGACCGCCAACATACAAAGTATTAGTATTGGGATGAACAACCAAAGAAAAAACATAATCTTCTGGTTCAAAAGAAAAAGTATTTATTAATTGTGGATTATTAAGATCACTAATATCAATTGCTACTAAATACTTCCGATTAAAATTTAATACTCGTTCAAAAGCACCTCCGATAAATAATATATTATCTTTTAAAGCCATAGCATAAACAGTATCATCAATACCAAGATTAAAATTACAATTTACCCTTCCAGAAGAATCAATATATATTAATTTTGCTATTTGGCAATTACCGACTCTATTGAAATCACCACCAATAAACCAACCACCATTACCATCTGAAATAGCTGACCAAACTATGCCATCTATTTTATCAACTAAATCACTAGCTGAACCTTGAGAAGAATTAACAATAAAAGCATTTCCTTTATATGGACCAAGATAAGTAAAATTACCTCCTATATAAACAGTATTAGTAGCAACCGCAATACTATTTACTGAACCATTTGGTACCCAATTAAAATTAAGTCTATTGTTTATAGTTATAGCTAAAATATCTTTTGTTCCCACAAAAGAAAACAACAAGACACCTATAATTAAAATAATAATTTTATTTTTATTCATTTTATTTAAAATAAGATTTACGAATTTCATTCCAAATCTCATTACTTATTTTTACTTCTTTTTTTAAAAACTCTCTAGCGCTTTGAAAACTACTACCCAATTTTAAATCATTAAAAAATAAACTTGTTCCTGTTTTTTTAATTACACCCAATTTCTCTCCTAAATTTAATAAATCAGCTTCGTAGGAAATACCATCACCGTAATAAATTTCAATTTCCGCTGTTTTAAATGGTGGAGCAACTTTATTTTTTACTACCCTAGCTTTAACTTTAATACCAATAATTTCATCGCCCCTTTTTATTTGACCAATTTTTTTAAGTTCTATTCTTACTGAAGCATAAAATTTTAATGCTTTTCCACCTGGAGTTGTTTCTTGGGCGCCAATCATTGCTCCTATTTGCGCTCTTGTTTGGTTTAAAAAAATTAATATCGTTTTTGTTTTTGAAATCAAAGCTGTTAATTTCCTTAAAGCTTGTGATATTAGCCTTGCTTGAAGTCCGATAAAATGATCACCAATCTCGCCCTCTAATTCAGCCTTAGGTGCTAAAGCAGCTACTGAATCAACAACAATTACATCAAATAAGCCAGACTTGACTAATCTTTCAACTAAATTTAAAGCATCTTCGCCAGAATCTGGTTGAGAAATAATTATTTTTTTAATATCAACGCCAATTCTTTTAGCGTATTCAGGATCAAGCGCATGTTCAGCATCGATAAATGCCACATTTCCTCCCCTTTTTTGAGCTTCAGCAATTGTTTCTAAAGCTAAAGTAGATTTACCACTTGATTCTGGACCAAAAATTTCTATTATTCTTCCTCTGGGTAAACCACCAACTCCTAAAGCTAAGTCTAATGATGGTGAACCAGTTGAAATTACTTCAACATTAACTTTAGGAACAGACTCTAATGTCATTACAGTTCCTTCACCAAATTCTTTTTGTAATTCTTGGAGTAAACTTTCTAAATTTTCTTTTCTATTTTCTTTTTCTGCTTTCTTTTTGTTCATATTTAAAAATTTTAAGTTAAATTATTTATAAAATTAAAATTGAATATCCCAAATATTTCCTTCCTGATCAATATTGGTTTCAAAATCTTTAAATTCCTCTGTAGTTTCTTCTTCTATTGTTTTCGGACCAAAAGTTACATTTTCAGCAATAATTTCAGTGATAAATTTTTTTTGCCCATCAGGAGTAAGCCAATTACGATAATGAATTCTACCTTCAACAAAAATTAACCTCCCCTTGGTTAAATAATTTTTACATATCTCAGCTAATTTTCCCCAAGCGATTACTCGATGAAATTCTGTTTCATTGACTTCCTGGTTATTTCTATCGCGGTAGTTGCGATTAGTCGCAATATTTAAAACTGCTATTTGATTTCCTGTTGGAGCAATTCGAAAATCAACTTCTTTAACTAATCTACCTATTAAAAATACTTTATTTAGATTCATGAGCAATTGGTTGTTCTTTGGGAATAAATGCCTTTCTTTTGATTATAATAAATCTTAAAATATTAGCAATCTTTAGTAATTCTTGATTAATAATAGCTAAATTTTCTTTTTGTTCAATTTTAAAAATAATATACCCAAAATAACCAATCCTTTGTTTATTAATTGGATAGGCTAAATTCCGTTTTTTGGGTGATTCTTCAAAAATAATTTCAGCATTGTTGCTTGACAAAACTTTTTTGATTCTTTCTAAATCTTCATTAGTTTGACTTTCAATTTTTAACCAATAGCCTAATTCATAAATGTTTTTCATTTCTAGAAGATCTAAATTTTTTTTAAAATTAAATTTTTTAAAATTAAATTTAAAATTCAAAAAGCTTTGCGGTACCTACTCTCGCGCCTTATCGGCACTACCATCGGCGCTAAGCCGTTTCACCTGCTTGTTCGGAATGGGTAAGGGTGTTTCCAGCTTAGCTATGCAACCACAAAGCAATTTAATTATAAAATTAAAATAATTTTTTTTCAAATATAATACTTTTTACTAATTTATCAGCTAATTTATTTTCTTCCCGAGGAATAATTTTTATTTCTAATAAAGGAAAATCAATTTTTAAATTCCAAAACTTAATAAATAATTTTTGTAATCTTTCCTCTTTTATTTTATATTTACCTAATAACTGATTACCAACCAATTCACTATCTAAATGAATAATTATTTTATTTGTTTTTATTTCCTTTTTCCCAAGAAGTTGTTTTAATTTTTTAAGAGCAAAGATAACCGCCAAATACTCCGCTTCATTATTGGTGATATTTTCTACCCTAACTTTATATAATTTATTTTTATTATTAATCATAATCACTACTCCCAACGCACCAATTCCATTTTCATTAATTACACCACCATCGGTCCAAACTTTTATTTCTTTTACCATTATTTCTTTTTGTTAATAAATTCCCTTAAGGGACAATTTTTATGAGAGCAACGAGCCGGGCAATATTTTCTGCCATAATCAATTAATTTATATGGTAAATCACCCCATCTATTTTTAGGAATAATTTTCATTAAATCTTGTTCGATTTTATCTGGATTAGAATGCTGACTTAAGCCGAAAAGCCTGCTTAATCTTCTGATATGAGTATCAACAGGAAAACCCTCAGCTTTTCTATAAGCCTGCCACAAAATAATATTAGCAGTTTTTCTTCCTACCCCTGGTAATTTGATTAATTCATCAATTGTTTTAGGAAGTTTACCTTGATATTTTTCTTGAATAATTTTTGCTGCGGTTAAAATATATTTTGCTTTTTGTTTATATAAACCTAAACGACTAATATCTCGCGCAAATTCCTCTTCGTTTGCTTTCAGATAGTCTTTTAATGTTTTGTATTTTTGAAATAACTTTTCAGTAACTTGATTAACTACTTCATCTCGATTGCGAGCCGAAAGAACAACAGCTACAAATAATTCCCAAGGATTAGAAAATTTAAGAGCGATTTTGCTTGATGGAAAAAGTTTATCTAACTTTTGAATAATTTTTTTTGCTTTAATCTTTAAATTATTTAAAGAGGTATTCATTGTAATCTAACTTAAATTTTGTGAGTTTTTAGAACTTCTAAGATATTTTTTATTTGCTCTTCTTTTTGTTGATGTAATTTTCGCCACAACTCTTTACACTTTTTACAATTACCAGCATCTTTTAAATAATATTTCTTTATTCGCCACAAACTTCGATGTTCTTGGGTAAGCTGAGAAATAAGATTATAGATGTGATTATTGTGCATAGAAATAATAATAAAATTAATTACGACCTAAATTTAATTTTAAACTTTTTTCCAAGAAGTTGTTACTCCCCAAATTCCATCTTCGTATTGAACTATTTGATAATCTTGAAACAAAATTGGTTCAACTAATGCTAAACAAAGAAAAATTCTAAAAAATAATTCCCTTATTTCTGTTTCTGCATAATTATTAGCCCTCATTTCAATAGTATGTCGCCAGGCACGAATATTGGCAGTTACTACAATTGGTGCTTCGGTTTCGTTAGTAAATAAACTGCGCGCCGTTTGATTAATTTTTTTTCTTAATTCTGTTTGTAAATGTTTATCATCATCTTTTGTCGAAGGATTTAAAATTTTCAACTCCTCTCTTTTTTCTTGTAAAAGATCATAAAGTTTTTGGTATTCGTTTTTAATCCGATCAATTCTTTCTTCAAATAATCGGTGTAAATTTTCATCTTTTTGAAATTCAGGTCTTTCAACAAATCTAATTAATTTACCAGAAACATATCTTTGACTTTGCTGAGAATAAGCAAAGCCAGCGCGATGCCTAACTAATTCATGCGTTAAACTTCTTGAAACTCCATAAAGCAAAAAAGTATAATAACTATGCTCTAAAACTGAGCCATGACCAGAAGACATAATGTTTTCAAAATATTTATCAGCATCTTTATTCCAAGTTCTTTTAGGGCCAAAAGACATATAACAAAGTTGTGCGGAAAATTTAATTAATTGCGTGCCATTAGTTAATTGATCAGGATCATTTAAATAATTTTCAAATTCATTTTGATAACCAGCTAAAAATTCTTTAACATTTTCTAATTTGATTTCAGGCTTAGCAATCATTATTACTCCAGGTTGCTTTAAGTAAGGAGTACCATTTTGAGTAAAATAAACTTTTGAATTAATAACTGGAAAACCATCAATCAATTTTCCACCCAATGATTCAAATAAATTTTTAATTTGCGTTTTCGTGTTCATTTTATTAACTTCTTTTCAATTATAATCTTATTGCTTATAATTTAAATCTTAAAATAGAAAATTAAAATATACAAATTTTAAAATTTTAATATTCAAATTTTAAACAATGAATAATTTTAGAGAAAAAGCTTTACAACTTATTGATCAATATATCAATAACGAAAATTTAAAAAAACATCTTTTAGCAACTGAAGCCTTGATGAAAGCTTTAGCAAAAAAATTTAATCAGGATGAAATACTTTGGGGTTTAGCTGGTTTACTTCATGATTTAGATTGGGAAATAACCAAAGAAACCCCAGAAAAACATCCATTTGTAGCTGTTGAAATTTTGGAAAGAGAGAAATTTCCTGAAGAAATTATTTCTGCTATTAAAAAACATAATCATATTCACAATTTAGTACCAGAAACATTACTTGAAAAAGCTCTTTATTGTTGCGAAGAAATAACAGGTTTAATTGTTGCTGTTGCTTTGGTAATGCCCAATAAAAAATTATCTGAAGTAACTGTTGATAAAATAATGTCAAAATTTAAAGAGAATTCCTTTGCTCGAGGGGTTAATCGTGAAATAATAAAACAATGTCAACCTATGTTAGGAATTACTGTTGAAGAATTAAGCCAAATAGCCCTATCTGCAATGCAATCAATAAGCGATCAATTAGGCTTATAAGTTATCCACAAATTTTTATGTTGACTAAAATTAAATTTATTATTAAAATTTTACTAATTAAATCAAAACCAAATTAATTAAGCAAATATGAGCAAAATAAGAATATCTACAATTTATCCGGTTTTATTATTATTTACTTTTTTAATATTATCTAATTCCCTACAAGCTCAAACTATTCCTATGTGCTCTGCTCCCCAAAATTTACTTATTTGGCCTAATATGGCAACAAACACTATACCAGTGGCATTAAGTTCTGGTGTTTTAACTAATTCACCAATTACTTATGCGTCTACAACTATTTTTTATGCGGGACAAAGAAGAGATACGGCCGAATTGATTAGAATTGGAAATTCTGTAAATATATGGAGTAGTAAAGCTACATCGAGAGGAAATAATTGGAGTAATTGGTTAAGGGTAAACTGGGGAGGGATAACTGTGAATGGTCCCAGAAGAAACTATCATAGTGGTGGTTCAATAACTTTTTTAGATGATTCAACTAGTACTGATAAGTTATTCTTAAATTATTTTACTATTGCTAATCATCCATCGTATATGTATTGGCAAACAGAACTTGGAAATCAAAATGTTCCAATAGATGAACCATTATTCCATAATCCAATGAGTTCCGAATATGGTAACTTAAGATTCTTCTACTCTGAATACAATCCTACAAATGAATCTATCAGGGGAAGGTTAGGAAGAGATATCCCGCCAGGAAATTATATATATAAAAATTTAATGACACTAACTTGGGATGGAAGGTTGCTTATTGGAACAACAACCAGAATTGGTTCTACAGGTAGTAATTTGGGAGTTAAAATAGAAGCAGATGATACAAGCAGATTTGCTGATCATATTAAAATTAACGCAGATATACCTTCTAATGCCACTAATCCCTGGTTTGGTTTTTCTGGTTCAGGATTGGGTCATCATCGAGGAGGTATAGCATTTAAAAATACAGGTGGTCGCAATGATCCAAGGGGAGATGTAGTTATTTGGGCAAGAAAGGGTGGCAATATAATATTAAATCCAGGAAATTCAATAGGTTCACAATTAACAACAGAATCAAATGGTAATGTGGGCATAGGAACAGATAATCCAACTGAAAAATTAGAAGTAGTTGGAAATATCAAAGCTAGTGGTTTTTGTCTTGGTAATGATTGTCGAACTACTTGGTCAGGTGCAGGTACATCTTATTGGATATTATCATTATCAGGAATAAATCTATATGCTACTCCAACTAATGTTAGAGTAGGTATTGGAACAACTAATCCAACAGAAAGATTGCATGTTATAGGAAATATTAAAGCAACAGGGACAATTTCAGCTGATACAATGCTATCTAGCGGCGGAAGCCTTAGAGTAAATTATGGTGCTAACCTAGCAATAAATGGAGGCAATGTGGGTATCGGTACCACTAACCCCCAAGCTAAATTACATGTTATAGGAGATATTAAATCTTCAGCAACAATCACTGCTCCGGTATTTTGTATAGGAAATAGCTGTCGTTCATCTTGGCCAGTTGGTGGCGGAGGAAGTATTAATGGTACAGCAAATTATATTGCTAAGTTTGCTAATAACAGTACTGTTATTAACTCTCAAATATTTGATAATGGAACCAATGTCGGCATCGGAACAACTAATCCAAGTGCTAAATTAGATGTTAATGGAGCAATAGCTGTTAAGAATGGTATTTATTTTTATGATAGTGGAATTAAAACTATTAATAGTGGATATGAAAATAGCAATATTTCTATTCAGGTCTCAAGCATAGAAAAAATTAACATTTCAAGAAATTATTTAGATTTAAAAGGAGAAACTAGAATTTATTCTTCTGATGGTTCAAGATTAATTTTAGGTATTAGCGAAGAATAATGTTTAAAAAAATTAGTGATATTATTTTTGAAAAAAGATTAGTAATTTTAGTGTTATGCTTAATGATTTCTTTATTATTATTCTTTTCTGCTTATAGCCAAGGACAAACGAGATTTACTGTTTTTAAGACAGATAATCGAGGGTTTAAGTTTATATTTAAAAACAACACAGTTTATACTCCAGCCTTATATGTAGCTGATATTGGATTAGGAACCTTTTTTAAGGTGCCAGGTTATTTATATATTCAAGAAATAGGCATAAACAACAGAAACTCAAGCCAGGTAAGATGCGAATGTGATATAACCGATACAAATGTTGATTGCCCGGCTTATTATTATACTATTAATAACATGGGGCCAGTATGTTATGATTGGTATAGAAGAGAAATAGCACAAGATCCGGTAGCCGCTAAATTTAATAAATATAACCAAAATGAGGGATTCTATGGAAGTTTTTTAAGGGTAGGTTGGGATGGGAAGGTTGGTATATTGGGTGATTTGATAGTTGAAAAGAATGAAAACAATGATTGCGTTTGGATCCCAGGACCTGAAGAAAACAATTATAGAGATATAGATGTAGTAAGCGGTGTAGCAGAAACAATATGTCCGTCAGGTTATTTTATGAAGGGAATTAGATTTAGGGGTTCATCGCGAGATGTTAACTCATTGGATATGTGGAGTATTCAGTGTTGTAAATTGTAAATTATTCTAAAAATAATTTAAAATTTTTTTAACTATAATTAACTCTAAATATAAATAAAACCTGTTCGATCCTAAATTAAATAAGTTAAAATTAAACAAAGTTAGGTTAATTGATGAAAGTGGAAAACAAATAGGTATTTTAGATTTTAGTGAAGCAAAAAAAATTGCTGAAGAAAAAAATACCGGACTTATTTTAGTTTCAGAAAAAGCTGATCCACCTGTTTTGAAATTAGGCGATTATTTTAAATATATTTATAATTTAAAAAAAAGACAAAAAGATAAAGATATTTCCGAAATTAAAGAAATCAGAATTAGTTTTCAGGAGGCTGAGGGTGATTTAAGAAGAAAAGCAAAACAAGCTGAAGAGTTTTTACAAGAAGGCGATCAAGTAAGAATTAGAATGATGTTAAAAGGTAGGCAAATGTTACACCTTAATTTAGCTGAAGAAAAAATGAATCAATTTATTAGTTTTATCGAAATACCGATTAAAATTATTTCTACGATTAAAAAAACTGGCAATAATTTATTCGTTATTATTAGTAAAAAATGAAAAAGAGAGATGCGCTTTTAAAAAGAATAAAAATAACTAAGAAAGGAAAGATCTTAAGAAGAGTTAGTGGACTTTCTCATTTTTTAGCTAAAAAATCATCAAAAAAAATTAGAAAGAAAAGAAAATTAAAAGAAACTAAAGATTTATATTTAAGATATCTTGAATATACAAATTAAAATAACCCTAAAATGGAAAAAAAATTAAAAATAGTAATTTCCGGAGCAGCTGAAACCTCTCATTGCTCTGAAAAAGTTAATGAATTTGCTTATGAAATCGGTAAATATTTGGCAATGAACGATGTGATTACTATTACTGGGGCAACAACTGGATCACCTTTTTGGGCAGCTAAGGGAGCATTTGAAAATGGCGGATATGTAATTGGTGTCTCTCCAGCAATAGATGAAAAAGAACATATAGAAGTCTATAATTTGCCAACAGATTATCATCATTTAATTTTTTATACTGGTTTTGGCCATTCTCTAAGAAATTTAATTTTGGTTAGATCTGGTGATGGAGTAATATTTGTTTGTGGTAGAACCGGAACACTGAATGAGTTTGTTATTTCTTATGAAGAAAAAAAACCAATGGGTATTTTATTAAATTCTGGTGGAGAGGAAAAATATATGGCAGAGATTGTTAAAGAATCTCATAAAGAGCATAACAAAATAATTTGGGAATCAGATCCTCAAAAATTAGTTGAGAAAATTATTAATTTAATTAAAAATGAGCGATATTCCAATAATTGAAATTATTTATCGATTAATTTTAGGAGCAACCATTGGTGCGATTATCGGCGCTGAAAGAAGTTTTTTTCATAAACAAGCAGGCTTAAGAACTTTTTCTTTAGTTTGTTTAGGAGCAACCTTGTTTTCGTTAATTGCTCTTAAATTTTCACCAGATGCCAGTTCAAGAATTTTAGCTAATATTGTTATTGGTATTGGTTTTTTGGGGGGTGGTTTAATTTATTTCTATCAAGAAAAACTTCAAGGAGCAACAACGGCTGCTGCTTTGTGGGTAACAGCTTCTTTAGGTAGTGCTATTGGTTTAGGATTATATCTTGAAACTTTTTTAGTCGCCTTCTTGGTTGTTCTGATTCTTGCTTTTTTGCCTTATTTAGAAAAGAAAATTTCTAATGAGAAATAATTTGATTTATGGTTCTTTAATATTGATTAGCACAATTGTTGGTTTAGGAATTTTTACCCTACCTTATATTGCTAAAGAATCAGGTATATTTTTTTATTTTTGGTTAATTTTTATTCCATTTTTGATTTTTATTTTACATTTAATTTATGGTGAAATAATTTTTCAGGTTGAAGAAAAACACAATTTACCAACTTTGGTGGCTAAAATAATTAATCCGAAATTTAAAACCCCGGTTTGGTTTTTTGATTTTGTTGGACTAACGATGGTTTTTATTGTTTATTTAATAGCAATTAACCAAATTTTAAAAGAAGTTTTTATTATTAATCTTAATTTTAAATTGCTTTGCTCCATTATTATTAGTTTTTTGATTATTTTTAGAAATAATATATTTGCTAAAGTCGATTCAATTTTGTCGTTTTTATTAATCTTCTTTTTTCTTTTTTTCTTTTTTTATAGTTTTCCGAAAATCAATATTAGCAATCTTTTACCTCAAGAAAATAATTTCTGGTTAAGTTACGGAGTAATACTTTTTTCATTTGCCGGTTATCAATCTTTGCAGATTATTTATGATCTAATAGGAAAAAATAAAAAATCTTTTTTAAAAGTAAATTTAATAAGTTTAATTATAGTTTTTTTAATCTATTTACTTTATGTCATTTCAACCCTCGGTTTAGCAGGAGAGAATATCCCTCCGCTCAGTATAATTTTTTTATTAAACTATTTGGAGAATCTTTATCTTGATTACTTTATTTTAGTTCTCTTCCTTTTAAGTATTTTAACAACCTTTGTTTCCTTAGCTTATTATCTTAAAAGAGGATTAATTGCTGATTTTAATTTAAATGAAAAATTATCTTGGTTGATTATTAGCCTTTTAATTGTATTACTTAGTTTCTATAATTTAGATAATTTGATAAGAATAATTAGATTAATAGGTAGTTTATTTATTGGTATCAATTTAATTCTTATTATGGTTTGTTATCTTAAATTAAAAAATTTATACTATTTTAAATTTTCTAAAATAATTATTTATTTGTTGATTGTAATTTTTGGTTTAGGTTGGTTGTTCAACTTATTAGTTGAGTAAGCTGTGATATAATTAATATTTAAGGGCTCGTAGCTCAGTTGGTAGAGCACTGCTATGGCATGGCAGGGGTCGCGGGTTCGAGTCCCGCCGAGTCCACAAAATTTTAATTTATTTTAAATAAAATAATAATCAATAAGCGGGGTGTGGCCTAACGGATTAAGGCGCTTGGTTTGGGACCAAGAGATTGTGGGTTCGAATCCCACCACCCCGAGTTTTATTTTGTCTCTTTATTTTTAAATATTTTTTTGATATAATTTAATATATATTAAAAATAAACTAATAAGTTATTCAATCATAATATTTAATTAGCAATAAACAAAAATTGCGAAGGTTTATTTTATTTTACCAAAATAAATAATGAAAAAAGAAGTTGTTGAAGGTATAGTTATTGAAAATCTTCCCGATACTACTTTTAGAGTTAGATTAGAAAATGGTAATGAAGTGTTGGCTTATTTGTCGGGAAAGATGAGAGTTAACTATATTAAAATTGTGCCAGGAGATGAAGTAGTTGTTGAACTATCTCCTTATGATAAAACGCGAGGAAGAATAATTAAAAGAAAATAATCAAAAATGAAAGTAACAACTTCAGTTAAAAAAAGGTGTAATAAATGTAAGGTCGTTAGAAGAAATAAGAGAATTTATATTATTTGTGAAAATCCAAAACACAAACAAAGACAAGGATAATGGTTAGAATAGCTGGTTCAGAAATTCCTAATGAGAAAAGATTAAAATTTTCTTTACCATATATTTATGGGATTGGTGTTAGTTTGGCAGAAAAAATTTGCCAAGAATTAAACATTGATCCAATGAAAAAAACTGCAGATTTGACTCCAGAAGAAATTGGTAAGATAGAAAAGTACATTGATGATAATCTAAAAATTGGTAATGAACTTAAAAGAGAAATTCAAACAAATATTAAAAGATTAATTGAAATAAATTGCTATCGTGGCTTAAGACATAAAAGAAAATTACCAGTCAGAGGACAAAGAACTAGAACTAATGCTCGTACCAGAAAGGGTCCAAGAAAAACAGTCGGATCAGGAAGAGTAAAAATCACTAAAAAATAATGGGTAAAACAAGGACAAAATTAGTTGAAGGAGGAGAAGTAAAAGAAGTTAAGAAAGAAAAAACCAAAAAAAGCAAGAAAAAATATTTAGATTTAGGTATTTTTTATATTAATGCTAATTTAAATAATACATTAATAACTTTTACTGATGCTCAAGGAAATGTTTTAAAATGGTCATCTGCTGGTCATATCGGTTTTAAAAATACAAAAAAATCAACACCTTATGCTGGAGCAAAAGCTGCTGAGGGGTTAATTAATAAAATTAAAGAATTTTTTGATGTTAATGAAGTTAAGGTAATCGTTAAGGGTATTGGACCGGGTCGAGAATCGGCTTTAAGAATTATTTTTAATTCTGATTTTAATATAACCGCTGTCGAAGATCGGACACCCATTCCTTTTGGTGGTCCGACACCACCCAAACCAAGAAGTGTTTAAAAATGAAAATCGAAGCTAAGTGTAAAATTTGCCGAAGATTAGGACAAAAACTTTTATGGAATGAACGATGTGCTTCTGGTAAATGTGCTTTAAGTCGAAGAAGAGTTAGACCAGGAATGCATGGTTATAAACCAAGAACTCTTTCAGATTACGCTCGACAATTAATTGAAAAGCAAAAATTAAGATATTTTTATATTTTGAAAGAAAATCAATTAAAAAATATTTTTGAAAAGGCAAAAAAACTTAAAGAACCACTTCCTTCAGCAATAATTAAAATTTTAGAAAGCAAATTGGATATTGTTATTTGGAGATTAGGTTATACAAGCTCTAAACTTCAAGCCAGACAATTAGTTAATCATGGTCATTTTTTAGTTAATGGTGAAAAAGTTAACATCCCCACTTATTTTTTAAAACCAGGTGATATTATTGAGATTAAACCGAAAAGTAAAAATTTGGCTATCTTTAAAGACTTAAATAAAAAATTAAAATCTTATCAAATACCTTCTTGGTTAAAAATAAATTTCGATAATTTAACTGGAGAATTTAATCGCTATCCTGAATTAGAAGAGGTAAATTTACCTTTTGATATTCAATTAGCTTTACAACTTTATGGTAAATAGTCGAACTTAAAAATTAAAATTTTAACAATGATAAAAGAAATTATTATCCCAGACAATTTTAAAATAGTCTCACTGGAAAAAAATAAAGGTATATTTGAGATTTACCCTCTTTATCCTGGATATGGAATAACTATTGGTAATTCTTTAAGAAGAGTTTTGCTTTCTTCGATCAAAGGATCAGCAATTACTACTGTTCATATCGATGGGGTATTGCATGAATTTTCTACGCTGCCAGGAGTATTAGAAGATGTTTTAGATATTATTTTGAGAATAAAGCATATTAGGGTAAAATATTTAGGCGATGATAGTGTTGAATTGGAATTAAATAAAAAAGGCGAAGGTGAAGTTTTTGCTTCTGATATTAAATGCCCTGTTGGTGTTGAAATTGTTAATAAAGACCATCTAATTGCTACTTTAACTTCAAAAGATGCCGAATTAAAAATGAAACTAATTGTAGAAAGAGGTTGTGGTTATTCACCTGCTGAGGAAAGAGAAAAAGAAAGAGTTGAACCGGGCACTTTAGTTTTAGATGCAATTTTTTCACCGATTACTAATGTTACTTATGAAGTAGAAAATATTGTTTATAAAGAGCGAGCTGATTACAATTTATTAAGATTAGTAATTGAAACTGATGGAAGTATTGATCCTGTTGATGCTCTTAAAGAAGCTACGGGCGTTTTAATTAAACATTTTTCTGTTATCAATGAGGCATTTGGTCAAAACTAAAAAATTCCATAGAAAGAGAGACCAAAGAAAAGCTTTGTTTAAAATTTTAGCTCACCATTTGATTATGAAAGAAAAAATAAAAACGACAACAGCTAAAGCTAAATATTTAAAAAGAAAAGTAGAAAAATTAATAACCAAAGCAAAAAAACAAGATTTAAGTACTTTAAGATTATTGTTAAGTCGATTGCCTAAAAAATCTGCTTATAAATTATTTTATGAAATTGCCCCTCGTTATCAAGAAAGAAACGGTGGGTATTTAAGAGTAGTTAAATTACCATTAAAAAGATTAAAAGACGGAGCGGAATTAAGTATTATTGAATTTGTTTAATGTTAGTTATTAGATTTCAACCAGTAGGAAAAAAACATCAAAAAATTTTTAGAATTGTTTTACAAGAAAAAAGAAGTAAATTGTCTGGAAAAGTGATTAAAAAATTAGGTTGGTGGGATCCAAGAATAAAAAAAGGAGAATTTAATTCTGATTTAATAAGATTTTATATTCAAAATGGTGCTCAAGTTTCTGATAGTGTTTGGAATTTATTAATTAAGAAAAAGGTTATTGAGGGTAAAAAAAGAAAAATAACTATTAAAAGCAAGAAAAATAAAGATGAAAACTCCTAAAATTTTAAAATCAGAATCAGGTTTAACTTATTTGCTTTATTCATCTAATGAGCTGAATACAGCCACTGTTTTAGTTTTAGTTAAAACTGGCACTGATTATGAAACAAAAAATTTAAATGGCATTTCCCATTTCATTGAACATTTGTTTTTTAAAGGAACAACAACTTACCCTTCACCCAAAATTTTGGGTTTAGAATTAGATAAAATTGGAGCTGAATATAATGCTTTTACTTCTTATGAATATACCGGTTATTATATAAAAACCTTACCCGAATATTTAGAAAGAGCAATTTACTTAATCTCTGATATTCTTAATAATCCCCTTTTCGACCAGTCAGAATTAGAAAAAGAAAGGGGAGTTATTTTAGAAGAAATTAATTTTCACTATGATACACCAACTAGTTTTGTTTTTGATGAAACTCTTAAGTTAGCTTATGGTGATCAACCAGCTGGTTGGCCAATATTAGGTAATAAGCAAACTCTTACGAGAATTAATCAAAAGGAAATAAAAAATTATTTTCGCTCTAACTATACTACTAAGAATACTTTAATAGTTATTGTTGGGAATTTTAATATTAAAAAAATTAATAAAAAATTTTTAGATCAAGCTTTTAAAAATTATTCTAAAACTAAACCACCAACTAAATATAAATTTCAAGAAAAACTTTCTGGTCCTAAAATGAAAACGATTAAAAGAAATGATATTAAGCAAAGTCATTTAATCTTACTTTTTAAAACTAACGGTTTACAAAAATTAAAAAAAAGAAGATTTTCTTTAAGTTTATTAACCAGTATTTTGGGTTACGGTTTTAGTTCAAGAATGTTTGTTATATTACGAGAAGAATTAGGTATTACTTATTATGTTAGAGTGAATAATGATTTTTACACTGATCGTGGATATCTTTATATTCAAACTGGATCAACTATTGAAAAAACTAATTTAACTTTTGAAAAAATTATCAATGAATTAGTTAAATTAAAAAAAGAAAAATTATCTGCCGAAGAGATAGAAAAAGCTAAAGCTTTATTAGAATCATCAATTCTTTTTACTGCTGAATCATCGCTTCCTATTGCTTTGTTTTATGGATTAGAGTATTTATTAAATAATAGGATTATTTTACCTCAAGATTACCTTAAACAAATTAAAGCTATTAAGGAAAATGAAGTAAAAAGAGAAATTTATGATTGGTTACATAAGAAAAATTTAATATCCGTTATTTTGAGTTCTCAAGATTTTCAACCACAGCCTTTTTTAAAAACAATTAATAAATTATAATTATTTCTGAACAATGCCTATAACCAAATCAGCAAAAAAAGAATTAAGAAAAAATTTAAAGAGAAGACTGAGAAATTTAGAAAAAAGAAGATTAATCAAAAAAACAATTAAGAATTTTTATCAAGCTTTGATGAATAAAAATAAAGAAGAGGCAGAAAAACTGTTGACTTTATGTTATAAATATCTTGATAAAGCAAGCAAAACTTTTCTTCATAAAAATAAAGCCTCGCGCTTAAAATCTAAATTAGCAAAAAAATTTAATCTAACTTTTAATAAATAACTTTTTTATTAACCAATAAACCCCTTTGATCATAAATTTTTATTTCATCATATTTGTTCTGGGTAAAAGTAGTAATATCAGGAATAAAGATAAACCAGTCTTTTAAGTAAAAATTTGAATCATTTTTTCTATTTTGATAACAGCCTTGATAAGTGTAATTATTTTCGAAAAATCTATAACAACTTGAATCAAAATCAATTTTTAGCCAGTCTTGAGGTTTAGGTCCAGAACAGGGAATTTTTTCTAAAATATTTAAACAATTATTAGATAGCCGATATTTATATTTAATCTCAAGTAATTGTTGTTTAGTTAATCTTTCACAAGGAAAAACAAAATTTTTTAAATATGGTTTTAATTCCCCTCTCGATTCGGCTAAATATTTAAAACATTTGTTTAATTTAAAGTTATATCCTAAGGGCGAATTATAAAGATTAGAATAAATAATTGCGCGTTCTCCTGGATTAAGAAGAATATTTTCTAATTTAATATTTAAATCAGGAGGAATATCTTTTACTGCCTGAGGAATAAAAAAATTAGCTCTAGAAGAAATAATACGCCAACCAGTTAGATTAATTTGATTTTTACTTTTATTTTTAAGAATTATTTGGTCTTTTTTAAAATTGATATCAATGCTAATATCTTGATAAAAAGGAGAAATATTGGTATAAAGATAAGCAACAGCTGGTGTTGGATCAATTTCATAATTTTTATTAATTGCTCGAACATAGATAGTGTAGAAATTTGTTCCTTTGGGCAAGGAAAATCTTCTTTGTTGACCATATAATTTTTGCCACTCAGTATGAATTGGCTCTATTTTATATTCGAAATATATTCTTTCTAAGGGATTCTTTTTATTTTGTCCAGAAACAACTAAATCAAAAATATTATTTTCTAATATTGTTAAAGGTAGGGGGTTAATTATGGAGGTTTCTAAATTTTTATTTGGTTTATATTTTGCTTTTGATTGAGCATAAACTTTATTTAAAAATAAATAAGGTAATTTCTCTTTTGGTTTATTTTTTTCAAAATCAAAAAAAGTTCCCCTTGGTAAAACCCCTCGCTCTGCTGGTTCAATATTTTTTTTAGTTTTAAAAACAGGCACCGAGCCAGTTTTAAATTGGAAATAATAAATAACTAAAGATAAAAATAGGAGAATATAGACTATGCTGATAATCAAGCTTTCTAATTGTCCCTTATTTTTCATTAGAATTTTAAATTAAAATCTATTATAATTATTATCTATTGTCATTTTTCTTATTATTTAAATTATAAGCTTAAATTTTAATTGAATGAATTTTTGAATTAAGTATTTTAAAGCACAATTAAAAAATGATTAATATTAAACAATTCCAAAATTTAATTGAAGAAATTAGTGAAGATAAGGATTTGAATGAAATAGAAGTTAAAGAAGCAATTTTAAGTGCGTTAGCTGCTGCCTATAAGAAAGATTTTCGTCATAAAGAAGAAAGAGTTGAGGGTAAATTAGATCCAAGTGGTCGATGGGTGGAATTTTATTTAGTAAAAACAGTTGTTGATGATAATGACCAAGAAATTAGATTTAATCCTTATCGACATATTAGACTTTCTGAAGCAATGAAAATCAATCCAGGAATTAAGGTAGGTGATGAAATTAAATTACCACTGGAACCAAAAGATAATTTCAGTCGAGTAGCTACTCAGACAGCTAAACAAGTTATTTTACAGAAAATAAAAGAAATAAGTAAAAATAAAATTTACGAAGAATTTAAAGCAAAAGAAGGTAAGATTGTTTTAGGGGTTATTCAGAAAGTAGATAATAAAATGGTTTATGTTGATTTAGGAAAAACAATTGGTTATATGTTTCGCAGTGAGGCTATTCCTGGTGAATTTTATCGAATCGGTAATCGAATGAGATTTTATGTTTATGCCGTAGAAAAAACTTCAAGAGGTGTAGAAGTTTATCTTTCGCGTTTTCATCCTTTATTTATTAGTTCAATCTTTGCTTTTGAAATTCCCGAAATAGCAGAAAATCAAATAGAAATTAAAAATATAGTTAGAATTCCTGGCGTAAGAACAAAAATTGCTGTAAAGTCTAATGTTGAAAACCTCGACCCTGTTGGTGCGTGTATCGGTCCAAAAGGAGTAAGGGTTTTAAGTATTTCTAACGAACTTAATGGAGAAAAAATTGATATTATTTTATACTCTGATGATCCTGTTCAGTATGTGATTAATGCTCTTTCTCCAGCTAAAGTAATTAGCGCTGAGGTTTTACCAAAGAGAACAATTAAAGTTTATGTTAGCGAAGATCAACTACCTATTGCTTTAGGAAAAAATGGTCAGAATATTAAATTAGCAGCAAAATTGACTGGTTGGCGAATTGATGTAAGATTAGCCGAAGAACCAGAAAAAGAAATTGAAGGAGGTGTTGCTGAGGTAGAAGAAAGCCAGCCAGAAAACAACACTCAACAATCCGAAGAAAGCATTCAAAAAGATATTTTAGAAACAACCGAAGAACCTAAAACTAATTCGGAGATTGATCAACAAGAGTCGATTAATTAACTTTTTTAATTTTAAAAATGGAGATCGATGTTTTTATTGAAATTTCTCAAAATAGTTCAATTAAATATGAATTAGATAAAGAAAAAAATATTTTAAGAGTTGATCGATTTTTATACACCGCTATGTTTTATCCTTTTAATTACGGTTTTATTCCAAATACTCAAGCAGAAGACAACGATCCCATCGATGTATTAGTTTTATCCTCTTTCCCTGTTTTGCCTGGAAGTTTAATAAAATGTCAACCAATTGGTGGTTTAGAAATGGAAGATGAGGCTGGTAAGGATGAAAAAATAATTGCTATCCCTTTAGCAAAAATCGATCCTTTTTGGCAAGAATATCAAGAAATTTCTTTACTTCCAGAAAGTTATAAAAATCAAATTAAACACTTTTTTGAAAATTACAAAACATTAGAACCAGGGAAATGGGTAAAAATTAATAACTGGTTTAGTAAAGATAAAGCTATTGATTTAATCAATAAATATTCTAAAAAATAGAATCTAAAAATAAAAATGGAGAACTTCAATCGGATAGAAGAAAAAATAATCAAATTTTGGCAAGCTCATAATATTTTTCAGCTAAGCGTAGAAAAAAATAAAAATAATAAACCATTTGTTTTTGTTGAAGGACCACCCTTTGCAAACGATAAACCTCATATCGGTCATTTTTTAACTCGAATCTACAAAGATGTTATTTTAAGATTTAAAAATATGTTAGGTTATTATGTAGAAAGAGTAGCCGGGTGGGATACTCATGGTTTACCTATTGAGGTGGCAACAGAAAAATTTTTAAACTTATCAAATAAAAAAGAAGTAATTAATTATGGAATAGATAGGTTTAATAATATATGCCGAGAATTAGTGATGAAATATAAAAAGGACTGGGAAGATTTTGATAAAAGAATTGGTTTTTGGATAGATCATCAGAGATCATATATTACTTATGAACCTCATTATATGGAAAGTTGTTGGTGGTTAATAAAAAAAATTTATGATCAAGGCTTTTTAAAAGAAGAATATCGAGTTTTTCCTTACTGTCCAAGGTGTGAAACAGTATTATCTCAAGCAGAAGTAGGTCAAGTAGATGCTTATAAAAAGGTTTTAGATCCAGATTTATATGTTAAATTCCCTATTAAGAATAAGGAAAATGAATATTTTTTGGTTTGGACAACTACTCCTTGGACATTAATTTCTAACTTAGCTTTAGCTATCAATCCTAATTTTAACTATAGCCTTTATCAATTGGCTGATGAAAAATATTGGGCAGTTGAAAATTTAGCTGATAAGTTATCAAAATTGACTAATAAAGAAATTAAAGTTATTGAAACTATATCAGGCGAAAAATTAATTGGACAAGAATATCAACCATTATTTTCATTAACTAAATTAGAAAATTTTGATAATTGTTATAAAATCTATCCGGCAGATTTTGTTAGCCAAGAAGAAGGAACTGGAATTGTTCATATTGCTCCGGCTTTCGGTGAAGAAGATTTTGAATTAGCAAAAAAATTTAATTTACCTATTTTTAATCCTATTAATGTTAATGGTAAATTTAATTCTGATGAACCCGAGCCAATTATAGATAAAATTAATAATCTTTTCTTTAAAGAAGCTAATCCAATTATCGTTGATGAACTCAAACAAAGGAATTTAGTTTTTTATATTAAGCTTAATGGTTATGAACATGATTACCCACATTGTTGGCGATGTAAAAATCCTTTAATTTATTATGCTACTCAAAATTGGGTTATTAGGGTAAGTCGCTTTAATCAAAAATTAATCCAGCTAAATAAAAAAATAAGATGGTTTCCTCCGGAAGTTGGTAGCGGTAGATTCTATGAATGGTTAAAAGAAGGTAAAGATTGGAACTTATCACGAACTAGATTTTGGGGAATTCCTTTGCCAATTTGGAGATGTGATCGTTGTGGTTCTACCGAAATAATTTCTAATTTACAAGAATTAGCTAATAAATTTAAATCGCAAAATAGATATTATTTAATGAGACACGGCGAAGCAGTAAGTAATGTTAAAAAAATTTTGTCCTCATATCCAGAATTATTTTTTAATCCCTTGACTAATAGAGGTGTTAAACAAGTTAAAGATAATTTAAAGAAAATAAAAAAATTAAATTTAGATTTAATCGTTACTTCACCGCTTTTAAGAGCTAAACAAACTGCTGAAATTATTGCTCAAGAATTACATTTACCCATTGTTATCGATTTTGATTTAAGAGAAATTGATTTTGGTGAATTTAATGGTAAAAAAGAAGAAACATATAATCAACTGATTAAAGATCAATATAATCAATATTTTACTAAACCCACTGGAGGAGAAAATTTAACTGAAGTTAAAAGACGAATGATTAAGGTTATTTTAGAATTAGAGAAAAAATATGAAAAACGGAATATTTTGATTATTTCACACCAAGATCCTCTTTGGGCATTATTGGGAGAAATGCATGGATTATCAATTAATCAAACAATTAGCAGAAAAGATTTTATTTTAAATCCAGGCGAGATTAAAGAAGGAAAATTTTTAGTCTTACCTCGTGATGCTGATGGTGAGATAAATATCCATCGCCCATATATTGATCAGTTTCAGTGGCAATGTAAATGCGGTGGTCTTAAAAGCCGAGTAGAAGAAATTATTGATATTTGGTTTGATTCAGGCGCTGCACCTTTTGCTTCCAGACATTATCCCTTCGAAAATAGAAAAGAAATTGATGAAAATAAAATTTATCCAGTTGATTTCATTGTCGAAGGAATTGATCAAACAAGAGGTTGGTTCTATACCTTATTGGTTTTAGGTTATTTAATTAAAAAAGATATCTCATATAAAAATGTTGTTTCGTTAGGTTTAGTTTTAGATCAAGAAGGCAAAAAAATGTCTAAATCTTTAGGGAATGTAGTCAATCCCTTAGAAGCTATTGAAAAATGGAGTAGTGATTTGCTTAGATTTTATTTTTATTATGTTAATAGTTCTGCCGATAATAAAAAATACGACGAAAAATCAATCAATGCTTTGAAAGCAAATTATTTTAATCTGGTTTTTAATATTTTAAATTTTTATCGGATATATTATGATCCAGAAAAAAATAAATTGAAGAATATAAAAAGTGATAATATTTTAGATCAATGGTTCGATATTAGACTTCGTTCAGCTTATTATAATGTTTTTTATTATTTAGAAAATTACAATCCAAATAAAGCTAGTCGCGAGCTTTATGATTTGATTAATGATTTTTCTCACTGGTGGTTAAGAAGAAGTAGAAAAAGATTTCAAAAGCCTCAAAATAAAAAAGAAAAACTAATTGCCTTATTAAAACTTGAAGATTATCTTTTAGATTTTTCTATTATCTCTGCTCCGCTTCATCCAATTTTTAGTGAATATTTATACCAAGAATTAAGAAATGAAGTTAGAAACAGAAGGAAAACTCATTTAAGTGTTCATTTAGAAAAACTCTCCCCACCATCCAAAATTAAAACTAAAGAAGAAATTATTTTAAAAACAATGAGTCATATTAGAGAAATAGTTTCCTCGATAATGATGTTAAGAAAAACTAATAATATCAAGACTCGTCAGCCTTTATTAGATTGTTATTTAGCAGAAAAAATCCCAATGGAGTATTTAGAACTTATTAAAGATGAGACAAATATTAAAAATATTTATATAGGTGAACCTAAAAATAAAGAAAATTATTTAGAAGCCCAAGAACCAATTTTAATTTGGTTAAACAAAAATATCACTAATGAACTCAAGGAAGAGGGTATTGTTAATGATTTTATTAGGTATATACAGGATGGAAGACAAGATTTAAAACTAACTCCTTCGCGTCAAATTAATATTTATCTAAAATTACCTGATAATCTTAAAAAAATCATAAAAGAACATCAAAAACGACTTAAATACGAAACAAATGCTAAAAAGATAGAATTTATTAAACCTAAGAAATTTCATTTGGAAAAAGAATTTACCTATGAAACTTTTGGTAAAGTGATAATCTGGTTAGATTTAAATTTAAGTTAAGTAAAATTTTCCCTCGCGATTTTTGATAATTCCTTTAATTTCCATATAACTTAAAATAACTAAAAGCTCTTGAATAGCTATTTTTGTTTCTTTATTTAATTCCTCAATTGTTTTTTCCTTGATTTTTAAGCTATCATAAATTAATTCTTCTTGTGGAGCCAGCTTTAAATTTTTTAACTTTCTATTAACTTGATAGTCAAAGTTAAATTCAGTTAAAATATCTTCTATGTTAGTTATTAGTTTAGCTCCCTGCTTGATTAAATTATGGCTACCTTCAAAATTTTTATTAGTAATTTCTCCTGGAATAACAAAAATATCTTTCCCATACTTTAAACCATAATTAGCCGTTATCAGAGCGCCGGATTGAATTGGCGCTTCAATAATAATCACCCCATCACTAAGACCAGCGATAATTCTATTTCTTAATGGGAAATGATATGGCAAAGGTGGAGTAGTGGGAGAAAATTCTGAAATAATTAAACCATCATTTTCAATTATTTTTTCGATAATTTTTCTTTTAGTTGTTTGAAGAGCAAAAACAATACCTTCACCCAAGATAGCAATTGTTTTGCCAGGATTTTTCAGTGTTGCTTTATGGGCAGCAAGATCGATACCATAAGCTAAACCACTAATAATACTTATACCTAATTCTGATAATTGTTGACTAAATCGCGAAGCGATCCTTAAACCGTACTCTGAAGCTTTTCTCGTACCCACAATCGCTAAAGTTAGTTGACTATTTTTAATTATTTCTTTATTACCCAATAAATAAATTCCCAATGGTGGTGTATCAATATTTTTCAATTTTTCTGGATAATCAATATTGCTTAAAGTTAAAATTTCTATTCCAAATTGTTTTAATAATTTTTCTTCTTCTTCAAAGTTGAATTCCTCAAATTTATTTTCATTTTTTAAATAATTATAAAGAGTTTCAAAATTGCCAAATTTATGATATAATTTAATTATCTTAGGTTGATAAGGTTTAAAAATTTTATTGATAACATTAAAATAAACCTCCTCCATTTTTTATTTTTGATTAAATTATAAAATGATTCAATTATTTTGGGCAATTGATTTTGTTGGTATATTTTTATCAAGATTAATTATTGCTTTTATATTTTTTGATTTTTTTGTTAAGTATCTTAAGATAGATAAAATTCTTGCTTTTATTTATCTAATTTCCGCTCTTCTTATTTTTTTAGGCTTATATAGTTCAATTGTTGCTATTAGTTGGATAATTATATTTATTTTGAAATTGTTTAACGAAAAACAAATTAATAGTCTATACTTAAGTTTAATTTCTTATTTAATTCTTCTTCTTTCAGTTGGTCCAGGTAAATTAAGTTTAGACAGATTTTTTGATATTAGATATTTTTAAAATGAGCTATAAAGCAGAGGACATTCAAGTTTTAGAAGGTATTGAGGCAGTTCGAAAAAGACCAGGAATGTATATTGGAGGTACGGGCAAAGATGGTCTTCACCATTTAGTTTATGAAATTGTTTCTAATGCTATTGATGAAAGTTTAGCAGGTTATGCTAAAAATATAGAAGTAAAAATTCTTAAAAATAATAAAATTTCAGTTTCTGATGATGGTCGTGGAATTCCGGTTGATATTCATCCAAAAACAAAGAAATCAGCTTTAGAGACAGTGTTAACTTACCTTCATGCTGGAGGTAAATTTTCTCAAAAACTTTATAAAGTTTCTGGTGGTCTTCATGGAGTAGGTCTTTCTGTTGTGAATGCTTTAAGTAAATATTTAAAAGCAGTTGTTCATCGTGATGGTTTCGAATGGGTACAAGAATATGAACGGGGTATACCTAAGTTTCCATTAAAAAAGATTAGACCATCAAAAAGAACAGGTACCACAATTATTTTTGAACCAGATAATAAAATTTTTTCTGAAATTAATTTTGATCGTAATATAATTTTGGATTATTTAAGACATCAAAGTTATTTAACTCCCGGTTTAAGAATTAATTTTTATGACGAACGCGATGAATTTGCTTATGGTTTTTATTTTGATGGTGGTTTAGTGAGTTTTTTGAATCATCTAACTAAATTTAAAAAAGTTGTTAATCCCCATCATATATTTGGAAAAATTGTTGATGAAGATAAAGAATTTGAGTTTTGTTTTAATTATTTAGAAACTCCAGAAATAAAAGAGTTAGCTTTTACTAATAATATTCTTAATCCCGAAGGTGGTACTCATCTTATTGGTTTTAGAAATGCTTTAGTTAGAATTTTTAATGATTTAGGAAAAGAATTCAATGTTTTAAAAAATAATAAAAGTTTAATTACTGAAGATATTCGAGGGGGATTAGTGTTAATTATTTCTTTAAAAATTCCTGAACCACAATTTGAAGGTCAAACCAAGGCTAAATTAGGTAATCCGGAGATAAAAAATTTTGTTGAAGGTAGAGTGGTTAATTATTTAAGAGAGTATTTTGGTAAATTTCCCGAAGAAGCTAAAAATATTCTTAATAGATTAACAATCAATTTAGAAGTTAGAGAAGCTGAAAAATCTAGTAGAGAGTCAGTGTTTAAAAAAAGAATTTCGGTTTCTTTAATGCTTTCTGGAAAATTAGCCGACTGCTCTTCTAAAGATTTTTCTAAAAGAGAATTATTTATTGTTGAAGGTGATAGTGCGGGTGGAAGTGCAAAACAAGCTAGAGATAGAAATATTCAAGCTGTTTTACCCCTAAAGGGAAAAATTTTAAATGTTGAAAAATCTAATTTAATTAAAATTTTAAAATCAAAAGAGGTTAAAGATTTAATCACCGCCCTTGGTACTGGCATTGGTAAAGATTTTAATTTAAATAATTTAAGGTATTCTAAAATAATTATTGCTACTGATGCAGATTCTGATGGTAATCATATTAGAACTCTTCTTTTAACTCTTTTTTATAGGTTTTTCAAGCCATTAATTGAAGAAGGCTATATTTATATTGCCCAACCACCGCTTTATAAAATTCAAATTGGTAAAGAAATTTATTATGCTTATAGTGATGAAGATAAAGAGAAAATTATTAATGATTATCAAAAGAAGAAAGGTAAAAAAATTTTAGATAATTTAAATGTTCAAAGATATAAAGGATTAGGCGAAATGAATCCAGAAGAATTATGGGAAACAACTCTTGATCCTAGCCGAAGGCTGTTAAAAAAAATTACCCTAAAAGATGCTGAAAAAGCTGATGAATTGTTTTCAATTTTAATGGGTAGCGAAGTCGAACCAAGAAAAAAATTTATTGAAGTATATGCTCAAGAAGTCAAAGACCTTGATATCTGAAAATTTTTTATTATTTTTGGCTTTAGTCTTTACAAGTATTTTCTTTTATTTAACTTTTTTAAATTATAATTTTTTAATTATTTTATTTATTTTGTTATTATTTTTTAATTTTTATTATCTCAGAGGTTTAAATGTTATTTTCTTCTCTTTAATTAGCCCTCTACCTTTTTATTTTTTAGCCATTTTAGTGAAAATTAACCCCTTGATCATTATTCCGCTTTGGGTTATTTATTATTTTCTTCTTTTAAAAAATAATTATTTAGCTATTATTGGTCTTTTCTTTTTTATTATGATTAATGTTTTTTTCTTGTTTGATCACTTAAGCTTATTTTTTGTTTTTTTGATCTTTTTTATTTTAGTATGGTTAATTTTCTACTTGCCACTTAAAAATAACTATTTCCAAAGTTTAATTAAAACTTCACTTTTGGGCCAATTTTTATGGTTAAGTTATTTTTTACCAGCCAATTTTTATGTTAGTCTTTTAATTATGTTTATAGCTTTTATTTATTTTGCTAAAGTAAATTTCTTAATAGCTAAAGAAACAATTTGATAAATTTAATTAAAATCTTTATGTTATAATAATATTAATGCTTAATATTGAAGAAATAAAAAATAAACTTTTAAAAGAAAAGGAAGAAATTAAATTAATCTTGGAAGAATTGAACAAAGAAATGATGGTAATTAAAGAAAGTCAAGAATATGAGTATTCCGGAGTTTCTGAAATATTCGAAGAAAAACAAGATATCCATGTTAAGAAAGAATTTTTAAGTTCACGACTAGAGGCGATAGAAAAAGCATTAAATAAAATTAATAATAATACTTTCGGTTTATGTTTAGAATGCGGAAAGCCAATTGAAGAACAAAGAATTCATCTCGATCCTACTATTGAATATTGTCGAAAACATTCTCGTTAGTAAGAGCAAATTATTTTCTATAATAAATAATTATTTTATCTACCTGAGGGGAGCTTAAGTCTTCACAACTACCTAAAAAAACCCGATATTTGAAATAACGGATACTTTTATGTGGATGGTCCTGATTAAACAAGAAAAATGTAAATGGTTGAATATCGATGTAATTATTAGAAAAATTTTCTCCATAAAAAATCCATGGTCCAGATGTCGAATTAGCACTAGCTATTTGGAAGCCAACAAAATGTTTTTCTGTTTTTTCTCCTTGCCAACTTATTTTAGTTAAATTATAACTACTTCCCAAATCAAAAATTGGTGATTCAAGATAGCCTGAAATAACAGCATTATCTAAATTGCATACTTCTTCAGAAAAAACACTATTAAAGAATAACAAAACACTAAGGACGAAAACTAAAAAAATTTTTAATTTTTTGGAACCAGCCATATTCTTTGTTAATTACTTCTTTATTTAAAAGCGCACATCCTACCGAGGCTGAATATTTTAAAATATCGTCATCTTTTTCAAAAATATCATAAATATTTTTTGGTAATTTAATTTGAATATCAAATATATTTTTTAGTAAATTATCAAAATTTAAAATTTTAGCAAAGCTCCCTACAGCAATTATTCCTCCAGGAAGACGAAAAGAAGATTTTATTTCTTTTAAATAACTTTTCAAGCCACTTTTTTCTACATATTCTTTAATTTTCTTTTCAATGAATTTTTTCACCTTAGACTTTTTTTTACTATCTTTATCTAAGTAGTTGTTAAAAAAATCTAATTTTAATTTTTCCGCCTCTTCTAAATCTATTTTTAAATAAAGGGCTAAATCTTCTGTTAATTTTTCACCACCAAAATCAAATGAATGATAATTAATTAATTTCCCGCGCTGAAAAACTGCTAAGGTAGTATTTTCTGCACCTAAATCTAAAAGAATTGTTCCAATTTCTTTATCTCTTTTAGTTAAACATACTTTACTGGCTGCATAAAAAGCAGGGTAAAAAACTACTTTATTAATCTTTAATTCATTCAAAATATTGCTAAACTTATTGATAATTGATTTATGGCAAGTAATAAAAAAAACTTCAACATCTAATCTTCTACCACTAAAACCAAGCGGATCTCTGATTTCTTGATGTCCATCTAAAAAAAATTTTATTGGTTCTTCTACTAATATTTCTTGGTTATTGATAAGTAAAGAAGTTCTAGCTGTTTTTATAGCTCTTTCAATGTCTTCTTCTTTAATATTTCCTTCAAAGATAGAATGTCCCTTCTGAAGATAACTTTGGAAATAAGAAAAATTAAAACACACTCCAAGGTTGTTGATTTTGGAAATATTAAAACTTGATAGAGTATTATCAAAAAGATTAGCCAAACTATTAATTAAATCATCTGTTTCTAAAATTTCTCCCTTTTTTAAATATTCATTCTTAATACTGTGATTATAACTAATTAATTTACCAGAAATATCTTCTTCAAGAATACTTAATTTAATTTCATAATGACCTAAATCTAAGCCAAAATATAACTCCTTCATCCTTCATATTTGATTTCGTTAATATATCGTTTAGCCATATCTAAAGCTTTTTCTAAACTCCAACCTTCTTTTAATTTCTGTTCAATAAAAGCTTTAATTTTTAGTCTATATAATCGATACTCAAACTTCCTTCTCTCATTCCATTTTCTTGTTTTATACATTCGTTTTTTTACTTCATTAGCAATTCCACTTTTTTGATAACGACTACTAAATCTTTTTAATAACTGCAAATTGCTTTCCCCTTTATGTTTTTTTGCCTTAATTCTCATTTTTTAATAATTGATAAATTTCCTCAACAGATTGTGAGGGAGGATTATAGACTACTGAATGAATTGATCCGCCTTTATCATTAATAAATCGAGGAATAATATGAAAATGAAGATGATCAATTAATCGACCAGCTAATTTACCTTCATTAATTCCAATAGTAAAATCTTTTGTTTTTAATTTTTCTGATATTCTTAAAATTGTCTTTTTTAAAATGGAAATAAGCTTTTCCGCTGATGCTTCTGGTAAATCAACAAAATTAGGGATATGTTTTTTTGGAATCACTAAAGAGTGTCCTGGAGCATGAGGTTTAATATCTAAAAAACATATAAAGTCTTCATTTTCTTCAATAATAAAAGCTGGTAAATTTTTATTCGCTATTTTACAAAAAATACAATCCATTATATATTATTTTAATCTCTTTTTAATTTCTTCGACTAAATTAGATAAGAAAATAACTTCTTGAGATCTTTTTTCCATATCTTTCAAAATAACAGTTTTATTTCCTATTTCCTGATGACCAACAATTAAACAATATTTAATTCCTAATTTATTAGCTAATTCAAGTTGATTAGAAAGACTGGTTTTTTCAAAATTTTCAGCTATTTTAATATTATGTCGAATTAATTCGTCATAAATTTTGATAGCGTACTCTTTAGTCTTTTCAGTTGTTTGGGCAATAAAAATATCAGCTTTTTTTGCTGTTTTTAATTTTATATTATGGATTTTAAAAACCTCTATTAATCTTTCTAAACCTAAAGCTCCACCCGTTGCAGGAGTAGGTTTTCCTCCTAAATATTGAATTAAATTATCATATCTACCACCTCCGCCAATAGCTAAATTGCTTTCAGTAAAAAATACTTCAAAAACTAATTGTTGATAATAATCAAAACCTCTTACTAATAATTGATCAATTTCATATTTTATTTCTAATATATCTAAATATTCTAAAACTTTACTAATATGATCTTCACAATCTTTACAAAGATAATTAATAATTGAGGGGGCATTAGTTTTATATTCTTGATCTTTAGGATGTTTACAATCTAATAATCGTAAGGGATTTAAATGATATCTTCTTTGACAATCTTTACATAAATTTTTTAAATTTTTTTTATAATAATTTTTTAGATCTTTGATATATTTTTTTCTATCCTTTTTACATCCTAAGCTGTTAATTTTAAAAACATAATCACTTAATTTAAATTTTCTAAAAAACCTATCAAATACTTGGATTATTTGAGCATCATATATTGGATCTTTAGCTCCAATAATTTCTAATCCCCACTGATGATGTTCTCTGAACCTGTTAGCTTGAGGTTTTTCCCTTCGATACATTCGATCAATATAAAAAAGTTTAACTGGCTGAGGTAGGGAGTGCATTCCATTTTGGAGATAAGCTCGAGCTACTGAAGCTGTTCCTTCGGGTTTGAGAACATATTTAGTTGCTCCTTCTTTTTCTTTGATATAAAACATTTCTTTTTCAATTACATCAGTTGATTGACCTAATGAGCTAGTAAAAACTTTTTCGTCTTCTAAAGCTGGTGTTTGGATATAAGAAAAAGAATAAAGTTGAGTATGTTTAATAATTTCGTTTTTTAAAGAAATCAAAAAATCAGCTTCCTCAAATAAAAAATCATTCATTCCACGCGGTCTTTGAATAACGATTTTAAATTTCATTTTAAATATTATTTGGTCTTAAAATATTAATAAGTTTTTTAAATAAACCTACTTTAAAAATTACTTTACCAACAATATCTTTTTCTTTAAGCGGTTTATTCCATTTTCGAGAATCAAAACTTTCATCTCGATTATCACCTAAAACAAAATATTCATCTGATCCTAAACTAAATTCCGTATCTTCCATATAAAACCTTTCACCCTTTAAATAAGGTTCAGAAATTTTAATTGGTTGAGATGAATTAGGCTTTAAGATAAAGATATTATTATCTTTTATAATTACTTTTTCGTTAGGTAAGCCGATAATTCTTTTAATATAATATTTTTTTTTATCAACTGGCGGAATGAAAACAATTACTTCAAATCTTTCTGGTTTCTTTAATTTAGTACATATTTTACAAACAATTAAATAATCAGATTCATCAAAATTAGGTTTCATACTTTCTCCAATAACAATAAATGGCTCAAAAATGAATAATCTTATCGGAATAAAAACAAAGACGAAAATTAAAAATAATTCTATTAAAGTAGATAAAATTTCTTTAAACATTTTTAGAAAACTTTATTTACTTCTTAATTCAAAAAATAATAAATTAAAATAATATTAACCGAAAAATTAAAAACAATTATCAAAAATAATCTAATATAATAATTATATGAAAAAAACTAATAAAATCAAATTAATATTCGGCTTAGGGAATCCAGGTGATAAATTTATTAATACCCCACATAATTTTGGTAGAGATTTATTAGTTGCTGTTTCTGAAAAAAAGTTGATTTATCAAAATAATAACTTCCAATTAGATCGCTATGGTGATATTTATTTAGCAATCTCAAAAAAATATATGAACGAATCAGGAATAGTTCTTAAAGAAATATTAACTAAGTTCAATTTAAAAACCGAAGAAACATTGATAATACATGATGAAGCTGATTTACCCTTTTTATGGGTTAAGTTGACTTTTAATAAGCAAGCTTCAATGCATAAAGGCGTTGAGTCAATTTATCAAAAATGCGGTAAAAATATTTGGAGATTAAGAATTGGTATTCAGGGAGTTAAACGAAAAAAAGCTGATAAAATAATTTTGACAAAATTAAAAGGTAATTCTTTAATATCTTGGTTAAAAGCGAAAAAAAAATTTAAAATATTTTTAGATTTGATTAACGATAAAGATATTCAAAAAATAAGTTTACCTAAATTATTTTTTTTGGATTAGAGATAACCGAGAGCCTTTAGTTGATCTCGATATTCCCATTCCCAAAGTTCTTTACAGGCTAAAAATCCCTTAAAATCCTCTTCTGGATTATCAAATTCTTTAAATTCCCATTCATCCTGAATTTCACCAAATTTATGCTGACAGTTAACTTCTCCTCCTTTTATTTTATCTCCCATTCTTCTTAAAATTTTTTTAGCACCACATAATTCACATATTTGAATTTGATTAATTCTCAAAATATATCTTTTTTCAATATTCTTTGGTAAGATAATTTTTTTATTTTTATCTAATAAAATTGGTTCATCATTTAAAGCAAAAAAATAAGCTGAAGTTTGCAAACGATAATCATCATAAATTTCTGTTGCTGTTTTAATATCAATTAAAGAAAAAACCCCATCAACTTCAGCTAAGATATCAAATGTTCCACTATAACGATAATTGCTATGCTTTATTCTTTTTTCAATCCATTCCGCTTTAGTAAATAAACTATAATTTTTCAGAAAATTTTCAAACCCCTTTTTGAAGCCGATATATTCAGGAGGAACAATAATTTCACGATCTCGAACAATTGATTCTAATATTTCATGAACTATTGTTCCTTCATAGGCTGCCTCTCTTTTTTTATTTTGGGCTTCAGTAAAATTTTCCGCTGCTGCATAAAAATAATATAATGCCGGTTTACTTTTAATATCAACAATTGAAGTTACTCGTGGGTACCAAACGCCATCAATTACATATCCATGCCTTTTTTTGAACTCGTCTAAAGATAAATTTTTATTATTAAGCATTTTTAACCTCTTTAAATTTAAATTAATTTTACTAAAATTGTATATTATAATCAAAAATAATTTAAATTATATTAATAATAATAATATTAAACAATCTTAAAAACAAAAGCAATGGACTATAATATTTTGATTTACCCTAATAATTTTTTAAGAAGAAAAACTAAACCAGTAGAAATATTTGATAGTCAATTAATTAAAATCGTTGATCAAATGAAAAAAATTATGTTAGCTAATAAAGGTGTTGGTTTAGCAGCTAATCAAATAGGATTAAATATTTCCCTTTTTGTAGCTCGACCAAAAGAAAAGTTTTATATTTTTATTAATCCGGAAATTATTGATCAGAAAGAAGAAGAACTAAAAGAAGAAGGTTGTTTAAGTTTACCCAATAAATGGGGATTAGTAAAAAGATTTAAAGAAGTTAAAATTAGTTATCAAGATTTAAGAGGTAAAAGAAGAAAATTGAAAACCAGTGGTTTATTAGCTCATATTATTCAGCACGAAATTGATCATTTAAATGGAAAATTATTTATTGACCAAGCTTTGGAAGTTTATGATTTAACCGAAAAAAATGACTAAAAAATTAGATTTTTGTTTTTTTGGTTCAAGTAGTTTTTCTTTGTATTGCTTAAAAGAAATAATAAAAAAATTTATACCATCATTAGTTATTACTTTACCTGCTAAACCAAAAGGAAGAGGTTTGAAATTGCAACCTAATGATGTTTATGTTTTTTGTTTAAAAAATAAATTAGCAGTTATTGAATTAAAAAATTGGTCAGAATTTAATTTATCTTTTGAATTTGGTTTAATAGCCGGTTTTGGTAAAATAATTCCCTTTGAGGTATTTAAAAATTTTAAAAAAGGGATACTAAATATTCATCCATCTTTATTACCTAAATATCGAGGTGCTAATCCTATTCGGGAAACCATTCTTAATGGAGATCAATTAACTGGAGTGACTATAATTTTAACCGATGAATTGGTTGATCATGGTCCTATCATTGCTCAAAAGGAAATTACATTAACCCAACAAGAGTATTATTTAGAATTAGAAGAAAAGCTTGGAAAATTGGGTGGACAAACTTTTAATGAAATTATCGATGATTATTTGCAAAATAAAATTAAACCTATAGAACAAAATCATTCTTTAGCTACTTTTACTAAAAAAATTACCAAAGAAGATGGATTACTGAGCATCAAAGATAAATTTTTTATTTGGGATAGAAAAATTAGAGCTTTTAATCCTTGGCCCGGAACTTTCATTAAAATTTTGATTAAAAATGAAGAAAAAATTCTTAAAATTTTTAGAATTGAAAAATTAGAACCAACCGATAAGCATTTAACCAACTTAGAAATCGGAAGTTTTTTTCGATATCAAAATGAATTAGGCTTAAGAATAATTGATAGTTTTATTCTTATTAAAGAACTTCAACTTCAAGATAGAAAGAAAATGTCCTCTAAAGAATTTCTTAATGGTTATAAGTTAGAATATTTAAAAATACTAGAAAAATAATCCTTGAGATAAATTTAAACTAAATTAAGATTTATAAAACTAAAGATTAGGATAAAAATAAGTGCTTGTTGAAGAAGGTAGAATAGTTTTATCAGGTCCAATCTCATAAATGTATGGATTATTCCCACCATCATTATTTTCATCAGTATTATTTGGATTCTCTAAATTAGCATTTAATTCATATGTAAGATCAGTTCTACAAGCAAAAGTATAATAGAAAGAAGGATTAGAATTAGCTGCTGAATTACTATTTCTTGGATCTAAGGGTAAGCTTGGTAGATTAACAACAGTAGAAGTTCCTAATGGTACAGGCAACCAACCAGGAGGATCGCTAGTTGTAGAAGTAGCAACTGTTCTTGAATTTGTTGCCCGAGCACCCGTGAAACCACTTCCAACAACTCCCTCTACACTTGCTGCAGAATAAAAAATTGTCGGTGTTGCTCCACCTAAACACCCATCATTGGTTTTTGTTAAGGTAACCCCCGATGGTTGGTTTAATTTTGTACTACTTGGAGTTAAAACCGCCTCTCTGCCGCTATTTGTCATATCAGTTAAATATATATCTATGGCACTACTTAAACTTTTTAAATCAGATTTTCTTTGAGTATCTCTCATATTCATAAAAATTTGTTGAGGCTTAACAATAGTAATTAAAATTGCTGCTAAAGTAGCTATAATAGCTAAAACTACTATTAATTCAATGAGGGTGAACCCAACGCTTTTTTTCATATTGTTTTTATTGATTAAATTTAATTAATCGACTTTTGATATTATGATTAAAAAATTTTTTATTATAGTAATTATATTAAAAAAATAAAATAAAAATAAAGTAAATTGTGGATAACTTAAGGAATATTAATTAGCTGATTGGAATACCGGCGAACTCTTTTATTTTTAAAACTAATTCGTCTAAAGAAAGACCTGCTTTTACAAAATAAGCTTTTACACCCAAGCTTTTTCCTCTTTGAATATCTTCTGGCTGGCCCAAATTAGAAATAATAAAAACTGGTATATTTTTTAAATTAACATCTTTATTCATTTCCTCTAAAACATAAAAACCACTTTTTTTAGGCAAAATAATATCCAATAAAACTAAATCTGGTTTTTCGATAACTATTTTATCAAGAGCTTCTTCGCCATCACTTGCAGTGGCTATTTCAAAATTTTCATTTTTAAATTTTTTTTCTAGCAAAGTTCTTAAAAATTTATCGTCTTCTACTATTAAAATTTTCATTAAAAATTAAATAAGCTAATTTAATAGACAAATATAAAAATTAGTATTCCCTATCATTTTGAGGTTTTTAATTATCCTGGTTAGGTTCGGCTAAATTAGATAATTAAAATTTGATTTTAAACAGAATTGGTCCATCGCCACCTTCCGGTAGCGATACCTTGTTACGACTTAGCCCTAGTCATTACCCTTACCTTATCCCTAATTAATAGGTTTTCGGGTAAGAATAACTCCTCTGGCCTGACGGGCAGTGAGTGCAAAGGCTGGGAACGTATTCACCGCGGCATACCTGATCCGCGATTACTAGCGATTCCGACTTCATGAAGGCGAGTTTCAGCCTTCAATCCGAACTGGGCATGGTTTTAAGGGATTTGCTCCGGCTTGCGCCTTTGCTTCCCGTTGTCCCATGCATTGTACCATGTGTGTAGCCCTGGGCATAAAGGCCATGCGGACCTGACGTCATCCTCACCTTCCTCCAGGTTATACCTGGCAGTCTCCTGTGACACTTGTAACACAGGACGAGGGTTGCGCTCGTTGTGCCACTTAAGGTTACGATTCACATCACGAGCTGACGACGGCCATGCAGCACCTGTGGTAACCCGCTGAAAAAATCAGCTTCTCTTTTCTTTCGAAAAGAGCATTAAGATTACCATGTCAAGCCCAGGTAAGATTTTTCGGTTACTGTCGAATTAAACCACATGGTCCACCGCTTGTGCAGCCTTCCGCCTATTCCTTTGAGTTTCAACCTTGCGGTTATACTCCCCAGGTGGGATGCTTAACGCGTTAGCTTTACCCCGGAAAGGGTCGAATCTCCCCAGAGTTAGCATCCATAGTTTACAGCTAGGACTACCCGGGTATCTAATCCGGTTTGCGCCCCTAGCTTTCGTGAGATCAGCGTCAGAAATGGCCTAGACAGCTGCCTTCGCCTTCGGCGTTCCGCACGATATCAACGGATTTCACCCCTACACCGTGCGTTCCGCTGTCCCCTGCCATTCTCTAGAAGTAAAGTATTCTATCCACCTTTACTGTTAAGCAGTAAAGATTTAAGATAGAACTTTTACTTCCGCCTGCTCACCCTTTACACCCAGTAAATCCGGGTAATGCTTGGGACCTTCGTCTTACCGCGACTGCTGGCACGAAGTTAGTCGTCCCTTATTCCTGGGATACTGTCAATCCCGCTAAAAGCGGGACTTCATCTCCCAGAAAAGCCGTTTACATCCCGAAGGACTTCTTCCGGCACGAGGTGTCACTGGGTCAGGCTTTCGCCCATTGCCCAATATTCTCGGCTGCTGCCTCCCGTAGGAGTTAGGCCCGTGTCTCAGTGCCTATGGCGGGGAACACCCTCTCAGGCCCCCTACTGGTCTTAGCCTTGGTGAGCCATTACCTCACCAACTAGCTGATCAGCCATGTCCCTTTCCTGAAGCGGCTTACGCCTTTATTCATTCTTACTTTTGTAAGAATGAAACTATTGAGAATTAGTCTCCTTTCGGAGGTTATTCTCAACTTCAGGGTAAGTTAGACATGTATTACTGCCCCGTTTGCCACGTAGTTTATATCTATAAAGATATAAACCCGTTCGACTTGCATGCCTTATCTACACCCCTAGCATTCACCCTGAGCCAGGATCAAACTCACCTAGAAACCTAACCAGGATAATTAAAAACCTTTTTAATATAAATTTTAGTGTACAATAAAATCATCAAATCAAAAACAATCTTAATAATTTACTCAACCAACATTTATAATTCAATTCCACAATTTAGAAAGATAAGTATTATTATAAATTAAAATTTAAATAAATCAAGAATTTGAAAATATTTAAATCAATCAAAATCTATTAAATTTTTAAAGTCTAAATTATTAATTTTTATTGTTTGCTTTTAGTTTTGTTTTTATTAATACTTTCAACAGGTGATTAGATTAATTTTAAATTTTTATTTTTGTGCCGTGGGAGGGAATCGAACCCCCGACGCCATGCTCTTCAGGCATGCGCTCTACCACTGAGCTACCACGGCTTAAGTTTTTGTCTAATTAAGAAAATTTTATCTTAATCTAATTTATGATTTTTGTGAAATCGGTAAGGTTTTATAATTGTTTATTTCTAATTTTTAAATTTGTTCTGGTTATAATCTTAAAAGGTTTATTAAAATTAATTATAACAAAATTTTTATTTTAAGACTATATTTTAACTATATTTTAACAGAATTTAAGCAATTTTGACTTTTTTATAAATTCTGTTATAATTTAAAATGTAAAGTAATATTTAATAAATTTCAAATTTTATATTTTTAATTTATAATTTAAACATAAAAAATTTAAAACTTTAATTAATTATCTCAAAACCAAAATATAAAAATGGAATATTCACAGTTAATACCTTATGTTATTGAAAAAACCCAACAAGGCGAGAGAGCTTATGATATTTATTCTCGACTTTTAAAAGATAGAATAATAATCTTGGGTACACCAATTAATGATCAAGTTGCTAATATTATTATTGCTCAGTTGTTGTTTTTAGACCACGAAGATCCAGAAAAGACAATCTATCTTTACATTAATTCTCCGGGTGGTGTCGTTACTTCAGCATTAGCAATTTATGATACTATGCAATTTATTAAAGCAGATGTTTCAACTATTGGTTTAGGTATGGTTGCTTCAGCTGCTTCACTTTTATTAGCTGCTGGAACAAAGGGTAAAAGAATGGTTTTGCCAAATACAGAAATTTTACTCCACCAAGTTATGGGACAAGCTGAAGGTCAAGCAGTAGATATTGAAATTACAGCTAAACAAATATTAAAAATAAAATCTAAGGTTAATAAAATTTTATCTTTACATACTGGTCAGCCATTAGAAAAAATAGAAAAGGATACTGATCGAGACTTTTATTTAACAGCCGAAGAAGCCAAAGAATATGGATTAGTAGATAAAATAATTGAGTATTCAAAAATAAAAAATGATTTTAAAAAAGGCTAATATTTTACCAATTATTTTAGCTTTAATCACGGGCGGTGTTATTAGTTCTATAGCAGTTTTGAGCTATTTCAAATATATACAATCTAATAACTTATCTGCTTTTAATAAAACTCCCCAATTCAATTTAGAATCTTCTACCTTAAAAGAAAATTTAAATTCTGAAGAAGTTAATAATCTAACTTCTAATTTAACCAATGTTCAAAATAGTAGTTTTCAAGAAATTTCTTATCAAGAAATTAACAGAAATACCAACTCATTAAAGACTCAATCAACTAAAAATAAATTAGAAAATCAGAATAAAAACAAGACAAAAACTTTAAGTAATTCTTCCCAAATAAATGATAATAATCAAAATTTATTAGCTAATTTTTTGGTTTTTTTATCTAAAATTAATCAATCCAACAATCAAAATTTAACTTCCAACAATTATTCAACATCCACCTCAAATTATAATACTTCTTCCAATAATCAAAATAACCAAAGTCAAAATAACCAAAATCAGAATCGAAATAATTCAAACAACAATCAAAACAATTCCAATAATCAATCTAATAATCAAAACAATAATCAAAATAACAACTCTCAAAATAATAACAACAATAACAATAATAACAATGAAAATGATGATAATGAAAATATAAATTTAGGTAATCAATCTTCAGGAACAAAAATTTTAATTTCTGAAATTTTAATTGACGGAGGAAGCGCTAACGATGAATTTGTTGAATTATATAATCCAAATAATTTTTCAGTCAATCTGACTGGTTGGAAATTAGTTAAATTTAATAAAAATAATAATCAACAAACTCTTATTGGACAAAGAACAAGAAATACTTTTAGCAATAAAATAATTCCTCCCTATTCTTATTTATTAATTGCTAATGAAACTGGAAGTTATGCTCAACAAGCAGATTTAGTTTATTCTGAAAGCTATAATTTAGCTAAAGATAATTCTCTTGTTTTAATTAATAATAATAACGAAGTAGTTGATTTAGTTGGATGGGGATCGGCACCAAGATATGAAAGTAATGCCTTTAGCCAAAATCCAGGTCAAGGAGTTTCTTTGGTTAGAAAAGCTGGTTTTGAATCAACTCAGGAAAGTATGGTTTCTAATGAAATTAATTTTGGTAACTCTTTAGATACAGATAATAACAATTTTGATTTTGTCCTGCTTAATCCAGAACCACAAAATAGCCGAAGTCAAGCAGAACAACCTCCTCAAGAAATTAGGTTAATTAATTTTGATAATACCGAGAACAATTTAATTTTTGAGATTATTTCCCCATATCGAATTTCCAATAATAGCCGATATGTTTTATTAACTTTTAATATAGAAGACAATCAAGATATAGATAACTATCTTAGAACTAATTGGCAAAATCTTAGTTTGAATTATACTTTACCAGCAGTAGAAAGAAATGGTAAAAGACAAACAATTCAGGTAACTATTAATAATCAAGAAAATAATGAAAGTGATGAAAATGAACAAATATATCTTTTAGGCTTAGTTGTTGATAATCAATTGATAAATTGGGTTCCAGACTTGAATGATTAAATTAATTAATTTATAATCTTTACTAACGATAGTCTTTAAATGATTAAAAAGGATTTTTTATTAATTCTAATATTAGTATTGTATTTAAAGTCAACTCCAATTTTATTTTATTACCATTCATTTACATTTCACAGATCATCTAATAGGGGCCGGTAGTTCAATGGTAGAACATCGGTTTTGCACACCGAAGGTTGTGGGTTCGATTCCCACCCGGTCCAATTTTATACTCCCGGTAGCTCAATAGGAAGAGCAGGTGCGTTCTAAGCACAAGGTTGGGGGTTCGAGTCCCTCCCGGGAGGCAATTTGTTAAGTAAGCAAATTCAAAATTAAACATTTTAATTTCTTATAAAGAAAATTCATAAAATATTAAAAAATAAAAAGAAAAGAGCCTTATGAGGCTCTTTTCTTTTGGAAAAATATCAGAAAAGAAAAGGAGGAGCCGCTAATAAATAACCTGCTCCAATCCTTTGCAATAAAAATTATATTATAATATTTTCAGTAATGAAAGATGTAGTAAAAACAAATTATAAATATATTTTAGTTTTTTTATTAGTATTTTTATTATCTTTTTTATTTTTTCAAATAGGAATAATTTATGGTTCAAAATTCTATCAACCTTGCGAAATAAAAATTTTTAAAAATGGAAATAATTGAAAAAATTATAGATTTTTTAGGAAGATTAATTCTATTATTTGTTTTAATTTGGATTATTGTTAATGAAATATTTAATAGAATTTTTTCAAAACTAACTTCTTATGGTTTTGGTAAATAAATGAAATCCTACTATAAAAATTTAAAACTATTTTTAATATTCTTAGATATTTTGCTTTTTTATCTATCTCTTTTTATTTTCCTTTATTTAAGATATGGTTTAGAAAAAAATTTTGTTCGCGATCACTTGTTTGGTTTTAGTATTATTTTACCATTCTGGTTAATTGCCTTTTATTCACAAAATTTTTATTCCTTTAATATTTTTAAAAATAAATTCTCTTTAAGAATAATTAAAGCCTTTAGCATTGGTTTTATTATTTCTATTGTTTTTTTCTATTTTTTACCTCAACTTAAAATATCACCAAAAACAAATTTGATTATTTTCTCAATTATTTATTTAGCTAATTTTATTATTTTCAGAAACTTGATAGAAAATAATTTAGCCAGAAAGAAAAAATTTAAAATTTTAGTAATAATTCCTAAAAATTTTGTTGATAAATTTATTAATGATTTTAAAGATTTTAGTTTTTATCAATTTACTATTGCCGAGGAGAATTTGCTCTATAATTACAATGAATTCGATGCTATTGTGATTAGCCAAAAAATTAAAAACGAAGAGCTGATTAATTACATTATAAAAAAAATCAACTATCAAGTGCCAATTATTGAATTAATTGAGTTTTACGAAAAAAATCTAAACCGCATTCCCTTAGAAGAAATTAATGAATATTGGATTTTGAAAGAAATTATTAATCCCGAATTGGGCTTTCAATTATTAATAAAAAGAGCTTTCGATATCTTGTTAAGCTTATTAATAGGATTAGTCAGTTTACCTTTCTTACCATTAATTGCTTTGGGGATTTATCTTAATTCTCCTGGACCGATAATTTTTAAACAAAAAAGAATCGGTAAAAATAATAAAGAATTTATTATTTATAAATTCAGAACTATGAAAAACTTAACTGATCCCGGAATTTGGGAAAAAGAAAAAGATGAAAGAATATTTTTCTTTGGCAAAATTTTAAGAAAGTTACATTTAGATGAAATACCTCAGATAATTAATGTTTTGAAGGGCGATTTATCTTTTATTGGACCTCGTCCTGAACAAGTAAATATAGTTAAAGAATTAGAGAAACAAATACCATTTTATAATATTAGACATATAGTTTTGCCAGGTATTACTGGCTGGACACAGGTTAATTATAAAAAACCATACAATTTAGAAGAAACCAAAATTAAACTTGAATATGATTTTTATTATTTAAAGAATAGAAATTTCTTTTTAGATTTAATAATATTTTTTAAAACTATATTTAATATTTAAAAGTCATAATCATCAAACTTTATCTCCTCAAAATATTTCAAATTCTCTAATAATTTTTTTAAATTAAGATAATTTTTCGATTTGATTAAAAGATACATTTGATATCTTTTCTTAATTTTAAAAATCCTTTCTAAAAAAGGCCCGGTGATTTCTATTTCTTCTTTTTCAAAAAGAATTCTTTTTTTAAGCTCTTCTTTCAAATTAATCAATCTTCTATTTAATTCTTGTAAATTACTAAGACGAGAAACTATTTTTATTTGATAATAAAATGGTGGCAGTTTGTTTATTGCTCTTTCCTCAATAATATCTTTAATAATTAAACCAGCTCTAATTTTTTCTAATAATTGAGTGTTCAATCGGCTATGAAAGAAAAGATTTTTTGATGTTTCTTTCAAACAATGGGCTAATCTGATATACTTTTCTTTAAGAAAAATATTTTCTGAAAAAAAACCGATATCAAAATTAATAAAAAAAGAATTAGCTGTAGGTAAATGAAGAATATGCCAATCTCCCAGGATTATACACCCATTTTCTATTTTTTTATTTATTTTCTTTAGATCTCTTTTTTGATTAATTTCATAAACCTGAAACCCTTTATTGATTAAGAAATTTCTTAACCATTGTTTACCTATGCTTTTAATTGACAAATCATTTTTCTGACAATTAGGGCAAATATTAATCAATGGGTAGTCTTTATGACATTGATAACAAAATAGTTTATCTTCAAAAATTGTTAAATAAGATCCGCAATGAGAACACTCAAATTGATAATAACAATTTAAACAAATTAATTTTCTACCTAAACTTTTTTGAAGAATAAATATTTTATTAGTAGTCTTGGGGTTGATTAATCTAATTAGAGATGAAAAATCTTTAAAGGTGGAAAAATCTAATTGAGGTAAACTAATATTTTTTTGATTAAGATAGATATTTAAACTATAAAAGTTATCAACATAAACTAACTTACATTTAAATAATTTAGCATAATCTTCAATAATTTCTAAATAGTTTATTTTCGGAATTTTAAAAAACTCTCGATAAAAAAGACTTCCTTCTTTAATAACTACAATGACCTCAATATTCACCCAAGGTAAAAAAATTATTTTTTTATTTCCTATAAAAACATTTTTTTCGTTAGAAAGAATATCATTTAAATAACGAGGAATATTTTTCAAGTCTTTTAAGTAAATTAAATTTTCTATATTATTTTTTAGTTTTGAATACCAAATCTCCGAATCTGCTAATGTGGGGCAAACAATTAATGTTTTTTTATTCTTAATTAACTCAAAAGGAAATTCATTTTTAACTATTAAAGAAAAATTTTCTTTTTTGTTAATAATTTTATCAGGAAGAGAAAAATTAAAATTAAAATTTTTGTAAAAATTTAAAAAAAGATAAAAAGCGTGAGAAAGAGATAAATAATACCTCCGGCTTAACTTAAAGGCTAATTTTTTTTGATATTCTGTTAGGGGTGTATTTTCAGTTAATACTTTCTTAATCGGTTTTATTTGATAATCTAAATTCTTTATAAAATATTTTAAGTCTCTTACTTGTTCTAAATCTAAAACATAGCCAATTTGTTCTTTTTTTTGAAAATCAATTTTTACCAAACTACCAACCTTAATTTTTTCATTATAAAAATATAGAAAATAATCAGGAGAATTTGGTGGTAATGGTTGAATCGGGATAACTTTTATAATATAATTTCTTTCCATTATTTGTTAAAATTTTAAATGAGAAATGCTTATTAAGATAGGAATAGATTTAGGTACAGCTAATACTACCGTTTATTTACCAAATAAAGGTATTGTTTTAACTGAACCCACAGTAGTAGCGGTTGATGAATTGACTAAAAAAATTTTAGCTGTTGGGCAAGAAGCCAAAGAAATGATTGGCAAAACCCCTGGCGACATTAAAATCTACCGGCCATTAAGAGAAGGGGTCATTGCTGATTATAAATCAACCTTAGCTATTTTGAGGTATTTTTTAAATAAAGCTAAAATCCCTAAATTATTTAAACCATTATTAATAATTTCTGTTCCTGCTGGTATTTCTTCTACTGAAAAAAAGGCAGTTATTGATGCAGCAATAGAAGCTGGAGCCAAAGAAGTTTATCCAATTCGAGAACCACTTTTAGCAGCCTTAGGAGCTGATTTGCCAATAAATTCCTCTTCAGGCCATATGATTGTCAATATCGGTGGAGGAACTACGGAAATTGCAGTTATTTCTTTAGGAGGAATAGTTAGTTGGGATTCAATTAGAATTGCTGGCGATAAATTTGATGAATCAATAAGAGATTATTTAAGAAGAAAGTTTAATTTAGCGGTTGGTGAAAAAACAGCCGAATTAGTTAAAATCCAAGTTGGAGCAGCAGTAGTTAATAAAAATAATAATTTAGAAATGAATGTTAATGGTATTAATATATTAACTGGTTTACCAGAAACCATTAAAATTTCTTCTGCCCATATTGTTGAAGCCCTTCAGAGAGATTTAAGAGAGATTATTATCGGTATAAAAAAAGTTTTAGCCAATACTCAACCAGAATTGGTGGCTGATATTATGGAAAAAGGAATTATTCTTTCCGGTGGTGGTGCACTTTTAAGAAATTTAGATCAATTAATTTATGAGCAGACTGGAGTAGCGACTTTTGTTGCCGAAGATCCTCTTTATTGTGTTGCGCGCGGTACAGGTAAAATAATTGAAAAATTGGATACTTATCGAAGAATATTAATTGCTCATAAATGATTATTGGCCATCAATTACAAAAAGAAATTATCAATAAGATTTTACAAAACTATAATCAGGGATTATTTTTGCTTTTTGGTCCCGAAGCGGTTGGTAAGTTTTATCTTTTAAAAAGTTTGACAGAAAAATTTAAACCACTGATTTTTAATTCTGACGAAACTATCTTAAAAATTAAAACTTCAGAATTAATTCAAAAAATATTATTATTAAAAAGTAAAGAAAAGCAAATTATTATTGTTAATGATTGTCATAAATTTAATAAAGAAGCTCAAAATAAATTATTAAAAATTTTAGAAGAAATACCATCACAATCTTTAGTTTTTTTAATTTCTCATAAGCTATTTAAAATTTTGCCAACTATTCGTTCTCGAGCACAAAAAATAAGATTCTCTTTAGTTGATAATGACGAAATTAGAAATTTTCTTATTAAAAATTACCCCAGCGCTGATGTTAATTTCCTTTTAAAAATTTTTCCGGGTCAAATTGGTAAAATAGTTTATTTTCTTAACAATAAAGAAAAATTTAAGACTATCCAAAAAATTATTATCAGCAATGATTTATTTGAAAAATTTCAATTATTTTATAAAATTGAAAAAGAAATTACTTTAGAAGAATTAATTTACTATTTTATAATTTACGAGCGGGATAATTTAATCAAAAAGAATAAAGAATCATTAAAAAAATTAAGATATTTGTTGTCTTTACACGAAGATAGTAGTTATTTTTTAAACAAAGAAATGCAGTTTGCTAATATTGTCTTAAATATTTATGGGGCGGGCATTTAATTTTATCAAAATTATATTTTTTTTTATTGCTTTTGTTTATTTAATAGGTTTTGCTATTACTGATGAATTTTTAAGAAAATTTATTAATGAAGCAGGTTCGAAATTAGCTCCTTACGGTATCGAAATTTTACACTTAAGATGATTGACAATTTTTTAAAAAATTTAAATAGCTTATTAAGAGAATTTGAAGAGAAATTAAAAAGCATCCGTAGTTATAAATTTGCTCTTCATTGGTTAGAAAATGTCGAAATTAATGCTTATGGTAAAAAATACGAATTAAAATCTTTAGCAAGTATTAGCCAGTTAGATTATGCAAAATTCAAATTAGTTTTATGGGATGCTAATATTATTAATGATGTTGAAAGAGATTTAAGAAAAACAAATTTCGGTGGTAGCATTAATCGAGAAAAAGATAGTTTGATAGTAACCTTTCCCCCAATTACTGAAGAAACTAAAAAAAATTTATTAAAAACCTTAGGACAACTTAAAGAAGAATTTAGAATTAAAATTAGGGTTTTAAGAGACGAAGCATTAAAGGAGTTAAAAAAAAATAAAGAAGAGAAAAAAATTAGCGAGGATATGTTTTATAAAAATAAAGAAAAAATAGATCAAGAGGTCGAAAAAGCTAATAAAAAAATTGAAGAATTATTTAAAAATAAAGAAAAAGAAATTTTATCTTAAAAATGATCATTATTAATATTCTTCTTTTTTTAATTGTTTTAGGTGTTTTAATTTTTATTCACGAACTTGGTCATTTTTTGGTAGCTAAGAAATTAAAAGTTCCTGTTGAAGAATTTGCTATAGGGTTTCCACCAAGATTATTTAGAAGAAAAATTGGTGAAACAGTTTATAGCCTAAATTTATTTTTTTTTGGTGGTTATGTTAAATTAAGAGGGGAGTTAGATGCTAATGATCCTGAAGGTTTTTTAAACAAACCAAGCTGGATCAAAATTTTAGTTGTTTTAGCTGGTGTATTTTTTAATTTAATTTTAGCTTATTTTCTATTTTCTTTTGGTTATTTAATTGGTTTACCCGAATATTCAGCTAATTCCTCTAAGGTTTCTATTATTCAAGTTGTGAACAACAGCGTTGCCGAAAAAGCAGGATTAAAAATGTTAGACAAATTAATTTATCTTAAAGATCAAAATAATAATGTTATTTACCTGAAAAATGCTCAAGAGGTAAGAAATATTATTGAAAACTATCGAGGTCAAGAAATTATTTTAGGTATAGAAAGGGGTAAAGAAAGTTTTGAAATAAAATTAATTCCTGAAAGCAATAAAAATCTTCCACCCCTAGGAGTTCAGTTAAGCCATTTAGAGTTAGTTAAATATTCATTTCCGGCAAATTTCTATTTTGGTTTTATTAAGATTAAAGATTCACTTTTAGCAATATCAGAAGGTTTAAAAGATTTTTTTATTAAAATATTTAAAGGAGAAAAAGAAGTTATTAATCAAGTTGTTGGTCCTTTAGGAATTTTTGATATTTATAATCAATTTTTGGCTCTTGGTTTTAATTATTTATTATATTTTCTTGCTTTCATTTCGTTAAATTTAGCTGTTTTAAATATCTTACCTATTCCTGCTCTTGATGGCGGAAGATTTATTTTTTATTTTTATGAGTTTATTACCAGAAAGAGAGTACCAGCTTCTCTCGATAATTTGATCAATATTATTGGTTTTCTATTTCTTTTGTTATTGACCATTGTTATTACTATTAAAGATATTCTTGTAAAGTTGAATAGATAATGAGACAATCGCAACTTTTTTATAAAACTTATAAAAATTTAACTCAAGAAGAAGAAGCTAAAAATGCTCAATTGCTAATAAGGGCTGGTTATATTGAAAAAATAAGTGCTGGTATTTATAATTTTTTACCCTTAGGATTTTTAGTTTTAGAAAAAATCAAAAAAATTATTAGGGAAGAATTAAATAAATTAAACTGCCAAGAATTATTATTAGCCAATCTTCATCCTAAAGAATATTGGCAGATAACAGGTCGCTGGTCAAAATTTGATGTTTTGTTTAAAATAAAAAGCCAATTAGGTCAGGAATATAGTTTAGCGCCAACTCATGAAGAAGTTATTTTTCCGTTAGTAAAAAAAATTATTCATTCTTATAGAGACTTACCTATCGCTCTTTATCAAATTCATTCTAAATATCGAGATGAATTAAGAGCAAAATCGGGTTTATTAAGAAACAAAGAATTTATTATGAAGGATTTATATAGTTTCCATATTAATCATAGCGATTTAGAAAATTTTAAAAAAGAAGTAGAAAAAACCTATCTTAAAATTTTTAAAAGATGTGGCTTAAAAGCTATTCCAACCTTAGCCAGCGGTGGAAGTTTTTCTAAGTTTTCTTTAGAATTTCAAGTTATTACTCCAGCTGGGGAAGATACGATTTTCTATTGTTATCAATGTCAACAAGCTTGGAATAAAGAAATTTTAAATCAAAAAAAATGTCCTCAATGTCAAAATGATTTAGAAGTTTTTAAAAGTATTGAAGTAGGTAACACTTTTAATTTGGGTACTAAGTTTTCTAAATCATTTAATGTTTATTTTCTTGATAAGAATAATAATAAGAATTATGTTTGGGCTGGTTGTTATGGAATTGGTATTACCAGGCTTTTGGGGGCGATCGTTGAAATTAATAATGATGATTTTGGCATAATTTGGCCTAAAGAAGTTAGTCCTTTTGATGTTCATTTAATTCTTTTCCAATACAACAAAAATGAAACTGATAAAAAATTAAAAAAATTATCTGAAAATGTATATCAATTTTTAATGGATAACAAAATTGAGGTGCTTTTTGACGATCGCTTAAATATCTCAAATGGTCAGAAATTAATCGAAAGTGATTTAATTGGTATTCCACATCAAATTATTATTGGCGAAAATAGTTTAAAGAATAATTTATTAGAAGTAAAGATTAGAAAAAAGAGAAAATCATTTAAAATAAGTAAAAATAATTTATTAAAATGGTTAAAATAATAAAACAACTTGAATTAGGTATTGATTTAGGAACATCAAATACTTTAGTTTATTTGAAGAATAAAGGAATAATTTTTGATGAACCATCTTATATTGTTTTTGATAAGAGAAATTTAAGTATTGTTGCCATTGGCCATGAAGCAAAAAAAATGTTGGGTAGAGTGCCTAATTATTTGAATGTTGTTAAGCCAATTAATTTTGGTGTGGTAACTGATTTTGAAGCTACCGCCAGTTATTTAAGTAAAATTTTTGAAATGTTAAATAAAGAATATTTCTCTCTTTTTAAACCTAAAGCTATTATCGGCGTGCCTTTAAATTTGACTGAAGTTCAAATAAGGGGAGTTGTTGATGCTGGCTTGTCGGCTGGTTTTAAGGAAGTTTATACTATTGAACAACCAATTGCAGCTGCTTTGGGTGGAAATCTAAATATTGACGAGGCTAAGGGACTAATGATTATTGATATTGGTGGTGGAACTACCGAAATTTCAGTCATCTCATTAGGTGGAGTAGTGGTAGGTAAAAGTATAAAAATTGCTGGCGATAGATTTAATTCTAATTTTCTTAATTATATTAGGCTTAAATATAATCTTATAGTCGGTGAAAGTCAAATTGAGGAAGCAAAAATTAAAATCGGCTCAATTATTGGTAAAAATAATTTAATATCTCTTAAGGGGCGCGATGCATTAACCACCCTACCTAAAGAAATAACTGTTTCCAGTTTAGATTTAAGAGAATCATTAACTTCCATTTTAAATGATTTAGTTTACGAGATAAAAGATATTCTTAACATTACGCCAGCAGAATTGATAGGAGATATTGTTGCTAATGGTATTTATTTAACGGGTGGAGGAAGTTTAATTGATGGCTTAGCAGAGTTTTTAGAAAAAGAATTAAATGTCAAAATTAATAAACTTGACAATCCGCTCCATTCAGTTGTTTTGGGCTTAGGAAAAATTATCGAGAACTTTAATTACTATAAAAAGTTTTGCTATACTTATTAAAATTTGATTTGCTCAAAAAATTTTTTATAATAATTTAAGCTAATTAAGCAGAATTTTTTAAATTATGAGATTAGATAAATTTTTTATAATTTTTATCATTTTCAGTTTATTATACTTTTCTAATCTCAATTCAGTTTTAGCTAATAATTATGAAAACATTTATATCGCCTCTTTTAATCTACAATTATTTATTAATCACTTAAAAAATAAAGTTAAAAACCTATTTTTTTCTGATGATGAAGAGTATAAAGAAAAATACTATCAATTACTAAGAAATTTAGCTCAACTTAAATTAGCTGAACAAGAAGAAATCTTTAATAAATCATTTGAATTATTAAAGAAAAGATTTCCTAATGCAAAAGAAGCTAAAGTTTTTGCTAATGATTTAGGAATAATTTATCTTCAAAAGATCGATCAGGTAACTAATAGTGCTTTTGTGGTTGACAATAATTGGTTATTAGTTGGTAAAGTGGTTGAGATATCTAATAATTATTTAAAGGTTAGATCCTTAAATCATGCTGATTTTCAATTTAATGTTAGTAATAGCAAGGGAGAATTTTTAGGTTTAGCTAAATCAACAGGGTTAAATTATTTAATTGTTGATAAAATAGATGCAAATATAAAATTAGAAAAAGGAGATTTGATATTAACAGCTGGTAATGACAATATCTTTCCGCCTGGTTTTTTGGTAGGCGAAATAGTTAATATCGAAAATTCTGGTTATTTTAAAAAGATTCAAATATCTCCTTTAGCTAATTTTGGTAGCGAGCGGTTAATCATTCTTCAATGATTTATTTTTTTGTTTTTGTTATTGATTTACTTATTAAATTAATTTTTACTAAACTAATTTTTATTTCTTTAATAGTTGCTTTAATTTTTTTTCTCCATAATAAGTCTCAGTTTTTACCTATTTATTTTTTTGGATCATTAATTAATGATTGGTTATTAATTTTACCATTTGGTTTTACTGGTTTTTATTTTGGATTAATTTTAATTTTGATTAAGATCATCAATAAATATTTATCGTTTGAAAAAGAACTAATTATTTATTTAATTTCATTTTTAGCTTTAATTTTATTTTTTTTAGTTTTGTGGTATTTGTTTTTTAAGATAAGTTTAAATTTATCATTTTTTATTTTGCTTATAATTAATTATGCTATTTTTTTGATTATTAATCTTCTGTACAAAAATATCTAAAATATAAAACAATGCGCTGGATTGAAGAAGAAATCCTTTTACCCAATTCATCCCAGTTATTTAAAAAAATTCATTTTCCTTATTATCTAAAAATTTTGTTTATTATAGCTTACTTAGTATTATTTTTCTTCGCTTTTAAAATTTTTATTATTAACAAGAATCAATGGTTAATTTTAGCCCAAGCAAATAATAGACTTAATATTATTACTCCAGCTCCGCGCGGTTTAATTTTAGATAGAAATAATAAAACTTTAGCTGCTAACGAGGTTTCCTTTGATTTAATTATTAATCTTAATTTAATTACAGACCAGGAAAGATTATTTTTTGAAAAATTAATTGCAGAAAATCAATTAGATTCAACCATTAATTTTAATCAATTGATTATCAAAAATATTCCAAAACAATTAGCTTCATCAATAGTCGTTCAATATAATAATTTTTTAAAAGTTAGGTTAATTGATTCTTATAAAAGGGTTTATCCCTTAGGTTTAGGGTTTGGTAATTTGATTGGTTATTTAGGTTTTCCTTCTGCAGATGAAATTGAAAAATATAATTATGAGCCTAATATTTATATAGGTAAATTAGGTATCGAAGCTTATTATCAAAATTATTTATCTGGTAAAAATGGTGAAATTATTCTTGAGAAAGACAATAAATTAAATATTATTAAAACCATTAGAGACAAAGAACCACAAATAGGTTATTCACTTAAATTAACTATTGATAGTAATTTTCAAAAAAAAGCTTATGAGATAATTGATAACTATATGAAAGAAAATGGTTATCATAAGGGTGGTTTAATTGTCATAAATCCTTACTCGGGAGAGATTCTAAGTTTAATTTCTTATCCTGATTTTGATAATAATTTATTTATTAATAAATCCGAGAAAGTAAAAGAAATTTTAATTGATCCTAAGCAACCATTGTTTAATAGAATAGTTTCAGGTTTATATGCACCAGGATCAGTAGTTAAACCTATTGTTGCCTTAGCTGCCTTGGAAGAAAAAATTATTAATCCCGAAAAAAAAATTTATTCAAGCGGAGAACTAAAAATACCTAATCCTTATTTTCCTGAAAGATATTCAATATTCAAAGACTGGAAGGTTCATGGTTGGGTTAATATGAAAGAAGCAATTGCTAACTCTGTTAATGTTTATTTTTATACGATTGGTGGTGGTTATAATGAACAAAAGGGTTTAGGGGTTTATAAAATTAAAAAATATTTCGAACTTTATGGTTTGGGGCAAAAAACTGGTATTGATTTTCCTGGAGAGAAAGATGGCTTTATTCCAGATCCAGAAACAAAGAAAAATAATTTGGTAGATAAAATTTGGCGATTAGGAGATACTTATAATTTAAGTATTGGTCAGGGGGATTTAACAGTTACTCCTCTTCAAATTGCTATTTTCACTTCGGCTTTAGTAACAAATAGATTAATTAAACCCTATTTAGTTAAAGAAATTTTAGATGAAAAACAAAAAATAATTTTTAAAAATCAACCCCAAGTAATTAAAGAAAATTTAGCATCACCTGAAAATTTAAAAATTATCCAGGAAGGAATGAGAATGACTGTTACCCAAGGGACTGCTAAACAATTAAATTATGCTATAGTGTCGATTGCTGGAAAAAGTGGTACCCCTGAAATTTTAGGTAAAAAAAAGCTTAATGCTTTTTTTACCGGCTATGCTCCTTATGAAAATCCTGAAATTGTTATGACGTTGTTTATTGAAGAAGTTCCTATTGGTTCAATTGCTACCCTTCCTCTTTATCGTGATCTAATAAACCTTTATTTTGAAAATAAATATAAAAAAAATAATAATGACGAAAATTTAAATTCGTTAGAAGAATAGAAAATTTTTTATTAAATTTTATAAATATAAAAATTTCCAATATTTTTAATCATATTTAAATTTTTAAATTGAAAGGCGAAATTTATTATTAAAGCCCCCCTTTTTGCTTCTTTTATAATTTTTTTCTCTAATAAATTATTAGCTAATTGATATTGAAAAAGAAAAATCACATCGAAATCAGATAAATTAATTTTCCACATATTTCCCCAGATAATTCTTGCTCTTTTTTCTTTTTTTAATTTTATCTTAAGCCAACTGATTAAAGCCAAAATTGGATTTATTTCAATACCATAAGATTCATATCCATTTTTAGCAAATTCAATAACTACTTTTCCATCTCCAGAACCTAAATCAATAAATTTATTATTTTTATATCCAGATTTTTTAAGAAAATTAAAAACTTCTTGCAAATCATTTAAATCTTTAGATTTCATTAAAGAAGGTAAAAACGGAGCACCGAAAAAAATAAGAGGTATAACTAAAAAAATAAAACCTAAAATTATTAAAAATTTAATAAAAACCATTACTGTTTTTCATATTAGGTCAATATAAATAAATTTATACGGAAAGTTGAAAAACCCTTAACATCTTATTATAATAATATTTAATAATATTATTAATATTAATTACTTTATTTTATTATAACGAAAAATTTTGACCATAATGAAAAGATTATTAAACTTTATAGTTTTCTTCTATCTATTTATTTTGTTATTAACCGTAAATATTAGTTTAGCGAATAATAATTTCAGATTAGGTGATATTTTTAATTATTTTAAAAATTTGGTTTCCTCCCCCAACTCTAATAATTTAATTATTCCTGAAAGTACAGAAAATTTATTTCAAAATATTCCCGAATATAAACCAGTTGTTGATTATGAAAATTTGATTACCCAAACAATTGAAAAAGTTTCACCAGCAGTTGTAAGTATTGTGATTAGTAAAGATGTGCCTGTTTTTGAAAAATATTATTATAGTCCTTTTGATGAGGATGAAGATTTCATTCCCCCAGAATTTAGAGAATTTTTTAAATTTGAAATTCCTCAATATCGACAAAAAGGTACAGAAAAAAAGCAAGTTGGTGCGGGAACAGGTTTTATTATTTCAGCTGATGGTTTAATTGCTACCAATAAGCATGTTGTTGGAGATGAAAAAGCTGAATATACAATATTTTTAAATGATGGTAGAAAATTTAATGGTAAAGTAATTGCTGTTCACCCCCGAGACGATTTAGCTTTAGTTAAAATTAATGCTAAAAATTTACCATCAATTAAATTAGGCGACTCTGATAAGATTAAATTAGGACAAACAGTAATTGCTATTGGCAATGCTTTAGGTGAATTTCAAAATACTGTTAGTGTTGGTGTTGTTTCTGGCCTAAGGCGAGCAATTACTGCAAGTGATGAAAGGGGAAATATTGAAAGATTAGAAAATCTTATCCAAACAGACGCTGCCATTAATCCTGGCAATTCCGGTGGACCATTAATTAATTTAAGGGGCGAAGTTATTGGCATAAATACTGCTATTGTAAGCGGAGCTCAAAATATCGGTTTCGCTATACCGATTAATAGATTAAAAAAGATGATTAATGAAGTTTTAACTAGAGGAAAAATTGAAATCCCATATTTGGGAATTAGATATATTTTAATTACCGAAGAAGTGAAAAATAAATTTAATTTACCATTCGATTATGGAGCTTATATTTATTCTGACAATCCCAAACAGCCAGCAGTTATTCCTAATTCACCAGCTGAAAAATCAGGCTTAAAAGAAAAAGATATTGTCTTAGAATTAGATGGCCAAAAAATTACCCCTCAAAATAGTTTAGCTTATATGATTACTAATAAGAGAGTGGGAGAAAAGGTGAATTTAAAAATTTGGCGCAACGGTGAAATAATTAATCTTCAGGTAGTTTTAGAAAAGTTGCCCACTGAGCTTGAGAATCAATAATCATCAATTCTAACAGCCCTTTTTCTATTACTCGAATAATAGCCAAACCTTCTTCTCGAGAAATTTCTAATTTTTCTTTTTTGCTTTTTATTACTTCTAAAACCTTAATTGCTTTTAAAAAATCTTTTTTATTATTAAAAACTGACTCGGGAAATTGATTATATTTTTCAAATAAATCATTGCCAGGATATTCATAGAGATTAATAATTTCATTAAGATACTTATAAACTTTATTTAAAGCTGATAGGTGATCAACTAAAAATATATCTTTAATTTTTAACCATTCCTGATTAAAATTTTCCTGTTTTAAAAAAGCTTCTAAAAAATTTTTAATATTAGTTATTAAAATTGAAGTACCAATTTTGTATTTTCTTTCTAAATAAAAAAAATAATATAAAGCTAAAATAGAAAAAGTAAGAGAAATAATCATTAAGATTATCTTTAATTTTTTAAATTCAGGGGTGCCAAAAATTAAACCAGCGAAACTCCCAATAATTTCTAAAATCCTTTGAGCTAACTCGATCATAGCGGTTCAATTAATTTAGCTAATTCAAAAATTTTATATTCATCAAAAATATTCCCAATAACCTGAAGACCAACAGGCAAATTATCTAAAAAACCAATAGGTATATTTAAGGCAGGTAAACCAGCTAAATTCGCCGGAATAGTGAAAATGTCTGATAAATACATTTCTAATGGATTAGTAATTTTTTCTCCTAACTTAAAGGGTAAGGTAGGTGAAGTTGGTGCAATAATTAAGTCAACCTTTTTAAATGCATTCTGAAAATCTTCATAAATTGCCTTTCTTAATTTTTGAGCTTGAAGATAATAAGCTTCATAATAACCATGAGAAAGAACAAAAGTTCCAAGAATAATTCTTCTTTTTACTTCTTTGCCTAAAAATTTATCTCGGCTTAATTTATATATTTTCCAAAAATCGTTATTAACTACTCTCTGTCCATATCTAATGCCATCATATCTAGCTAAATTTGCACTGACTTCAGATGGCATCAAGATATAATAACAATGAATAGCATATTTAACATATTCTAAAGAAATTTCTTCAATATCGAAAGGTAATTTTTCTATTTTTTTTAAAATTAAATTTTTAATCTTAACATCAAGGTTATCAAAGAATTCTTTCGGTAAGCCTATTTTTTCTATTTTGGTATCATTTATTTTCTCTTCAGGAAAACTAACGCTTGTTGAATCTTTATTATCCTTTCCCCTTATTATATTAAAAAGCAAAATTAAATCATCTAAATTTCGAGCCATCGGACCTATTTGATCCAAAGAAGAAGCCATAGCAATTAAACCATATCGAGAAACAACTCCGTAAGTTGGTTTAAGTCCATAAATTCCGCAAAATCCAGCTGGTTGACGAATAGAACCACCAGTATCAGATCCTAAAGCGACGGGTATTAACCCAGCACCAACCACAGCTGCTGATCCTCCCGATGAACCACCCGGAGTTCTTTGATTATCAAATGGGTTATAAGTTAATTGATAGGCAGAGTTTTCAGTTGAAGAGCCCATTGCAAATTCATCTAAATTAGTTTTACCAACAATCACTCCACCAGCTTGAATTATTTTTTCAACAACTGTTGCATTATAAGGAGCAATATAATTTTCTAAAATTTTTGAACCAGCAGTACATTTTTCTCCCTTAACCAAGATATTATCTTTAATAGCAATTGGAACACCATAAAGCGGTAATTCATCTGCGTTTTTATTTTTTAATTTATGAATTAATTCAAAAGCTAAATTTTCAGTAAAAAAAAGAAAGGCATTTAAATTTTCCTCTTTTTTCAACCACTCAAAATAATTTTTATAAAAATTTTCCAAACCTATTTTCCCTATAATTTTTTTTATATCAGAAATAGCCAAATTTCTAAAATTTTCCATAAATATTTTTATTTTGAAATTTTTTATCTAATTTGAGCGGCGGACGGGATTTGAACCCGCGGCCTCCTGCATGGCAAGCAGGCGTTCTACCACTGAACTACCGCCGCTTTTTAGATGTATTATTTTAATTTAATTTTATAATAATTATATCATCATACCTTAAAAATTATTATAATTTATAAATTAAAAAATTTAGAAATAGAGAAAACACAAAACAAATGATCGAAGAACTTCATGACGAAAAAGTAAAGTTTTTAGAAGAGAAGGCGAATGAAATAAGGCAGTTAATAATTGAGATGCTTTTAGAAGCTGGCTCAGGCCACTCTGCTGGACCACTTGGTATGGCTGATATTTTTTCTGCTTTTTATTTTCATATTTTGCGTCACGATCCTAAAAACCCCGACTGGGAAGATAGAGATAGATTAGTTTTATCAAATGGTCATATTTGCCCGGTTCGTTATGCAGCAATGGCACTTACTGGTTATTTTCCTGTTGAAGAATTAAAGACACTAAGAAAAATTAATACGCGGCTTCAAGGTCATCCTCACCGGACCGCTCTTCCTGGAGTTGAAACAACATCTGGTCCACTTGGTGAAGGAATCTCTCAAGCTATTGGTATGGCTATTGCTGGAAAACTTGATAAAAAAGATTACCATGTCTATTGTATAACTTCTGACGGTGAGCATCAAGAAGGAAATACCTGGGAAGCTTATATGTTCTTGGGCAAAAATCAACTTGATAATTTAACAATAATCATTGATAGAAACTATATTCAAATTGATGGAGTAACTGAAGATGTTATGCCACTTGAACCATTAAAGCAGAAATTAGAAAGTTTCGGACTTCATGTTTTAGAAGTTGATGGTCATAATATTCGAGCTTTTGTTGATGCTATAAGAGAAGCAAGATCAGAATGGCGAAGAACTTCGGTAATTATTGCTTATACAATTCCGGGCAAAGGAGTTGATTTTATGGAAAAGAAATTTGAATGGCACGGTAAACCACCCAACAAAGAAGAAGCCAAAAAAGCCTTAGATGAACTAAGAACCTTAGGAGGCAAAATTCAAAGTGAACATCAATAAACGCGAATGCTTGTGAATAAGATAATGTTCAATTTGTTTTATATGATAATCTGGTATAATTAAATAAAATGTTAAAAACAGAAAATAAAAAAATATTAAGAACTAGATACCCAAAAGCTACGACGAAAGAATATACTGCAAAATGGGATAAATTTTTAGAATTAGGTAAAAAATTAAATAAATTTTGGAAAACAGATAAAACATTTCTAGAAATTTTAAAAGAAGAAAGAATAAAATAAAATGTACTGTCTCGATGCTAGTGTAATTGTAAGTAGTCAATTAAAAAAAGAAGTATTCTATTTTCAAAGTAAAAGATTTTTAGAGCGAGTCAAAAGAGAAAAGATTAAAATTTTTTTACCTGAAATTGTCATTCCTGAAATAATTTCAGGAGTTTTTAGAGGTACGCAAAATAAGAAATTAACTTTAGAATTTGTATCTCTATTAAGAGAATTACCTAATTTTTTATTTATTCCGGTAGATGCTAAATTATCTAATCTTGCTGGATCTATAATTACAGAAACAGGCTTAAAAGCCAATGATGCTATTTATGTAGCTTTAGCCTATGATTATGATTTAGAATTAATTACTCTTGATAAGGACCAATTAGAAAAAGGTAAAAAATTTGTAAAAACTAGAATGCCTTAAAATGCTAAATCCAGAACTTAAATTAAATCCAAAAATTTTTTAAGAAGCGGAGCAAAAGTCGATAAGAGATGGTTATGGTGATGCTTTAGTTGAATTCGGTGAGAAAAATTAATAAAGGTCTTTGTTATTAAAAAGTATAAGAGAATTACTAAAAGATAAAACTTTAGTACTTGAAAATTTTAACCAGAAAGTGATCCTTGGGTCTGTCTTAATTAATGTTATAATTTAATATCATGAAGAAAAAAATTTACAATTATACAGCCATTTTTGAAAAAAATGAATTAGGCGGATATACTGTTATTGTTCCTGCATTGCCCGGTTTGGTTACTGAAGGAAATGATTTAATAGAAGCAAAGAAAAATGCTGAAGAAGCTATTAGATGCTATCTAGAAGGTTTATTAAAAGATAAGAAAAAGATTCCTGAAGAAAAAGAAATTGCTCAGATGAGGCTTGAAATCAAAATTTAAATGCCTAAATTACCGAGAATTTCTTCACAAAAATTAATAAAAGCTTTATTAAAATTAGGATTTTATATACATCATCAAGTAGGCAGTCATATTCATTTAAAACATTTCTCTAAGACTCATTTAAGAGTAGTTATTCCAGCTAAAAGAGAATCATTATCTCCCAAAACTTTAAAATCAATATTAGTTCAGGCAGAGATTACAATAGAAGATTTAAAGAAAGTTATTATAATTAATAGAAAATAAAGATTAATAGAAAATAAATATTTTTTTAATTAGAATTTTTTTAACACAAATGCTAAATCCAGAACTTAAATTAAATCCAAAAATTTTTGATCAAGATGTTGAGCAAAAGCCGATAAGAGATGGTTATGGTGATGCTTTAGTTGAACTTGGAGAAAAAAATCCTAATGTTGTTGTTTTAACGGCTGATTTGGCTGAATCAACAAGAGCTCATAAGTTTGCCGAGAAATGGCCAGAAAGATTTATTGAGTGCGGAGTTGCTGAACAAAATATGGCGGGAATTGCTGCTGGCCTTGCTGTTTCTGGAAAAATTCCTTTTATTTCTTCTTATGCAACTTTTTCTCCTGGTAAAAACTGGGAAACAATAAGAACAACAATAATATATAATGATGCAAATGTAAAAATTGCAGGCCATCATTCTGGAATTGTTACTGGTCCTGATGGGGCTACGCACCAGGCAACAGAGGATATTGCTATTACAAGATGTTTGCCAAATATAAAAGTTATTTCTCCGTGTGATTACTTCGAAGCAAAAAAAGCAACTTTATATTCAGCTGAAACTTATGGACCATTTTATATAAGATATGTAAGAGATAAAACGCCAGTAATTACTACTGAAGAAACACCGTTTAGATTTGGAAAGATTGAATGTTTTTGGTTACCGCGGATTAACACGGATAAGACACGGATTGACGCGGATGATGCACGAATAGATGCGGATAAAAATTTATTATATGAGGATTTGACTTATCAATTGAGAAATATATTTTTTACAGTATATAACAAAGTAGGAGGTGGTCATAAGGAAATAATTTATAAAAATAGTGTAGAAAATGAGTTAAAAGGTAGAGGGATCAGTTATTCAAGGGAACCGGCAATAGAAATAAAGTATAAAGATCAAGCAGCAGGAGTATATAGACCAGATTTTATTATAGATGGAAAAATAATAATTGAAATTAAAGCTGATAGAAAATTAATCAAAGAGCACATACGTCAAGCCTTTTCTTATCTAAAAGCATCTCCGTATAAATTACTCTTGCTTGTAAATTTTGGATATACAAAGCTAGAAATAAAAAGGTTTATAGATATGAAAAAATCTAATCCGCGTGAATCCGTGTTCATAGATCCGCGTAGATCCGCGGTAGCTATTTTTTCGACGGGGCATTTGGTTTATCAAGCGCTGCTTGCAGCTAAAGAATTAGAAGAAGAGGGAATCGATATTTGCGTTTTAAATGTTCATACAATAAAGCCCTTAGATGAAGAAAAAATTTTAGACGTTGCCAGTAAAGTTAAAGGGATTGTTACCTTGGAGGATCATCAGGTACACGGTGGATTAGGAAGTGCCATTGCTGAAGTCATTGTTCAAAAAAGTGAGTCTAAACCAAAAATGCTCTTTCTTGGTCTTCAAGATACTTTTGGTGAATCAGGAAAACCTGATGAATTAATCAAAAAATACGGAATGGATAAGGAAGCTGTTAAAAATGCTGTTAAAAAATTATTATCTTAAATATTATGTTCTCATTAGTCCATAGGAAAAAAATTTAAAAAAAGATTATTAAACTATACAATAATTTTAGAACCAGCCGAAGAAAGTGGTTATGTTGTTATTTACCAGCTTTGCCAGGCTGTGTTACACAAGGAGGTACATTTTAAGAAGCTTTAGAAATTGCTAAAGATGCTATTTGGGGATATTTAGAATTTTTAAAACTATTAAAAGAATAATTATATTATTAATATAAAAATATAGAATGCCTATTCTAAAAATTTACACGCTTCAGTATAATTAATATCATTTATTTTTATAATACCAGGCTTTTTACTAATTTAGTTTTATTATCTTAATAAATAAAATTTAAAATCTCCTTATTCATTAATGTTTATCATAATTAAAATTTTAAAAACGTGGATTTTTATTTGAATTTTAAAATTAAGCGAAAATAGGGTAAAATTAATTTGAAATAGTTAAAAATAAAGGTCGTTAATTAAATTTATTTTATAAAAATGGTTATTTCGGTAATAAAAAGCGATGGTAATGTAGAAGATTTCAATATCGCTAAACTAAAAAAATCAATTGAAAATGCAGCTTTGGATGCTGGTTATGAAGAAGATAAAGTATTTCAAATTGTTGAGGATGTTAGCCAATATGTTTTAGAATCAATTAATGATTTAGAAAGAGTTGATACAAAATCTATCAGAGATTTGATTTTAAATAAACTTGATCAAGATTATCCTAATATTGCTAAAGCTTGGCGTGATTATGACTCTCAAGTAAAAAATCAATGAGTGATGATTTAAAAAATAAGGTTAAGAATTTAATTGAAGGTGATTTATTAGAAACAAGTTATGAAGAATTTAGTTATGACAAAAGTCTCTTTAAAATAACTCCGCAGTTTGTTATTTTTCCCAAAAACGAAGAGGATATTAAAAAATTAGTCAATTTCGCTCGAGTAAATAATCTTTATCTTACTGCTAGATCAGCTGGGACTGATATGTCTGGTGGTGCGCTTTCTGATTCAATTTTACTTGTTTTTACTAAATACTTTAATAAGATATTTGAAATTAACGAAACTGAAAAATATGTTATTCTCCAGCCAGGAGTATATTTCCGCGATTTAGAAAAAGAATTGACCAAATATAATTTGCTTATGCCCGCTTATCCTGCTTCAAAAGAATTATGTGCTATTGGTGGAATGGTTGCGAATAATTCTGGGGGAGAAAAAACAATTAAATATGGAAAGATAGAAAAATATGTTTTAGGTTTAAATGTTATTTTAGCTGATGGTAATGAATATTACTTTGAAAAAGTAACAGGTGAGAGATTAAAAGAAAAATTATCACTCAAAAATTTTGAAGGTGAAATTTACCGTCAAATTTATCAGCTAATTAAAAATAATTTAGAATTGATAAGAAACTCCAAACCAAAAGTTTCTAAAAATTCAGCCGGTTATAATATTTGGGATGTTTACGGTCAAGAAAATAATGAGGAATATTTAGACTTAACTAAAATTTTCGTCGGCGCTCAAGGAACATTAGGAATTATTACTAAAATTAAATTAGCCTTAATAGAAAAACCTCAAATTAATAAATTAGTAGTTATTTTTCTAAAAAATATTAATCAAATCAATCAAATATTAGACGAATTGCTTAAATTGCAACCTGATAGTTTAGAAATTACCGATGATCATACTTTTAAAATATTTATGAAATATTTTAGAGAGATGGCTGAAATATTAGGTTTTAAGGGTATTTTTTCAAACTTAAAGTTATTTTTGCCAGAGATTAAACTTATTATTACTAAAGGTATTCCTAAATTAATTATTCTTGTTGAATTTGAAAGCAATAGCGAGGAAGAAATTAATAAAAAAATTAACCAATTGATTTCCTTTAACAAAATAAATAAAATCAATACTATTGTTTGTCAAAATGAAATTGAAAAACAAAAGTATTGGAAGATTAGAAGAGACACTTATAAATTATTGAGAGAAAAAATTAAAGATAGAATCGCTGCTCCTTTTATTGATGATTTAATAGTTGATCCCCATTATTTTTCTGAATATTTACCTCAGCTAATTTCTCTTTTAGATAAATATAATTTCCTTTATACTATTTCAGGACATTTGGGTGACGGTAATCTACATATCATCCCGCTTTTAAATATTAAAAATGAAAAAGACAAAATTTTTCCAGCAATGGAAGAAATTTATAATTTGACTTTGAAATACAACGGTTCAATTACTGCGGAACATAATGATGGTTTAATTCGTGGTTGGTATTTGGAAAAAATGTTTGGTACAGAAGTGTTTAATATTTTTTGTGAAATCAAGAAAATTTTTGATCCGTATAATATTTTCAATCGTTACAAAAAAATTCAAGCAACAAAAGAATATTCTTTTTCTCACTTAATTTCTTAACTTATCTTTGATATAATTTAATTGTTAATTTTTGCCGGGTCGTCTAATGGTAGGACACGAGGCTCTGGACCTCGGAATCTAGGTTCGAATCCTAGCCCGGCAGAAAAACAATATTGCGGGGTGGTGTAACGGTAGCACAGCGGCCTTTGGAGCCGTTAGTCTTGGTTCGAATCCAAGCCCCGCAGCAATTAATTATGAGAAAAAACAATAAAGTAGCAATTTATTGTGCTTTTAAAGAAAAAGGAGAAATTTTTTATATCCTCGTCCAAAGAAGTAAAAAGCGAGGTGGGTTTTGGCAAGGAATTACAGGTGGAGAAGAGGACTTTGATAATAATGATTTAAATAAAACAGTTATTAGGGAAATAAAAGAAGAACTAGGTATAAATATTTCAAAAAAACAAATTTTCCCAATACCCTATTCTTTTAAATTTATAAACAGAAAAGGCGTTAAAGAAACAGAATATTGTTTTGGAGTAATTTTATCTTTAAAGCAGAAGAAAAATATTAGCCTTTCAGATGAACACACTGCTATTATTTATTCAAAAGATCCAAAATACTTAATATCTCTTTTGAAATTTAAAGAAAATAAAATTGGATTCAAAAAATTCACTAAATTGTTGAAAGAGAGGCTTGAATATTTAAATTAAAAATTATCAAATTACCTAATAAATATTTTCTATGAAAACAATTGGTTTTTGTGGATTGCCTAATTCTGGTAAATCAACATTTTTAAAGCTTATAACTCAAACAGAAACTTTAATTGCTAATTATCCATTTACAACAATATCACCCAAATTAGCTAAAGGTTATTTTAAATCCGATAATTTATTAAAACTTCATTCTTTAACCAAAACACCACAATTAATTCCTGCTCATCTTAATTTTTTAGATGTTCCCGGTTTAATTCGTGGTTCTCACAAGGGTTTAGGTTTAGGAAATGAATTTTTAAGCTATTTAAGACAAGCTGATGTTGTTTTAGAGATTGTAAGAAATTTTAAAAGAGAAGATGTTATTCATAGTGAAGGAAAAATTGATCCCGAAAGAGATATTCTATTAATAGAAGAAGAAATTATTGAAGCAGAGAAAAAAATTATTGAAGAAAATTTTAATAAAATAAAAAAGCAAAAAGAGAAAAAAGATAAAGCTGAGAAACTTTCTTATCTCTTAAACAATCTTAACCCATTTAAACGCTTCCCTGAATTTAAAGAAGATTTAAAAGAATATAACCTACTTTTAACTAAAGATTGGTTTTTAATTATTAACGGAAATTTACCTCTAAATTTATCTCAATTTAAAAATTTGTGCTTTAAAAAGGTTTATCAATTAGATTTTCAATTTGAATTAGAATTACAAGAAGAGCCAGAATTACAAAAAGAAATTCCTCCCAATATTAATGATTTTTTAAACAATTTCCGCATTGATTTAGATTTAATAGAATTTTTTACTTTCACTGATGAAATTACTCAATCTTGGTTAATTGGAAAAAATACAACAATCATTGAAGCTGCTAGAATTATTCATAGTGATTTTACTGAAAGATTTAAAATTGCAGAAGTTGTTGAATTAGCGACCTTTCTTACTCAACCTAATTGGTATATACTTAAAAGTAATGGTTTAGTTAAACAAGTAGGCAAAGACTATTATATTAGTGAGGCTGATATTATAAAAATAATAATTTAAATTAATTAATAAGGTTGATAATAAACATTAATAATAATTTTTCTTGATATACCTAAATAATTCTTTGCGAAAAATTCAAATTTATTTAAACCTGGTCTTAAAAAGGCAGTAGTTTGGAAATACCCGTTTTCATTAAATATAATTTCTTTATTATTAAGATAAAAAACCGAACGCGGGTCAACATAACCTCTAATAATTAACTGTCTTTGATTAGTAGTTAAACCATCGTAAGGATACAAAACATTAATTTTGGGTGGTAAAACTAAATTAAATAATTGAAAAAAAATAAAAATAATAACTACAATTAAAAAGTAGAAAAGAGGGTGCAAAAGATTAAACTTATAACTATTGCTTTTAAACACAGTTTTCTCTTCTTCAATTAAATCTTGAGGGATAATTAAATTTTTTAATTCTACTTTAAAAAATTGTTCATACTTTTCAATAATTCTTACCAAATTAATTTTCGGCAATTTGCTAAAATCTCCTTTTTCTAAAACTTCTATTTGAGCGATGGTTGTTTTTAAAATATTAGCTAATTCTTCTTTTGATAGTCCAGCCTTTTCTCTTAAAGATTTTAAAACTTCATTCAATTTCTGATTCATTAGTTTGATTAATTAAAATTTTGCGAGGCTTAGTTCCTTCTTGTGGTCCTACCACCCCCCTTTCTTCTAAAATATCCAAAATTCTTGCTGCTCGCCCATAACCAATTTTAAGTTTTCTTTGCAAAAGTGAAGTAGATGCTTTGCCAGTTTCCATAATCACTTGATAAGCTAATTTAACTAATTCTTCTTCATTTTCACTTTCTTCATCTAAACTAATTAAACCTGTTGGCTTTTCATAATCTTCTAATGGAATTTCAACTCTCTCAAAGTCATCTTTTTCTGTTGCTTGTTTTACCCAAAAATCAATTATTCTTTCTAATTCTTTTTCTCCAATCAACGGAGCTTGTAATCTTTTAATACCACCAAAACTTGAACTAATGAAAAGCAAATCACCAGCACCAATTAATTTTTCTGCACCGGCGTAATCTAAAACTGTTCGTGAATCAACTTGACTAGCTACCTTAAAACAAATTCTGTTAGGAATATTAGCTTTAATTAAACCAGTAACAACATCAACTGATGGCCTTTGAGTAGCTAAGACTAAATGAATACCTGTCGCTCGTGCCATTTGTGTTAATCTAACAATCGCTGCTTCAATAATATTTCCTTGTTTAATCATTAAATCAGCCATTTCGTCAATTGCTAAAATAATTCTAGGCATAATTTTTTGTTTCTTATTAATTTGAATTTTGTTGTAAGCATTAATATCTCTCACTCTCAATTGCTGAAATTTATGATACCTATCTTCCATTTCTTTAATTAGCCAATTCATTACTGCTACTACCTTTTTGGTATCTAAGACTGGCTCCATCAATAAATGGGGTAATTCTTCGTATCTAACTAATTCTACTCTTTTGGGATCAACTAAAATAAAGTTTAAAGTTTCAGGCGTATTTTTAAGCAATAAAGAAATAATTAAAGAGTGAATAAAAACTGATTTTCCTGAACCAGTTGTTCCAGCAATTAAAATGTGTGGCATATTAGCTAAATCCGCATACATTGGTTCACCGGTAATTAATCTACCAATAGGGAAGACTAACAAGCTTTCACTTTCCAAAAATTCTGGGTTTTCAATTAACGACCTTAATCTAACAGTAGCCTTTTTAATATTCGGAATTTCAATACCAATTAAAGCTCGTCCAGGAATTGGTGCTTCGATCCTTATATTATTTACTGCTAAAGCTAAAGCTAAATCATTTTGCAGTGTTAGAATTTTTGATAATTTTACTCCCTCGGGCGGTTTAATAGCATAACGCGTTACAGTAGGTCCGATAGTTACTTCCACTACCTCAATATCAATACCAAAATTAGCCAAAGTAGTTTTGATTATTTGAATATTTTCTTTTAAATCACCACTATCTGGTTGAGTTTCGCTTTTATCTAACAAAGAAATTGGTGGCAATTCCCAGTTAGTTTTAATTGGTAATTTTTTCAATCTAATTTCCTCTTTAATTTCTACTTTATTTTTAGTATGTTTAATTATTTCAGGTAAAGGAGATTTATCTTTAATTTTTTCTTTCTCTTCTTTTTTAAATTTTTCAGGATAGCTAACTACGCTTATTTCTTTTTTCTTTTTTAAACGATTAATAATTGCTGATAAAATTTCACTAAATGGTCTTTCAAAAATAACTGTTAAACATAAAATAGCCAAAATAATTAAAGCCGAAATCAAACCTACCCGACCAAGATATTTTTCGAAACCCACAATAAATTTACCGATCAATCCACCTTCATCAAAAAATATTTCAATAAACCCTGCTAAAATAAAAAATAGAATAATTAAAGAAATACTCCCACTAATTTTCCAAATAAAATTAATTCTTAACAACCAACTAATTCCTAAAGTTATAAATAAAAAAACCAAACCAAAGTGAGCATAACCAAAAATATAAAACATAAAATTTCTATACCTCTCACCAATTAATCCACCTCTATTAATATCAGCCAAAATAGTAAATAACGAAAGGAAAATAAATAACCAACTTAAAATTTCAACAGTCAAATAACTTTCTTTAATTTTTTGAATTGATGTAATCAAAAAGTTTATTAAACCTGACAAGAATTTTTTATAATCTTTTTTATTGTTCTTATTATTTTTAGCCATTATTTTAATTTAGGTAATTTTTTGGTAAAATTTTACTTTCCACTTTTTATTATAACTTGACTTTTGAAAAAGTTAGAAATATAATATAAAGATTAATTTTTAAAATATTGTAAAATATTGTAAATAATAATTAATTCTTAACAAAAAATTTCCCTAAATTATCCACAATTCTACTTGACTTTGAAAAACATATTATTTAAAATATTAATTAAGTAAAAATGCGATTAAAATAATTAAGGTCGTTAATTTATGACAAATTCTGTTAAATTACAAAATATTAAAATTTTAATTAGCATTAATTAAAGTCAGTTAATTATTAGACACTCTGTCCAGGTTGTGACAGAGTATGGTCGAAAAAAAATTTTTAAGACAAAAATGAAAAAATCATTAATCTATCTTGTAGCTTTCGCTACAGTATTTGGTTTACTTCCAGTCGTTAATTTAAATTTCGCTTCTGCTCAAGGTTGTGATCCAGATGCTTTGAAACCAGTTAGATATGGTCAAAGCGGCTCAGCTGTAAAGAATGCCCAAGCTTGCTTAATTGAAGCTGGGTACGATATTCCTGCTGGAGCTACTGGATATTATGGATCACAGACAAGATCAGCTGTTCAAGCTTTCTATAAGGATTGGTATGGTCCTTGGTCAGGAAATAGTTTAGGACCAAGAGGTGTTACTGAACTTAAAAATATGTTAGCTGCTGGTGGAACTCAAGAAGAAACCCCAGAAGAAACCCCAGAAGGAACTGGTGGTACACAAGGAACAGGTGGTACAACACAACAACCAACCCAACCCAATCAATTATCTCAAATATTGATGTTAATGCTTCCTTTTCTTGGGGTTCAATTAGATGCCACTTCATCAGCTCAATTGATGCAAGCTCTAGCTAATAATGATTTGACAACTGCTATGTCAATCATTACTCAAGCAAGAGGTCAACAGCAGCAAACTGGTGGAGGTGAAGAAGGATTCTTAACTGTTGAAAAAGATCCAACAATCGGTGTTGTTACTTTAAGGGAAGGTGAAACAGGTAGAGTTGCTGGATTAAGATTTAGAGCTGATAGCGGAGCAGTTACTGTTAAATCCATTTTCCTTAGATGGACAGGTAATGCTGCTCCCTTTAGAGTTATTTCTAATTTAGCTCTTAAGGATTCTTCTGGTAATGTATTGTATCAAACTAATGCTAGTAGCTTTCTTCAAGACTCAAACTTAAATTATTATTTACCAATTAGTGGTTTAAACATTAATGTTCCTAAAAACGGTCAAACATCAGTTTTTGTTGAAGTAACAGTTGTAGGAACCTTACCTTCAGGAGTAAACTCGACTTCACTTGAAGTACGATCAAACGACGTAAGGGGTGTAGATGGAGCTGGAATTGATAGATTTGCTCCAGATAGTGCTATTAGTTGGTCAGTTAGTTTAAGCGCTGCACTTGCAGGTAATGCTTATTTTGTAGTTTCAAGGAATATTAATTCTCCTGTTGAAGGTTATGTTATTGGTGATGTAGCTACTAAAAGAACAAATCCCCAGAATCCACCAGTTGTTTATAAATTTGATGTAACCGCTAAAAATGATAGCTTCAGAGTAACTCAAGTTTCAGGAAGTGTTTCTAATACATCAACAATTGCCGCCGTTTATTT
>JBEQAR010000003.1:0-96844 GCA_041640295.1 bacterium
CATCCTACCCATAAACTTTATCCAAATTCTAGTATTGAAAAATGCGGTACTGATGAAGAAAAAAATATTTTTGATGCTTGTAGAGGTATTGAGCCTAATGAAAAATGGAGTTTTACTTTTAATGAAGCTGGTGAATGGTCATACCATGATCATTTAAATCCATCATTAACAGGAAAAGTTATTGTTAAATAAAGCAAGTAAAAAAAATACTTAAAAAGTTTTAAATTTGTGGAGTAGCTAAAGCTTCTTTATCGGTATAAAAATCTTTGCTAAAAATAATCTTTGGATTAGAAATTTTTATATTTTTAATTTTCTCAATCCTAATAAAGTTAGAAGTATACCAATCAACAGTAGCTTTTTGTTTAATAATTTTATAGGCTGGTAATTTCTCCTCAAATGCTCCCCATGATGTATTTTCATCAACAATTGGATAAATACTAAAATTTCTTTTGATATCGGTAATTACAAAACCATTATCCAAAATAAATTTTTCTATCTTATACCATTTTTTTAATCCAGATTCAAGTGTGGTTAATCCAAAATAACCACTACCATTGATTTTTAATGACAACATTCCTCTTAAAAGAAAAATTTTTAATCCTTTTTCAGTCTCTACTGGATCAGAAATAAAAACATCAAACTTATTTATTAAATTCTTAGGCAATGGGTCGCAGACATTGTAAGTAAATGTTTTGATATTTAAATTAAACTTTTGGCTAATTTCTTTAATAAATTCTATTAAGCGTTGATCAATTTCAATAACATAAATTATTTCAGGCAAATAAGTTAAACCTAAAGCAATGCTAATTAAATCATCATCACCAATAACCAAAATTTTGGAATTTAAAAGATCGCCCCGTTCATAAATAAACTCAACCCTTCTAATTACATCTTCTGCTTTAATAAAAGCTTGATCATATTGAGGAATGGCTGGGGGTCGATTTTTTATTATTTTTTTAAATTTCATCAAAATATCTTGGAAAAATTTATCAAAAACTAATCCCCTTCCCTCACATTTTTTACAAGTTAAATTACCTATTTTTGTTAGCAAATCATAATTAGAAGTTTCCTTAAATTTATTTTTTTTAAAACTATCATAAATATCAAAAAATTCTAATAAAGAGGCATCATTTCCAGCTATAAAATTCCAAATATTAATATTATTTTTCTTATTCTTGTTTTTATTTTTTGCATATAATTGAAATATCTGGTTTAAATAACGGTTCATTGTTAAAAGTCTATTAATTAATTCATACTGTAGTTTATCTTGAAATCAGTTAGTTATTTAAGAATTTATATCAAAAATTTTAAGAATTTATATCAAAAATATAATTATAACAAAAAGATAAAAAAATTAAATTTCTAATTCAAACTAAAAATAATTTTTGATTTTTGTTTCGGTGTTAGAAAATAAATTGCTAATTAATATTTTGATTTGAATTCTAAATCAATAAATAGTATATATTTTGCTAATCTCTTTTTAAACTTATTATTATATTAGATTATTATTATAATTTACTATAAAAATTTATGAGATGATATCAACTAAGTTTTAGTTACTTGCTGGACAAATTCTTTTAAAACTATATAAAATTTATATAAATCCTCTTTATCAAGCCATTCATTTTCTGAGTGATGAGCACCTCCCCTGGGTTTAATTAAAATTACTGGGATTTTATATTGAGCAAAGAAACGGGCGTCAGAGCTACCGTGAGAGAGCACAAAGTTTGTTCTAATATTAAATTTCTCTAAGGCTATTTTAGAAAAAATTTTAATTGCTTTATTATTTTTATCAACTATATGCGGTGCTCCAAAAACTAATTCAGTAATCTTAATTTTATTTTTAAATTTATTTTTAGCCAAGCTTAATATTGATTTTATTTTTTTAATATTAACTTCAGGAGGAAAACGTATGTCAACCCAAGCTCGAGCAAAATCTGGAACTTGATTTGTGGCTCTCCCTCCTTCAATTTTTCCAATATTAATTGTTTCATGCCAATGATTATTGTCTTTGCAATACTCTTTTGGGAATTTTTCTTTGATTTCTTTTAAAAATTCAAAAATAGTCTCGATGGCATTTTCACCATCCCAAGGTTTTGAACCATGAATTGATTTTCCTTTTGCTTCTATTAAAAGATGTAAAAATCCTTTTGCTTTTTCCTCAAAATTCCAATCACCACCGCCGTCAGGTAAAAAAATTAATCTTCCCCTATAACCATTTTCTAAAATCTTTTTTGTACCATTAAAACCACCTATTTCTTCATCAGTTGTTATCATTACGCCGAAATTATATTTTTTTAAATTTTGTCTCAAATCTTTTAAAAGCTGAAGATAACAAGCAATTGCAAATTTCATATCATATACCCCACGACCGAAAATTTTTTTGTCTTTAATTTTCAAACCAAACATCTCTTCAGAAGCCGGAACAACATCAAGATGGGCGGCCAATAACAATTTTGGATTCTTTGTATTTAGCGTAGTAACAAACAAAGATGGAAATTTATTAAAATTAAATTCTTTTATAAATAATTGGAGATTCTTGATCTCTTTTTTAATCCAATTAACCGCTCTTTGATTTTCTTTAGTATCTTGAGAAATAGTTTTAAAAGAAATTAAAGTTTTTAATATTGATAACATAATTAATTTTAATTATATCATTAAATTTCATACTAAACTGAAAATTAAAACGCCAGAGGTAAAAACCTCTGGCGATTGGGAAGCGGCTATTCTTCTATTGCACATCCTGCAAACCCTGCTCCTTGGGTTACATTGATTATTCCTCGTTCCCAATACTTCTCCCACATATCTACACGAATTACTGTATAAAGGTAAGTGAGAGAAGAACCATCTGCCCAAAAAGCAGGGTTTATATCGAAGGTAATCTCGAGGTCATTCAACTTGATCCTAGGAAGCCATCGAGCTTCAAATAGCCCGATTTCGGTATTAGGGACCAAGCTTGAAAGAAGAAAGCGCTCCCATTCTTCAGGAGTCACCTTGCGTCCCAAAATTACGCCTCGGCCAGACGACCCTCGTAGGGGTTTTGCAATTAAGTTTTGTTGTTTTGAAATTGCCCATTCGAGGTCGTCATCGTTTCGAAGTATCCGATTGTCGCCAACAAGACGATTCCAATCTTCAGGATATTCTCGATTGGGCTTTAAATACCCCTTATAAGAAATATCCTGAAGATCTCCATTGCTGGGTCTGGGCATTGTATTAAAAACAGCGCCTGGAAAATCAAGAAGATATTTCTGAAACCAAAGAGGAAACTCATCCCCTCCGGTTTTATCGGGTAAAAGCCGGGCATCACCCCATCTCCATATCACGGAGGATGGGCTAAGGTCTGGGTGGGTTAAAAATTCGTCTGGTCGTGTTACTTCCAAATTAAGTCCACAGGCAATGAGATCATCTATGAAATATTGACCCCAAGCCTGTTTTACTAGTCCGTCACCTCGGATGAAAATGATTTTTTCTTCCCCGAACTTATTTTTAATAGCTCTCGACAACCTATGTTCAGGATGAGGTTGTCTGAAAGTAATTTCGGGGAAAGATCGACGCAAGGCTGAACAGGCGCATGCGCACTCTGGAGAGTGCGCATTAACTTCGTAGATTCCCACAATGCGTAGTGGTCCTAAATCCCACATACTCTCAGAAACGAGGACAGGTGAATCAACCGGGAAGCCAGGGACCAAATCAAATCTTACGTGACCGACGAAACTTTTACAACCCGGAAGTTTATTCCATATAAAATTACAAACTTCCTGGATTGTAGTCATTTCGTCAGATTCAATAAGAAATTGGCCCCTAAAAGCACCTACTCGGCGTCCGTATAGAGAGAAAATTTCCGCCTGACCGAAAATTTCCCCTGTTGGAAGCAATATTCTCATGACTGACCCTCCTTATTAGTGTGCTTCGCGGGAGAATCCACAAAAGGAATTTCTCCCTAAAAAGATGTTTCGAAACGTCCTTTTAGGGAGAAATTTTTGGTATTAACTAAAAAAGCCGGGTTGCCCCGGCTGAGGTGGTATAAAAATTTTTATTTTTAAATCAAATCACCTCAGCCGGAACACCTCGGCTTAAAATAATAATTAACAAAAATAACTGATTATTGACCCGATAATTCGACATTATTAAAAATTTTATAACAAAAATTTATTTTTGTCAATAATTAAAAAATTTAATAACAAAAAAATAAGGGGAGGTCGTCATCCCTATCTCCCCTTTATCCTTTTAAAAGTTTTAAAGAAATAATAATTAAAAGAATACCAGCAATATAGCACCAAACCATGTTTCTTACCTCCTGTTAAGATTTTACTATAAATTAAAATTATTTCAACATTTAAATTATTAAAAATTCACAAATCAATAATTTAAATATTATTAACTAATCGAAAAGAGAGTTTTAAAAATTATTTATAAACTTCAAACTTATATTATAAAAATATTAATGTCATCTATTTAGAGTTGAATATATATTTTCTAATTTCTCCCAATTGACAACATTCCACCAAGATTGGATATATTCATTTCGGCGGTTTTGATATTTTAAATAATAAGCATGTTCCCAAACATCTAAGCCTATAATCGGCAAATCGCCGTTCATTAAAGGACTATCTTGATTCGGTAGAGAGTAAACTTTTAATTTTTTATCAGGAGTCAAAACAAGCCAAGCCCAACCAGAACCAAAATGTTTTAAAGCTGTTTCCGAAAATAAGTTTTTAAAATTTTCAAAAGAACCAAAAGTTTCATTTATTGCTTCAGCTAATTTTCCTTTTGGTTCACCACCGCCATTTGGTTTCATAATTTCCCAAAACAAAGAATGATTATAATGTCCGCCGCCATTATTTCTTACCACAGTTCTTATTTCTTCAGGAAGTTGGTTTAAATTTTTTAAGATTTCTTCTAATTCTAAATTGTGAAACTCGGGGTATTTTTCTAAAGCTGAATTTAAATTATTAACATAACCTTGATGATGCTTGGTATGGTGAATTTCCATTGTCATTTTATCAATATAAGGTTCTAAAGCATCATAAGGATACGGAAGGGATGGTAAAGCATATGGGTATTTCATTATTAAATTAATCAAATTACTAATTTCGACTCAATTTTTCGATGTAAAATTTTAATTCATCAAACATAATTTTTAAAAACTCTTTATAGCTATCTTTTTCCTTTTCAAAATTTTGAACTTCCGAAAAATAAACAGCATTTCGCAAAGGAATCATTGAAAATTCGATACATACCAATCTTAACTGCTCTACCATTCTTGCTCCCCCTAATTTTCCAGCTGAAACACCACAAATTCCAACTGGCTTATGAGCATATTCTTCATAAAAATTATCAAGAAGAAGTTTTAATTCGCCGGGGAAAGAATGATTGTATTCAGGAGAAACAATTATAAAACCATCAGCTTTCTTAAATATTTCAGAAAGTTTTTGCCATTTCTCTTCATTCATTTCTCCAGTAAAAGGACTATCCAACCAATCTCGAGGTTTAATCAATTCCGAATCAAATCCGTAATTTTTAGCTTCCTCAAAAACAAACTCGACAACTTTTTCTGAATTAGCCCCCTTTCTGCCTGTTCCTAAAATTGTAGCTATAAAATAACTCATTTTTTATTTATTATAACATTAAAATTTATCAGAAGATTGGACATTTACAACTTAAAGTCTTTTTTGATTTTAAAAATTATATCTCTTAATTTTTGCGGGTGATGTTTAAGGTAAATATCTTTTTTATTGATCAAGTCGGTTAAATATATTTTATCAACTAATTGTTTGACTTTCTCAATATCAGGAAAGACTAATTTTTTGTTTTCTTTTTTTAATATTTTTATTTTATCTTGAGGTACCTTACCATTATTGACTATTGCTACATTAATTTTATTCAATTTTGATATTTTTAAAAATTCATTTAAGTGATCAGAGGCGGTAAAATTATCGGTCTCTCCTGGTTGAGTTAATAAATTAACAACAAATACCTTAACAGCTTTAGAATTATTAATTGCTTGTTGAATGTTTTTTATTAATAAATTTGGTAAAATGCTGGTATAAAGACTACCTGGCGAAAAAATAATCATATTTGCTTGATTAATTCGTTTTATTACCTCTGGTGGAGATTTAACATTATCAGGTTTAATTTTTAATTCTTTAATTCTTTTCTTTGTTGTTAATCCATATTTAGTTATTTTTTCTTCACCTTTAACAATCTTACCATCTTCAAATTTAGCAATTAATTCAATTTTTTCTAAGCAGGATGGCATTATCTCACCTTTAATTTTTAAAATTTGGGATGCTTTTTTAATAGCTTTTAAAAAATTTCCTTCGCTTTCAATTAAAGATACCAGGAATAAATTTCCCAAAGGATGTCCTCTTAGGCCATTACCTTTGCTGAATCTTTTTTGGAAAACTTCTTTAAAATAGCTTTCGATATCTGATAAAGCTAACAAACAATTTCTAATATCACCAATAGCTGGGATATCAAAAACTTTTTTTAAATAACCAGAACTACCACCTGAATCGGCAACGGTTACAATAGCAGTCAATCTTTTAATTAATTTACCATAATCATCCTTTAAGCCAGTTAAAATATTAGACAAACCAGTACCACCTCCCAATATTACTATTTTCATTTTTAATATATGATTTTATTATATTATTCGCCCTTTATTTAAAATTCGATTTTATTATTATAAATTTTACTATTTATATTCTAAAAATAAAAACCTCTTCAAAATAAGAACTAAAGCAACAAAAATATTTATATCTTGACTATCTTTCTTTAAATGATATAATTTAAATGTATTTTAAATAAGTATTAAATTAAAAATGGTAAGGGTAAAAATTGAACAACAAATAGAAATTATTAAGCGGAAAACAGCTAAAATAATAACCGAAGAGGAGTTAAGAGAAAAACTTGAGTTTTGTTACAAAAAAAATAAAAAACTCAGAGTAAAATTAGGAATTGACCCAACTGCAACTGATATTCATTTAGGTTTTGCTTTTGTTTTAAAAAAATTAAAAGAATTCCAACAATTAGGACATAAGGCTATTTTAGTTATCGGAGACTTCACTGCTAAAATAGGTGATCCAAGTGGTAGAAATATTACTCGCCCGATATTGACTGATCGGGAAATTAAAAAAAATTTATCTACTTATCTTAAGCAAATTTTTAAAATTTTAGATAAAAATAAAACTGAGGTAAGGTACAATTCTGAATGGTTGACTAAATTAAATTTTAAAGACATCTTAGAAATTTTCTCTAAAATAACAATTCAAAAAATAATTGAACGCGAAGATTTTCAAAAAAGATTAAAAGATAATAATCCAGTTTTTCTTCATGAAACTATTTATCCTTTAGTCCAAGCTTATGACAGTGTTTATCTTAAGGCTGATATTGAATTAGGAGGTAGTGATCAAGAGTTAAATTGTTTAATGGGTAGAGAATTGCAAACAAAATTTAATCAATCTCCTCAAGTGATTATTTTAACGCCACTATTAATTGGTTTAGATGGAAAAAACAAAATGAGCAAAAGTTTAAAAAACTACATTGGTATTACAGAAAAACCCGAAGAAATGTTCGGTAAGGTTATGAGTATTTCTGATGAATTATTGCCTCAATGGTTAGAATTAACTACTGAATTAAGCGAAAAGGAAATCAAAGAAATACTTAATCTTCATCCAATGGAAGCTAAAAAAAGATTAGCTTATGAAATTGTTAAATACTACCACAATGAAAAATTAGCAAATTTAGCCCTCAATCAATTTGAACAAACCTTTCAAAAAAAAGATTACGAAGCATTAGCTAAAGAAATTATTTTAAGTTCGGAAATTAAAAACTTACCCTTAATCGAAATCCTGACTCAATCAAATTTAGTCAAATCAAAATCAGAAGCTCGAAGATTAATCGAACAAGGAGCAATAGAAATTAACTATCGAAAGGTTATTGTTCAAGATAATATTAATAACTTAAAAATTAATCTTAATACTAATGATTTATTAAGGATAGGCAAGAAAAATTTTTATAAGTTAATTATCAAATAATTTACCGATTATCACCTCGGGAACCAAAATTTCTTAAGACAATCTCTTGATCATTGTCATCGACGGTGCCATTAAAATTTAAATCAACTCGAGGATTATTTCGCCAATCACTTGTTTGACCAAAAGCAAAGAGAATATTTAATAAGTCACTATCATCAATAATATTATCATTATTAGTATCACCATAAGTTAAATCAATATTTACTTGATTATTATTTTGAAGATATGTCCTTTTACTTAAAAAGTGTGGCATAGAGATAAAGGCTTGGGGTTGATTACAATCATAGGGTAAATCAGTAAGATTAATTACACTTCCTAAACTATAATTAGAATTGGGATAATTAAAACTTCTACCATCAGTACATCTAATATCAATATTTAAATTTTGAGGTGGGGTATTAGTATTATTTGATAAATCATTTGAATTAATTCTTAAAGAATAATTAGCTGGACCAACTGAACCATAAGCACCAAAATTCCTTAAAACTATTTGTTGATCTATATTATCTACTAAACCATCCAAATTAACATCTGGTCTTTTAGCGCTGGAAGTTGAATAAGGCCAGTTGTTTCCAAAATTAAATAATACTTCTAATAAATCGGAATCATCAATCATATTATTTTTATCAACATCACCTGCTTTAAAGAAAACATCTTGAGGGTTACGACTACTAGTGCTTGTTAAATATACATAAACACTAAGATAATGAGGAATATTCAATAAAACTGCTGGTCTATCGCAATCGTCAGATAATGTAATTTGTGTGGTATCATATGAACGAACACCTCTTGCTCTTATACCTTCTCTTCTTTGATCATCGCAATATAAATCTCCATCCATTCTTTGTTCAGGTACTGAAGTTGCTCTTTCTTGTTCAATTCCCTCCAAAATTACTCTAAGATAATAAATTGGTCCACCAGCTACATTAAAATCTCCTGTATTGTTTCCTTGTTGATTGTTTGAATTATTATTGTTGTTTTGATTATTTGTTTGGTTAGATTGATTGTTTTGTTGATAAATTTGATTATATTGTTGAACTTGATTGTTATTTATGGGTGGTTTTTGATTTAAGGCTTGATTTTGACCTAAAAGTAAATTAGAAAGAAGTAATAAAAACATAATTAAAGTATTTAAATCCATGGTAATTTAATTAAACAAAATAATTCTAATTAAGATTATTTTGGCTATCTAATTTAAATTTTAATCTTTCGACTATTTTAATTTTCGACCTTATGTTTAATTTTATCATACTTTTAAAATTTTTCAAACAAAAAGATTAGAGGGTCAAAAAACCCGAATTTATCGGGGTTATGTGGGGTATAGCCATAACATTCTGTGGGTTTTTTATCTATATTACAAATAGCTTTCTTTGGACTTCCTAAAACTGGTTTTATTTTAATTTCCAAGTGTAAATGAATATCCAATGGAGTATTTTTATTACAACCATCTTCACCAATTCGCCAATAATTACAACCATAACCAGTTGCACCAACTTTGCCAAGAATCTGGCCAGCCTTAACAAAATCTCCTTCTTTAATATCCGGATTAATTTCAGCCATATGACCATAAAGAGCGTATAACGTCTGCAGTTTTGGCGAGCGAGGCTCGGGTAGGCTGTGGGCGTATGTTTGAGCCGAAGCATTAGCGGAGACCAAACTGGCGCGCTGAGCGAGCCAAATTGTAGACGTATTTGAGTTTATCTCCATAATCACTGTATTCCCCAAACCATGATCTCCTTCGCCATTTTTTACAACTTTGACAATCCTACCATCAGCAACAGCGTAAACATTTAAATCTTTAGCCTGAAACACTGGAGCTAAATCAATACCAGCATGTTGAATATAATCAATTTGTCTATCTTCTGAATAAGTATAATTTGTTCTCAAGGGATTATTAAATCTCTGACGAATAAAAAATTCTTTAATATTAACTGGCTGATGAAATCCTTCTTTAATTTTAAAATTTTTAAAGGTTATATAGCTTATTATTAAATCTCCTGTTTTGACCAATTTAAAAAATTCTTTAGCATAGTCTGTTTCTAAACGAATACAACCACCAGTAAAATTTGAATCTACTTTTTGACCATTAAAATAATAAGGAATTTCGTGGACAAAAAAATCTTCATACATCTGAACAGCATAATTCATATAAACAGGAAATAACGATGATATATGCTTTTCCTTTTTTACGCCGATCCGGAAATAACCCGTTGGTGTTTGATACCATTTTCCATAAGGAGCCTGATAAGCAATTGGAATTATTTTTTTAAGCTCTCCATCTTCAAAAAAATAAATTTTGTTATCTGTTAAATCAACTTCAAAAATTCTTTTTTCTAGAATTTTGGGTTTCAAATAAGAAAAACCCGCTTTTGGAATATAAAAATCTTTTTTATTATTAGCGCCAAAATCATAAACTATATGCTTCTCTAGCAAATTAATATTAAATTCTTTTTCTAAGATTAATAAAGATGAAAATATTAAAAGTATTGTTAAAATTATTAAGATTAAAAAATTTTTTATCATATTTAAGAAATTTTATTAAAAATTATTTATGGTTATTTTTTTATTATATATTAATTAACTATATAATACATAATTTAAAAAATGAAGATTTTCGATAGGCTTTATGGAGAAATAATTTTTGAAAACTATGAAAGCGAACTTTTCCATTTTCCAGAATTAATCAGGTTAAAAAGAATTTCACAATCAACTGTTCCATCACTTTTTTTACCAACCTCAATTTGTGCTTCTAGATTTGAACACTCTGTGGGTGTTGCTTATTTAGCAAAAAAGCTTTGCCAAATTAAAAAAGAATTTAAACCATTAAGTAAAGAATTATATTTTGCTTCTCTACTGCATGATGTTGGAACTCCACCCTTTACTCACTTAACCGAAAGATATATGAGCGAAAAATTGGGTAAAAACCACGAAGAAAGAGCTAGAAAAATTATTTTTAGTAGCAAAATTAAAGATTTTCTAATAAAAAACAAAACATCACCACAAAAGATTAGTGATTTAATTGAGGGTAAGGGTGGATTCCTGTCGGAAATTATTAATAGCTCGCTTGATATTGATAATTTAGATAATCTTTTAAGGTTTGGCTTTAGCACCGGATGCTATACTCAAAATCCTTACAATCCGCTAACTATAATAAAGGCTATATATCTAAAAAGAAATAAGTTAGTATTAGTAGAAAGAGATGTTCATCTGAGAAATGAACTTTCTGCTTGGGAAAGATGGCGGAAGTTTATCTATGGATTTATTCATTCTGACACTAATTTAATACCATACATGATGTTAGAAAGAGCAATTAGTCTTGCTTACTTTAAAAATCAAATTAAAGATAGTTTTTTTGAATTTACCGATGATGAAGCAATTAATTATTTGTTATATAAAACAAATCCGAAAACAAGAGCTATTATTGAAGATTTAATTAAATGGAATTTTTATAAAACAATTTTTAGAAAAAAGATTTTCCAAATAAAAGATAAACACCTAACTTTAATAAAAAAAGAACCGAGTTTTCAGTTTAAAATGGCTAATGAATTAAGCTCAATTTTAAAAATTCCTCAAGAAAAAATCTCACTTTATTTTGGTTTAAATGAAGCTTTTAGAATTATTCATTATCCAATTATATCAGGCAATAAGTTGATAAATTATAAAAGTAAATTAAAAAATTTTCTTTTAATTTCTGTCTGCATTCATCCTGATTTCTATCTGACCAAAAACAAAAATAAGATTGAAAATTACTTAAAACATTTCTTATAAATCAATAAATCTCAATAGTATAGTGAATAATATAATTAAATTCATAATCTTTGATTTTTGAACTTTTGTTTTATAATAACTTAAATACTTTAAATAATAAAAATTAGATTAAAATGAAGAAAATTGCTTTTATAATTGCTAAGCGAAATTTTAGAGATAGAGAATTTTTTGTACCGGAAGAGATTTTGAAAAATGCTGGCCATCAAATTGTTGTTGTAAGTAATACCCAAAAAGGTGAAAAAGCTATCGGCGCTGATGGTGGTGAAATAACTGTTGATCTGGAATTAGAAAATTTAAATCCTGAAGATTTCGATATGGTTGTTTTTGTTGGTGGCCCTGGGGCTTTAGAAAATTTAGATAATGAAGTTAGCTATAGAATTGCCCAAAAAACTGTTGAGTTAAAGAAAAAATTAGCAGCGATTTGTATTGCCCCAACAATTTTAGCTAAGGCTGGGGTTTTGAAGGGAAAGAAAGCAACCTGTTGGTCAAGCGAAGAAAACAAAAAGCCAATCGAAGTTTTAAAAGAAAATGGCGCTGACTATACTGGCGAGGATGTTGTTCGTGATGGTGATTTAGTAACTGCCAATGGTCCACAATCTGCTGAAAAATTTGGTAAAATATTATTAGAAGTTTTGAAGTAATTGAAGATAAGTATTGCACTCTATAAAAATATTGATTTAGATTCCGGGGTAGGCGTGCCTGCCTTTGCCTATCGGCAGACAAGGGCAGGCAGGGTTTATTCGCCAATAGGCGAAAACGCGCGGCTGTATAATATAAAATTAAAATGAATTATTACGTGTATGTTTTGAGAAGTTTGAAAACAGGGAAGCATTATATAGGTATAAGCAAAAATCCAGAGAAGAGACTAAAAGAGCATAACAAAGGGGATAGTAAATTTACGAAAGGTCATAGACCGTGGGTTTTAGTTTATAAAGAGTTTGTTGGCAATAGATTAAAAGCTAGAGCAAAAGAAAAAGAATTGAAAAGGTCATACGCAAAACGAAAAAATTTTATTCCGGGGTAGTTCAGTGGTAGAACGCCTGGCTGTTAACCAGGATGTCGCAGGTTCGAATCCTGCCCCCGGAGCACAGAAGAATAATTTTCACTCTCTTTCTCAAAATCCCTATTAATTTCTACATTTTTCTCACTTTTTGCTGGTTCGAATGAGGTTTATTTTTGAAATTTTGTTAAAATAAGAGTAATGGATGATTGTGTGTTTTGTAAAATTGTTCGAGGAGAGGAGCCAGCAAGAGTAATCTATGAAAATGAGGATGTTATATGTTTTTTGCCGAAAAAAATCGGAGTTTATGGGTATACTTTAGTTGTGCCGAGAAAACATTTTCAAGATCTTTATGATATTCCTGAAGAACTGTTGTGCGAATTAATCAAAGTTGCTCAATTTTTAACCAAAGAATATAAAACAAAAATTGGAGCTACAGGAATGAATGTTTTGCACGCCAGCGGTAAAGATGGTCAACAGTCTGTATTTCACTTTCACTTCCATTTATTTCCAAGATTTAAAGATGATGGTTTAGACACTTGGCCTCAATTGCCCAAAAAAGATTTTGATGCAGATGAGATGTGGCAAAAATTAAAAATAACATAAGTAATGCGTTTAATAAAACCACCAAAATTAGAGATAGGAGATACTATCGGTTTAATAAGTCCTTCTGCTCCGCTTGCAGGTTTGGTCCCCCATCGAGCTCACAAGGCTATCAAAACTTTAGAGAGTATAGGTTTTAAAGTTAAGGTTGGCAAGAACGCTTTAAAAGTTGCAGGATATACAGCTGGTTATGCTAAAGAAAGAGCCGAAGACATAAATTCTTTTTTTAAAGACAAAGAAGTTAAAGCAATAATTTGTTTTATGGGCGGGAATCATTCTAATCAACTCTTGCAATACATAGATTTCGATTTAGTCAAAAAGAATCCGAAAATTTTTGTTGGTTATTCTGATGCTACTGTTTTGCATTTCGCTTTTTATACCCAAAGTAATTTAGTAACATTTTATGGACCGGCTGCTCTTACTCAATTTGCCGAAAATCCAAGAATACTTAAATATACTGAAGAATATTTCAAAAAAGCTGTGATGGACAATAAGCTTGTAGGTAAAATCACACCTTCTTCTTATTGGACAGATGAAATTCTTGATTGGTTTGAAAAAGCAGATCTTAAACGGCCACGAAAGATGAGGAAAAACAAAGGCTGGAAATGGTTAAAAAAAGGAAAAGCAGAAGGTCCAATTTTAGGAGGTTGTATTACTTCAATGATGCACTTACGAGGAACAAAATATTGGCCTGATTTTAAAGGTTCAATTTTCTTTTGGGAGATCCCAGAAAGTGATTGTGATTTTACTAAAGGAGAAAAAATAGAAAATGTTGATTCTTATTTAACTGATTTAGAATTGTCCGGTGTTTTTAAAAATATAAAAGCTATGATTGTGGGCAGATTTTTTGGCTATTCAGAAAAAGAAAGAAAGCAACTTGTAGAAATAATTAAAAGAAGAACTGCTAAGTACAGATTTCCAGTCTTGATGAATGTTGATATCGGACATACTGATCCAATAATTACTGTCCCCCTTGGTATGAAATGTAGAATTGACTCTTACCAAAATCTTTTTGAGATCAAAGAAAGCGGAGTAATTTAAAATCAACGCAGTCACAAAATATTCTTATTTTAGACAGATAAAAAATTGAGAAATATATCAATTTGTTTTCAGGGAGGATGTTTTTGAAGTATAATGAAGGGGCAGTATTTAAGTTTTTACTAATCAACTAAATAAAAATGATCAAACTAAAAATTAATCAAAAAGCTCCAGATTTTAAGTAAGAATTAGCACTGACTCTGTTGAATCTCGTATGATAAGATATGTTACAATTAATTTATAACAATAACCATCATGCTAAAAATTTACTCAAAAAAGGAAGTTTTTAAATTAGTTAGAGAAAACTTAATAAAAATTGATTATGTATAACTCTAAAAATTTACCTTTAAGCCCAAAGAAAATAATTAAAAAAACAATAGCTAGGTTTTTTCAGCTTTTCCCTGCATTGGTTTTGTTTACAATTATATTACTTGTTCTAACTATTTCTTATTTATATAAAGAAGAAACATATAATGAGATACAAAATCAATTTATTGAAAATTTAGCTTTAATAATTGCAGTTCTTATTACGTTTTTAGCAATAATTGCTATACTCATTTATGAATATTTTTACTATAAGCTTTATTTTTATGAATTTACCGAAGAAAGAGGTGTTGTCAGAAAAGGAGTAATTAGCCAAGCAACTGGTTATGTTAATTACGATAAATTACAAAATGTTTATGTTGATCAGGACATTTTAGATCGTATTTTCGGTCTTTATGATGTTCATTATGAAACTGCCGGAGAAACTTCTGGTTTTTATTCCCATGTTGATGGTTTGAATAAAGAAAATGCTGAGAAATTAGTTGCTTTTTTAGAAAAGAAGCTGAGAGATAGGCAAGGAAAATCAAAAAAAGAAGATGAGGTTATTAAATCAGAAAATTCTGAAATAGAAAGCTTTAAAGAGAAAGTTAACGAGGAAGAAATTTCTATAAATCAATATCCACTTTCAAAGTTTGTAGTTATTACCCATTCAATAATTTTTTTTATAAGTGGCACAATTTCTTTATTAATTTTGCTTTTTACTATTTGGGGAGGTATATTTTTATTTGGTGGATATTTACTGCGATTGTCTTTTAGTTTATTTTTAATGATTCTTGTGATAAATTTTATTTTAAGTTTAATTGGAGCTCTAATCTGGTACAAAAATTTTTATTTTCGATTTGATAAAGATAGAGGAGAAATTAGAAGTAAAGTAATTGGACAATCAATTTCTTATCTTTATTATGATAAAATTCAAAATGTTAATATATCTCAAGGTTTTTTAGGAAGAATTTTGGGAATTTATACGATAATAATCGAAACAGCTGGTGAATCGGCGTGGAATAGGTTAATTATTGATGGTCTTACTAAGGAAAGCGCAGAAAAAATTAAAGATTTTCTTTTAAATAAAGCTAAATATTACCGTAATCAATTATAGTTACTATAAGAAGAAAGTAATTTATAAGGGTTAATTATTTTAAAAAGCGGAAACATAATAAAAATTTTGATTTTGAAAAATATATCTGAAATTAAAAGTAAAATAAATTAACTTGTTTTTTCAATAAGAAATTAATTCTATTTCTCTATTAATTTATACTCAACAGCCATCATTGGGTTTAAATGCAGTAATACAGCGAACATATTTAAAGAAATTTATTTATTAACCTAATCTTATAATTCTAATTTATGTTTAAGAGAAAATTTTGTTATTTCTATTTAGTTAAGAAATTTGTATTTTGAAAGAGGAATGAGATTATTTAAATGCTTGGTTATTTTTTCTTCCATCCATGTTAATTTTGTGACAAATACCCTTAATCAAAATGTTAGCTATGAATTATTTTATACTTGCTCAAGCCCCAAAACGCCAATAAATGGGTCTTCTTCCTCTAAAAATTTATTGATTCGTTCCCAGAATGTAGTTTTTAGTCTTTTAGGAAAAACTTGTAGATTTTGAATTTCATCTTTAGTAAACCAGCGAGCTTCCTCAACTAAACCTTCGTGCATCAAATCCTTCCAATTTTTAACCTGGGTTAGCTTGCCATGCGGTTTTCCTAACCAAAATGTTTCAAAAAATATTGTTGTGCTATTAGGATGGAATTCCTGAAGATATAACAGCCTTATTATTTCTACATCTAAACCTGTTTCTTCCTTAACTTCTCTTTTGGCTGCTTCGATAATAGTTTCTTTTTTAAATTCCCATTCTCCTCCCGGTGGATACCAGAAATTCATTCCTCTGTTCTTCACTAATAGTATTCTATCTTTTGCAAAAATAATTACTCTTGCCAAAATCCTTATTTTCATTATCGTTTTTGTAAATTGGAAATGTATAGAAAATACGGGATGCTGATTGGGGGAATCCTGGCGCCATCCCTTGAAGTGTTAACCCGCTCCACTTTTACTAAATGAATCAAAGGATACCGAGCTAGTTTTCGTAAATAATACTGTAGATTGTGGTTAATTCTATTTATTATATGGATTTTAGCAAATGCGCTTAAATGTCTATTTTTTCTCATAACAAACAGTGTTTTTTTTGATACTTTTTTGTTGATATAAATTATATAAATCGGCATATTGAATTTTCGAATATAATTCCACACATTTTCTACCGATAAAGCTTTAGGCAACTTGGGAAGTACAGCCTTACCAAACGCTATACTAGATATGGGACTTCTTTCTATAACTACATTACATCCTTTGTTCGCTAAATTAACAGCCCGTTTTATATTTTTAAGATGCTGTTCAAAGTACCATAAAGTCAGCTTATTTAAATTTTTCTCTTTATACCTTACTCGAATGTAATTAGGTTCTTGTATAAATTTAAATTTAAAATATTTTCTGAGAAATCTGCATAGAGATGATTTACCACTACTCCAGATTCTTTCAATAATAAAAATGTTACCAAAAATTTTACAATTTACTAAATCCTTTGCCATACATAAATTATAAATTATGAATAAGGAAATTATTTCAATAGTGAATATCCAAAATGGGAAGTATTCCATCAAAAATATACTATCCTTGCTCTTGAGTAAATCTAAAGATATAATTAAGGTTTCAGATTTTTGATGAGTGAAGACAAAATAATAGAGCATTTTCTTCTTAAAAGAAGTGATTGGTGTATAGGTAGGTAATTAAAAAGATGTATAAATAACTAAAGAGTTAAATTAAATCATAAGTTATAATGATTGCATATGAAACCAATGAACAAAAACAAAGTAATTCAAAAGGTTAAAGAATATGTAAAAAGAGAGTTGAAGGGAGAACCAACTGGTCATGATTGGTGGCATGCTTTTAGAGTTTGGAAGATGGCTAAAAAGATTGCCAAAAAAGAGGGTGGAAATTTATTTGTAATTGAGTTAGCGGCTTTATTACATGATATTGCTGATTGGAAATTTTCTGGTAGTCTTAAATCAAGCTCAAAAAAGGCGAGAGAGTTGTTAGAAAAACTGGGAGTTGATGAAAAAATTTTAAAAGAAGTATGTTATATAATTGAGAATGTTTCTTTTAAGGGAGCTGGAGTTAAAGATAAAATGGAATCAATAGAAGGTAAAATTGTTCAAGATGCTGATAGATTAGATGTTATTGGTGCAATCGGCATTGCCAGAGTATTTGCTTATGGTGGATTTATGAGAAGAGAGATTTATAACCCTGAAATAAAACCGAAATTTCATAAAACATTTAATGATTATAAAAAGAGTAAAAGTGCTTCAATAAATCATTTTTATGAAAAAATATTACTACTTAAAGATAGATTACATACAAAAACAGCGAAAACAATAGGAGAGAAGCGACACAAATTTTTAAAATTATTTTTAAAACAATTTTTTAGAGAATGGAAGGGTGAATTATAATAGCCAGTTTTTAAATAGATTTAAAAATATAAAGGGAAAAATTAAAAACACATAAGTAAAAATAATTAAATTAATTGATTTATTGCTATTTGCCAAAGTGAAATAAAAAATTAAAACCAATAATTTACTTGCTCTTAATTCAAATTAAATTAAAATAAAAAAACTACTCTTCTTTAAAATTTTTAGTTTATTTAAATTTAACTCCAAAATTCTTTTCTTCTATTTGAGATAATTTTAATACCACCTTTAAAGTGTAAGGAAGTAGCTCTTTAAATTTTAATCACCTGTTTCCCAGATACGGGTTTATTTATTCTTGAATTCAAAAGTAGTCACTAAAAAAAGCTTGATTAGGTAAAGTCTTTTTAATTTTAGGCTGGTCTTCTAAATATAATTCAACTTCTTCTTTAATGTTTTTAGGTTTCCTAAAATTATCTTTCCTTGGTTAATTACTTTTAGCTCAACGCAACAAGCAACAAACTATTTTTTTTCTTTGTTTATAATAGTTGTAAATCTATAAATCATTTTGAGGTTAAATTAACAATCATTATTATTTTATCATAGGTAACTTTATAAAAACATATTGAGAATACTTTATAATTTGATGATTATGTTATGGATGGCGCTTTCAATTTCAGCAGCTTTTATTTGGGCAATTGTTAATACTATAGACAAATATGTTCTTACAAATTGGGTTAAAAAACCAATTGTTTTGGTTATGATTTTAGGAATTAATGGATTGCTTGTGACTATTTTTATTTATTTATTTCATGGTATTTCTCAACTTTCTTATTCAAATATTATTTTAGCTTTTATTGCTGGAATTTTTTATATTTTAATGAGCGTATTTTATTTTAAAGCAGTTAAAATAGAAGAAATATCAAGAGTTGTTCCTTTGTTTTATTTAAATCCATTATTTGTTTTAATTTTCGCAACGATATTTCTTAAAGAAATTTTGACTCCTATAAAATATTTAGGAGTTATTTTTTTAATAATCGGAGCGGTACTTATATCTTCAAAAAATTTCATAAAATTTAGAATTGGTAAAGCTTTTTGGTTTATGATGCTTTCTGCTTTAGCTTTATCAATAAGTATTGTGATAACAAAATACCTTCTTAATTTTGCTGATTTTTGGACAATATTTTCGTATATAAGTGTCGGAACAATTTTTGCTTTAATTCCGATATTTTATTTTAATTTTTCAGATTTTGTTTCTGCTATAAAAGATAATAACAAAATAGTAATTATGATAATTTTTTTGAATGAGTTACTAAATGTAATAGGGGTTTTGTTAATCACTATCGCTACACAGGTTGGATATGTAACCTTAGTAAATGCTCTTTCTTCAACTCACTCATTTTTTGTTTTATTATTTACAGTTACTTTGAGTATTTTTTATCCTAAAATTTTAAAAGAAAAAATTAGTAAACCAACCATAATGTTAAAGTTAATAGCTATATTATTAATGTTCATCGGGACGATTTTAATTACTTAATTTTGTTATGCTCATGAAGTCAGTGGTTGGGATATTGATAATTAAATCTTTAATCAAGAGGGATTTAAAATTACAAAATAAGCAAAGATTAGAATTTAGAGAATTTTGGTTGATAGATTATAACAGAGAATATCAGATAAAAAATATAATAATGCTGCATATTAAAGACATTTTTAGAAAAAACTAAATGAGTATAAAAATTACTTATTTTGTTCATAGCACAACCATAGATAATGAAAAAGGAATTGCTTTGGGATGGAATGATGTTGAGCTTTCTGAATTAGGAAGAAAACAAGCAAAAGAATTAAAAGAAATGATAAAAGATAAAAAATTTGATGTTGTTTTTTGTTCTGATTTGAAACGAGCGGTGGAGTCAGCAAAGTTGATATTTGAAGATAAAATTCCGATAATACCTGATCGAAGATTAAGAGAAATTAATTATGGCAAATATAATGAACAGTCAACAAAAATCATTGAATCAATACAAGAAAAAATGATTAATGAAAAATTCCCAGAAGGCGAAAGCTTTGAAAATGTTCAATTAAGAATCGCTGATTTTTTAGATTTTTTAAGGAAAAACTATGATGGTAAAAATATAGCAATAGTAAGTCATAAGGCTCCTCAATTAGCTTTAGATGTTTTGCTTAAAGGAAAAACATGGGAGCAAGCATTTGCTGAAGATTGGCGTAAAACTAAATCCTGGCAACCAGGCTGGGAGTATGATTTAAAATAAATATAAACAAAATGTTTCAAAATTCTTTTTTATTTAAAAGCTTATCAAGTATTATTAAAATCATTATAAAGATACTTAGGAATTGGAATAAAACTATTGTCGGAATTGCTTTAAATTCTTTTGCTATTTATATAACAGTTAAGTTTATCTTTACAGAGATATTCATACCTTTTTATATTATTCTCGGAATAACAATAACTTCTCTTGTAATTTTTCTTTTAAGTTTCATTATTTTCAAATTTTTCCCTTACAGATTTTTCAATTGGAATCTAAAAGAAATAAAGAAAATTATAGAGACAAAAAATAATTTAGGTTGGACGTTATTTGTTTTATTTTATATGTCTCCTTTGGCGAATTACTTCATGTCATTTTCTTTAAGTGTTTTTATTTTTTCCTTTATGAACAGTGGAGTTAAATATTTGTGGGATAACTCTATTTCAGAAGGAAAAATAATTTATGAATACTTAGCTAGTTTTACTCTTGCTATTCCTATTATTATCTTGTTGCTTATTTTGCTCTTTTTAATATCTGGATTTTTGGCATATGCTATCACTTTAGGTTATGAAAAGATTAGAATGAATCTGCTGCCTTATTTTATTTACTCTTTTCTTACTGGAAAATCACAGCAAGATAGAGAGAATACAAATAAACAAGAAAATCTAACTTTGCATTATTCTATTTTTACTGTATTGCTTGTGATTACTGTTATATTTTTTGAGATTAGTGATATAATAGAAATACAAATACTGGAATCACTAAATACCTTAGTGGAAGTTATTGCAAATTACATTCAGCCATATTTGATTTTGCTTATTAAATTTATTGTAGGTATTATTCCTTTGGGATGGTTTTATGAGTTATTTGTAAGCTCAAGTTGGATTTCGAAAGAATTGACTATTAACCCTAGCGAAAATTCGGAAAAATTTAAAAATTAAAAAACCAATAAGACAAAAAGATAATTTAGGGTGTGGAGCAGCTTGTATGGCTTTTATTGTTGGTAAAACTTATGATGAGGTTGTAAATCATCTGGGTAAGCTAAAAGCCAAGAATTCAGGATTTTATTGTCGAGAAATTGTTAGTTATTTCAAAAAACTTGGATATTTGGCAGAGTATCATTATTTAAAACCGAAATGGCGAAAGAAAATATACCGCGACAATGTTATTGTTTTTATCAAAAGATCAAAAAAATATCCATTTGGCCATTATTTAGTTAGGTACAAAAATTTGTGGATGGATCCATGGATTAATTGGGACGAAGATAAAAACATCAAAAATGCTAAAGCTGGCTTTAGAAAAAAACTACCAGGAAAACCAATTTATGGGATTTTTGTTAAGTGTTAAATTATAATATTAACTTAATGAAAACAAATTTGTTTGTGATTTCGTTAGGTGGGAGTTTAGTTGTGCCGAATGAGATTGATTTGAATTTTTTAAAGAAATTTAAAGCTTTTATTTTGAAGCATATTAAAAGAAATAAAAAATTTATTATTATAGTTGGTGGAGGAAAAATAGCAAGAAAATATCAACAATCAGCTAAAAAATTAACAAAAGTTTCTAATGAAGATTTAGATTGGTTAGGAATTCATGCTACTCGAATTAATGCCCATCTTTTACTTACTATTTTCAGAAATTATGCTTATTATCGAGTTTTAAAAAATCCAAAAGAAAAAGTTAATTTCAAAGAAAAAATCTTAATTGCAAGTGGTTGGAAGCCTGGATTTAGTACTGATTTTGATGCAGTTTGGTTGGCAAAAACTTATGGTTCAGATACTATTTTAAATTTAACGGATGTTGATTATGTTTATGATAAAGATCCTTCAAAATTTAAAAATGCTAAAGCTTTCAAAGAAATAACCTGGGATGAGTACCTGAAATTACTTAATCAAAAATGGATTCCGGGAATGTCAGCTCCTTTTGATCCTATTGCTTCAAAATTAGCAAAGAAATTTAACTTTAAGTGCGTAATTATTAATGGAAGAAATTTAAAAGAATTAGAAAAATTTTTATCAGGTAAAAACCTTAAGGGCACTTTAATTGGTTAAGCAATTTAATGAATATAACATTATAAGGATATAAAATCTTGTAGTAAATTGCACAACGCTATCAAGAAATTGAGATTAAAATAGTTTAAAAGTTAAAATATTTATAAGAAAATTTTATTTAAAATAAAATAAATTTTTAAAGGGTTTTTAAAATAAAAAATTATGAAATAAGATTAAAGCATAATTTGTTTAGTCGAAAAGTTAAATATAATTTTCACATATTTTCTTATTATAAAATTTAAAAATGTTAAAAGATAATTTAGAAACTAATTTAGATTTATATAATTATTATTTACCACATGAGAATATTGCTCAATCCCCAGTAGTTCCTCGAGATTTTTCGAAATTAATGATATATAATACCATAGAAGATAAAATCATAATCGATAAGTTTTATAATCTTCATAAATATCTTAATAAAAATTATTTTTTAGTTTTTAATGAAACAAAAGTATTGCCAGCTAAAGTTACTCTATTTAAGGAAACGGGGGGTAAAGTTAAAGCTCTTTTTCTTTTAAGTGAAAAAATCGAAGATTTGCAAAAAAATAAATTAAAAGAAATTAGAGGTATGGTTGATCGAGGTCTTAAAATTGGTGAAAATATTTATTTTGATCTAAAAGATAAAAATAATTATTTGAAAGTTATAAAGCAAGAAAAAAATATTTTTACTTTTAAAATCAAGAGCAAAAATTTCTTAAAACTTTTAAATCGCTTTGGCGAAGCTCCTTTGCCTCCCTATATTAAAAATTCTCCTCTTTCTAGGGAAAAACTAAAAGAAAAATATCAAACAATCTTTGCTAAAAAAATTGGTTCCATTGCGGCGCCTACAGCTTCTTTTCATTTTACTCCAAGAGTTTTAAGAAGATTAAAAAATAAAAAAATAAAATATTATTTCGTAACTCTCCATGTCGGTTTAGCTACTTTTACGCCGCTAAAAGAAGAATATATCAAAACTAAAAAGTTACCACCAGAATACTGGGAAATTGACATTGAGGTGTACGAAAAAATTAAAAAACTAAAACAAGAAGGAAAAAAAATGATTGCTGTTGGAACAACAACGACGAGGATGTTAGAATCGTTAGTTAGATTTAAAAAGAAAAGAAAGAATAATAAAATTTACGGAACAACAAAGCTTTTTATTATGCCACCTTTTAAATTTAAAATGGTTGATGCTCTTATTACTAATTTCCATTTGCCCAGAAGTTCATTAATGATGCTAGTTGAAGCTTTTCTTAATTTTAAAAATTCTAAAAAACACCTTAAGGAACTTTATCAAATAGCCATAGATAAAAATTTTAGATTTTATTCATTTGGTGATGCAATGTTAATCATTTAAAAAATGTTTCAAGTAATTAAAAAGTCCAAAAAATCAAAAGCAAGAATTGGAAAAATCATGACTCTTCATGGTGAGATTAAAACGCCAGCTTTTGTTCCGGTAGCTACTAAAGGTGTTATTAAAGCTTTAACTCATAATTTTATAAATGAAATAGGGATCCAGGTGGTATTTGTTAATACTTATCATCTCGTCAATCATCCGGGAATAGAAATAATCGAAAAATTTGATGGAATTCATAATTTTGCTAATTTAAAAATACCTTTAATGAGTGATTCAGCTGGTTTTCAAGTTTTTTCCTTAGCTAATAAAAAGAAAGCAAAACTGAGGAATGAAGATTCTGAAATTGAAGTAAAAATTTTAGATGATGGAGTTATTTTCAAATCAAATCGTGATGGAAGAGAAATTTTATTTACTCCTGAAAAATCTATGGAATATCAAATAAAAATTGGAGCTGATATTATTGTTTCTTTTGATGAATGTATTCCTTATCCGACAACTTATGATTACGCAAAATTAGCAACAAAAAGAACCCATGATTGGCTTTTAAGGTGTATTGATTATTTCTCAAAAAATAAAAGAAGTTATCAATATTTATATGGAGTGATTCAGGGATCGGTTTTTGAGAATTTAAGAAAAGAATCGGCTAAATTTGTGATCTCTCAAGATATAGACGGTATTGCCATCGGTGGAGTTTCGGTTGGTGAGACTAAAGAAGAAATGAGGCTTGCAGTAAAATGGATTAGTGAATTTTTGCCAGATGAAAAACCGGTTCATCTTTTAGGTGTTGGGAGGGTTGATGATATTATTGATTTAGTAATTTATGGTATTGATACTTTTGATTGTGCTGAACCAACTCGGATTGCTCGAACTGGTCATATTTATCAAATAAAAAATGAAAATAATTTAAGAGAATATTTAGAAACAATTGATATTAAAAAGAATATTTACAAAGACAGCCAAGAAAGAGTTGATCCGAAATGTACTTGTTATACTTGTCAAAATTTTTCAAAAGCTTATCTTCATCACTTATTTAAAGAAAAAGAGATAACCGCTTATATATTAGCAACTTATCACAATTTATTTTTAATGGAACGTTTTTTTGGAAAAATAAGAGAATTGATAGCTAATAATGGCATTTAATCAAAAATTCTAAATAAAAAATATTCTAGATATAGTTATTTATATTTTAATCAAAAATAGAATGGATTCATTCAAATAATAAAATCTATTTAGCTGCACTTTTTATAAATTCAATAAACAATGGATGGGGATAAAGAAATCTTGATTTAAATTCTGGATGAAACTGAGTACCGAGAAAGAAAGGATGGATTTTGGAAGGAAGCTCACCGATTTCCACCAATAAACCTTTTTGTGATATTCCTGAAAAAACAAATCCGTATTTTTGTAAAATTTTGTGATATTTAGGATTAATTTCATAACGATGACGATGTCTTTCTAAAACCGCGAACTGTCGCAAACGGTACGCGGACTGTTGCAAACCTTGTCTGCGGTAGTCTGCGTCTTTATAAGCTTTATAAGCAATTGTTCCTTTTTTAATTTGGCATTCCCAATTACCAAGTCTCATTGTCCCTCCATACAGTTTTTCTTTTAATAATTTCTTTTGTTCTTCTAAAATATCAACAACCGGATATTTCGTTTTAGGATTAACTTCAGTAGTATGAGCTCCTTTTAAGCCACAAACATTGCGAGCAAATTCAACTACCATTAGTTGCAACCCATAACACAAGCCAAAGCAAGGAATTTTATTTTCTCGGCAATACTGAATTGCTAAAATTTTTCCCTCAACTCCTCGAGAACCAAAACCACCAGGAATAATAATCCCGTGATAATTTTTTAATTCTTCTAATTTATTTTTATTATTTTCATATTCTTCAGAATTTAACCAAACGATTTTGGGTCGATAGCCCAAATACCAACTTGCATGTTTTATGGCTTCAATAACGGAAATATAAGCATCTGACAAAATAAAATCTCCAGTTTGAAAATATTTTCCAACAATACCTATTTTAATTTCTTTGTTTAACCTTTCAATATTTATTATCTTTTTCTGCCAAAGATTAAAACTTGTAATTTGAAATTTCTTATTTTTTAAATTTAACTTTAATAATATTTTTCTTCCTAAATTTTCTTTTTCAAAGTTTAGGGGTATTTTATAGATGTTTGTTTCATCTGGAGCAGAGATAATAAATTGATGATTCATATTGCAATTAAAAGCTATTTTTTCCTTTCTGGGTTGATCTAATGGTTTAATAGCTCGAGCCAAAACAAAATCTGGCTGAAGACCAACTGAGTTAAGGGTTCGGATAGCATATTGGGTTGGTTTAGTTTTTAATTCTCCACCTTCGCCTTGATAAGGTAAATAACTAACTAAAATTAAAATAACATCTTTGGGATTTTGAAGTTTAAGAATTCTTGCTGCCTCTAAAAATAAAACATTTTGATATTCACCTACTGTTCCACCAATTTCAACAATAACAATCTCTGCTTTAGTTAATTTTTGAGCTTGATTAATTTTTTCAATAACTTCTAAGGGAACATGAGGAACAACTTCAACACACTTACCATCAAAATACAAACTTCTTTCTTTCTGAATTAATGAGAGATAAACGCTTCCTGTAGTCATATAATTTTCTTTGGTAAATTCCTTATTCAAAAATCTTTCATAATGCCCCATATCTTGATCACATTCAGTTCCATCCTTTAGAACAAAAACTTCACCATGCTCAATTGGATTCATTGTTCCCGCATCGACATTAACATAAGGATCAATTTTGAGACAAGTAGTTTTATAGCCGTGCCATTCTAAAATTCGAGCAATTGAGGCGGTAGCAATTCCCTTACCCACTCCAGACATTACTCCCCCACAAATAAAAATATATTTTGCCATTGGTATGTTAAAAATTAATTTTTATTTTAAAACAAAATTTTAAATATTTCTTATTTTTAATATCCTCATAATAAATTTATAAATTTCTCCCACAAAAAATATTAATGAACTTAAAAAGAAAATAACTATAAATTCGGTTATCCTTATTTCAGAAAATTTTAAAATATCTCTTAAGGCTGGATTGAAAATAACAAAATATTGCAAAAAAACCGAGAAGATAGCTCCAACTAATAAATAAACATTGAGCTTGAAGCTTAAAGTAAAAATACTTTTGTGTAATGATCTTAAATTAATAGCATTAAATATTTGGGTAAGGCTCATAATTAAAAAAGCATAAGTTCTAGCTTTATCTAAATTAAATAAATATTCACTAGAAAAAATTAAGATTGTTAGAATCATCATAGTCGTAGCCATAATCAAAAGAAATGGAATAAGGTCTAAAGTAATTAATGATTCTTTAGGGTGACGGGGTTTCGTTTTCATTTCATACCCATGCTCTTTTTCAAAAGCTAAAGTGGTACCAACTAAAGTATCAGTGACAAAATTTAAAAATAAAATATGGGTTGGTTTTAAAATAAACGGATAGCCTAAAATCAAAGATGTTAAAATAGTAAAAGCTTCAGCAACATTAGTAGTAATTAAGAAGAAAACAACCTTTTTTAAATTATTAAAAATTTTTCTTCCTTCAGTAAAACCAGCAACTAAACTTTCTAAATTATCATCAACTAAAATAATATCACTGGCTGATTTAGCAATTTCTGAACCTCTTTTTCCCATACAAACACCAACTTCAGCTTTTTTAAGTCCTAATACATCATTAACACCATCACCTATATAAGCAACACTATAACCTAATTTTTGATAAAGCTCTAAAATTTTTAATTTCGTTTCTGGGGTAATACGGGCGAGAATATAAGTATTTTTTAATTGCTCCAATAATTCTTTTTCACTTAATTTTTCAATCTCAGTTTCATCCAAAGCATTTAAATTTTCAAAACCAATTTCTTTAGCAATATAAATAGCGGTTGCTTTATGATCTCCAGTTAAAATTCTAATATCAACACCAGCTTGTTTTAATTTTTGAATAGTTTCTTTAACTTCTTTTTTAGGTGGATCATATAAAGCAATCAAACCAACAAAAATTAAATTTTCTTCTTTTTCACCTTCATTAAACGCAACAGCTAAAACCGAAAAGCCATTTTCGGCATATTGCAAGCCTTGATTTAAAATTTCATTTTTATTTTTAAATTCTTCTACACCCTTATAAGACAAAATAAATTCACAGTCATCAATAATTTTTTCAAAAGCACCCAAATAATAAGATTCAATTCTCTCATGTTCAACGATGGCTCTTTTATGTTTCTTTACTCGCAAAAACGATTCTCTTTTCTTGATTTTTTCAACGGCTAAAACATTTTCTTTTTTAATACCAGCTTTTTCTAAAAGAATTATTAAAGCAATATCTCGAGCACTACCTTTTGTTTTGATTTCACTACCATCTTTAATAATTTTTCCCTCGGTTAAAACGGCTAAAATATTTAAAAGCTTAACCAAAGGATAATTTTCAAAAATGTTTATTTCTTTTCTGTTTTTCAAAAATTTTCCTTCTAAATTTAAGCCTTCGCCAGTTATTTCAATTTCTTCATTATCGACGAAAATTTTTCTAGCAGTCATTAAATTCTCAGTTAAAGTACCAGTTTTATCAGAAAGCAAAAGGTTAATTACTGATAAATTTTCTGTTGCTTTTAAGTTTTTAACTAAAATATTCTTTTTATATAAGGCATAAGCGCTAACAACTAAAATAACAGTAATAATAACAGGAAGACCCTCGGGAATTGATGACACAAGACTAGATAAAACAAAAAGTAAAGTATCTGACCAAGGATAAGATCTTTGAAAAGAAAAATAAAAAATTAATATTGAAGTTGAGAGCGCTATTAAAATCATTTTCAAAATTAAATCTTTAGCGAGCTTCTCAAAATGGGGGGTAGTTCTTTCAATTTTTTTAAATTTTTTATATATTTTTCCTAAATAAGTTTCTAAAGCAGTCGCAACAACAATCCCTTTGCCCTTACCTTCAACAACATAACTGCCCATAAAACCAATATTTTTCATTTCAGGAATTTGCGTTTGTTCTGGTAAGGTTTTAATGTCTTTTTCTACTGGCAAAGACTCACCAGTTAAAATTGATTCATCAATTCTTAAATCATCAACCTCAAATAATCTTAAATCAGCAGGTATGATATCACCTTCTTCAATATAAACAATATCACCAGGAACAATATTTTCAGCTTCAATTTCTTTAATTTCGCCATCCCTTAAAACCTTAGCTTTTGGTTTAAAAAGTTGTTTTAGTTTTTCTAATGTTTTTTCTGTTCTTAATTCAAAAAAGAAACCAATAAAAACATTAACTAAAATTATTAAAAGGACAACAAAAAAATCAGCGTATTTTTCTAAATAAAAGGTGAGAATTAAAACAAAAAATAAAACAATATTAAAAATATTTTTAAATTGCTTCAAAAAAATTAAGATTAAAGATTCTTTTTCTTCGGGTAGTAAATTTTTATTAAATTTCTTTAACCTCTCCTGAGCTTCACTTTCTTTTAAGCCACTAAGGTTAGTATTTAATTCAATTAAAATTTGTTCAATAGAAATTGAATGCCAATTTTTCATTTAAATTAAATTTTACCTTAAATTTTAAACTTTGATAACAACTGGTATAACAACTGGTCTTCTTTTAGTTTTTAAATATAGAAATTGAGAAATTTCCTCTTTAAGAGAGTATTTTATTTGTTCTTCTTGAATAACTGAAGCTTCATCACCTAAATATTTTGTATTTTTTGCTACAATTTCTCTAACTAAATTTCTTACTTCATTTAATAAATCCTTAGATTCCTTCAAAAAGATAAAACCTCGAGAAATAATATCGGGACTGGTTTTAATTTCTCCTGTTTGAGCATCAATATTAACAACTACTACAAAAATACCCTCTTCAGCTAAAGCTTTTCTATCTCGCAAAACTAAATCTCCAATATTTCCTAAACCTAAACCATCAACATAAATCAAGTTAGCTGGGACCCTTTCTTTGGTTAGTTCTATTCTATCACCATACATTTTTACTACTTGACCATTAGAAGAAATAATAATTTTTTCTCGAGGAATACCCAAATCAATACCAATTTCTTCAACTGCTTTCATCATAAAATAATGACCATGAACGGGCATTAAATAATTCGGCTTAACTAAATTAATAAATAATCTAATATCATCAGCGAAGGCATGACCAGAAGCGTGAATATCCATCATCTGATAATGATAAATTTTTGCTCCCTGCTTAGTAAGAGTATCTTTAAGTGTTTGAATAATTCGTTCATTGCCTGGAATAACTGAAGAGGAAAAAATAACTGAGTCATTATTAATGATTTTAAAATATCTATGTTCTTTATTAGCTATTCTCATTAGTGCTGAACCTTCTTCAGCTTGAGATCCAGTACAAATAATCAAAACTCGATGAGGCGGTAATTTAAATGATTCCTCTGGCCTAATAAAAATTCCTTTTTCATATTTTAAATATCCTAATCTTTTTGTTACTTCAACATTTATTCTCATTGTATGTCCATCAATTACAACTTTTCGGCCATAAATACCAGCTAAATAAATTAATTGCTGAATTCTTTCAATTAAAGAAGCAAAAGTAGAAGCAATAATTCTACCTTTAGCTTTTTTAAAAATATCTTCAAGATTTTCCATAATTTTTCTTTCTGAAATAATATGTCCTGGTTCAGGAGCATTAGTTGAATCAATCATCAAAAGATCAACTCCTTGTTGAGCTAATTTTACTACTCGAGATAAGTCTGCTGGTTTATCAAAAAAGGGCGTGAAATCAATTTTAAAGTCACCAGTATGCACAATATTACCTACCGGAGTTTTAATAAAAAACCCAATTGAGTCTGGAATATTGTGATTAACATGAAAATACTCAATGAAAAAATCTCCTAATTTAATTGGTTTATACTCTTCTTTTTTTATTTCATAAATTTCTAATTTTTGTAATTTCGGAAAGTCTTCTTGTCTTTTGATAATTAGTCCTTTAGTTAGAGGAGTAGTATAAATAGGAGGATAATTTAATCTTTCAATAATATAAGGAATAGCGCCAATATGATCATAATGTCCATGAGTTATTAAAATTCCTAAAATCTTATCTTTTTTTTCTTCTAGATAACTGATATCAGGAATAATATAATCAACACCTAAAACATTTTCAGCTTCAGGATAACCTAAACCTACATCTAAAATTAAAATTTGTTCAGGACCCTTTTCTGGACACCATTCAAATACCGTTAAATTACGACCAACTTCTTCTAAACCACCTAAAGCAATAATTTTTAAAAACCCTTCCTTTTTTAATTGTTTAATTTTTCTTTTAACTGCTACTTGTTGACCTACAGTTACCATAATATCGCAAATTAATTAGATTAATTACGACTTAATTGATTGTGGATTGCCGAGGGCCGGACTCGAACCGGCAAGGATTTTAACATCCACAAGGTTCTGAACCTTGCGCGTTTACCAATTTCGCCACCTCGGCTTATTTTAAGTTTACCTAAGAATAAAAATTCTTAAATTCTTTAATTCTTGATTGTCTTTTTCTACAGTAAAATTGAATTTCCATTCAAAAGGAGATGTTAATACTTTAGTAGCAATCAAACCGGAAATGGTTTTAATTTCTGGATTAATTTCAGGTAAACTAAAATATGAATTAATATCTTGATAAGTTAACGATTTATCTGTTGCTGGTAAATAGTCATTATTTGAAATTTCATTTAAGGCTAAATTAAGTGATGAATATTGACCATAAAAAATTTTAGTATTAGCTATAATTAGATTAGAAAATTGCATTTCTTTAAAAAACACAAAACCAAATAAAACTAAAAAGGTTAAACTTAAAATAAAAATTAAAATTAAAAAAGAAAAAGAAGCTTGACCAATATTTAAAAACTCCATAAATATAAAGTAGTTGTTAAATTTAATATTTGATCGTTTGATATATTAGACATCTTGATAAAAACATTGTAGAAATCGGAAGTAGTAGAAACATTAAACTCATTAATATTAATTTTTTCTGAAGTAAACGGTGCGCTGGTTGATTCATCTTCCAAATAAAGACGACTGCTTGTTAAAAATATCTTTTCATAACCACCTGGATTGAGATTAAATTTTATACTAGTAGCCGTTGCCTCAACTGATGTAGCTATGATTGAATTAAAATAAAGCTTGTTCAAAATCTTAAAACTTTCGTTCCTAAAAGTAACTTTGTCTAAATAGATATTAGAATAAAATATTATACTATAAAAAATTGATATTGCCAAAAGGCTTAAAATGCTAATTACTGCAATATAAATAAGCAATTCTATTAAGGTAAAAGCTTGATTATGATTATTATTCCGGGGTTGATAATTGGATCTTATCATTTATTTGAATGCCTTGTGATTTTTGATAATATTGATTAACATTAGGATTGGTTGTCAAATCGATAACTGTATCGGTTGCTACTTCCCATTTATCTTGAATGAATATTTTATCTTTCAAACCAGATAATAATAAAGGAAAAGAATAAACATTAAATGGTGATTGAATATAAACAGTAATTAAATTATCTTTATTAATTTCAAACCATTGATAATAATCATTGTTAAAATTTTCTTTACCAATTTTAATTTCATAACCTGTAGTTGTTGGTGATAAAAAATAAGGTTGATCAACTAATAAAGATTCAAATTGAGAAAACGATTTTCTTGATAAACCAATTAGAATATTTTGATAATTTAATGACCTGTTAAAAACAATGATTGATTCTTCAATAGATTGAATAAATTTCGGCACGGCGTTAAAAATTAAAAATAATATTAAAGATAAAAAAGCTAAAATCAATATTCCAACTAAAACCTCAACAAGTAATTGACCATTAAATAGCATTTAAATTATTTTTTTATCGGTTGTCTATTGTTAATAATATTATCAAATAAATACTGAGGTACTTCTTGATAATTAGAAAACTCCATATAACTAAAACCTCTTCCTTGAGTAAGCGATCTTAGAACAGTAACATAACCAAACATTTCTGCTAAAGGAACTTTAGCTAAAATTTTTTTCATTTCTCCTGTATCCACAACTTCTTCAATTTTTGCCCTTCGGCTAGCTAAATCTCCAGTAACATCCCCCAAAAATTCTGTTGGTACAAAAACTTCTAATTTCATTATTGGTTCTAAAAATATTGGATTAGCTTTTTTCACTGCATCTTTTAAGGCAATTTCAGCAGCGATTTTAAAGGCTAAATCAGAAGAGTCAACTTCATGAAAAGAACCATCAAAAAGGGTTACCTTAATATCTGTTACTGGATAACCAGCGATTACCCCTTTTTCAATTGTCTCTCTAATTCCCTTTTCAACTGCCGGGATAAAATTATCAGGGATAACACCGCTTCTAATTGCATTAATAAACTCAAAACCTTTATTTCTTTCTAATGGCTCTACTTTAATTACCACATGACCATATTGACCGCGCCCACCACTTTGCCTAATATATTTTCCTTCACTCTCTACTGATTTAGTAATTGTTTCGCGATAAGCCACTTGAGGAGCACCAACATTTGTTTCAACTTTAAATTCTCTCTTGAGACGATCTACCATAATTTCTAAATGTAATTCACCCATGCCACCGATTAAGGTATCACCAGTTTCTGGATCAACTTTGATTTTGAATGTTGGATCTTCATCGCTTAATGCTTTTAAATAAACACCCATTTTTTCTTGATCTTGTTTTGTTTTAGGCTCAATTTTCATCCAAATAACCGGATCAGCGAATTTTATTGATTCTAAAATAATTGGCGCTTTGGGACTGCAAATTGTATCACCGGTTTTTAAATCTTTAATACCAACAATAGCACCAATATCGCCAGCAAATAGTTCTTCAACTTCTTCTCTTTGATTGGCATGCATAATCACCAACCTACCTATCTTGAACGATTCGTTAGTTCTTGTATTTAAAACAACATCTCCTCTTTTTAAAGTACCAGAGTAAACCCTAATATAAACCAAGGTACCAACAAAAGGATCAATAGCTAACTTAAATGCTAATGATGAAAAAGGTTCTTGGTCATTTGGTTTTCTTGAAACTTCTAAATTTGTTTTTGGATCAAATCCTTTAATTTCAACCAAATCAACTGGTGAGGGTAAAAAATCTACCACGCCATCTAATACTAATTGAACTCCTTTATTCTTTAAAGAAGAACCACAATAAACAGGAATAAATTCGTATCGAATACATGCTCGCCTAATTGCTGATCTAATATCGTTTTCGTTAAAATTTTCTTCTAAATATTTATTCATAAATTCTTCGTCAGATTCAGCTAATTTTTCTAACATCAATTTTCGATAATGTTGAGCTTCAGAAAGTAAATTTTCGGGAATATCTTTTCTAACCAACCGATCACCTTTTTCTCCCTCAAAATAAACTGCTTGCATCGTAATTAAATCAATAACTCCACTAAAGTTTTCTTCTCTACCAATAGGAATAGTTACTGGTACAGCGTTTTTGGTTAATCGATCGTTAATTGATTTAAGCGAATCTTCGAAACTAGCCCCCATTCTATCTAATTTATTAATAAAACAAATTCTAGGAACTCGATATTTATCAGCCTGATGCCAAACTGTTTCTGATTGAGCTTCAACCCCCTGAACACCATCAAAAACAACTACAGCTCCATCTAAAACCCTAAGTGACCTTTCGACTTCAGCTGTAAAATCAACATGACCAGGAGTATCAATGATGTTAATTTTATATTCTCCTTTAATTCTTTCTTCTTTTGTTTCAGCTTCCTTTAAATAACTTTGTGTCCAGAAACAAGTAACCGCAGCAGCAGTAATTGTAATTCCTCTTTCTCTTTCTTGCGGCATCCAGTCAGTAACTGTCGTTCCTTCATGAACTTCACCAATTTTGTGAGAAATTCCAGTGTAATACAAAATTCTCTCAGTAGTTGTTGTTTTCCCAGCATCAATATGAGCAATAATTCCAATATTTCTTGTTTTTTCAATTGGATATGTTCTGGCCATTTTTAGTATAAATTACAATTTAGAATTTAAAAAGTTTATGTTAATTAAATAAATCTTGTTTTATTTTTTCTTTTTCCTTCCCCACCAAGCAAAGTGGGCAAAAGCTTTATTAGCTTCAGCTTGTTTTTGTAATTCAATTTTCTTCTTAATTGCTTCTCCTTCATTATTATAAGCAGCAATCAATTCTTCAGCTAATTTAATATAAGTTGGTTTACCTTTTCTTTTTCTTGCTGCTTCAATAATCCATTTAACTGCTTTATAAAATGCTCTATCAGGATTTACTTGCCTAGGAACTAAATAACTTGCTCCAGCAATTTTCCTCGGCCAAACTTCGACAGCTGGTGCTACATTTTTGATTGCCTGCTGAAAAATTTTAAAACCATCTTGATTAGTTTTTTCCCGAATATAGTCTATAGCTGAATAAAAAATTTTTTGAGCTTTAGCTTTTTTACCATCTTTCATTAAATTATTAATAAATCTCGTTGCAGCAACGCTATTATAAACAGGATCGGCTTTCCACTTTCGTTTAATAATTATCTTACGTCTTGGCATTATTTTTCTCTTTTAGCACCGTATAATGAGCGTCCTTGTCTTCTTCCTTCAACACCTGTAGCATCATAAACACCACGAACAATGTGGTATCTTACTCCAGGTAAATCTTTGACTCGACCACCTCTAACTAAAACAATTGAGTGTTCTTGAAGATTATGACCAATACCTGGAATATAAGCAGTTACTTCTTTACCATTACTCAATCTTACTTTAGCTACTTTTCTTAAAGCAGAGTTAGGTTTTTTGGGTGTCATTGTATAGACTCTAATACACACACCTCGTTTAAATGGTGATGGATGATATTTTTCTTTTTTTTGAAGAGAATTAAAAATATAAAGCAAGGCGGTTGCTCGCTTTTTAGCTATTCTTTTCTTTCTTCCTTTTCTTATTAATTGATTAATTGTTGGCATTATCTTGAAAAAAAATTAAATAATATAAAATAATTTTCAAAAATTATCTAACTTAAAGAAAGAATATTTAAGATATAAATTATAAAACAAATTTTCAAAAAAATCAAACTAACACCGATCTTAAATTATACTTGGTATTTGCAATATTTTAGTAAATAAGTGAAATTTCCGAATTGAATTATAGCGCCTTCTTTTTTATTATCTTATCTTTGAATATTTTTCTTTCTACATATTTTTGAGGATATATTTAAAAGCACTTAAGCTGGTTGAAATAATAAGATAATTTTTGTACATAGTCCAGATTAATTTGTAATTATTATCAAAGTAAGCAATTTTATAGTCTATCCCTTCATATGTCTCAGTAATAGTAAAGTTTCTAATTAGATTACCTTTTGGTAAACCAACAAAAATAGTTTCTTGCAAATCCTTAATTAAACTTTCTTTATCCCATAATCTCATAAAGGGAACAACTTGCAAATCATCTTTTATTCTAAAAATTAAAATAGGAAATTTTCGGGTATGAGTATAATAAAACAAAATTTGATAATCGCCTAAAGATTGGAGAAAACTATCAACATATTTTTTTTCAATAAACGAAGGACGCAAAAAATAATTTTTTATAAATTCCGAACTAATAGATTGATTTTGATATAAAAACTTAATATCGTAAATCTCACTTGCTCTTTTTTGAATTTTTATTAATGATAACCAGGATTTTTGAAAACCTTCATCATTTAATTCTTTAACCTCTAACTCTAGGGAAGGAAAGTTTAAATAAGATAATCCTAAATTTGAATATTGATTAGTAATTTCATTAATTTTTGTTTCTAAAAATTGATTTTTGGTTGGCGAAGGAGGTTCAGATGATAATTCGGGTAAAGATGAAGTAGTTGTAGTAGCTGATCTAGTAGGCGGAGTTGTTGGCTTAGATGAAGTGGCAATACTTGAAGTTGTTTGAGTTGGTTGGGATAAAACATTTTGATTAGGAGTGATAAAAAAAATCTGATCTTCGCTGGTGGTAGAGATATTAGTGGTTGGTGACGAGCTGGTAGAAATAATATTAGAAGCTAATTGATTAGCAGAAGTTGTTTGAAATGACTCAGATGAAGTTGGCTGACTAACTGTTGGCGTAGTAATTTCAGAAGGAATAATTTGTGGAGTTTGGGTATTAAAAAATATTTGAAAAATATCCTGTTGAGCTTCTTGAACTTGAGCAACTTGTTGTTTTTTATTATTCCTTAAAAATACAAAATAAATGGTTATTATAATAATTAAAATAATAATTAAAGAAATTATTCCGACAAGGAAAAACTTAGGGAATCTCTTCGAAGGAATTTGTTGTTGATAATTAAAGATATTGGTAGGTGGAGGTGGACTTTTTTCTGGTTTTTTCTTAATTTCTTCTTGAAAAGGAGGATGTTTCTTTTCTTCGGGTTGATCCTTAATTATTTTAAATCTCAGATCTTCATTCATTTTTTAATGAAACATAAATCCTTCCCTGATCATTGATTTGTTTAATTCTTACCAATAATGACTGGTTAAGATTAAGATTATTAATTTGATTTTGAGGAATTTCGGAAATATGAAGCAGGGCGGTTTTATTTAATCCTAAATCAAGAATATAACCAAAATCTAAAATTTTTATTATCTTACCCTCTACGATTTCTCCTTCATTAATTTCGTTAATAGCTAACTTAACTAAACTAATGGTTTTTTCGATAGCTGATTGGGTTGGCGCAGTTAAATAAACAACACCATCTGGTTTAATATCGATTTTAGCATTAGTTAGAGCAATAATTTCATTAATAACCCTACCACCTGGACCAATCAATAAACCAATTTTATTAGGATCAATCTGAATAATCGTTGATCTAGGAACTGTTTCTTTAAGTTCTTTTCTTGGTTTATCAATCAATTCATTCATTTTTTCTAAAATAAATAATCTAGCCTTTTTTGCTCTGTCGAGAGTTTGGGAAATAATATCAATATTCAATCCATCTATTTTTACATCTAATTGAATAGCAGTAACTCCCTGATCGGTACCGGCTACTTTAAAATCCATTCCACCCCAAAAATCTTCTGGACCTTGAATATCTGTTAATAATTCATAATTATCATCATCTTGATAAACAATACCAATACTAATTCCAGCACATTTGTTTTTAATAGGCACACCAGCATCTAATAAAGCTAAGGTTGTAGCACAAACACTACCCATTGATGTTGAACCATTAGATGATAAAACTTCGGAAACTGCCCTAATAGTATAAGGAAAAACCAATTCGTTCGGAATAAGATTTTTTAATGATTTCTCAACTAAATTTCCGTGACCAATTTCTCTTCTTGATGGTGCTCTTATTGGTCCGATTTCACCAATTGAAAATGGAGGAAAATTATAATGATGCATAAATCTTTTAATACCCTCAAATTCTATCTCTCTTATCCAAAGCTCTTCAGATAAAGAACCTAAGGTTATTGTTGATAAAATATGAGTTAAACCTCTTTTAAATAAAGCTGAACCATGAACCCGAGGTAAAATATTGATTCCTAACTCTAATTTTCTTATCTCATCTAATTTTCTTCCATCTGGTCTAATTTTATCTTTTAATACTTTAGTTTGAAATGTCTTTTTAATTTGTTCAATAACTCCTCGATAAACATAATTAAAATTTTCTATCTTTTCTTTTTCTTCTTCTAAAATTAAGAAAATTTCATCCAATCTGCTGTTTTCTTGCTGACTAAAAAGAATTTCTTCAATATCAAGATTGTATTTTTCTAAAAATTTTTGACCATAACTTAAATAATCAACTTTTTCTAACTCAATGCTTTGAATGGAATTTTTAAATTGGCTTAAAGTTTGTTTAAGGTAATTTTTAAGAGAATTTATTTTATCGATAGCTATTTTACAACTATCAATAATTTCTTTCTCTGGAATTTCTTGACCTTCAAATTCAATCATATTAATTTTATTTTCTATACCTGAAACAAAAATAGTATAATCACTAAAGTTTCTTTCGCTTTCTCTTGGATACAAAACAAGCTTACCATTAATTTTAGAAATTTTTACTGGTATAATTGGACCAAGCCATTGATAGCCTAATAAATCAAAAGCAATTGACGAACCAAAAACAGCTAAAATATCAGGGTCAAAATCTGGATCTAAAGACAAGATGGTATTAACAATTTGAATTTCATAATTAAAATCTTTAAGAGCTGGCCTTAAGCTACGATCGATCAATCTAGCATTTAAAATAGCTGTTTCGGAGGGTTTACCTTCTCGTCTAATAAAACGACTGCCATAAATTTTACCAGCTGCATAGTATTTTTCATCATAATCAACAGTAAGGGGAATAAAATCAATATCTTCTTTTTGTTTACCAATAACAATAGTAGTTAAAACAACGCTATCTAAACACTTAGATAATAGAGAAATATTTGCCCTCTCGGCCCAATCATTGATTTCGAACTCTATTTTTGTTTTATTATCTCGATTAAGTTCTAATTCAAACTTTTTTAAATTCATTTTTTAATTAAAATAAAATTTTTAATCTCATCTAAATCATAAAAATAATCAGCTGCTTCTTTCAGTCGAGAAGAAGTATTTCTGGAAAAACCTGCTACCTCAACAATATTCCCTTGATTTTTTAAATAATCAACTAAAGGCAAAAAATCACCATCACCAGTAACTAATACTATTGCATCAACAAATTTTGACATTCTAATCGCATCAACAGCTATTCCGACATCCCAATCAGCCTTTTTTTCTCCTCCAGGAAGATGAATCATTTCTTTAATCCTTAATTCAATTCCCTTTTTAGTTAATGTTTCGAAAAATGATATTTCTTTAGAACTGAAATCAGATTTAATCACATAAGCAATTGCTCTAATTAAATTTCGTTCATGGGTTAATATTTTCACCAGATTACTGAAGTCAACTTTTTTGCCATAAAAATTTTTGGCTGAATGATAAATATTTTGAGTATCAATAAAAATAGCTACCCTCTGGGCACTATAAAGGAAGGAGTTCATATTTTCAAATCTTTCTTTACTCTTTTATAGCTTTCAAATGAGGTTTTTTCTAAATATTTCAACAATTTTCTTCGGTGAACTACTTTTAAAATTAAACCTCGTTTAGAATTCACATCTTTAGGATTCTTTTTTAAATGTTCAGTTAAATTTAAAATTTCTGAAGTCAAAAGAGCTATTTGCACTTCTGGCGAACCAACATCTTTTTCGTGTCTTTGATGTTTTTTGATTATCTCTTGTTTTTGTTTTGTCCTCGCCATATTTTAATTTTAAAATATTATTTATGAAAAAACAAGAAAGAAAAAATGAAGCTAATAAATATATTTTAAAATTCCTAAAATATTTAGATATTGTTAAAGGAAGATCGCATAAAACGATTAAAGAATATGAACGAAAATTAATTAAATTTTTCAACTGGGCTAATTGGCTTAGTCCTCAAAAAATAAATAAAGAAATTATTTGGCAATTCAGGGTTTATCTGAATGATCAAAAATTAGATAAAAAAACGCAAGCTTATTATTTAATAACATTAAGAAATTTCTTAAAATTTTTAAAAAACGAGGGGTTAGATGTTATTGATCCGCTCCTAATTGAACTTCCTAAAGTAAAAAGAAAAGAAATAGAAATTTTAAGTGAAAAGGAGTTAAATAAATTTTTAAATAGTATTAATTTAGATAACCAGAACTTGAAATCTTTGCGAGATAAAGCTATTTTAGAATGTCTATTTAGTACTGGTTTACGAGTTTCAGAATTATGTAATTTAAATAGAGATATTGATTTAGAAAAAAGAGAAATAGTTGTTAAGGGTAAGGGAGACCAAATAAGATTAGTTTTTTTATCTCAACGAGCAGTAGAAGCTTTGAAAAATTATCTTCAAAAAAGAAATGATAACTTCCCTGCTCTTTTTATTTCTTTAGCTAAAAATAGTTTTGGTAAAAGAATTACCCCGCGTTCAATTCAAAAAATTATTAAATATTATGCTCAAAAAACAGGTTTAACTAAAAATGTTCATCCTCACTCTCTTCGTCACCAATTAGCTACAACCTTAATTGCTAAAGGAGTTGATATTAGATTAGTTCAAGAACTTTTAGGTCATAAAAGTATTTCAACAACTCAAATTTATACTCATATTACTAAACCGAAATTAAAGGAAATCTTTGAGAAATATATAGATAAATAATCTTAGAAATACTCGGAATTTTTTAATTCATCAAAAAAAATTGAAATTACCTAATTTTTATTTCGCTTGTTTAGTAGTTAAAATAAAGAGGGTGATAATGATCACAAATGCTGCGCCTAATCCCAACCAGGGAAGCCAAGGATAGCGTTCTATTATTCGACTCTCTTCAGCATCACAAGCATCACCAAGGCCATCTGAATCTGTGTCTAATTGGTTTTGATTAGGATAGTTAGGACAATTATCTTGAGAATTTATTATTCCATCCTGATCAAAATCATCACAAGCATCACCTCGATTATTATTATTAATATCTTTTTGATCTGGATTATAAATCGTTACACAATTATCATAAATATTTGGAATTTTATCATTATCGGTATCGGCAATAATGTATTTAGGATTATCTCGGGAAGAAATTGTTCTTGAAATTATTAAAACCTCTTTCGCTGAAGCCAAATTACCGCTTTCTCCAGTAGGAATATTTACTGATCTATCTGGATTAAAATAAACTCGATAAGAATGATTGGGTTGAGCTAAAAATCTAACAGCTTGAATATTAACTTTGGTAGCATTATCTTGATTCAATTTTATTTCAGTAATCCGTAGGGGTTGACTATAGTAAAAAGTAATTTGCCAATTATCAGAGGTAGTTTGAGGAAAACGAATTGTAAGACCAAGCATTTTTTGTTTAGCAACTACAATTCGACTTTGTCCATTTACTAAAGCACGAATTTCAATAGAATTTGGTAAAGCAACATTATTATCAAGAAGAATGGTTAACATTGAAGAAGTAATTGGCAATGAACTAGATAAAATAATTTGTGCTTGACCTTCACCGTTTTCTGGTAAAAGGAATTCTGTATAAGTTTTTATATTTTTATCTATCATATTATTAACATCAGACACATTAGGTACTGTACTAACTGAAACAGGGGTCTCATTTATCAATATTTCTTGTTTAAAATAATACGGCACGAAAGAATTCGCCGTTTTATCTAAAACAGCAAATTGAGGAAGTTCAATAAAATCTTTTTCAAAAGGAACTTCAATAACGGTTGGAACTTTTATTGATAAACTATCTATATCTTTATAAAAACGAAAAGCGCTGATAATTGAATCATAATCAATGTTTTGTGAACTAACAAAGGAAACTAAAAATAAAAGTAAAAATATGCTAGCGATTAAATTAAGGCTAAAATTTTTATTCATTATTCGAACTATTTTCTAATATTAGTTTCTTCTTTGGTTTAATAAACACTGTGCTCATTAACAAAGCACCAATGAGAAAGAAAGTAATTATTCGAGCAGTAAGATTCATATACCAAACATCAACAAAAAGTAATCTTAAAACAACAATTCCCACCAGTGCGCCACCATAACGTCTAAAACCATTTTGATTATTAGTAAAACCATAAAGATAAGCAATAATACCTATTATCGTATAAATAGTAAGAGAAATAAGAACGGCAATATTGTCATCTCTCAATAAAGAATGTAGTGATAACCATAAAATACTATAAAAATATATTGATCCCAATATTAATAATGATGAAGTAATGTGCCAAAAATAAGAGTCAGCAATTTGTAGTTTATTAAGATAGCGCCAGAACAGTAAACCTAAACCAATAAGAGTTAAACCTAAAATAAGAAGAGTAAAAAAATCGTTGTGAAGTATTCCGCTTTCCCAATTAGAAGAATAAAAACTCTCAATAGATAAAAATATAGGTAATATTAAGAGCTGACTAATTCTTATAGAAATTTTTATATCTTGTAATAAAAGATAAGCAATAATTGGGATTATTCCAGTTTCAGCTATATAAGCAATTGTCAAGGTTGGACCACTTAATTCAGAGGCTGTAGCTGCTAGTAGTAATCCTAAACCTACTCCACCATAAACATAAAATGGTTCTCTTCTTTTGGTAATTTTGAATATAATAAAGCCTCCAACAGTAAATACAACTATCCAAAAAGAAAGCGATAAACTTACCCATTCGTCTTTCACGGCTGATAATGTCCAAAAAAGCAAAAATAAACCATTACCTCCCGCTGTTATTAAATCGGCAACAATTTTTTTATTTTCTTTTAGCTTAAGGATCCCTGTAGTATTAGTTATAAAAAATAAAATAGCAAAAGCATAAGCAAATGGGAGTAATTTGGAAATATTTGATTCAAAAAAGTAAGGTAAGCTGTAAAGAAAAATAATAATCAAAGAAACAAAAGTAAGTTCTCTTTGTCCTGTTAAAAAAACAATCCAAATTGCTCCCAAAATAACAACAAATAAATAAGCGAAAAGGCTGGTACCAACTTGTTCGCCTCCTGGAGAATTGGTTAATAAAGGAGCAATACTTGCTAATATTAAACTGGAAATTGAAAGGGGGCGACTATTATACTGAACGCTAACAAAAGCAACAAATGCTGTGCTTAAAAACATAATCATCAGAGCTGAAATGGGATTGAAGAAATTATAAAATATTCGTGCTGCAAAAATTGTTAATAAGATTGTTGTTGAACCAAGAACTAAAAAAACACTACCTTGAGTAAGATAATTTTTAATTCTCCAATGGCCAATTAACATAAACAAACAACCAAGAATAATTCCCAATGTAATACGTCCCGCTGGTCCAATCCAGTTATTAAGAAAAGCATAGGTGGTAAACCACCCCAAACCAATAAGTAATAACAAAGCACCAAGTTTAAGTAACCATTCTTCTTTTAACCATTTAATAAAATTAGAAAATAACGATGGCGGTAAGCTTGGTTCTTCTGATATTTGAGTAAAGAGTATATTAAATATTTTTTCTATATCAGATTCTAATAAACCATTAGCTAAAAGCAGTTTCTTAATTTCTTCTCTATCAACACCTTGATTAATCTGTTGTTTAATATAATCAATTAATGGCTGAAAGTTTTCCAATTTCTGATCAATTTGGTTTTCTGGTTGGTAATTTAACTCTGATTCTGTTTGAATATTAATAGATTCCTCAAGATTATCCAATCTTTCTTCTAACCTTTTAATTCTAGCCCGAATATTTACTATAGAAACAATAATTGAAACTCCAATTAAAAATAAAAATAAGATTAAAAAATCCATAATGCTATTAAATAAGCTTAAATTAAAAAATTTTATCACTAATAATTAAAATTACTAACAAAAATGTGGAAAAAAGAAAAATTTTTAGTGGGCAATGCAGGAATCGAACCTGCAACCTCTTGCTTGTGATGCAAGCGCTCTACCATTGAGCTAATTGCCCTTGATTTTTAAATTTATCTAAATTATAATTATAAATCTTAGTCTAAGAAGTGAGGTGTGTAAAATCCATAAATCCTCACCAGACCTAAAGATGAAAAAAAGAGAAAAAAAACAAAAAATTATTGAAGAATTGAAAAATTTATTTTCTCAGTATGAAAATATTTTTTTTATTAGTTTAAAAAATTTAAAAGTTAATCATTTAAACAAATTAAAAAAGGAATTATCTTTATTAAATTCAAAATTAAAGGTGGCTAAAAAAACATTAATAGAAATTGCTAATCAAAACATTGCTGAGATTTTAAAAAATCCAATTTTTAAAATACCTACTGGTATTATTTTTTCTAACCGAAATATTGATTTAGAAATTATCAACCTACTCGATAAATATAAAAATGAATTGAAGTTGGAAATTATTGGTGGATATTTAAATAATAGCTTTTATAGTAGTGAACAAGTTTTACCTTTAGCAAAATTTAAAAATAAAGATCTTATTTATTACAATTTGGTTAGCAATCTTAAAAATAATTTAATCAAATTAGTTTTTACTTTGAAACATCCTTTAATTAAATTTAATTCGGTCGTAAATAACATTAAACATAAAAATGCCAGATAAAATAAAAGAAATTATCGAGAAAATTGAAAATCTAACTGTAATAGAATTAAATGAATTAATAAAGCAATTGGAGGAAAAATTTGGTGTGGCTAATATGCCAATGTTTGTAGCTGGGGCTGGAACTGCACCAAGTCAAAGTCAAGAAACTGAAGCCAGTCCATCAAAAGTCAATGTTATTTTAACTGATGCTGGGGCGAATAAAATTCAAGTTATTAAAGCCTTAAGGGAAATCAATCCCCAATTAGGCTTAAAAGAGGCAAAAGAGTTTGTTGATAATCCTCCTCAAACTATTAAAGAAAATATCAGCCCCGAAGAAGCTAATAAAATAAAAGAAAAAATTGAATCTGCTGGTGGAAAGGTTGAAATAAAATAAAAAATAATTTAAAATATTAAAATCGAATAAGAAATCAAATTTATGGTCGAATTAAATATTTAGTTATTATAAAAAATGGAAAAAAACAAAAATGTACTAACAATAGTTGTCGTTTTAGTAGTTTTAATTGTTGTTGGTGTTTTAGCTTGGTGGTATACTAAACAAAGAGGATCAGTAACAGCACCCACAGGTCCTGCTCCAACAGAAAATGTTGAACCAACTCCAGCTGTTCCAGAAGTACCACCAGTACCTACGCAACCTGAAGTTCCAGCAACACCACCTGCTGGAGAATCAACAGAAACACCAACAGGTAACGTACCAAATCCTACAGGCGAATAATTTTTATTATTATTTTATTTAAATTGAAAAGCCTCCCGATAGCGGGAGGCTTTTCAATTTTATTTTAATATTTGGCCCCAAGGGGAATCGAACCCCTATTTCCACCTTGAAAGAGTGGTGTCCTAGCCGTTAGACGATGGGGCCATTTGATTAAAAATTAATAGGCACGGGTGGGATTCGAACCCACGTTTAACGGTTTTGCAGACCGTTTCCTAACCTCTCGGACACCGTGCCTTATTTTAAAATTTTATCAATATTTTGCATAAATCTCAACCCCGGATCATATCTAAAAAAAATTTTTTTAGGAATATATTTTAAGATTTTTAACTTATTAATAGCTTTTTTAATTTTAATAGTTTCTTTTCTTAAAAGATTAATAACTTCATCTTTTTTTTCATCAGGAAAAATACTTAAATAAATAAACATATCTCCCTTTTTTGTAGGCAAATTAATATCTAAAACAGAAAAAATTATCTTGGGATCATCAATAACATCTCTCAGTACTAAAGATAAGTTTTTAATAACTTCTTTCTTTTTTCTATCTTGTTTCATTAATTTAAGTGATTAAATTATCACCTAAAACAATATCAGTATTAGTATTAATGATTAAACCGCACATTTCTTTTTCTTTAACTTCATTGACTGGAATTTTATTTCGTTCTAAACTAATTATTTTACCTTTACCAATTATTACTCCGTTTCTAACAATTAACACTCGGTCATTTAACTTAAATTTTCCTGAAATCACCTGACCTCCGACTGTTTTTTTATTTGGTGTCTTATTAAAAACTCCTAAAATTTCTAATTCACCTCGGTATTCTTTCTTTTCTTTTCTAATTTCTATAATATCTTTCAATTTATCTTCAATTTCATAAATAACATTAGCTTCAACCAAAACAAGATTAAGGTTTTTAATATCATCGTAAATATTTTTAGTTAATTTAAGATTAAAGGCAATCAAAATGCTATCAGTTTGCTTAGCTAATCTTAAATCTTCAGTAGTAATTGGACCAATATCTTCCTTAACTATTTTAATTTTCAAACTATGTTCTTGAGATAATCTTTCTAAAAGATATTCAATGGCTTCTATTGAACCCCACAAATCAGCTTTAAGAATTAAATTGATTTCTAAATTGTAGTTTTGAGAACTAAAAACAACTTGATTCTTAAAATTAATTTCTTTAACTCTTAATTCTTTTTTTAAATTCTCTAAATTTTCTTTATCAACCAATTTGAAAATTTCACCTGGTTGAGGTAAAGAATCAAACCCATTAATCAAAATAGGCATTGCTGGGTAAGCTTGATTAATTCTTCTGCCAAAAGCATCTTCTAAAAACTTTATTTTCCCTGAAGCTGTAGCTGTAGTTAGATAACTACCTACTGTTACTGTACCATTAGTTACTATTCCACCAACTAAAATACCCTTTTTAACATCTTTAGTTATTTCAAGAATATAACCCTCACCTTTAGCATTTTCGTCATGGGTTAATTCTAAAATTTCAGCTAATAATAAAATCATATCTAATAACTCATCAATACCGATATTTTTAATAGCAGAAATATTTACCGAAGGAATTTGACCGCCCCAATCTTCCACCAAAACACCCAATTCAGATAATTGTTGTTTAATTTTGTCTGGATTACTATTTGGTTTATCAATTTTATTAATAGCAACAATAAATGGTAAATTAAACTTTTTAATATAATCCAAACACTCGATAGTTTGTGGTTTGATTCCCTCATCAGCAGCAATAATTAGAATAGCGATATCAGCTATTTGAGCACCCTTTTCTCTTAATTTAAAGAAAGCAGAATGGCCAGGAGTATCAATAAAGGTAATTTTTTCGTTTTTGTAGTTAATTTCATAAGCACTCACTTTTTGAGTGATTCCTCCAGCTTCTTTATCAACAATTTTAGTATTTTGAATAGTATCTAGCAAAGTTGATTTTCCATGATCAATATGGCCTAAGATAACTACAATGGGTGGTCTTTTTTTCATAATTAAAAATGGGCAGGGAGGGATTCGAACCCTCACGCTTTTTTCAAGCACTGGGTCCTAAGCCCAGCGCGTCTACCAAATTCCGCCACCTGCCCTTATTTAAATTATCTTAATTATCTTAATGAATATAAAAATAATAAAAAACTAAGTGGGTTAAAATTTAATTACTTTATCAAAATTATAACACAGAAAAGATTTTAAAATCTTAAAGTTTTGAATTTTTTTTGGTTTTCTTATTATTAATTGTTAGTTTTTCAATCGAGGATAATACTGCTTCTTTTTCATCCCAAGGTATTGATTCTCCATCTTTAATAATAGATTTCTCCGCTCCTTTTCCTATTAAAACAACAATATCGCCTCGTTGAGCTTTTTGAATTAATGTCTCTATCGCTTGCTTACGATCGCTAATAATTTGATAAGGTTTTGAAAAATCATATTCTGATAGATAATTTTTTACCCCATGTTCAATTTCTCTCATTATTTTTAAAGGATCTTCGTCATAAGGATCTTCATCAGAAATAACAATTTCTGAACAATATTTAGCAGCTACTCTACCAATTTCTGGTCTTTTCCATTTATCTCTCAATCCTCCAGCCGAACTCACTAAACATAACAATCTTTTAGGTTTAAAAATTTCTAAAATATTTTTATAAAGTTCTTGGATTGATTCCGGAGTATGAGCATAATCAATAATTATTTTAAAGTTTTTGTAGGTAATGATTTCAAAATGTCCTGGTAAATTATCTATTTGAGGCAAAATATCTTTTACTAATTTAATAGAAATATCTAAACTTTTTAAAACTGATAAGGAAGCTAAAATATTATAAAGATTTTGTCTACCTAATAATTTAGTGGAATATTGAAAAGATTTACCTTCATTTTCTTCGTTTAGATTAAAATAACTTCCTTTGCTGGTTAATTTATATTTAACTATTTGCAGATGATCAGAGGTATTAATACCTTTTTCAAAACCAAAAGTAATTTTCCTTTCGGCTGGAAAAGAGAGAAAATATTCCGACTCATAATCATCAAAATTAGCTATAATAGTTTTTTTAATAACCTTTCCCCGGAAAATTTTTCTTTCTCCCTTCAATAAATTTTCAAAAAGTTTACCTTTTGCTCTTTTATAGTTATCAAAGCTACCATGATGTTCAATATGTTCGGGATGAATATTTAAAAATACAACAATATCAAAATCAATAAATTTGTGTCTGTTTTGCATTAATCCTTCAGAGGTGGCTTCAATAACAGCAACTTCGCATTGAGCATCTAATGATTTTTTAAGAAATTCTTGCAAATACCACCTTCCAGGCATAGTTATTCTTGATTTATTTTCTATTTCTTCATCTCCAAAATAAAAATACTGACTTGAAGAAAGAGAAGTTTTTATTCCTAAATTATTTAAAAGTTTATAAATTAAATAGCAGGTAGTTGTTTTACCTTTGGTACCGGTAACTCCAATAACAATAATTTTTTTTGAAGGAAATCTAAAAAATACAGCAGAAAAGAATGAATAAAGATAATGATAAAAATTTATTAAAAATTTAGGTATTTTTTTGCGAATTTTATTTTTTAACATACCTATCAATAATTTTTTCTATTATTTTATTAATTTCTTCTTCAGTTTTTAATTCTCTTCTCATTAAACTTTTCATCACTCTAATATGTTTTTTTAAATGCCTCGGTAATTTTTTCTTGAATTTTTGTTCTAATTTGTTCATATTGTCCGATGCCATCTTTAGGTATTAAACCATTAATATAAAAAAAATTCTCATCATCAACCTTAATTTCAAAATAATCGCTTAACCATAAATTTGTATTAAAATCCAAAATAATATCTATAAATTGCGATTTTTTTAACTTATCAGCTAAATTAAAAATTTCTCTATAATTCAAATTAGTTTCAATATTTCTTTTTGACTGAAGAATTAAATTGGTTAATTTTAAATATTCGTTAAAAGAAATATTCTTTAATCTCTCTTTGAGAGATTTAATAATTATAAACTGATTTTCCATTCTTGTAAAATCTCCTTGAGGGTAGTAACGAGAACGTAAAACAAATTCAATCCATTCACTGTTCAACTTTCTTTTGCCTGCCGGCAAAGTATAGCCAGTAAGAGCATCAGTAACTGGATACTTAAGATCAACCTCTAAACCACCTAAGATATCAACAATTTTTTTTATTATATGAATATCAAAAACTACATATTTTTGGACATTAAAACCAGTTAGATTAGAAACTTCTGCCAACAACTCTCTTTTTTTCCCTAAAGCATATAAAGAATTTATTTTATACAGATTATTATCAACCCTAACTATCAAATCTCTAGGAATGTGAATAATATAAGCTTTGTTTCGCTTCAAATAAACAACAAAGATTGAATCAGTATTTTCTCCTCCTTGATAACCATAGCCCATTTTTCCTAAAAATAAATAAGTTTCCGGTTTTTCTAACACAAAAAGTTGGGGTAATTCTTTTCTAATAAATTCAATTTTTTTAGTTAAAGTAATATTATTTAATAAAATAGCTAAAACGATAATCAACAAACAAAAAAAGATTAAATAAACAATATTTTTCATTTTAAGTTAAAAATGAATTCCCCGTTATGATAATCAACATCAATTTCTTTCACATTATGATATTCATTTATTTTATTTAAAATTTTTTCATAAATAATTTTATTAAAATAAGATGGAGAATAGCTAATTAAATAATTTTTAACTGAAGAAGAAAGATTGATTTGACAATTATGTTTTTTTATTAAGTCTAGATTAATTTCCTGAATCAATATTTCTAAAATTTTTTCTTTTTCGGAAAGATTAAGAGATTTAAAAACAATTATATCAGAGAAGGCTTTAACGATTTCTAAACCATAAATATTTATTAACTTATCCTTAATACTTTTCTTGATATCAATTAAAGTTTTACCTTTTTCTATTTCTTGATTAATAAAATCAGCGAAAAGATGAGAAATAGCAATAATAAGACAGTAATTTAATTCAATAATTTCTCCAGCAGCATTTTTAAAGTAACCATCGTTTAATATTGAAATAAAAATTTCTAAAACTTCTTTACTAGCTTCTTCAAAATTATCTAATAATATTAAAGAATAAGGATTGTTTTTAATTTCCGTAGTTAATTTGCCAGTATTGTTTATTGTCTCTTCGCCAATTAATGATTGGATATCTTTAATCTTACTTAAATCAAAATAAATAATCTTATTATTAAAGTAAATATTAGCTAAAATTTGAGCTAATCTTTTTTTACCTACTCCACTAGGACCAATAAAAATAAAACTAATGAGTTTTTTAACCGATTTAAGAACTTCAACAACATTTTTAACAGCAAACTCTTGATTAACAAATTTTTGATAAATAATCTCTTCTAAATTATCAAAAAAGTATTTTTCTAAGAAAATAAAATTCGAAAAGCCTGTTAGTTTACCAAAAACATCACCAACTATTTCTTCGGTAATAACTTTTAAATTATTTTTTTGACAAAAATTGACAATTTCTGTAACTAATTTTCGTGCATCTGATATGTTATTAAAATGATTTTTTGATAATAGGGCAATTTTTGTTAAAGCCTTTGGTTGAATAATAATTTTATTATTAAGTTCCAAAGCTAAAATTGTTAGTAAATCTTTTTCAGAAAAATTACTAATAGTGATAATCTTAAAAAATGTTTTCAATTGAGGAATTTTATCAAGTTTCTTCGGTGTTAAAGAAAGAAAAAGCTTAATTGGTGTTTGTTTAAGAAACTTTTCAAAAATATACCAATAATTTTTAAGCAAAAACAATGGCGGGTCGGGTATAAAAACAATAACTTGATCATCATCGCTTGCTTCTGTTAATAAAGAAATTAATTTATTTTCAAAATTTTCTCGTTCTTTATTGTAAATCTCTTCTAAATCTAAAAAGTTTATTTTTTTATTCAAATAACTCTCAGGAGTAATTCCTTGGTCAATTAACCAAATCAATCGTTTAATTAAAGTTCTTTTCCCTACACTTACTGATCCCACTAAGATTAATCGCCAATTTTCATTATTTAAAATCTGATTTAGTTCATCTTCATGCCCAATAAAAATATTTTGATTAAAAAATTGATTCTTATAAATTAATAAAAAGGCTGAATAAACATCGAGGAAGGTAATTTTTAATTTGAATAATAAATTCTCAACTAATGGGGTATTTTTTTCTAAAATAGAAAGTAATAAACCGACTGGCGTTATTTTTTCAAAATGAAATGTTACTGAAAATTTATAACTTTGGATAAACAAAGATTGTAAATTTTTATAAATTAAATAATGCTCATCAATTTTTAAATCTAATTTTTTACCGCTTTCAATATTTGTTAATAAATTATTAATTTCTTTTTTAATAGTTTGTGGTTTGATTTCTAATAAATCGAAAATTTTAATTATTTCTTTAAAATTTAAAAGTTGATTAACAATTGAGATATCAAGTTGATCGATATTCTTTGATTCAATAACAGCATTTAAAATTGCTAACTTTAATTGATTATCTAAATAATCTTCTAAATTTTGACTTTTCTGTAATTTTAAATTTTTTATCGGTAGGTGTTTAAAAATGATTAAGTCAAGCAAAAAAATAGTAAATATCCAAAAACCAATTAAATTTAAATACTTTTGTTCAGAAAAAAATAATCCTAAACTAAAAAATATTATTAAGTAATATAAACTAATTGAAATTATTTTAAATAATCGTCTTTGATAATTTTTTAAGCTTAAACTAAGTAAAAAATTATTCATTGAAAAAAATTATCCAACTAATTAAAAATGGTAATAACAACCAAAATATAATCATTATTAAAACGACAAGAAAAATCAAATTATACCAAATAAACCCTAACAAAAAATTAAGTAAATTAAAGGGAAATTTTTTATTAAGCAGATAATTTTTTTCAATAAATTGTTTGTTCTTATTTAAAACAGAAATAAAAAAAATAATAGCTTCGAAAAAATAAAATTTTAAGAATTTATAAAAAGGCTGACAAATTTCAATAACTAAAGAATAAATTAATTTCATTTTATAAAATTATATTTTCTTATTTTTAAAATAGAGTCTTGGGTGGTTCTTTGATTTCTTTTTTATGAAAATTACTATAATCAAAAATTCTTATTTTACCATATTCACCATCATAGCCTGGTTCAATAATTAACTGACCGTTATCTATTTTTTCTAAAGCTTGATAAACTTCTGGATATTTTATTTTCATTTTATTTTTATCAAAATTACCTACTAAAATTTCAATTTCCGGACCAAATTCTTGAACAATTTCCAAATAATTATCTAAAACTTTTTTACTCGTTGGATTGGTGTGGTAAATTTCAGCTAAGATTTCGCTTAAAGGAACTGTTTTTTTAAATGGGGGCCGATTATGATCAACATAATTAACATCTCTTTGAGCTAAACTTTCAACTCTATTCATAACTCCCACAGTGATTTTTCTTTGACAAATAGGACAAAGATAATTATTTTTTTTAGATTCATCAGGAGAAAACCTAATTTTGCATAATCTATGACCATCGTAATGATATTTACCTTCTTCGGGAAAAAATTCAATAGTCATCACAATTTTATTTTGATTATCTGGAGCTTTTAAGGCTTGATATAAATTTTGATAAGTTAAATTCTCTAATTCAAAAATAGTTGCCTCTCGTCCGATACGGTGAGGATAAGGAGAATGAGCGTCAGAAAAAGAAACAATAGAAATATTATCTAATTCTGAAATCCGCCAGTTCATTTGTGGATCTGAAGATAAGCCTGTTTCAACCGCTGAAAGATATTTTGTATTCTCATCAAAAGCTTCATAAATAGAATCGAAACCAGACATTGAACCATATAAAGAAAACCACGGGGTCCAGATATGCGCTGGAATAAAAATTACTCGCTCATTAATTTCTAAAGAAATTTTTAAAACATCGTTAGCATCTAAACCTAATATTGGTCGACCATCACTGCTTAAATTAGTTAAATGAGAAATTTTTTTATTAAATCTAAATACCGAATCGAAGTCAGGAAAAATAACCAAATAATGAATTCGCCTTACTTTTTTATTTTTACTATAAATAGAACTTAACTCGCAACTTAAGATAAAATAAACATTATCATCGTTATTTTTTAGTTTATAAATTCCATCACTAAATTCAACTAATTTTTCCTTCAATTCGTTTAACCACAAAGGATGAGTATAATCGCCAGTAGCAATCAAGTTTAAGCCTTTTAATTTTCCCCAATAATTCAAATTTTCTAAATTTAAATTTTTTGAACAACCGCGAGAATATTTTGAATGAAGATGTAAATCAGCTGTGATTTTCATTTAATTTTTGCTTATCTTCTTATTTATAAGAGATGGTCGGCAATTTTGCTCGCAGCATAAGATTCAGGTTTAATTTTTACTTCAAAACCATAACTTTTAATGAGATTAATAATTTCTTTAATAACACTTTTACTTTTTCCATTAGTTCCTAAATCTAAATGAACTTCAAAATCAAATTTAAGTCTTTCGCTAATCAAAAGCTTAAAAAGCTTTTCGCTAATATTTAAACTTAAAATTGCTTCTTGCCACAGACGAGAATAAAGATCATAATTTTTCAGAGAAAAACTTCTTCGCCAAAAATATTTAGCTCCCTGTCCAACTCGATGAATAACAATCACAGAAATAAATTCAACACCTTTGATTCTATTTTCTGAATCAGTACCAACAAAAAGCTTATAATTATATTGAGGTTTTTCTAAAATAAAATTTTTGATAATTCGAACAACTTCTTGCGAGGAGACTCTTTGGCCATAAGCTGTTCGAAATTCATTTATCATAAGTTAAGTTTTTAATTTATCTATTTTAAAAAATTCGTAATAAATTTCAACTAAGATAACCGAGAATGGTAAAACTGTTAAAATACCCAAAATTCCTCCAAGTTTAGCACCAATTAAAATGGCTGATAAAGTAATGATTGGTCGAATTTCGAATACTTTGCGAGCAATTAATGGAATTATTAAATTATTTTCTATTTGTTGAATTAAAATAAAACCACCGATTACCCAAAAAATTTTATCTGGATCATTGGCTAAGGTAATAAAAATGGCAAAGCTTGCTGAAATAATAGGACCTAAAATAGGAATAATTTCTGTCAAACCAGCAATAAAAGCAATTAAACCCGCATAAGGAATTTTTAAAACAAACATTAAAATATACACCAAAACAGCGATAATAATCATTAAAAATATTTGAGCAGAAAGCCAAAAAGCAAATTTTCTTTTTATTCTGATATATAAATTAAGATAAGGTTTTTGGTTTTCGCTTAAAAAAAACTTAAAAATATCAGTAATAAAATTGGGTTGAGTAGCAACACAAAAAGAAAGAATGATAATTAAAATAAAATTAAAAATACCTCCCAACAGATTAAAAAAATAAGAAGAAAAATTGAATAATGTTTCAGGGGTATTTTTTAAAAATCCAGAAAAATAAACAGATAAATTTTTAATACCATAACTTTCTAAAATATCTTGAATTTGTGGATAAACACTTTTAATTTCTTTAATGATGATTGGCAGAAGAACATAAATTGAAAAAATTAATATAAAAACAAAAATTAGATATATCAAAATAATATTAATAAAAAAAGGGATTTTCAAATATCTTTTTATAGCAATTGACCATTCCTGAATAGCAATACCTAAAACAAAAGAAAAAAATAAAATAAAAAAAATATCTCTTAAGTACCAAAGCAAAATTATAAATGTTGGCACTAACCAAAAATAAATATTTTTCAAAATTTCTTGCTGCATTTTTATAATTATAAACCTAAAAATTAAATTTTTAGTGTGGGGAAAATTTCTAACTTGTCTGAACTAATAGCTTGTTGAGTAAAAAAATAACCAGTAAAAGCTATTTTAATTCCGTTATCAGTAGCTAATTGTTTTGGTGGAAAAATTAATTTATCTTTACCAAAATATTTTTTAAAAATTGATCTTAAGAATTGATTAGAGGCAACGCCACCGCTAATAATAATTGATCTTGGTTTAAATTTTTCATAAGCTTTTTTAGTTTTTATTAATAGAACTTCAAAAGCAATTTTTTGACAAGAGGCAGCTAAATCAGCTTTTGTATTATCATCCAGTTTTTTGTATTTTTTAACTTCTTCCACTAATTCCCAAAAGGCTGTTTTTAGGCCAGAAAAACTAAAATTAAAATTATTAGTCATTAACATTGGATAAGGTAAATTAAATATTGCTTTTCCTTTTCTAGCTAATTTTTCCAATTTCGGACCACCGGGGTATTCTAAACCTAAAATTCTAGCTGATTTATCTAAACTTTCTCCAACAGCATCATCAATAGTCTCGCCAATTTTTTTAAATTTAGTTAATGATTCAAAGTAAACTAAAATGGTATGACCACCAGAGATTAAAAGACCTAAAGCAGGAAAGTTTATTTTTTTAATCTCTTGAAAAATATTCAATCTATTTTGGGGTATTAAAACTGAATAAAAGTGGGCAAGTAAATGATTAACTGGAATAACTTTTTTATCCAACTTATTTGCCAAATCAACAACAAATTCTTTGCCGGCAACTAAAGCTGGAGGTAATCCTGGACCATTTGCAAAAGAAATAAAATCAATGTTTTTCTCATCAAAATTAATTTCTTGAATTAAGTTTTTGTATAAAATAGGGAGATTTTTTTTATGTTCTCGGGCAGCTAAAATTGGCACTATTCCGCCGTAAGGAGAATGGATCTTAAATTGACTTCTTAGTTTATGGTTTAATATTTTAAACTTAGAATTCTTAAACTCAATTAAAGCTAAGCCTGTTTCATCGCAAGTAGTTTCAATACCCAAAATGATCATCTATTTAAAAATATCAAGAAATAATTAATTTTTGAGAGTTGATATTAGTTTAATTAACTCAATAAAAAATTTTGAAATATAAGCAGTTATTATTTATTGACGACATTGAGGATATGTATTACTAACTTCTTGTCTATTACAGTTACAATTTTCATCAATAGTATTACCACCATACCTTTGCCAATCACCCCATCTACCATTATCCTGGCATCTTATGCGCCAATCACCAACAGAACCAGCGAACAAACATCTACACATTTCAACATTAACAGCATCACACCTAGCCCTAACAGAAGTACCTAAAGCATTAACAGTACCTGTAGCATAGTATGTTCCACTTGCAGTAAAGGTAACTGATGTAGAAAAAATGGCTGTTGATGAATTATAATATGAAGACCAAGATATAGTTGAGGGTGAACCTCCAGAAGTAGCAATTTCTAAAGTAAAGGTAGCATAACCTATATTTTGATCAGAAGTAGCAGTTAGGGTGTAGACAGTGCTGCTATTTATTCTTACTGTAGTCGGGTTAACATTACAATTAAGAGATAGGGATGGCGGAGTTATGTTGTTTGTTACATAAATGGTTGCTGTGTTATAAGAAATTTTAATTAATTGATCACCCCCTCCACTTTTTACTAAAAACAAATTATATGTACCACTTGCAGCATTACTATTTATACCAAGATTTCTTGTTATAAAAATTCGATTAATATCTCTAGTCTGATCATAAAAATCGGTATTCGAAAAACTAAAATGAACAAAACCGGATGGATTAGATGTTATAACGCTATCAGCATTTGAAAGATTGGTTGGACAATACAATTTCTTATAATAAATAGAATAAGTAGTGGTGGCTGATTGATTGTTATTGTCCAAAATCACCATAGTAGATGTTGGAATAAGATAATATTGATCATCCCTACTTGCTGGATTTAAGGCAGTAGTTGAAGAAACAAGATAAAAATATATAGAACCAAAATCACTATTGCTTGACGAGGCTGAAATTTGCCACAATTCATAAGTACTTGTTACATTCCTGTTAAACATACCTTCAATAATACAATTATTTCCCTCAACTCTTCCATTTAAGCCTTCGCAATTATTACTTAACGAGGTTGATGTTGGGTTTGGTTCTTTTCGCTCAAATCTCAGATTGATCCCCGTAGTCGCGGGAATTTCTAATCTATAAAATGATTTATCTAAAACAGTGGTTGTAGGTGGTATAGCATAGAATTTATAAAAATCATCATATAGGTTTGGTTGTCTATTGATTCCCACTTGAACTAAACTTCCTAATGAATTAAAACGAGCATTTGGGTAAACAGATAATTTCAACCCTCCTCCTGATTGTGCGCCTAAATAATTGTTTAAATAAAATAGAGCAAGAAAAAGAATAACTATATTAAATAAAAATAATAAAGTTTTTCTCCTATTTAAAGCAAACATATTAAAAATTAAATTTTTATTTAATTAAATTTTAAACTATTTAAAGTTTATTTTCAAGATATGTCAAGGTTTTGTGTTAAATTTAACCCAAAAATAACTTTAATTTTTGAATCAAAAAATCAATATCGGTTTTATTAGTTTCGCGACCAAAAGAAAATCTTAGACTACAATTAGCTCTTTCAGGATATATTTTAGCCACTACTTGACTAGGGATAATTGCTCTTGATTGGCAAGCTGTTCCTGCTGAAACATAGATATCATTCTGATCCAAATACAAAAGTATTTCCATTGAAGTTTTATTAGGAAAATAAATATTAATAATTTTTGGAGTAGTTATTTCTAAATTACCGTTAATTTTGAAATCAATACCGTTTTTCTTTAATTGATTTAAAAAATAATCCCTGATTTCTGTCAAATGCTTTTTTAATTTTTCTCTTTCTTCAACAGCAAATTTTAATGCTTGAGCAAAACCAACAATTAAGGGTACATTTTCTGTACCTGGCCTTAAATTAAATTCTTGCTCTGAACCAGAAATTAGTTTTTCTAAAATAATATTAGATTTTTTGTACAAACAAGCAATACCCTTTGGACCATAAATTTTATGTCCAGACAATGTCATTAAATCAACGCCTAACTTTTTTACAGAAATTTCTTCAGTTAAGGGTGCTTGACTAGCATCAGTATGAAAATAAATTTTAATTTCTCTTTTTTGATTAATCCCAGTTAAGATTTCTGAAATTTTTTGAATTGGTTGAATAATACCAATTTCGCTATTAACATAATGAACAGAAATTAAACAGGTGTTTTCTTTAATTAATTGAACGATTGAACTATATTTTACAAGGCCATTATTATCTAATGGTAAAAAGTCAATTTCAATTAAATTATTTTTTTTTAAATCTAATAAAACTTCACTTACTGAAGGATGCTCAATTTCGGTGCTTATAATATGAGGTTTAATTTTCAGTCGATAAAATAAACAATAAACTAAACCCTTGATAGCTAAATTATTGCTTTCAGTTGCTGATGAAGTAAAAATAATTTCATTTAAATAATCTGCTTCTAATAAATTTCTAATTAAATTTCGCGATTGATCAACAGCCTTAAGAGCTAATTGACCAAAACGATGAATACTAGAAGGATTAGCAAATAGTTTTATGAAATAAGGCTTCATTACTTCAAAAACTCTTTTATCAACAGGTGTTGTTGAGGCATAATCTAAATAAATCATTTTAACGAGTGGTAGTAGCAATTACTCCAAAAATGTCATAAACCGGTCTTGCCCATATAGTATTTCCTGACACAGTAACGGTAGTCGAGGCTCCTAAGGAACAATAATCTCTGTGTGGATCAACGGCAAAAAGAACAAAAAGATATCTTTTATCCGAAACAGGCAGGCTTATAGTATAATTAATTGTTTCTAAAGACGTACAATAAATAGTATTTCTATCTGGGGGAAATCGAGATAATCTTTGAGTTGGTTGATTAAGAGGCACTGAATCTAATCCAGAAAAATCTATTCTATCTCCTGAAATAGAATTGTCTCGAGTATTATATCTACTACCATAAATTCCCCAACAGTCAATTCTATTTTGTCTATTTTGATTATCATTTCCATATTGACACAAAACATAAGCTCTCTCGCGTGTAGTCTGAAAGGTAAGAGATAAATCACAATTATTATTATGAGCCACGATGGACAGGTTTGTTAAAATCTGAAAAGAACCTGATAATGTAATAATTTGACAATTAATTTCACCCCCTCCACTCGTTCCTGAGCCTGTACCACTTCTAGTTCCATTTGTCCCTGACCCAGTTGTTAAACTATTGTTAGGTAATGAACTTATTGAAGCACCTTTCTCCAAAAATGATAAAATTATCACTGGAATAGAATAAACTGAAATCAAAAGAGCTAAGCCTAAAACTACATAAGGAAGATTTTTCTTAACTTCGTCGTATTTTTTGAAATAAAATAAGATTCCTAAATAAATAAAAACTCCGGCTGAGCCTAAAACTATTATGGTTTGTAAAATTCTTAATAAAGTATTAAGGATTCTTATGATTTCTTCCATTTTTAAAATTTAGGTACTAATACTCGAATTAAATCAAAAATTATATTTCGGTTAATAAATATTATACCCAATAAAATTATTCCTAGAATAATAAACAATAAAGAGGTTTTAAATTCTCCATAATCTTTTTTTTGCCAATAATTTTTAACCCCTAAATAAATAAAGCCGAAAATGGCTAAAAAAATAGCAAAAAGAAGTAAATATTGGGCTAAGTTAGAGAAAAAATTAAGAATTGGTTGAGTAATATGAGAAAGCATCAACTATCTTAAGAATGAAAAAATTATTAATGGAATAGAAAAGGAGGCAATAATAAAAACAATTCCTAAAATAATGAAAATTAATTCAGAATGCCAATCTTTTCCTTGACTAGTTGTATATTTAATTCCAGCAATAATTAACAAAGCAATTCCTAAAATTAAACCTAAATTAAAAAATATCCACAACAAACCTTCAAATTTACATAAAAAATAGTCTAAACCAGAAAGATTAGCGCATCCAACTTCTTTACCAATTTGAGCAAGAACTTCATTCAACATTAAAATATTTTATTAAAAATTAATTCTAATAATTTCTGGCTCAGCTAATCTTAATGTTGTACTACAATTACTAATATTCAATATTGAATACTCAATTTGTATGAAAGTGTTTTGAGGTAAATTAATAGGTAATTGTACAATATTTTGCGATTCATTAGCTTCATAGGGTAAATTAAAAGAAAATGTTTTAGTAAACCTTCGCCAATCTAAACCTATAACTTCACCATTTTGGTCTAAATTAATATTAGTAGCATTAGCTGCTTTTATTGATAAAGTTAATCGGCAAGTTCCGTTATTTGTTGGTGGATTTTGAAGGTCGTAAGAAAATCTTATATAAAACGGTGGATCAAATAAAAAATAATCAGCGATATTTGTTAACCAATTTGAGCTTGAAAAGAAGTTTTGTAGTGCTCTAAAAAAATTAGTAGTAATAATATTTCTGTTAATTCTGAATGTTTGTACTCCATAAATTTCTACATCAATACTTTGCAAAACAACTTCAACTCTTGTAGATGGTGTTCTTAAATCGTATTGTGATAAATTAACATTACAATTATCTGAAGAAAAATAAAGGCGAAGTGTATCACCAGGTCGAACATTTAAAACGTTAATCTGAATCATATTGGGTGTAGTGTTAACTTGAATATTATTTCTTGAGGGTAATGTTTGACCGCTTCTAAGATTAAAAACTAAAACATTTAAACTACAATTATTATTACTGCTAGCAATAAAATTAATATTATTATCAGCGTAGGTTATTGATGAGGGATCAATATTTATTCTACCACCTCTTTGTTGCTGTTGTTGATTTTGTTGACCTTGATTTTGCTGTCCTTGATTTTGTTGATTAACAGCAACGAAAGTACCTCCTGATAATCCCCTTTCTAAAGCAACAACAAAACTCATGGCTAATACTCCAACCACCACCCCTAAAAGTCCATAATAAAAACGACTGTGTATCTGGCTAGCATTTGTAGGATTAGTAATATACAGTATTCCTGCCCAAATTAAGAAAATTACACCCAAAAATAAAGTTAAAGTATAGAAAAACCTAAGAATATAAGTTAATAACCATAAAGCACATTGTCCTATGCCTTGCTCACAATAATTTACTCGGGGTATACCTCCTTGTTGGCTACTTGGTCCTACATAAATGGATACTAACCTATTATTTTCAATTTTTACATTTAAAACAGCTAAATCTAAAACAGCATCTGGTGATATTTGTAAATGCTGAGCTAATCGATTCCTTTCAGCTTGATCAGTTTTAATTACTTCATCAGCTGCTTGAGTTAAAAGAATATTCCAATTACCATAATTTTCTCTAACGGCTTGATTCACGGAAATTTGAGGATCATTACTAACTATAGTACCACCACTAACCGCAAAAAGTGTGCTGGTATTATAAATTCTATTTAATAATTCAGCTGCTTTCGCTCTAACTTTATCTATAAAGGTAGAATCAGTAATTTCTCTAATTTCTCGTGAGGTTTTTATTCCGAATTGAAAAGGATTAAAAAAATAATCTTGAGCAAAAACTAATAAGGGTATAAAAATTAGTAATATTAAAATTTTGATAATATTTTTGTTCATTTAACCGCGGGTTAGGCTAAATTCAATAGCTTTAACTAAACTAAAGGCTAAAATAGTAATTATAGCTCCAATAACTGCCCATAAAAGATATTTTTTAGCATTTTCATCATTTGGTTTTGTAGCAAATAATAAACCACTATATATTATAAACCCAACTGATAATAAAAGTGAAAGAGTATAAAGTAAAGTAAGAATTTTTTGAGCTAACCATAACATACACCTACTTAATAATCCTGGTGGTATTGGTTGACCTCTTAAAACATCGAAAATTGTTATTGGAGTACAAACTCTTTGAGGGATAAATTGAAGTTGCTGAGCATAAATATTAGGAATATAAAATATATTAAGGAAAATTATATTAAGAATAAACAAAGTTAAAATAATTTCTCTTTTCATTTTCTAACCAAATTTTTTAACCAACACTACCCGTTCTTACAACATTTTCAATTAATAAAACTAAACTATAAGAAATTAAAGCAACAACTAAACCAATAATTATCCAAACTAAATTTTTGCCTAAATTTTTAAACTCACCTGGTTGAAGAATTATTCTTAATCCTGTTAAGGCAATTAAAATTATTGAAAAAGCTAAAGAAAGCCAAATTAAAATTCTAAATAACCACCAAAATAATAACAGCAGACAGGGTAAGATATTATCACAAACTAATGGAGCTGGGATTGGCTCTGAGGAAGGTAATCCAAATTGTGGATTAAAAGGATAATTAAGTGTTTGGAGAATAATAAAAAGATTCATAATCTATTTCATCTTTTATCCTCCCAATTGACCACTTTGAATAAATTGAGCTAAAAGATTAACCACTGCCCAAGATATCAAAGCAATAATTAATCCTACTATTCCATAAACAATTTTTCCCTTACCTTCATCAAATTTTCCTTGAACAATTATTAATATACCTGCCCAAGCAAAGAAAATAACAGCAAAGGCTAAAGCTAACCAGATCAATACTCTAAAAACTATTTGAAATATAGTTAAAATGGTTTCTCTTGGATTATCAGATATAACACCTGCTTGAGGATTATCTACTGGAAATTCTGGTAAGTCTTGACCATTAATATAAAAGGGTACAAAAAGCGAGAGAAAAAGATAAACTAAAAAACTATAAATAAATACTTTTTTCATTTTTTAAAAATTTTAATTTTAATACGACCTAATGTTAATTTATAATTACTAATAATTATAAAATAAAATTAATTTAAATTTAACTTAAATTTGTGGATAATGTTAGCTAAAATTCATTCAGCGATTTTAGATGGTTTAGAGGGAAAAATTATTGAGGTTGAAGCTGGTTTAATGAACGGATTAAATAGTTTTTCTATTATTGGTTTAACAGATAAGGCAATTCAAGAAGCTAAAGAAAGGGTAAATTTAGCTCTTAAATCAATCAATGCTAAACCGCCCGTCAAATTCAACAAAAGAATAGTTATCAACTTAGCTCCAGCGAATATTAAAAAAGAAGGTTCTTATTTAGATTTAGCAATCACAATTAGCTTCTTAATAGCTTCAAAACAAATAAAAAAACCAACAAAAAAAATTTTATTCTTAGGTGAACTTTCTCTTGATGGAAAATTGAGAAGAATAAAGGGAGTTTTGCCTATTATTTTAACTTTACAAAATGATTTTGATGAAATTTATTTACCTGAAGAAAACTTAAATGAAGTAAAATATTTAAAAATTAACAAAATTTATCTATTTAAAAATCTAAAAGAAGTTATCGATCATTTGGAAAAATTAAAATTAAAAGAAAGACTAAAACCAGAAGAAATTATTCCAACTGATGATAGTGACCAGGATTTAAGTTTTATAAAAATATCTGATTTTATTTTTAGAGCATTGTTAGTGTCAGCCAGTGGTAGGCATAATTTACTTCTCTTTGGTCCACCAGGAACGGGTAAAACTTTAATCGCTAAAAATTTAATAAACTTATTACCAAAATTAACTTATCAAGAAGCAATTGAGGTGAGTAGTATTTATAGTGCTTGCGGTTATGAATTAGATAAATTGATTTTTTTACCACCATTTAGAAATCCTCATCATTCTTCATCAGCTACCTCAATTATAGGTGGTGGACAAAATCCAAAACCTGGGGAAATTACTTTAGCTCATAGAGGTATTTTGTTTTTTGATGAATTGCCTGAATTTAAAAGAGATATTTTAGAAGCCTTAAGAGAACCATTAGAAAATGGTGAAATTACTATTGGTCGGGCTAAAACTACTGTCAAATTTCCGGCAAAATTTTTATTTATCGGTGCCTACAATCCTTGTCCATGCGGTTTTTATAATGACCCTCAAAAAGAATGCCGTTGTACTTTAGCTGAAATAAATAAATATCATAAAAAATTATCAGGGCCAATTTTGGACAGAATTGATATTCAAATTAATGTACCTAGATTAAAATCGAAAGAAATGTTAGCTGAATCTAATTTGGATTTTAAAACTATTAGAGAAAAGATAAAAGAATTAAAAGAAAAACAATTTAAAAGGCAAAATAAATACAATAGCGAACTTTCACCAAAAGAAATTAAAATTTATTGTCGAATAGATAATTCGGCTGAAAAATTATTATATCAAGCTGCTGAAAGGCTTTGTTTATCTCCCAGGGGTATTCATAAAATTATAAAAATTAGTAAAACAATTGCTGATTTGGAAAATAAAGAGATAATTAATCAAGATCATATTGCCGAAGCTTTACAATATCGATTAACTAATTCAGATTTCTAATGATTAATTTAAAGAAATTACAATTATTACGATTAAATAAAAATAAAATAAAAAATAAACGAATTATTGTTAGGGTAGATTACAATATTGAACTTAAAAATAAGAAATTTGAAGATCGGTATAGAATTGAAAAAAGTTTACCTACAATTAAATTTCTTTTAACTCATCAAGCAAAACAAATAATTTTAATCACCCATTTAGGTAGACCAAAAAATAATAAAGATAAAAATCTATCAACTAAAAAGATATTACCTTTATTAAAAAAATATTTTAAAGAAGTTAATTATTATTATTGGCAACCGGGAAAACCAATACCGAACCATCAATTAATTATTTTAGAAAATATTAGATTTTTTAAAGAAGAAGAAAATAATGATGAGAAATTTGCTTATCAATTAAGTAAGATTGGGGATGTTTTTGTTAATGAAGCTTTTTCTGTCTCCCATCGTCGACATTCCTCAGTTTATCAATTGCAGAAATTTTTGCCCACTTTATATGGCCTTAATTTTGAAAATGAAATAAAAAATTTAAACAAAGCTTTTAAAATAAAAAGGGGGGTAGGAGTAATTATTGGGGGTATTAAAATAGAAACTAAATTAGATTTAATAAAAAACTTTTCAAAAAAAGCTGAATTAATTATTTTAGTTGGAGCAATCGCTAATACATTTTTAAAAGCAAAAAATTTCGAAGTGGGAAAATCTATAATTGATCAAGAAAAAATTAATGATGTTCGGCAATTATCAAGTAATAAAATAATCATTCCTTTTGATTTTCAAACTAATAAAGGTTATCGTCATTTAGGAGAAATTAAAAAAGACGAAATTATTTATGACATCGGACAAGAAAGTATTCACTCTTTTATTGATTCGCTTAAGAATTGCCAACTAATAATTTGGAATGGACCATTAGGATGGATAGAAAATAAAAAATATTCTCTTGGTTCTAAATCTTTTGCTCGGGCATTAGCAAAATTAAAAGCTTATAAAATTATTGGAGGGGGAGAAACATTGTCGGTTGTTCATTCTTTAAATTTAGAAAATAAATTTAATTTTATTTCCACTGGAGGAGGAGCGATGCTTTATTACTTAGCTTTTGAAAATTTACCTATCTTTGAAAATAATATTAAAAAATGATTGAATTATTATTTCAACCTGTAATCAAAAATTCTTTAATAGCTCTATCAGTTATTTCTTTTATTTTTCCGTTATTAGGTATTTTTGTTATTATGAGAAAAATTTCTTTTTTAAGCGAGGGGATTGCTCATTCTTCTTTATTGGCTCTAATTTTTGCTTATTTTTTTTCCTTTAATTATTTACTTTTAGGTATAGTTTGGGCTATTATTTTTACTATTTTAATTTTTTATTTAGAGAAAAAAACCAATCTACCAGTTGATGCATTAATTATTATTCTTTTTATCATTAGTTTATCTTTAGGAGTAATATTATTTAGTTTATCATCATTTCGATCTGATTTAATTTCTATTCTTTTTGGTAATATTTTAACAATTAATTTTAGTGATTTAATAATCATAATTATTTTCAGTTTTATTATCTTTCTTTTTTATCTTAAAAATTTTAAAGATCTACTTATGATTTCTTTAAATAAAGAATTAGCCTATGCTGAAGGTATTAAAGTAGATAAAAAATTACTTCTATTTTATATATTTTTAGGGATAACGGTTATTCTGGGAATAAAAATTTTAGGAATAATTATGGTCAATGCTTTATTAATTTTACCTCCCTCAATTGCTATGCTTATTTCTAAATCATTTAAAGATTTAATCGTTAGAGGAATTATCTTGGCAGAAATAATTTCTCTGGCTGGATTCTTTTTAGCTTATTTTTTAAATTTTCCCATTGGACCAACTATTGCTCTGTTGGGGGGTTGTATATTTTTACTTACTTTACTAATAAAACGAACTTATGTTAAAATTTAATTAATGGAAAAATATAGAAACATTAACTCAACTTTGCTTTGGATTTGCGGTTTAAGTATTGTGGCTTATTTTATTTTTCTTCCAATAAACAACACTAGACCGACTCCGGCAAAAATTTCTCCTATTGAAGAAAATAGGTTATTAAAATTAGAAGCTAACCCATTGCTTTTGTTTAGAGACGAAAAAGAGGTTGAAGAATTAATAACTACTACTTCAACAACAACAACCGAAGAATTCCCTAAAGCCCTAACGCCAATAATTAACGAATAATTTTTTAGCTAAATCAAAGGGGTTGCTACCAACAACTGAAAAGGCGTAAATTTCTAATGAACCAATATCAGAGTTAATTTTATTTGATTCTCCACGATTAACCAAAAAGCCTAATAAAATTTCTTTTGTCTCTATTAAAAATAAATTAAAGTTTTCTATACCTAAAGTTAAATAAGAATAAACTAAACAAGCTAATTGATGAATATTGTCTTCAAAATTTTCGCTAAAAAATAATACTTCATCATCTTTAAACGGCGTTAAGCTAACGATAATATTAAAATCATCAAATTTTTGAGCTAAATCTAATTCAGTAGACAGAAAAAATAAATCATCTAAATAATTACTGTGGTATTCAGTTTGATAATCGGCGAATCTCTTAAAAAGATAATCTATTTTCAGTGGAAGAGTATCTAAAGCAAAAATTTGTAAGTGAGGATGAAAAATGCTTGCCCCTGATCGATAACCATAATTCCAAATAATTATTCTATTTTCTTCTTGAAAATGTAAAAACCATTGATAAGCCAAAAGAAAAGAATTTTTAATATCTATTTGGTTAATTTGATGATTTTTAAAAATAACTAAAGAGTGATTTTTAGCGGATTTAGCTAAATTGCTAGCAGTGATTGCTGATTCATTTTCTAACCTACCGAACTCATCATAAGGAGTATAATTGATTGGATTACAAAAAGGATCGTATTCATTTTCTAACAATTTTGATTCTTTTTGTGGTTCCTTTCTTTTTGCACGCCAGATATTAAAATGTGTTTCTTGATTTAAAATTTTATTTCTAATAATAACTATCTCTTGGTTTTCTGCTTGTTGATATTTTTCTCTTAATTGTTCTGGTAAATATATTTTGGTTTTTTCTTTTTTTACTTCAAATAATCTTTCAAATATTTTTTTTGCCGATAGACTAAGTCCTGGTATTTTTTGAAATAATTCTTCCATTCTAGCAGAATCTACTTTATTTTAATTTATAAAAGATTGATATTGGTAAATTAGTTATTTTAAGTGTTAATTTTATTATATTATATCAACCTTCCCTTCAAAATTAATAATTAAATCAAATTGTTCAGCGTAATAGTTCTAAATTACTTTGCATTAGTTTGCAGTTTATTTCGTAGCTTCATATAAAGCCTTAATTTCATCTTCTGATAATGCTCGATTATAGATGCGAACTTCATCAAAGGTTGTTCCTTTTGCTGCATCTACGCACGTGGGGTCATATATTCCTATATTGATTTTTCTTGCATCTCCATATGAAGCTGACAAATTATTAGCTGATCCTCTAACAATTGTATCTATGTACATTCTGTGAGAATTTTTTGATTTTTCAAAAACATAAGCATACATATGCCAAATATTATTAGATGGCGCTGAAAAAGAAAAGCCGGTGTCTTGTTTATTGCTGTTAGCTACATAAATATAAGAATGGTTTTTAACCCAAAAACCATTACAACACCCCGTAATTCCATATTGAGTGCTTAGATGAAATAAGGTATTAGCGCCAGAATTATAATTATCCCAAAGAATTATAGTAAAATCATTCTGTGGTAGCTTATATAAAATACTAGTGGAAGGGATATCTTGGTAAATACCAAATTGATCGTTTCTACAACCAGTACTTGCACTAGAATTATATTTTAATCCATAACCACTTTTACCAGATGTCCATATTACCATTGATGAAGATGGTAGTATTGTTAGATCTATACCATAACCCGATAAATCTTTAGTCGTAGTTCCACTTCCTTCATCAAATGGCCAATAACCTACAAGACCTGATTGGAAGGTTGAAAGCTTTTTATTAGTTCCTGCTTCATAAAGAAGAGGTTCGATACCTTCATCTTGAATAGCTGGTAAATAGTTACTTTCTGGTTTTGCTGATAATTTATAACTCCCCCCAACAACAAAACTATAATAATAAGGAGGTTTATTAATAGGATCAATAGGTAATCTATCTAAATTAACAACAGAAAAAGAATTAAAAGGAATAGGAATCCAACCATTACCAGTAATATCTGTAGGAGTTGCTGAACATCTGTAAGACCAATCTGAAGGTAAAGAAGGTAATTGAGATAACCACGAAGAACAAGTTGAAGATGAATCTGGAAGAGAAATATAAACAACATTAGAAGAAGCATAATTTAGTTCATTAAAAGTACCTCTATTAGATTCAGCAATAATATTAATCGCATATTCTATACCTTCAATATCTTGAATTCTTTGTTTATCTCTTATACCTTGAAAAATATTAACAGGTTTAATAAAAAAAATAGCGGTAGCGATTAAAAAAATTATTAAACCAAAAACAACTAAAAATTCAACAATAGTAAAAGAAAAAGAATGTTTTTTAATTATCATTATTTAATAACTTTAGTTATATTATAAAATTAAATTATTAGTTTTAAATACTGAATATAATAAAATTTTAAGTTAATCGAGTTTATAATTTAATTAAGGTGGGGTGGCAGAATGGAATTGCGCCGGCCTCGAAAGCCGGTGGGCTTAAACGCCCGTGAGGGTTCGAATCCCTCCCCCACCGCTTTTTAATTTTTAATAGAAAACTTTAGGTTTTTATAATTTTAATTTCAAGAAACTTATCTTTGTAATAACTTGTAAACCCCGTTACTCCAATGTATGGTTTCATTTTGTCATAACCTCCTTCTGTAGATTTTAGTGTTCGGCTAAAATATTATAACCTGTCTATTAAATTTTTTCTCTTTCCATAAAAAATTTAGTAAATTGTTCCCAATGAGAATTTTTATCTACTTTTTTGCGAAAATTTTGAAATTCCTTTTTTGTCATCTGCGCAAGAGTTTTTCTTTCACCTTCAGGAATAAAAATAAGAGATAATTTAGACCAATGATAAGGTTTTAATTTACCTAAAGGTTTATCTATTATTCCTCCTTTAATAATTCTTTTAAATAATTTTGGTTTCTTTCTTAAATTGTCAAGATAACAGAGAACCTCCTTAAATTCACAAGCTTTATCTTTATTTTTAACAAGAGTTATAATACCCTCGATGCCGATTGTTGTCAAGACAAAATTAGTAAACATCATTGGAAAGCCTTTAAGAGAATAAATAAAAAAACCGGCATCCATTGTTATTAAAGGTTTTCTTAAAATTTTGAAAGCATATTTAGCTTTATGAATAGCAATTTCTTCTAGTGTTCCTCTTGGTTCAGGTAATTCTAATTTTTCCCAAATTACTTTAATCCCATATTTCTTTAAAAAGTTTTTAGCTGAATTATATTTACCTCTATTTGTAGTAACAAAAATTATTTCTTTCATACCTTATTATCTTGATAATAAATTTTTTTTCAAAGTATGAGTAATAAAACTGGTTTTAAGTTTTTCTCCAAAATTGTTATTTTTAATTTGATGGGCGGGAGAGGATTCGAACCTCTGACCTTCTCGTTGTAAGCGAGACGCTCTGCCCCTGAGCTACCCGCCCTACTTTAACCAATTGGCAATTTTTTCAAAAATATTAGCTACGAAATTTTTTATATTTTGAAAAATATTAATGATATCTAAGCCAAAATAATTTTTAATTTTATCAAAAAAATCTGTAAAATCTATTCCGGTTATTTCTTGAATAAATTGCCAAAATTTTTCCCAACCTAATTTAAGGGTTTTTAAAAAGATCTCCCAATTAAAATATGGTTTAAGCCACTGCCAAAATTTATCAGGAACTATTGCAAAAATAATCAGAATTATGATAAAAAAAATAAAAGTTTTAAAAATTAACCGAAGCATTTTATCAACTTAATTTATTAATGGCTCTTTCAATAAATTTTAATGTTGTTTTTTTACCCAAAATTTCCATAATCTCAATCGGCGGTGGAGAAGCTTGAAGGCCAGTTAAGGCTACTCTTAATGGCCAATAAATATACCCTTTGTCTTCAGAAAGAGAATCCAAAATTTGTTTTAAGTAAGATGATTTAAATTGATCTTCGTTAATTAAAGATAGGGTTTTAAAAGTTTTTTCCAAAGAAGCTTTTATTTCATCCAAAGAATAATTATCCCACCTTAAAAGTTCTTTATCGTAATCAAAATCATTGAAGAAGAAATTAACTGATTGGAATATTTCTCTTAAGGTATTTGCTCTTTCTTTCCCTAATTCAATTATCTTAATAATGTTTTCCTGGCTATATGGTGATTGTTTTATGAAATCGCTAATATCTTGAAAATAACTATCTTTGTTAATTAAATCTAATATCTTTGCGCTTTCTTTCTTTCTTAAATAAAACCTATTTAAAAAAACTAATTTCTTGATATTTAAAACACAAGCTCTTTTTTCTACTTTTTCTAATTCGAACTGTTCAATGATTTCCGGTAGACTAATAATTTCTTGATCGCCTTTAGGATGCCAACCTAATAAAATTAAAAAATTAATAATTGCTTCGGGCAAATAACCTTCTTGTCGATAGTCTAAAATACTTTTTGCACCTTGTCTTTTAGATAATTTACCACCAGTTTCTCCCAATAAAAGAGGAATATGGGCATAAATTGGCAATTTCCAACCCATTGCTTTGTATATCATAATCTGTTTAGGGGTATTAGAAATATGATCTGCTCCTCGAATGATATGAGTAATTCCTTGATAGTAATCATCAACAGGGGTGGAAAGATGAAAAAGAGGTTCAGTTTCTGATTTAGCAATAACGAAGTCACCAATTAGACTTAAATCAAATTTTATTTCACCTCTAAGATAATCTTTAAAAACTAATATCTGGTCAGGTACTCTTAATCTAATAACATAAGGTAATCGTTGAGAAATTTTTTGATTGACTTCTTCTTGAGAAAGATTAGCACAACTTCGATCATATCGAGGTGCTATACCTTGAGTAATTTGAGCTAATCTTTTTTGTTCTAATTCCTCTTTTGAGCAAAAACAACGGTAGGCTTTATTTTTTTGAAGTAATTCTTCTATTACTTTTTGATATAAAGAAACTCGTTCGGATTGATAAACAGGGCCTTCATCCCAATTTAAACCTAACCAAGATAAACTTTCAAGAATATTATCAACAAATTCTTTTTGTGAACGTTTTTGATCGGTATCTTCAATTCTTAAAATAAATACTCCTTTATTTTTTTTAGCAAAAACAAAATTAAAGAGAGCCGTTCTTGCTCCACCTAGATGTAAATTACCCGTTGGTGATGGAGCAAACCTTACTTTAACGCTCATAAATAAATTATAAACTGTAAATATCTTTAGCAAGCGGAAATGTTAAAATAAATGTCGTACCGATATTTTTTTGAGATTCAACGCTGATTTCACCCTTATGAATTTTAGTTAAATTATAAACCAACGATAATCCTAAACCAAAGCCCGTAGGTTTAATTTCTTTTGCTTCTTTAGTTCGAAAGTATTTTTTAAAGATATTAGCTAAATCTTCTTTAGCAATTCCGATACCGGTATCTGAAATTTGAATTTTAACATATTCTCGACCAAATTCTTTTTCTGTTTTAATAGTTATCTTACCTCCTTCTTTATTATAATCAATAGCGTTTTCAATTAAAGTATAAATAATAAAAAACATAATATTTTTATCAAAATAAAAATTTTTTGTTTGCTCGTCAATAAAGATTTCAACAGTAATATTTTTTTCACTTAAATAATATTTAAAAAATTCTAAACAATTTTTAACTAATTCCTCAAAATTATTCATTTCAATATTTAATTCTAATTGATCAGTCTCTACTTTGTTGCTTAAAATCACTGTTTGTGAAAGAATCAGTGTCTTATCAAGAATATTTAAGGCTTGATCAACATTTTCTTTATTATTTTCATCTTTAACGCTTTCTAATAACCATCTTAATTGAGTTAATGGTGTTCTTAAGTGGTGGGCTAATAAACTAAGAAATTCTAATGACTGTTTGCGGTAATAATGATCTTTTGATTGATCAAGAATAACTTTAAATTTATATATTTTTTGCTGATAAGAAATTTTAGACGAAATGATTGAACACAAAAAAGTATTTTGATAATTAACTTCGATTATGTTTGGATCATCTGCTTGGATAATTTTAATATTATCAGCAACTAAAGAAGGAAAAAATACTAAAGCTAATTTAAGGTATTGTTCATTTTTTACAATCCAAGTTTCTAATTTCAAATTAGTTAAAATGCTTTTTTCCAAATTTACTAATTTTAAAAATGCATCGTTAAAATAAACAATTTTCATTTCATCATCATAAATCACAAATGGTGTATCTAATAAATTAAAAAATTTATCCAATTCAAAATAAAAATCTTTTTGGCTAGCAATTAATTCTTCTTTTTTTAAAAAAAAATTAACAATCAAAAAACCAACATTTAAGATTAATAAAGAAAAAATAGCTAGTTTAAGATAATTAAAATCACTAATAAAAAGGTAAATCGCTAATAAGATAATATTTAAACCAAAAAAGATAAAATGAAGGTTTTTTAGATAAAATTTTTTCATTTTAATTCATTTAAATTATACCCTTTTTTAATTTTTACTTTAAGAGGAATATTTAATTTAATGACATTCTCCATTATTTGCTTGATTTTGATTGCAGTATTTTTAAGATGATTTTCTGGCATTTCAAAAATTAATTCATCATGAATAGCTAATTTTAATTTAATTTCTTCTAATAAATTCTGCTTATTAAGATACTTAAAGATATCGATCATAGATAATTTTAAAATATCAGCAGCTGTCCCTTGAATGGGTGTATTAATAGCAATTCGTAATGCCCGAGATGAATTAATTTCAAAAGCAAATCTTTTTCTCCCTAATAAGGTTTCAGCATAGCCCATTGCCTGAAATTTATCAACTAATTCGTTAATAAATTTTTTTACTCCTGGAAAACTTTTAAAATAATCCTGAATCAGCTGTTTTGATGTTGATAACGAAAGACCGGTTTTTTCTGAAAGTGCTTGGGGGGAAATTCCATAGACAATCCCATAATTAATTATCTTAGCTAATCGTCTGGTTTGTTCATCTTCTTTTTTAAAAAGCAATTTAGCAGTAATTGTATGAATATCTAAGTTTTGATTAAAAATACTAATTAGCGATTCATCTTGAGAAAAGTGAGCTAAAATTCTTAATTCAATGTGAGAATAATCATAACTGACGAAAATATTATTTTTGTGTGGTATAAAAATCATTTTAGCCTTGGGAGGTAAATTTTGTAGATTAGGCGAAAAAGAAATAATTCTTCCGGTTGCTGTCCCGGTGATTTCAAAATTAGTGAAAATAACTCCTTGACGGCTATATTTTGATAAATTATTGATAAAACCTAATAATAATTTAGAATTTTGTCGATAAATTAAATATTTTTCAATAAAAGGATGTAGGTCTTTGACTTTAACTAATTCGGTTTCTTTAACAGAAATTGCTCCCTTAGGAGTTTTTTTAAATTTTTTCAAGGGTATTTTTAATTTATTAAAAATAATATCTCTTAATTCATTACTTGAATTAGGATTGAATTTAGTTCCGGCTAAATGATATAACTCTTCAATTAATTGATTTAATTCTTGAGTTAAATTTTCTTTTAAAACTTTTAATTTTTCTTCATCAATTTTTAAACCTTCAAGTTCTATTAAGGCTAAAATTAAATTAACCTCTTGATCTAAAGCTAAGACATTTCTTAATTGATAATCATTAATTAACCGATTTAAATCTTCGTATATCTTAGGCATTAGACTTAAAAATAATTTAACATCATTTTGGCTTGAAAATTTATTAGTATAAAAGTTAATTATTTTATCAATCGTCGGTTTAATAATTCCTTTAGTTAACCAAAAAGCAATTTTTAAATCAAAAATTTTTTGAGGTTCAATAAATTCTTTCTTTAATTGATAATATCTTTTGATAAATAACTTAGAATCAAAAATTATAATTTCATTAGCTGATAAAATTTTTTCAAAAATTTGAAGCTCAATAGGAAAAACATAAAAATTTTTATTATCATAAAAATAAATTTTTTCATTCTCAATTAAACAAAAAATTTTGTCTAAAAATAAAGGCAAGTTATTATTAAATTTTATTTCTTCTAATTTTTGGCTAGAAATTTGATTCTTTTTTAATCTTTCAATAATTGAGTAAAAATCAAATTCCTTTAAGGCTTCGATTATGCTATCTATATTCAAACCAGGGTATTTTTTGAGTTCAAAATTTAAATCTAAATCAGTGATAATTGTAGTTAATTCTTTATTTAAATTCAGTTTTTCTTTATTAATTAAAATTTCGTTTCTCAATGGGAGCGGAATTAATTTTTTTTCAGCTGCCTTAATAATATTTTCTAAATTATTAAACTTATTCAATAAATCACTAGCGGTTTTTTTCCCTATTCCTTTAATTCCTATAACATTATCCGATGGATCGCCGACTAAAGCTTTAAAGTCAGGTAATTGTTGTGGTAATAAATTAAACTTTTCTATTACCTTTTTTTCGTCATAAACTTCAATTTTTAAAATTCCTTTTATAAAAAATTTTAAAATCGTGGATTTATCCAAAATTTGGAGAAGATCTAAATCGCCACTAAATATTACTTTAAATTTTTCTGGATATTTTTTTACTAACGAACCTATTAAATCATCGGCTTCATAGCTTTCTTTTTCTAAAATAGAAACATTGAAAGCAGTTAAGATTTTTTTAGCTAAATTTATCTGAATTTTTAAATCTTCACTAGCTTTAGGTCTTTGAGCTTTATATTGAATATCTTTTTGATGTCTAAATGTTTTTACCTTTGAATCAAAGCAAGCAATGAAATAGTCTGGCTGTTCTTCATTGATAATTCTAATTAGAGCATTGGTTAACCCATAAAGGGCATTGGTTGGTAAACCTTGATGAGAACTAAAAAATGGCAAGGCATAGTAAAACCGGTAAAGTAAAGAATTAGTATCAAGAATAATTAGTTTTTCCATTTGATTTTAATATCTCTCTTTTTCTTAGTTAAAATTTTAATCTCAATTATTAAATAATTTATTTTATTTCTTGTTAAAAAGGGTAATAATTTTTCTCCCCATTCAATTAAAAACAAATTATTTTGATCTTTTATTTTTGATTTTAAAGATAACCTTAATAAATCATTTGCCTGTACTCGATATAAATCAATGTGATTAAAATTAAAATTTTCTTTAACTAACTTAAATTGATAAATTTGCCATAAAACAAAGGTTGGGCTATTGATATTTTCTTTAATTTTTAGCTTTTTAGCAATTCTTTTAATAATTGTTGTTTTCCCCGCTCCAAGATGACCTTTAAAAAGGATTATTAAACTTTTTCTTTTAATTAATTCTCTTGTAATTAATTTAATTAAATATTTATCAATCAGCTGATGAAGTTCTTGTAAATTTTTAATAATCATATATAAAAATTTTAAATTAAAATTAAGATGCCCTCAAAATGAGGGCATCTTAAAATCATGAAATTTTATTGTTTTACATTATTTCTTCTCCTTCTTCTACTTCTTCTGACCAATCTTCTTCATCATCCATAACTTCTTCAGATTCATCCCATTCTTCATCAAAATCTTCATCTTCGTTTTCATCATCAAATTCAAACTCACCTTCTTCTAACTCTTCATCTTGCAGTAAAAAAATTTTTTTCATTGGCTATTTTGTTTTTTATTAATCCGACCATATTACTGATTAGTAAAAACCTCATAAACATCATTATAATCTAAAAGTTCATCAATTAAATTTTTTACTTTTTCCTCATTTTCTATCTTAACATAATTTTTAGGAATAAATTGAATTTCTGTGGATAAAATTTTAATTTTTTTTTCTTCTAAAAGTGACTTTATTTTATAAATATCGTTAATTTTAACAAAAAATTGAACAGATTCATCATTTTCTTTAAAATCTTCAATTACATCGCTTAATTCTTCTAAAAGCATTTCATTAAAATCTGTTTTATTAATACTAATTACTCCTTTTTCTTCAAACAACCAAAGTACTGAACCAGGCTCAGCTAACTTAGCATTATGTTTAGATAAAATATGCTTAATATCGTTAATTGTTCTATTTTTATTATTAGTTAAACATTTAATTAATATCGCTAATCCTTCTGGTCCATAAGCTTCTAAAATAATTTCTTCTAAATCATTATTAGATTTATCTTTTAATTTTTTTAAATTTCTATCAATTACTTCTTGGGGCACTCCAAAATCTTTTGCTCTCTCAATTGCTGATTTTAATTTAAAATTAGTTTCCGGATTAGGATTATCCCTTCCAGCAGTTAGAATTAAATTAACTAATTTAGAAATCATTAAACTTCTTTTTTTATCAACACTAGCTTTCTTATATTTGATTTGTGCCCAATGCGAATGACCAGCCATTATTTGAGAAGTGATTAATATTTATAAACTTCTAAAAGAGATGTAATTTTTTGTATCCCAGAGGAGAATTTGGTTTATTAGTACCCCTCTCCTCAACCAGTTGCCTGGCTTACAGATGGGGCCTATCAACCTGGTGGTCTTCCAGGAAACCATATGTCCTAATCTTGGGAAGGGCTTCGTACTTAGATGCTTTCAGTACTTATCCCTCAGAAGCTTGGCTACTGGGCGCTGCTTTTGGCAAAACAACCCATACACCATTGGCTTCCCCGATTCGGTCCTCTCGTACTAGAATCAGCCTCCCTCAAGACATAAGCGGTGACTACAGATATGGACCGACCTGTCTCACGACGGTCTGAACCCAGCTCGCGTACCCTTTTAACGGGCGAACAGCCCGACGCTTGGGACCTTCTTCAGCCCCGCGCTAGGGTGAGCCGACATCGAGGTGCCGAGCGTGGCCGTCGATATGAACTCTCGGGCCACACCAGCCTGTTATCCCCGGGGTAACTTTTATCCGTTGTCTCCGGCCTTCTTACAAAGAACCGTCGGGTCACTAGGTCCAGCTTTCGCTCCTGCTCGACTTGTAAGTCTTGCAGTTAGGCTAGCTTTTGCCCTTACACTTAAGTCTTGGTTTCCATCCAAGACAAGCTAACCTTTGAACCCCTCCAATACCCTTTCGGAGGGTTCTGCCCCAGAAAAACTGCCCACCAGCCACTGTTTTCATTCTTTTGGAATGAATTAGATAACTACCTTTAGATGGCGGGTGTTCCATTGGCGGCTCCACCTTTCCCGAAGAAAAGGCTTCATAGCCTCCCCGCTACGCTGTGCACCTAAAAATAGTTATCAATGACTAGTTGCAGTAAAGCTCCCGGGGTCTTTCCGTCCCGTAGCCACTACCCCGCGTCTTCACGGGGACCGCAGTTTCACCGAGCACTTCTCCAAGACAGTCCTCCAGTCGTTATGCCTTTCATGCGCTCCGGAACTTACCCGGAAAGGAATTGCGCTACCTTTGGACGGTCAGGGTTACCGCCGACATTGACCGGGGCTTAAAATTGCAGGCAATTTTGTTTTAAAAACAAAATTACCTCAATTTTTTAACCTTCCGGCATTGGTCAGGCATCGCCCCCTATACATCCTCTTACGAGTTGAGCAGGGAGCTGTGTTTTTGATAAACAGTCGCCAGAGGAACTTTCGCTGCGGCCGTGTTCATCACACGGCAGGGCTTATCCCGAAGTTACGCCCGCTTTTTTGCCGAGTTCCTTGGAGAAGCCTCACTCGTTCGCCTTAGGCTACTCGCCTCGAGCACCTGTGTCGGTTTTCCGGTACGGGCACCCTAAGTTTAACCTTAGAGACTTTTCTTGGAAAGCTCTTCGTTCTTGTTGATAAAGCCTAAGCTTTATCTCCTATTTTATTCGAGGGATGGGTTAAAACCCTTGATAATGGATTTGCCATTATCTCCCTCTACCTAAAATAAAGCCCAAGCCATCAAGGCTCAAGAACTTATTTCTTTCGTCATCCCATCGGAACTTAGGGTGGGATTGGAATATTAACCAATTGTACATCGACTAACCCTTTCGGGTTTGTCTTAGTTCCCGCCTAACCCTTAGATGATTTCCATTGCTAAGGAATCCTTGCTCTTACGGCGTCCCGACATCTCATCGGGATTGCGGTTACTCCTGCTGGCATTCTCTCTTCCTTATGCTCCAAAGAGTCTCTCGATCTCTTCTTCATCGCATAAGGAATGCTCCCCTACCTTTCTACTCTATTTTAATTCAATAGAGTAGAAATCACGGCTTCGGTAATAAGCTTAGCCCCTTAAATTTTCTGCGCCCTTTACCTATTCCAGTGAGCTGTTACGCACTCTTTAAATGATGGCTGCTTCTAAGCCAACATCCTGGACGTCTAAGGTAAAGGACTGCATTCTCCACTTAGCTTATATTTAGGGACCTTAGCCTGTGATCTGGGTTGTTCCCCTCTTGTCTATGAAGCTTATCCCCCATAGACTGACTACACAAAATCCTAGTAAGCATTCGGAGGTTAACTGGTTAGCTGGGTAAACCCTTCACCAACCAATTAGTGCTCTACCTCCTACTAGGTATTATTGTGCGCTAGCCCTAAAGCTATTTCGGGGAGAACCAGCTATTCCCGAGCGCGATTAGCTTTTCACTGCTTACCACAGCTCATCCCATGGTTTTGCCTAACCAACGGGTGCGGACCTCCTCCACCATTTCTGGCAGATTCATCCTGGCCATGGTAAGATCGCTCGGCTTCGGGTCTTATAGTATCGCTGTTAAAAGTAGGGCTGTTAACCCTCGCTTTCACTTCGCCTTCGCGCTTGAACGCGCTTAAGCCCAGCGATACTATAAAGTCGCCAGCTCATTCTTCAATAGGCACGGTGTCATCCTGTTAAAGACAGGACTCCACCTCGTTGTTGGCTAATGGTTTCAGGTTCTATTTCACCGGTCTCACCGACCTGCTTTTCACCTTTCCCTCACGGTACTTGTTCACTATCGAACACCTGAAGTATTTAGCCTTAGCGGGTAATTCCGCTAGCTTCCCCCAATGCTCTCTGCCATCGGGGTACTCAGGAGAAAACCCGCAAAATTGAAATTTTTTCGTCTACGGGACTTTCACCCTCTATGGTGGTTTATTCCAAAACCTTCGACTAAAATTTCAATTTTGCTTTTGGGTTTTTCCTACAACCCCCTACTTTTATCAGTCTAAAGTAGGGTTTAGGCTCCTCCCCTTTCGCTCGCCGCTACTAAGGGAATACCTATTGGTATCTTTTCCTCCGGGTACTGAGATGTTTCACTTCCCCGGGTTCGCCTTCACCTTTATTATTTAAAGGTGAATGATTGCGGTTCTCCGCAATCGGGTTTCCCCATTCGGAAATTCAGGGATCAGCGGTTCCTAGGTACCTCCCCCTGACGTTTCGCCACCTAGGCGCGTCCTTCATCGCCTTCAGGTGTCTGAGGCATCCACCATTAGCCTTAAATCTCTCCTCTGAGATACAAAAAATTACATCAAGCTCACAAATCTTAAAAATAAATTTATAGAGAACAATAATAACAACATTTTCGATTTTTTAAAAACAAATAATTTCTCGCCAAGAGATTACTGCTTAAATAAACACTTGGTTAAAACCTTCTAAATCGCAAAAATTAATTATTATCGAAATCAAATAATAAAAATATTATATAGAAAATTTAATCTTAAGTCAAGATTACAAATTTATGTTGCTTCCAAATTTATATTTTAGCTTATTCTATCTTTATTCTGATTTTATTCAATGATTATGTGAAGTTAATATTATCAATAATTATTCTTCTATTACAATTTTCTTCTTATCTCATCCAAAAAATGTCTAGCTAATTCCTGTCCACCTAAACCAAAGGAAAGACCAACGGCTAAAGCAAAAGCTAAAACTATTCCTAATAGTAAGATATTTAATGCTTCAGCAGCAATTCCTATATGACTTAAGGCTAAAATTAAACCGAAAATAAAAATTCCATAATAAACAATATCAGATCCTAACTCTGCTCCTTTAGCTTCTATACCTCGCAAAAAAACATAAACAGTTCTTTTGAGAAAATCAGCTAACAGAATAGAAGCAATAAATATAAAAGAACCTACTAATATTTTGGGTAAAAACTTGACTATCTCTGTTAATAAATTACTAAAAGATACTAATCCAATAATCTCGAAAGACGGAATTAAGAAAAGCAAAAAAATTATCCAGAAAATTATTTTCCCCAAAAAGTTTTCTGTCCTTAATTCAAGATTAGATTTTTCTAAAAATTTCGAGAAGCCTAAATCGCTTAATAACTTATTAATATTTAGCCTTAAGATTAACCACCTAACGAAAAATTCAAATGCCCAGGCTACTATATAACCTAAAAGTATCAAAATTAAAGCTATTAATAAATTGGGCAAAAAAGATGTAATTCTGCCTATAATTTCGTAAAAATAAAATTGAACTAAATCTAATGGTTGACTAGAAAATTGATTTAAATTATTCATAAAATTTTTGTTTTTTAAAACCTAAACCACTCTTTTGGGGTATAGGTCTTTATATTTTTAAACTGAATTATTTTATAAATACCTTAATTTTGATATTTTTAGCTAATTAAATTATAACTTAAAAAATTTATTGTTAAACTCAATATGTGGATAATTGTTATTGATTTGATTTTTAATTTATGGTAAAATATATTTATTAAAAAATTTAAAATATGGCAAGGGAGTTAATTATTAAGACAACCCAAAAAATTATTAGCTCCTTTAGAGAGGGGGTGTTAATTTAATTTATTATTAAAAAAACAAAAAAGGAAAAGAAGCCCCCTCCTAAAGAGGGGGCTTAAAAATTTAAAACTTATAAACAATGAATAATAAATTCAACCTAATTCAAGAAATTCAACGTATAGAAAATTTAAATAATAGTTTTCTTGATGTTAATAAAAATTTTAATTTCATTGATAAACAAGAGGTTGAAGCTTATTTAAATTTTCTTAAAAATTATTCCAGTTTAACAAAATTTTTACCAAATATAAAAGCAAATAATGATTATTTAACAAAAAACATTTTGATTTATTTACTAATTAGAAATAGCGCCAATGAACAGAGTCAAGATATTCTTCAAAGCAAAATTATTACTTTTGATTATTTAAAAAATCTGGAATTTAATTATCAAAGTGGTATTTTAGAAGTTTATTTGTTGACTGGTCTTTATTTTATTCATAAAAATCTTGATCATCCGGTGATTAACTTGAAAAAGTCTTTAATAAAATACTTTCATGATATGGGTGGTTTTGAAATTGATTTATGGGGAGTCAATTTTAAATTAGATGTATTAAAAGAAATAATTTTTAATAGCGATATAAATAACTTAAAAAAGATTTTAACTAAAAGTAATAAAGTTGATTGGAGCCATCTTTATATGTTGAATTATAAATAGTCAAACCTTGAAATAAATTTTAATTATTAAAGTTATTATTAAAGACAAAATTGAGATAATTATTCCTAACAAAATATAAGAATTAAAAAAACTACTAACATTAGCGATTAGTAAACTTGAGGAAGAATTTTTATTTTCATTTTCGAATAAACTATTGGCTGGTGGATTATTTTCTAAAAAAGAATTTTTTTCTTCTATTTCTTCTGGAAATATATTATCTGATCCTGGTGTTGGCTGACTAAATTGCCAGTAATTAGACCCAAAACGAGAAAGACTTTTCCCTATTGGCGATTTTCCTTGATAACTTATAGAAAATATTTCTGAATCTTTAAAATAAACAGAAATAACTTCCCCTTTATTTCTAATTGAAAAATTATTTTGGTCATTATAAATAACTAAATATTTTCTTGGATCGAGGTGGCCTGATAATTTAATCTTTTTATTGCCTATTTTTATACTTATTTGATCTAAATCAGCTATTTCATCAGAAGGATTAAAAATTTCAATAAATTCTTTATTTGTATCACTCCCTTCAGGATTAGGTAAAAATTCTGTAATGATCAATTGAGGTATAACTTCTTTCTCCAAACTTTCGGTGATTTTATAATTTTCTGAGGTGCTAATATTTAATTGGTTATTTTTTAATAAGTTATTTTCTTGTCGATTTTGATCTAAAATTTTTTCTAAAATATTGTAGTTATCTGTTTTTGTATTTTGATTTTTATTTTCAACATAAGAATTTAAGTCAGTTTTTTCTTCTAACCAACCAGGGGAGCCATTTTTTGTTTTCCCTTCGAAGCATCTTTGGTTTTCAAAAACAATACTATAACCATTTCCATTACCGCCACAACTTGAATCATAAAATATTTCGGCAATTAAATTTTTCTTTTCGTCTAATAATTGAATCTTACCGTTTTTGTTTTTTAAATAAAAATTAGCTTCGATTAATTTCCCCCTATAATCAGAATAAGTTTTTAAAAATTTTTCTTTATTTTGAACAATGATAAAAATTTCCTTAGGATTTACTAATAAATTTTCTTTAAATCTATGGTTTTTGCCATCATTAATTATCCAACCGGATTTATTTCCTTTAATTTCTATAGAATAATCATAATTATTAAAAACCTCAAACCATTCTAAATCGTCATCACTACCTTCTGGATTGTACATAACTTCTGTAATTTGGAGTTGAGCAAAAGAAAATTGACTAATAGTAAAAAATAAAATAATAAAAAATAAAGACATTTATAATTTCTTTAGTTTTTTCTTTATTTTTCTTTCAGAAATATTTCTAATAAAATAGAGCTTTGCTCTTCTAGCCTTGTGTTTTGAGATAATTTCTATCTTATGAATAACGGGTGAATGATAAAAATATGTTTTTTCTAAATATTGATCTGCTACCTTGCCTCGGACAGTAAATGTTTTGTTTAAGCTATTTTTATTTTTAATAGAAATAATAATACCTTGAAAAATAGAATAACCCTTATCGGGTAATTTTTCCCATATTTTCACTTCCATACCTGGTTGAATATCAGGCAAATCTGTTCTTTTTAATTTTTCTAAAATATTTGTTTTCAAATTCATTTGCCCCGGGAGGGATTCGAACCCCCGACCTCCTGCTTAAAAGGCAGTTGCTCTACCAGCTGAGCTACCGGGGCTAAATTTTAAAAACAATAAAATGATATTATAAAACAATTTTTAATAAATTTCTATATCAAAGCTCAGTAAATTTAGTATAGGGTATCAAAACTTCAGGAATTTTAACTCTATTACCTTCCTGGTAATTTTCTAATATAGCAACCAAAATTCTTCCTAAGGCAAAAGCAGTGGCATTTAAAATATGAACATAATTTAATTTATTTTTTGATTTAAATCTAATATTTAACCTTCTTGCCTGATAATCAGTGGTTGTAGAGCAAGAATGAGTTTCGCGATAATTATTTTCACTTGGTAGCCAAACTTCAATATCAAAACCCTTAGCAGTTGGATGACCTAAATCAGCACTACAACGTTCAATTACTCGATAGGGTAGTTTCAAAAGCTGCATTAGTTCTTCTTCAATTGCTAATAAAAACATTAATTCTGATAATGAATCTTCAGGTTTTGACAAAGAAAGCATTTCAATTTTATCAAATTGGTGAACTCTTAAAATTCCTCGAGTATCTCTACCATAACTTCCAGCTTCTTTTCTAAAGCAGGGTGAAAAACCAACAAATCTAATAGGTAAACTGTTTTCGTTTAAAATTTCATCTTTAAAATATGGAGCTAATGAATGTTCGGCAGTTCCTACTAAAAAAAGATCACTCTCACAAATTTCAAAAAAATCAATAACACCACTATCTAAATAACCTAATCCATTCATAATTTCTTTTTTAATTAATACCGGCGGAATGATTGGAGTGAATAAATTATTTTTAATATTAAGATTATTTTTGTTAATAATATCATCAATAAAATTTTGGTTAGTTAATTTTTCGAAAACAAATTGGATAATTGCAAACTCTAATAAAACCAAACGATTCTTTAAAAAGGCAAATCGACTACCGGAAATCTTGCTTGCTCTTTGAATATCAATTAAATCTAATTGCTGAGCTATTTGGAGATAATCAGCATTGTTATAATTTTTCTCACCAACATATTTTATTACTACATTATCCTTATCACTTTCTCCTATGGGAACATCTTGTAGGGGTGGGTTGGGTATCTTAACCAAAATATTTTTGATTGCTAATTCTAAATTATTAATTTCTTCTTCAATTTTTTTAATTTGGTTTTTAATTTGCTTAAGATTAACTAATTCTTCTTTAGTCGGCTTTTTAGCTGATAATTTATTAAGGTTGAATCTTAATTTATCCCGTTCAGCAATTAATTTATTTAAAAAATTTTTTTTGTTAATTAAATCATCAATTTCTTTATCAAGATTTACCCCTTTGTGTCTACTGGAAATTTTATAAAAATTGGGCCTTATAATAACATCTTTTAAATCAACCATTTTAAAATTATATCAATGAAAAAACCAAGAAAGAATAAACACCATTTAAAAATATTATCCCCTCAATTAATTTTAAGCTTAATTATCGTATATCTTTTATTTTTTGTAAAATTTAATCTTAGTATTGATAATTTTCATTTTAAACAACTTTCTTTAGCAGAATATTTGCTGATTAAAAACAAATTAATGAATGAAATGTTCTCTAACCATCCAGAAATTATAAATATAAAAACAAAAATAAGTTTTTTAAATAGAAACATAAATTTAGAAACAACCAAAGAAAAACCAGTGGCTAAAATATGTTATTTAAACAATTGCTATCTTTTGGGTGAACATAGCTATATTTATAATAACAAAAGAGAGCTTCAAAGCTCTCTTTTGTTGACAATAACTTCTCAGTTGCCAATTGCTACCAATACTAGATTAGATCCATCAATTACTACTGCCTTAGCTAAAGTTTTTGAATACTCAAACATTAAGAACCTTTACCTAACCAAAGCAGAAATTTTATCCAACAAAGATATTATTTTTTTTACTCAAAATTTTTCTTTTCTGCTCGATCCTAACCGTAAAAATTTAGATGAGCAACTAAAGAAATTAGATTATTTCTTAAATCAATATCACCAACCCTTTCAACAAATAGATTTAAGAATTTATAACAAAATTTATTTTAAGTAAAAACTAGACTATTTATTTAGGCATTCTCGATGATAAACAGGCTTAAGTAGCTCACCATTCTCATTTCGAAAGGGATCAAAGGGAAGTTCTGAGATTTCACCCCCACATTTAGCACAAATCCATTTTTCACCACTACGAGGCCTGTACATCCTCCTGCTGCTGCGAGATCTTTGCATTAACTTCGATTTTTAATTTAAATTAATCGACTAATTTAATTATAAATCTTGAAATTAAAATTGCAAATATTTGTCTGACTAAGATACATCTGGCGCTTTTGATTCTTAATTAATGTTTCAAGAATATATTGTGGGGGTGTTTTCATATTTAAAGAATGTTGTGATTTTTAAGAGACCAGAAAAATAATTAAGAAGTTTATTTATGAATTATCTTAGCCTTCTTTCATTTTAAGAGAGTAGTATGCTTTGAGGTTAAACAATCTACTTCTTAGAGAGTTTTTCTTTTTAATAAAAATATTTCTTAAATTAAGTTTTAGTATTTGTTGGAAAAAATCAGAATTCATTTCAAGTAAAATCTTGATTGATTCTGCTGTTTCTTTTTCGCAACTGTAATTTTTCGTATTCCACTTTGCGAAATGCATCGTCGAGAATGATTGCCTTTGTTCCACCCGCCCATACGCAGACAACGATAAGGAGTCCCATTAATATATTGATATTACATAAAATTTTCTGTTATGATATAATAAATGTTAAGGCTATCACTATTCATTGTTGAGAAAAATAAGACTTTTGAAATTTTATCGCCCCAATCCAAGAAGTAAAAAAATTTGATAGAGAATGCGTTTAAAAATTAATTAAAAATGAACAACTCTTCAATCTTAGATAGAATTACTCTTTTAGAAAATTCTCAAAATTTAAAAATTGGGACAAAGGCTAAAAATTTAAAAATCATTAAAGAAAAAACAGAATTTCTAATTCCTAAAACTTTAGTTATTAATACTGATATTTTCGGTCAACTAATCGAAGATAATAAAATTTTAGATCCTTTTAATTATAATTGGTCGAAATTTCAAATACCAAGTAAGTATCAAAAAATAATTCTTGAAAAAATTAATCAAGAATTTGGTAATAAACCTTTGGTTATTAGAAGTTCGGCGACTTGTGAGGATTCTCCCCTGTTGAGTTTTGCTGGTCAATATTCAAGTTTTCTTAATGTCACGGGGAAAGAAAATGTTTTGAGAGCCATTAAACTATGTTATCAATCATTGTTTAGTGATAACGCTAAAATATACTCAAGAATAAGTGGCGTCAGATTAAAATATGAAAAGATGGCTATTGTTATTCAAGAATTAATACCGACAAAAGTTGCTGGTGTGATATTCACCGCTGACCCGATCAGTCAAGACAATAAAAAAATGATCGTTGAATATACAGAAGGATTGGGGGATTCCATAGTCAGCGGACATAAAAAACCGATTATGAAAGAGGTCAATAAAAAGAAAATAAGTAATTTGAAAAATATATTTCTGAAAAAATTATCGAAAATAGCTTTAAATCTCGAAAGCGTATTTTGTAACCCTCAAGATATTGAGTGGGGATGGGACGGTTATAATATATATATATTCCAAAGCAGAAACATTACAACTTTAAATAAACACCCCAAAAATTTGAATTACTTTTTTAATAAAAACAAAATTTTAGGAACAGGCATTATTGCTTGTAGAGGCGTGTCTGATGGTTTATTAAAAATCGTTAATAATACCGAAGATTATGATAAAATTAAAAAAGGCGATGTTGTTTTGATGAATTGCAAAATGGATTATAATTTAATCAAAAAATTTCCTTTAATAAAGGCTCTGATAATTAATGGAGGGGTTCTTTCGCATATTGCAGTAATAGCAAGAGAGTTTAATGTTCCTTGTTTAACAGAGCCAAAGATGGTTGATGAAAAAATCTAAAAATACATAAATAAAAAGATAATTGTCGATGCTATAAGAGGTAAAATATTATTAGCTTAAAATATGGAATTACAACTTTTTATTTACAAAAATATAGCATTACATTTTTATTATTCAAAAGATAGTTTAATAAACAACAATGTAAGCACTAAAAATATTTTTGTTTATTTTCCGGGCCTACCGCAAATAATTAACGGAAATTTTTTTGTCAATAAAGTAAATAAAGATACAGCTTTTTTTAGTGTTTACTATCTTGGAAGCTGGTTAAGTGGCGGGAGTTTTACTTATGAAAATTGCAAAAAGACAATAGAACTAGCAATTGAATTTATAAAAAACAAAAAGGGGATAAAAACTTTTGATAATAAGCAAATAAATTGGAATTACGAAAATTTGTACGTGATGGGGTATAGCTTTGCTGGCAATCCGGTTATTTCCGCTAAAATATCAAAGAAGGATGTAAAAAGTGTTATTTTGTTTGCTCCATTAATTTTTTTACACAAAAAAGATGTTTCAGGATATTTAAGAGATAAAAACGCTATAGATAATTTTTATGACCTTAACTTATTTTATTTGAAATTTCTCAGGCGAGGTTATAAATTTGCATTTAGGGGAATAGAAAAGCTGAGTTGGGATAAATATTTTTCAGGTAGAGATCAGAAATCTTTTATTAAAATGGGTAATAATTACCCCGATGTTTTTATTTTCCACGGAAAAACAGACGAAAGGGTTAGCTATACTAGCTCTCTGTTTTTTCAAAAAGAAAAATGCCCACAATCAAAGGTTATTTTAATAGATAATGCCGGTCATGACCTAAAAAAACTTTTTGACATAAACCAAATTAATAAAAAAAATTAATTTAGATAATCTTATAAAAAAGAGAATAGTAATAATTACTGATTGTACTGATATAGCGTATAATGAATTAAGAGGAGTAATCTTAGATAACGTTAAAAGTGAAGAAATAATAATTGAACCAGTTGTCCCAGTTGCTCCATTTTCAATTATCAACGGGAATTTCGTACTTCGTTTAATGGCTGAAAATTATCCAGAAGGTACGTTTTTTTCTATAATTCTAAACCCGTCCAAAGAAAGACCAGCACGGTTAATCGGAAAAACAAAGAAAAAGAATTTTTATTTCATAGGAGCAAATACAGGTGTTTTTACTTGGTTTTTTAGAGATTTTGGCGTAGAGGAATTATACGAATTAAATGATCCAGGATTTTTTCCATTCGGTGGAAAATATGTTCATGCTCCAGCTGTGGCACAGATAGCAATGGGTAAGCCATTAAGAGAAATGGGGCATCCGTTTAATATTGAGAAGGTTGTCAAGATTGATATTCCTATTGGTACAATTGTCCATATTGATAACTTTGGATTGATGAAATTTATTGGTGAATTAGTTGGATTAAATGAAGGTGACAAATTAGAAGTTGACGTTAACGGAAAAATACTAACGGCAGTTTATGCAAAAAGAATGATAAGTCGAGAAACTGGCGAATGGGTAATTTATCCCGGAAGCTCTCTCAGTCTTCCAGAATTAGGCAAAGTGAGAGAAAATGGAGCGAAAGACTTAAACGCTAAAGTGGGAGATATAATTATTTTTAAAAAGATTTAAACTTGATTTAAAATATTTAAAAAAATAAAGCCCCCAAAGATTTTTATCTGAGGGGGCTGATTATGATGTGTTAACAAAATACACGTCGTGGGGAGGTAACAACTTGCGGGCCGTCAGGTAAAAGAATTCTGACCTGATGCCTACAAGCAATCCTGACAATCGGAACTTCTCAAGAGCAATTCCAAGTACATGGATGTGCCAAAGGAAGCCGAGAATCTCGTTAAGGGTTAACTTGTCTGAAATGGTTTTCTTGCTTTGTGGCAAGAGTTTCCAAAATTCAGACACAGTAACCCTAGTTGCATAGGGGAGATACGCCCCTAAAGAAGTGTCTTTCACGAAATCCGATACGAGGTGGACTTCATGAAAGCCAAGATTCGGTAATAGAGCGACGAATCGATCGGAAATGTTTTGCTGTTCTTTGCGCGTTCGCGATAAAGCAATCATAGGCCAAACATCATCAACTAATGCGCAAAGAAAGACATTTTCCGCCCCTGCTTTTTTTCGTGCTTCCTCTGCTGCTTTCGGATAGATGGACAAGTAATCTTTTGGAGGATTTCTTGCCCATACACTAAAGCCGAGTCGCAAGATATTAGGGGGCGTGCATGACGATTTACAAATACTGTATACAATCATCATACACCCCCTAATTCGTAATGAACCGGAAGAAACGACGCTTACCAACTCGTACGATACCGCCCACTTGGCCAACGAGGATTTCAGGAGAGAGAATAATCTCTCCCTCTTCATTCATAACGCGTACGCCTTGTTGCTCAAATAGTCGGCGGAGTTCGCTTTTGCTTTTGAATTGACCGCTTTTTACCAGAGCATCCAAGATTGTAGTATTCGCATCTTCGGTCAATTCAATACAATCCTCATAGCGGATATGCTTTTGAGAGAATTTCCGCTCAAAGGATTCTCGTTCCCGCAGACCATCTTCAATGTTTTGCGTTTCAAGGGCAACAATGAGGGTGGCGAGTTGTTTTTTGGCTTCCATCGGATTCTCCCTAATGAACGTGTCAAGTTCCTCCAACTCTCGCTGGTGAACATCAGCGAAACATCGAAAGTACTGACCGATTAGCCGATCGGGAATGGACATAATCTTTCCGAATTTTTCCTCACGAGTCGCGTTGACGGCAATATAATTGCCATAGCTCTTACTCATCTTTTTCCCATCACCACTCGTTCCTTCCAAGATGGGTGTCATTAGAATCACCTCTTCGTCCATACCAAACTGACGCATGACCTTACGACACTGTTGAAAATTCAACAGCTGATCAATGCCGCCAATTTCGACATGAGTGCCGAGATGAACCGAATCTATACCCATCAAGGTCCCGTAACAAACCTCGGCGAGCGACACTGCCTGTTTGTTTCGCATCCTCGCTCTGAAATCTTCGCGTTGTATAGCTTCCGACAGGTTGATCTGCTGGAAGATAGCGAAAATTTCCTGCAAGGTCATCGTGCTCAACCACCTGGCATTGTAGTGAATATGGAGCATACGCAGATCGATGTATTTCCCGATCTGGCTAGTGTATGTTTCCATATTCTTTACAATTTGTTCCGGGCTCAACGGAACTCTGCCAATGTCCCTCGCGGTGGGATCACCGATCCGAGCAGTGAAATCTCCGATAATAAAGTCGATATGGTGACCAGTTTTTGCAAAGTGTCGCAAAAGCATAATTGGCACTACATGTCCGAGGTGAAGCTCTGGCGCTGTCGGATCGATTCCGAATTTCACCTTCAACATTGGGTGTTCAGACATTTTTTGCCGCAACCGTTCGATCGTGATGACCTCTTGGCATTTCGGTAATAGGAAGCCGACAAATTCGTCGATTTCCATTCCGACCCAAGACTCCGAATAACGAGCAAGAAATTGCCGATCAAACCTTCTCATGGCTTACCTCCTTATGTTGTTAGAGTGCTATCTCTGGCAGGAAACTATTTCCTGTCAATTTTCATTGTAAACTATTTTTAAAAATTTGTCAATTTTTGTATAGCCTACATATATTTATGGAAAATATATAATATAGAATTTGTTTAATTTAACCTCTGATATTAGGTAGTACTAATATTATAGGGTAAATTTAAAAAATTAAATTTAAAAAAACGCAAATATTTTTATTCAATTAATTTATCTCTCAAAAAGTTAATTATTTTTTGATATAGATCAGGATATTTATTAAAAATATTAGTTCCATGAAGATTACCTTCGTAAATTATTAAAGTTGCCGAGGGTGTTTTTAAGTTAAAAATTTCTAATGAATTAAAAGATTGACTGTCTTGTTTAGAAGAAATAACTAAAATTTTATTTTCTAAATCTTTATTTAGGAAGTTCTCAATTTCAATATCGCGATAGTTTCTACCTGGCGAGATTAAAACTGCAGCCTTAATGTCTTGATTTTGGGATAAAAATTGTAAGCTTAAATTAGCTCCGATACTTGCCCCAATTAAAAATTGATTTTTTAAGCTATAACCTTCGTTTTCTAAAAACCTACTTGCTGCCTTAATATCTAAAATAGAATTTTGGTGTTCTTGATTAGAAAAATTTCTATAATCTAATCTACCTTTAGATGAATTAACACTTTCTCCATGTCCGCGAAGATCAATAGCTAATGCTGAATAACCATTAGTGTTTAAAATTTTAGCCATCTCTTTTAAGCTTTTTCTATCTGTTGGCATCATATGAACCAAAATACCAGCAAATTTGCTTTTTGGAACATAATAATAGTCACCAATTATTTCTACTCCATCCTCGGTAAAAATTTTAACCTTTCGCTCTATGAATTCTTTGTTATTTATTTGGTCCTCGGTAATCGTTATTTTATTTTTAATTAAATAACTTAAGTAATAAATTATGATAATGAAAACTATTATTATAGTAATCAAAATAAATAGTGTTTTTTTCATTAGGCGGGGATGACGGGATTTGAACCCGCGACCTCCTGCGTGACAGGCAGGCGCTCTATCCTGGCTGAGCTACATCCCCTTGAATAATCAAGAGATTATATTTATAATTTTAACATTAAAATTAAACAAAAACTATTTTATTCTTACAATAAACCTATTGAAGCCATTTTAGGTTTTGTTTTGTGTTTTTTGTGGCTTAGTGAAGTAACACCACGTCCCGAGTAGTTTCATAAACTCTGTAAGATGCGGGTGTAATTAGTCTTAGATATTGCGGGGTAGTGGAGTAGTACCACGCGGGTCTCATAAGCCCGAGACGCAGGTGCAATTCCTGCCCCCGCAACACGATGTATTTTGTTTATATTCTTTATTCTCCCTATTTCAACCAAAACTTGCAAATATAATAATAAAATTTATTAAAAAGATAGTTTTTAAGCCATAATTTTATCCACATTTTTATTATTAATTCATAAAAATTTAGTTTATAATTTTTAATAATAACCCTAGAAATAATAGGGTTATTTTAATTTAAATTAACTTTTAAAAAATGAATAAAAAGTTTATATTGGCGTTGTTAATATTATATTTAGCCCTCTATAACCAAGCTATTTCTCCTACATTAGCTTTGGTTGAACCAATTATTTTAGAAGATACGCAATTTTTAAATAATCAGCAGGTTGATTTAAATAAAAATTATAAAGAATACTGGGTAATAATTACCGCCTATTCTTCGAGCCCTGATGAAACTGACGATACTCCTTATATTACTGCTTCTGGTGCTTGGGTAACAGATGGGGGGGTAGCTTCTAATTTCCTTCCTCTTGGTACAAGACTTAAGATTCCTGACTTATTTGGTGAAAAAGTATTTGTTGTTAATGATAGAATGAATGATCGGTTTAATGATAGAATTGATATTTGGTTTCCTGATAAAGATAGTGCAATGTGGTTTGGTATAAAATATGGTAGAATATTAGTTTTTCATTAGATTAAGCTTCCAGTAATTCTTTCTACTTCATCAAGGGTAGTTATTTTTTTAATAACTTTTAATAGACCTGCTTGTTGAAGATTAATGAAACCAGAAGTATATGCTGCCTCTAAAAGGTTTTGTTCTGTTGGTTCTTTATAAATTACTTCTTCAACAGTCTTAGAAATTTCAAGTAATTCAAAAATTGCTACTCTACCTTTATAACCAGTAAAAAAGCATTTTTCGCATCCCTTAGCCCTGACTAATTTTAAGTTTTCGAAATTAATTTCTCGATAAAGATCTTGTGGAATACTTTTTAATTTTTCCTTGATGATATTTTTTAATTCATCATTAGGTTCATATTCTTCATAACAATTTAAACAAACTCGTCTTAATAATCTTTGGGCAATAATTAATCTTAATGAAGGTGGTAGTAATGATTTATCAACCCCTAAATCAATTAACCGCGGTATTGCTCCTAAAGAATCATTTGTATGAAGAGTAGAAAGAACTAAATGTCCGGTTAACGAAGCATTAATAGCAATTTCAGCAGTATCTTTATCTCTAATTTCACCAACTAAAATAACATCTGGATCTTGCCTCAAAATAGAACGTAAACCACTAGCAAAAGTATAATTCTCGGCTAAATTAACTTGTGTTTGGGTTATACCTTCTATTTTATATTCAATCGGATCTTCAATAGTAATTATTTTAATTTCCTTTCTTTTAATTTTATTTAAAATAGCATAAAGAGTAGTAGTTTTACCAGAACCAGTAGGACCAGTGTTTAAAATTAAGCCATTTGGTTGATGTATATAGTAATTAATTTTTTTTAATTCATAATCTTCTAAGCCTAATTGATCTAAAGAGAAAATTATTTTTGTTGGGTCCAATAATCTCATAACAATTGTTTCATCATAACTACTAGGAATAGTACTAACTCGTACATCAATTTTTTTTTCTCCTAAAGTAATAGAAAATCTTCCATCCTGAGGTTTTTGAGTAATATTTAAAAATAACCCTGAAAAAAGTTTAATTCTATTTTTTATCACCGCATAAATAGCCCGGCTAAAATTCGCTACTTCGTATAAAATTCCATCAATCCTTAATTTAATAATAACATTATTTTCTGTTGGTTCTATATGGATATCAGAAGAATCAAATTTAATAGCAGTGGCGATAGTATAATCTAAGATAGATAACGGATCGTTAGTTTCAATTTCTTTAATGATTTTATCCAAATCTTCTCTTTGATTTAGTTGAGTCATCACGGTATTAAATTTTTCTAAATCAATTTCTAAAATTTGGGTATATTTTGGTTTAGTTTTTTTGATAAATGCGTAACCTTGGAAACCTTTTTGAAAACTAGATTTAGAGATTACTCCTAAATTTATTAAATAACCTTCTTTTTTAAGATTCTCAATTAGTAATTTAACTTCTTCATTTGTTGGGTCAACAGCTCCTATGATTAAATTATTACCCTTTTTATCAATTGGTAAAATAAGTAATTTTTGGGCAACCTCTTTATTAATCACCTTAAGAGCTTCAGGGTTGGGATGTCTTATTTTTAAGTTAAAATAGTCCAATTTTAAAGCTTCGGCCAATTTAATAGCTAAATCTTCTTCTTCTCGTTCTCTTATTTTATTTATTAATTCATTTAAATCTCCGCTGTTTTGCATTAAAATTAAATTATTAAATTATTAAATAATAATTATATACCCAAAGTGAATGATTGTAATAAGATTCATTAAAAAATTAATTATTAATTTTATTTTATTTTTAGGTTTAGTTTTTTTCTTATCAGCAGCGATTATTATTGTTATTTCAGCTTATTTAATAAAAGATTTACCATCTCCAGAAATAATTACTAACCCTATTTTGCAAGGAGGAACACAAATTTATGATCGCACGGGAAATATTTTGCTTTACGAAATTGGCTTAAGAAGATATCCTGTTAAATATGAAGAAATACCAGAAAAAATAATTTTAGCTACTTTAGCAGCAGAAGACGACGCTTTCTTTGAACACCCAGGAATCAGCTTAAAAGGTATATTAAGGTCAATAATTTTGAATATTAAAACTAGAAGTTTAAATTATGGAGGATCAACTATTACTCAACAATTAGTAAGAAACTTATTTTTAGATCGAGAGAAAAGTATTTTTAGAAAAATAAAAGAAATTATTTTAGCTTTAGAATTAGAAAGGAAATTATCAAAACAAAAAATATTAGAGACTTATTTAAATTCGATTAATTATGGGGCTGGCAATATTGGCATTAAAGCAGCAGCTGATTTTTATTTTAATAAAAGCTTAGAAAATTTAGATTTATCAGAAATAGCAATTTTGGTTAGCATTCCACGATCACCTCAGTATTACACTCCTCTTTATGAAGAAAACTTAAAAAGATTAAAATCGAGAAGGGATTTTGTTTTAAAAAGATTATTAGATTTAGGTTGGATTTCTCAAGAAGAATATAATGAAAATATCACTAAAAATATCCAAATATCAAAAAGAAAATATTTTAAAATTTCTGCCCCCCATTTTGTTATTAAAGTAAAACAAATATTAGAAAGAATGTACCCAAACCTAAATTTAGAAACAGCTGGCTTAAAAGTGATTACTACCTTAAATTATCAATATCAAAAAATAGCTGAAGAAATTGTTCAGAAAAAAGCTAAAGAAAATGAGATTAAATTTAATGCAAAAAATGCTAGTTTATTAATGATGGATGCAAAAACAGGAGAAATTTTAGTAATGGTGGGCTCAAGAGATTTTTTTGATGAATCAATCCAGGGACAGGTAAATATGACTACCTGGCCAAGACAACCTGGATCAGCTTTTAAACCTATTTCTTATGTTACTTTATTTCAATTAAGATACCCTATAGAAACTATAGTTTTTGATACACCAACAAATTTTGGAACCTATCAAAAACCTTATCGGCCAAATAATTTTGATAAAAAATTTAGAGGGCCAATTGACTTAAAAAGAGCCTTAGCTCAATCAATTAATATTCCAGCTATTAAAGTTTTTTATTTAGCCGGTCCAGAGAGAGTTATTGAAAATGCTAAAAAATTTGGTATTACTAGTCTTAAAAATTATGAGAATTATGGACTTTCTTTAGCTTTAGGAACTGCAGAAATTAGTATGATCGAACTTGTTAGAGCTTATGGAGTATTTGCTAATGATGGAGAGTTAGTCAGCCAAAGTTTAATTTTAAAAATTTTTAATAATAAAAATGAATTAATTTACGAATACAAGCCACATAAAGAAAATGTAATTGATTCTCAATCTGTTAGAATGTTAAATTCCATTTTAAAAGATTATGAAGCTAGAAGGGGGTTATTTGTCTCAAGCTTACCTTTAACTAAAATAGATGATTATGAAATTGCTTTAAAAACAG
>JBEQAR010000004.1:0-68057 GCA_041640295.1 bacterium
AGTAATTCAACAACCACAATTTCAACTGTTGAGTTTTCTATAAATATAAAAGCAGTTGGCGGTCCTTTATATGTAAGTACTACTGGTGTAGCTACAATAACTGTTGAAAACAGAGCTGGAGCATCTTTAACTGCTTCTGTTGGTCCATCAGTTGTAACTCAAGGAGAAACAACTGTTCAACCTCAGAGTGGTTGGTATGTAATTCCAGAAGGATCTACTTATACTTTTAAATTTACAACAGGAGGTCAAACCTTTAGTGGTGTAAGCGGTGTAAGAGCTGGCCTTCAAAGTCTTCGATGGGGTCCAAGTCAATCCACTCAATTTACTGCTAATTTCCTTGGAGATAATTTCAATTATTGGACAAATAATGGTGACTATGCTTCTGTGCAATAAATATTTAGGTACTAATTTATTTCTTAAAGAAAAGCCCTGGCATCCAGCCAGGGCTTTTCTTTTTCTACAAAAAATGATCGTAGTTAAGTTTATATATCATTTGAAATTTGACTTTTAAAATAAATTTTTTTATAATACAATAAAATTTCGAACTTATAATTTTTTGAGTTATTTTATTTTTCTAAAATGTCTAAAACTGAGGAGAATATTTTTTTAGCAATCAAAATTTTGCTTTTTGTTGCCCCTTTTTCTCTTTTATTAGTTTGTCCAGGAAATTTTTGTCCATTTAATCTTTTTTTCCCATATATTACCGGCAAAGCAATATTTTTTAGAATTATTATTGAAATAGCTTTGTTATTGATGGTTTTGCTTCTAATTAGCAATCGACAGTTTTTGCCTAAAAAAGGAGAATTTCTTTTTTGGATCTCAATATTTTTTCTTATAGCTATTTTTGTTATTAATCTTTTTTCTTTACGCCCCTATTTATCTTTTTTTGGAAATGCTGAGCGTTCAGAAGGTGTTTGGGCTCTTCTTCATTTTCTTATTTGGTTCTGGCTTTTATGGATAGTTTTTAAAATTGATCCTTCATTTAAGAAAGCAATTTTTTATTCTTTTTTAATCGTTCTATATATTATTTCTTTTATTGAAATTCAACAAGGTTTAATTCTTCAAGAGATTAGGCCTTCTTCTACATTAGGCAATGCTACTTATGTAGGTTTTTTTGGTAATTTAATGCTGTTTCTGTGTTTATATTTTCTTTATCAGGCTAATAAACAAGAAAAATTTTTTATTTTTTTCGGCATATTTTTAGCTTTGACTTCTATTATAATTTCTCAAACTCGAGGGGCTATTTTGGGAATATCAGCAGGTTTATTTATTTTTGGTTTATATTATTTTCTTTTTTCTAAAATTAGACTTCAGACCAAAATTTTAGTTTTAATTTTTGTTATTATTGCTATTTTTGGGTTTTATCAGTTTTTGCTAACAGATTATGCTTTAAAAATACTAGGAATTAATAGAGTAGCTGAATCGCTTAGAAATCCAGCATCATATATGGCTCGTTTAATAGCTTGGCAAATCTTTCTTGATGCCTGGAAGGAAAAACCAATTTTTGGTTATGGTTTAGAAAATTCACCAATTGCTTATTTTAAAGCTTTTGACTCTCGTATTTTTAATTATGAAGAAGTTATTTTTGATCGCCCACACAATAAATATATAGAAATTTTAGTTACTAATGGTATTGCCGGAGCATTGGTTTGGTTAATTTTTTATTTAACAATTTTTTATACTATTTTTAAGAATGAAAGAAACAATTACCTACGAGCCTCACTTTTGGGATTTTTTGTTGGTTATTTAGTTCAAAATTTCACACTTTTTGATGTTCAAGCAAGTTATTTGCCTCTATTTTTTGGTTTAGCTTTATTATCTCCACCTTTATTGAACTATAAAAAAGAAAAAATTGCCGAACAACATATTATGGCTATTCAGATACTTGTTGGTGGTTTAGTTGTTATTGGTTTAATTATTAATATATATAATTTTTATATAGTAAGGGGTATTGTTTTAGGCTTATCAAGTCAATTTCCTTCAGGTTTAAATATATTTGCAGATTTAGCTAGAAGAAATTCTCAATTTTTACCAGAGATTGCTTTAATGACTAATAGATATCTTGAATCTAATATAACAAACATCAAAAGCTTTGAACCCATTCAAACTGCTTTTGAAATATATTTTCGAGCTTTTAGCTTAGATCCTTATGATACAAGAGTTTTTAATTCAATTCAACTAATGCTTATGAAAATCCTTCTTGCTAAAAAAGAGTTAGGTTTAGATTATTCTAACGAACAAAAACTATTAGAAGAAATGTTTGCTAATTATTTAAGAGAATACCCTAAGGTTTTAGATATTAAATTTCAATACATTGAATATTTAAGAATAATTGGCGAAGAAGATAAAGCATATAATTATCTAAAAAGTCTAAAAGAAGAAGCTCTTAGAAATCAAAGGTATGCATTTATGTTTTTATTTAATCTTTATAACTTCAACCACAAAGAAGCTTATGATTTTTATAAAGAAATTATTTCTTACAATTATAAACCGCGCAATCAATTAGATTATATTTTAGCTATGAAAATTACCAATCAATATGATAAAAATCTATTTAATAATCTAAAAAATGAGTATTTAGAAAAATTTAATTCTGAGGAATCTAAAAATCTTCTGAAGGCCGAGTTAGGACTTGACAATTTAGAATAAATTAGTTTATAATTTTATATTATAATCCACTGAAGCCGAAAAATTACTTAATGAAATTTTAATAAATCAATATTTTTCTTTTTAAGACTTTTTAAAAAAGTCACATATGATTTTGTCTAAAAAAAATTTTTCAAAATTTGATTTTATAGAGCCAGAAGATCTTATTGGTTTTCAGAAAGAAAGATATCAAAAGTTTATTCAATTTGGCTTAAAAAAAGTTTTTCAAGAATTCTTTCCAATTTATGATTACTCAGAAAAAGAATTGAAATTAGAATTTGTTGATTGTTATTTAGGTAGCCCAAAAATTTCTGAAGATGAAGCTAAGGAAAAAAATTGGACTTACTCAGCTCCTCTTAAGGTTATCTTAAGATGTCATAATCTATTAAATAATCAATCTACTGAACAAGAAGTTTATTTTGGAGAAATACCATTAATTACTGAAAGAGCAAGTTTTATTATTAACGGTAACGAAAGAATAATTATTAATCAGCTGTTAAGATCACCCGGAGTTTATTTTAGTTTTATTTTATTTGGTGAAAAAAAATTGTTTGGAGCAAAAGTTATTCCTCTTCGAGGAGCTTGGTTAGAATTTCAAATTGAATCCAATAATCTATTACAGGTAAGGATTGATCGAAGAAAAAAAGTTTTAGCTACTGTACTTTTGAAAGCTTTTGGGGTTTCTGAAGAAGAAATCAAAGAAGAATTTAAAGATTTAGACCACAATTTGAATGTCATCCGCGATACTCTTAAAAAAGATGATTTAAAAGATAGCGAAGATGCTTTACTATATCTTCACTACAAATTAAGAAGCCTTGAACCTAATACTTTTGATAATGCACTTCTGCTTTTTGAAAATCTTTTTAGAAAAAAAGAAAGATATTCTCTTTCAGAAGTTGGCCGTTATCATATCAATCGAAGATTAAATTTAGAGAGTAATTCATTATTAATTGAAAAAGAAGATTTGATAGCGATTATAAAAGAAATTTTGAAACTTCAAGCTGATCCTAATGCTCAAGCAGATGAAATCGATGCCCTTTGGAATAGAAGAATTAAGGGTATTGATGAGCTTTTAGAAAATCAGACAAGAATTGCTTTGACCAGAATGATGAAAACAATTAAAGATAAAATTGCTGTTATAGATAAGTCAGATAAGGTTTACCCCGGGCAATTAATTTATTCTAAAATTTTCTCATCTTCAATTAATGAATTTTTTAATGTTTCACCCTTATCTCAAGTAGCTACTCAAATTAATCTTCTATCTGAATTAGAACATAAAAGAAGATTAACAGCCAGCGGTCCTGGTGGAGTTTCAAAAGAAAGAGCTGGTTTTGAGGTGAGAGATGTTAACCCTACTCATTATGGAAGAATTTGCTGTGTCCAAACACCTGAAGGAACAAATATTGGTTTAATTACTTACCGAGCATTATGTAGCCGAATTAATGATTATGGATTTTTAGAAGCTCCTTATTACCGAGTAAAAAATGGAAAAGTTGATAAAAGTAAAATTGTTTACTTAACTGCCTTAGAAGAAAAAAAACATAAAATTGCTAGCTCATCAACAAAAATTGATAAAAACGGAAAAATTTTAGATGATTTAATAGAAGGTAGAGTAAATAACGAACCTACCCTTATTCCTAAAGAAGAAGTAGAATTTATTGATGTTTCTCCTAATCAAATTTTTTCTGTAGCTGCTAATCTTATTCCATTTTTAAGTAATGATGATGCTAATCGAGCACAAATGGGAGCTAATATGCAAAAACAAGCTGTTCCTTTAATTAATCCCCAAGTTCCAATTGTTAGTACTGGTGTTGAAGAAATAGCAGCAAAAAATAGTGGTTATTTAATATGCGCTGAAGCTGATGGTGAAGTCATTGAAGTTGATGCTGAGCATATTGTTGTTCGTTATCGATATGGAAATAAAAAAGAAAAGAAAGTTTATCATCTTAAAAAATATATTAAAACTAATGATTTTACATTTATTAATCAAAAACCAATAGTAAAAATTGGTCAGCGGGTGAAAAAGGGTGATGTTTTAGCTGATGCTGCTGGTACCAAAGATGGTATTTTAGCTTTAGGAACTAATTTATTGGTTGCCTTTTTATCGTTTAAGGGGTATAACTTTGAAGACGCGATTGTAGTTTCTGAAAGATTGTTGAAAAACGATACATTTACTTCTATTTCTATTGAACAATTTTCAATTGATGTTAGAGATACAAAGTTGGGTAGAGAAGAAACAACATCAGATATTCCTGGAGTTCATGAAAATAAGTTAAGAAATCTTGATGAAGAGGGAATCATTAGAATTGGAGCTAAGGTTAAATCAGGAGATATTTTAGTTGGTAAAATTACACCTAAAAAAGATATTGAATTAACACCTGAAGAAAAATTATTGAAAGCGATATTTGGAGAAAAAGTGCGAGAAGTTAAAGATACATCTCTTTACTTAGAACCAGGTAAATCAGGAAGAGTAACAAGAATTAAAGTTCTTGAAAGAAGTCGAGGAGATCTTTTTGATCCTGGAGTAATTAAGAGAATATATGTTGAAATTTCTAAACTAAAAAAATTACAAATTGGTGATAAATTAGCTAATAGGCATGGTAACAAAGGTGTTATTTCTGTTATTTTACCTGAAGAGGATATGCCATTTTTGCCTGATGGTAGACCGGTTGATATTATTTTAAATCCATTAGGTGTAGTTTCGAGAATGAATTTAGGTCAAATACTTGAGATGCATTTAGGTTATGCTGGTTATAAATTAGGATATAGAGCAATAATTCCAGCAATTTCTGGGGTTTCTGAAGATATTATTAGAGAAGAATTAAAGAAAGCTAATCTACCAGAAGATGGTAAAATGACTCTTTATGATGGAGAAACTGGCGAACCTTATAAAGAAAAAATTGCTGTAGGAGTAATGTATTTGATGAAATTAGTTCATATGTCAGAAGATAAAATTCACGCTCGATCAATAGGACCATATTCTTTGATTACCCAACAACCATTAGGAGGTAAGGCTCAATTTGGTGGTCAAAGATTGGGAGAAATGGAAGTTTGGGCATTAGAAGCTTATAGTGCTGTAAATATTATTCAAGAAATGTTGACTATTAAATCAGATGATGTTATTGGTCGAGGGCAAACATATACCAAAATAATAAAAGGAGAACCAATAAAATCACCCAGCATTCCTTCATCTTTCAATTTATTAGTGAAAGAATTAAATGGTTTAGGATTATCTGTTAAGGTTAAATATTTTGAGGAAAAAGAAAAACAAAAAGAACAACCAGAAGAAGTTTTGGGAGAAGAAATTAAAATTAAGGAAGAAAATTAAAAATGGCAATTACTAATCAGGAAGAAATCAAATCAATTTTAATTAAGTTGTCATCGCCGGAAGAAATTTTGGAAAATTCTTATGGTGAAGTTTCTAAACCAGAAACGATAAATTATAGAACTGGTAAACCAGATAGAGATGGTTTATTTTCTGAAGTTATTTTTGGTCCCTTAAAAGATTTTGAATGTTCTTGTGGCAAATATAAAGGTCAACAATTTGCTGGTTTAAAATGTGATCGTTGTGGGGTTGATGTTATTAGATCTTATGCTCGAAGAGAACGATTGGGACATATTACTTTAGCTACCCCTATTGTTCATATTTGGTTTTTAAAAGTTTATCCCTACCCTATCTCTTTGATTTTAGATATTCCTAATTTTCAATTAGAAAGAGTTGTTTACTATTCAGCTTATATTATTACTAAAGTAAATGAAGAAGAAAAGGAAAAATTATTAAAAAATATTGAAAAGGAATATAAAGAGAAAATTAAAGAAACTAAAAATAAAAAAGAAATTGAAGAAACATTTAAAAAGATTAAAGAAGAAATCAATGGCTTAAAAGTCAAAAGAGTGCTTTCTGATGTTGAATATTATCTTCTCTCCAAAAAATACCCCAATATTTTCGAAGTGGGTATGGGAGCAGAAGTAATTAGAAGATTTTTAGAAGAATTAGATTTAAATTCTGCTTACAAAGAAGCTTTAGAAAAATTTAAAAAGGCTAAAGATATTGAAAAGAAGAGGCTTTCGTTAAAGCTTAAATTACTTAAATCTTTTATTAAAAATAATATTAGACCAGAATGGATGGTTCTAACTATTTTACCTGTTATTCCTCCAGACTTAAGACCAATTGTTACTTTAGAGGGAGGTAAATTAGTTTCATCAGACCTTAATGATCTTTATAGAAGGATAATTAATCGAAATAACCGCTTGAAAAGATTATACGAAGTTAAAACTCCAGAAATAATTATCAGAAATGAAAAAAGAATGCTTCAAGAAGCTGTTGATGCCTTATTGGATAATTCTCTTAGAAAAGAGAAGCTAATTGTTTCTAAAAGAAAAGTTTTAAAATCATTAGCTGATATGTTGAGAGGTAAACAAGGAAGATTTAGACAGAATCTCTTAGGAAAGAGAGTTGATTATTCTGGTAGAGCGGTGATTGTTGTTGATCCTAAATTAGCCATTGATGAATTTGGTCTACCTAAAAAAATGGCTTTAGAAATTTTTAAACCATTTATTATTCATGAATTATTAGCTAAAGAAATTGCTGGTACAATTAAACAAGCATTATATTTAATTGAATCCGAAGATCCCGAAGCCATCCAAGCTTTAAATAATATCATAAAAAACAAATATTGTTTATTGAACCGAGCACCAACTTTACACCGCTTAGGAATTCAAGCATTTAAACCAATTCTTGTTGAAGGAGTAGCATTAAAAATCCCACCATTAGTTTGTACTGCCTTTAATGCTGATTTTGACGGTGATCAAATGGCAGTTTTCTTACCTTTATCTGAAGAAGCTCAAAAAGAAGCAAAAGAAATAATTTTAGCTTCTAAGAATCATCTTAAGCCAGGCACTGGCGAAATAATTACTAATCCAACTAAAGATATTATTTTGGGTATTTATTACCTTACGCAAATTCTTAAAAATCGAAAAGGAGAAAATAGTGTGGTCTATGATGGGCAAGAAGCTAAAATTCTTCTTGAACACAAGGTTATTGATTTACAAGCTGAGATTTTGGTTAAAAATTGTAAAAATGAAAAAAATATAAAAACCAGCGTTGGAAGAATAATTTTCAATGATGTTTTACCCGATAGTTTTCCTTTTGTTAATAAGACTGTTGATAAAAAAACTATTGTTAAGATCATTGGAACAATTTATGAACAATATGGTGCAGAAAAAACCTCGTTAATTTTAGATAAAATAAAAGAATTAGGTTTTCACTACGCAACCTTTTCTGGAATTTCTTGGTCATACAGCGATTTAAGGGGTATTCCTAATAAAGAAGACTTTATTAAAGAAGGTTATGAAAAAGAAAAAGAAGCAATCCATCTCTATGAAACTGGTTTTATTGACGAAAGAGAGAAAAAAATAAAAATTATTGATGTTTGGTTGGAAATTGTTGCGAAAATTAACAATAGATTAAAAGAAATTTTAGAAGACGATAATAATCCTAAAAGAATGATTGATTCTGGTGCTCGTGGTTCTTATACTCAATTAGGACAAATGGCAGGAATGAAAGGTTTGGTAGAAAATCCAAAAGGTGAAATTATTGACTTGCCTATTATCCATTCTTATAAAGAAGGTTTGACTGCTTTGGAATATTTCATTAGTACTCACGGAGCTAGAAAAGGAGCTTCAGATACAGCACTGAAAACAGCTCGCGCTGGTTATTTGACAAGAAGAATGGTTGATGTTGCTCATGATGTAATTGTGATTGAAGAAGATTGTAAAGATGAAGAAGGAATTGTTTTAACAAAGGAAGAAGCAGAAGAAGTTGGTGAAACATTAGCAAGTAGAATTTTCTCTCGAGTTTCTTTAGAAACTATTGTTGATAAAGATAATAACATTATTGTTAATAAGGGTGAATACATAACTAAACAATTAGCTGAAGAAATAGAAAAAAATACCAATAAAATTAGAGTTAGGTCACCATTTACTTGCAAGTCTTTATTTGGAATTTGTGTTAAGTGTTATGGATTTGATTTAGCTTACAATCAGCCTGTTAAGGTTGGTACACCAGTAGGAATTATTGCTGCTCAATCAATTGGTGAACCGGCAACGCAGTTAACAATGCGTACTTTCCACTTCGGTGGTGTTGCTGGCGCTGGAGATATTACTCAAGGTGTACCTAGGGCAGAAGAACTTTTAGAAGTTAGAAAACCTAAAAATCAATGTATTTTTTCACCAATTAGCGGAAAAATCGTTCATTTAGAAAAAGTAAATAAATATTATAAAGTTACCATTAAAGGAGTTCATCAAAAAAAGATTACTCTTCATATACCTAGTTCAACAAATTTAACATTTAAATTAGGAGAAAGTGTAAAAAAGGGTAACCCTCTTAATGATGGTAGCAAAGATCCCAAAGATATTTATGTTTATTACGGTAAAATGGCAGCCTTTAAGTATATAATTAATGAATTAAAGAAAGTTTATAATTTCCAAGGCGCTGAAGTTCATGATAAACACATCGAAATTATAATCAGGAAAATGTTTTCCAGAGTAAAAATCAAAGAAATTGGTGATTCTGATTTTGTTTATGGTGATATTGTTGAAAAAGATATCTTTTTGTATACCAATCAAAAGCTTAAATCAGAAAATAAAAAACCAGCAAAAGGAATTTTATTATTAACCGGAATTACTAAAACAGCTTTAACAACAGAAAGCTTTTTATCAGCTGCTTCTTTCCAAGAAACAGCTCGAGTGTTAACAAGAAGTGCTTTAGAATGTAAAGAAGATTTATTGCGTGGTTTGAAAGAAAACATTATTTTAGGTAGAAAACCATTTATTGGTAGTAATTTTAAAAAATTTAGTATTGACTAATTAAATTTTATTGCTTAAAATTATTTATTAAAGAAAATTACAGTTGAATTAACATTAAGATAATTAGTAAAAAATTTAATAAAAGGTCGTATTTAATTATTATCTTAAAAAATTGAAAAATGGCAGCAAAATTTGAAAGAACAAAACCACACCTTAATGTAGGAACAATTGGTCATATTGACCATGGTAAAACAACATTAACTGCAGCTATTCAGCATGTCCTTAAATTAAAGGGAATGATAGAAAAGGCTGAATCGGTCGATGAAATTGATAATGCTCCAGAAGAAAAAGCAAGGGGTATTACAATCAATATTCACCACTCAGAATACGAGACAGAAAAAAGACACTATGCTCACATAGATTGTCCTGGACACGCTGATTATGTTAAAAATATGATTATAGGTGCAGCTCAAATGGATGGCGCTATTTTAGTTGTCGCTGCTAATGATGGTGTTATGGCTCAAACTAAGGAACATATTCTTTTGGCTCGTCAGGTTAATGTGCCTGCTATTGTTGTGTTTTTAAATAAAGTTGATATGGTGCCAGATAAAGAATTAATTGATTTAGCCGAAGAAGATGTTAGAAATGAATTAAAAAAATACGGTTTTCCAGGAGATGAAGTGCCAGTCATTAGAGGTTCAGCTCTTAAAGCATTAGAAGCTAAATCATTAGATGATGAATGGGCAAAGCCTATTTTAGAACTTTTGGATGCTTTAGATAATTATATTCCTGAACCAGTTCGTGAAGTCGATAAACCATTTTTATTACCTGTAGAAGATGTTTTTTCTATTGCTGGTCGAGGAACAGTAGTAACCGGTAGAGTAGAGCGAGGTATTTTAAAATTAAATGAAGAAGTTGAAATTGTTGGTTTAAGAGATAAATCAATGAAAACAGTCGTTACAGGAATTGAAATGTTCCATAAACAATTAGATGAAGCTCATCCAGGAGATAATGTCGGTTTACTTTTAAGAGGTATTGCTAAGGAAGATGTTGAAAGAGGAATGGTATTAGCTAAACCAGGTTCGATTACTCCCCATACTGAATTTGAAGCAGAAGTTTATGTCTTGACACCAGAAGAAGGTGGAAGACATACACCATTCCATTCAGGTTATAAGCCTCAATTTTATTTTAGAACAACTGATGTTACTGGAGAGATATTCTTAACTGAAGGCATTGAAGCTATTATGCCTGGCGATAATGCTACTTTTAAAGTAAAATTAATTTATCCTATTGCTCTTGAGGAAGGATTAAGATTTGCAATTCGTGAAGGAGGAAGAACTGTTGGTGCTGGTGTGGTAACAAAGATTATTAAATAAATTTCATTTTAAATAAATATAAAAATGTAAAGTTAATTATTTATCAGTGATGTCTAACAAGCAAAAAATTGAACAAAAGCTTAGAATTAGGCTAAAATCTTACGATCATAAATTAATAGATAAATATGCAAGACAATTGGTAGATTTGCTATTAAAAGAAGGTTTACAAATTAAAGGACCCATTCCGCTACCAACAGAAATAAAAAAATATACTGTCAACCGGTCAACATTTATTTATAAAGATTCGCGCGAACAATTCGAATTAAGGATTCACAAAAGATTAATTGATATTCTTAATCCAAGTCAAAGGATTATTGAACTTTTTTCTTACTTAGATTTACCTTCAGGTGTTGAAATTGAATTAAAGATGATTTAATTATTAATTAGCTTTTGACCATTCTCTAAATTTATATTGCAAAAATGATTAAATTTGGATTAGCTAAAAAATTGAATATGATTACTTATTTTAAAGAGAATGAAGCCGTTCCAGCGACATTGATTCAAATGATGAAGTGTACTGTTAAAAAATTGATAAAAGATAATTATACCGCCGTTCAGCTAGAATGTTATGATGATAAGAAAAAAAGATATTTAAAAGAATTTAGAGTGCCATCAGAATTTATTAATAATTTTCAAATTGGACAAGATATTGATATCAATTTTTTTAATATTGGTGATAAGGTTAATATTACCGGAATTTCAAAGGGTAAAGGTTTTCAGGGTGTAGTAAAAAGATGGGGTTTTCGCGATGCTCCTCGAACTCATGGACAGACAACAAAATATCGTCATCCGGGATCAATTGGAGCAACAACTCCCCAAAGAGTAAGAAAGGGGTTAAGAATGGCTGGTAGAATGGGTGCGGAAAGAGTGGTGGTTAAAAATTTAGAGATTTTAGATATTGATCCAGAGAATAACTTATTGGTAGTTAAAGGAAGTCTTCCTGGGCACAGAAAAGGATTATTAGAAATTAGAAGCAATAATTTAACTCGCAAGGGAAAATTACAGATTAAAAAATGAAGCTTAAAGTTTTTAATCAACAAGGTCAAGAAGTAGGAGAAATAGAAGTTAATGATATTTTTGATCAATTAGAATTTAATCCAGCATTAGTTCATCAGGTAATGAGATGGCAAATGATGAATACTTATTATCCTTGGGCTCATACTAAAATAAGAAGTGAGGTTAGTGGTGGTGGAAGAAAACCTTGGCGTCAAAAGGGTACTGGTCGAGCTCGACATGGTTCAATTCGTTCTCCTATTTGGCGTGGTGGTGGTGTAGTTTTTGGTCCTCGAAAAGATAAAATTAGGAAAATAAAAATAAATAAAAAAATGAAAAGAAAAGCTATTTTAATGGTTTTAGCAGAAAAAATGAAAAAAAATTATGTAAAAGTTTTAGATAATCTTACCCCGCCAGAGTTTAAAACTAAATTTATGGATAAAATTTTAAGTCAATTTTTAGAAAAAAGAAAAACAAGAAAAAAAAGAGAATCAGCTTTAGTTATTATTCCAGAAAATAATAAAAACATCATAAGAGTAGTTAGAAATTTGCCTTATGCTGATGCTATTGAAGCAAGAAATTTAAATATTCTTTCTTTGTTAAGTCATAAATATTTATTTTTAGAACCAGAAACTATTAAAGTTATTAAGGAAACTTTTGTTAAATAAATAACAATGTGGTTTAAAAAACGAAAACAAGATCAAGAGCAAAAACAAGATAAAGAGAGGGAAGAAAAAGAAAAAACTGAGACAAAATCTTCAGCGACTAAAATTGGTAGTGATTTATTTTTAGAAAAAAACTTAGAATTATTACCCATTATTAGTGAAAAAACAAAAGCTTTAGTTAATAAAGAAAATACTTATACATTTAAAATTAGACCAGTTAGTGTTAATAAAACGGAAATAAAAAAAGCAATTGAAAAAATTTTTAAAGTAAAGGTTTTAGGTGTAAGAACAGTTAACTATAAAAAAAGGATACGCGGTAGAACAAGAATTCCTAATGTTAGATATAGATTTAAAAAAGCTTATGTAAAAATAGCTGACGGACAAAAAATAAATATTTTTGAGTAATTTTAAGGTTGTGTTCTGATACAAAAAGTTAAAGCTTCATCATCGCCACTACAATCTCCTAAGCAAATATGTTTTAATACTCCTCCTCTATTTTGTTCACCAAAACAATAATCGGGGTTTCTATATACAGCGATGTCATTACTACCACTTAAATTTCTTACCCATGTAGCTCCTGGTGGTTGAGTACCTCTTTTGTATACGCCTTCTTTACCTAGACAACTAACTTCATCTTGTTCACAAGAATAAACTGCTATTAAATCACCAATATCAGCATAAAGATAAGATAACAAAAATTGACCTTCAGTTAGATAAGAATTTTGGTTGCCGAAATCAAAAACGACTGACATTAATCGGGGTATCATCAATATTCTGCTGTAACTATTAGGATCAACCTGGGTACCAGCACCCAATCTGATTGCTGTTAAATTAGTTGTCGAATTATAATTTAGTATTCTAAAAATGTTTTTATTGAGATCTATTAAATAACCGCCAGCAGAAGGTTTAGGTTTAAATTCAAAAATCGGATAGCCAAAAGTACCGTTATCTCCTGAATAATTACCATAATTATCGTCTCTGTAGCTGGAAACACCAAATATCAATTCTCTTTCATAACCGGGTGCGCTTGTGGGATTATAATAAAATTTAAAGCCACGATTATCAGTTTTAAAAACAGTAATTCGATTTTGAGCTAAAACAAAACTCGTGGACAATAATAAGATAAATAATAATATATTTAAAATTTTATCTAATGCAATTAAAAACCTTTTCATTTTTAAAAATTAGTTCTAACACAAATAGTTAAACCAGCCTCCACCCCGCTAATAATTCCCATTAATAAACCCTCGTGAATAACCTTTCCAAAACCAGGAGAATTACCGAAACAAAAAGATGGATTACCTGATTTACCCAAACAAGTTGGTGGATTTGAATCCCACCATTCTCTTTCTTCACAAGTATAAATAGCTATTAAATCTCCTATTAAACCATAAACTTTAGCATAATTTTGGTAATAACCGCCGTTAGGTGCCGGTTGATAATGATAAAGGTAGATATTTCCATTGGAATTACCACCAGAAATATTAGGTGGAGCTAAATCAACTATTATTGATTGCTTTGTGATTGTATTGTAAGAATAAATAAGGGTTCTACCATAGAAAGGTCTAATTAATAATTGATGTTGATTTAAAGCATTATTAGTATTTGTTGAATAAAAAGATAGCTGAGAAAGAAGTCCAGAATCAGTAATTGCTTTTGAGATTTCGAAATTATAATTACCCCATTGTGTTGGAAAACGTAAAATAAAACCATTATTGTCTGATTTAAATGTTGTATAATTAAATGATTGAGCAGAAACTAAATACAAATTTATTCCAATAAGTAAAACTATTATTAATTTTAAAAAAATCTTTATTTTTATATTTAAATTTTTCATTATCTATGTATTAATCTAAAACGCATATTGTTAAAGCAGAATCATCTCCATTTCCCCCTCCGCAATCACCTGTACATATTTCTTGTAAAACTCGACCAGCATTGTTTCCAAAACATGTATTTGGATTGGTATGAATTCTTCTATTTTGATTCCAGATTACTCCTGGTGGCAATTGTTCAGGCTGTGTTCCAGTATAATATCCTCTCTTTCCTAAGCATGTACCAACAGGTGAACTATCTAACCAATCATTCCAAGAACAATTATAAATAGCAATTGCTTTTTCTAAATTAGCGTATATTGCAGCATATTGAAGACCAGGTCTTAATCTATTTTCATACAAAAAATAAACTGAACCTGTATTTGGTCTTAGATTTATAGAAACATATTTATCTGCTTCAGTATAATCACGCAGGGTTGAATAGATATAACTTCCACCATAATGTGATGGTCTAATAATAGCTCTTAATCCAGTTGAACTTCCAAATAATAAATAGGGTGAAATTTCATCACTATCTAATCTTAATTCAGCTCTACTATTCTGAGTGGTAATAAATTTAAATCCTCTATTTTCTGTTTTAAATAAAGTAAATTTGTTACTTTGGCCAAAAACAAAATTTATTATTAAGATAATAAAAATCAAAGATAAAGTTAATATCACTAATTTTTTATAATTCATTTTTATTTTATAATTTTATAATATTAAATAATATTAAATTATAAAAATATTTCAAATTAATTCAAATAATCATAATTTATACTTGATTAAAAATTTTTTTTAACTAAGCTATGGAAATTACTCCTATTGGTATTTCACATTTTAGAAGCAGAGAAATAAGATTCGGTATTAAGCGCGAAGACCGGCGCCGACATATGTATATTATTGGTAAAACAGGAAGCGGTAAAACAACATTAATGGAAAATCTTGTTTTTTATGATATTAACTCAAACGAAGGATTAGCTTATTTAGACCCTCACGGCGACAGCATCTTAAGAATATTATCTTATATTCCTAAAGAAAGAATAGAGCAGGTAATTTACTTTGATCCGTCTGATTTAAATTACCCTATCTCTTTTAATCCTTTAGAAAATGTTTCTTACGAAGCTCGACACATAATTGCTTCCAGCATTCTGTCAGTGATGAAAAAAATATGGGTTGATGCATGGTCAGCAAGAATGGAATATATTCTTTTAAACACTTTGTTAGCCTTATTAGAATACCCTAATGCTACATTATTGGATATTAACCGTTTATTAGGTGATGATAGCTTTAGGAGAAAAGTTGTTGATGGTTTAAAAGATCCTATAGTAAAAAATTTTTGGGAAAAAGAATTCGCTCGTTACCATATGAATTTCCGCACTGAAGCTATTGCTCCAATCCAGAATAAAGTTGGTCAATTTATTTCTAGTCCTTTAATTAGAAATATTATTGGTCAAGAAAAAAGTTCATTTGATTTAAGAAAGGTGATGGATGAAAAGAAAATATTTTTAGCTAATTTATCTAAGGGTAAATTAGGTGAAGAAAATTCAATGCTTTTAGGAGGATTGTTGATTACTAAATTCCAATTAACAGCAATGAGTCGCGTTGATATACCCGAAGAGGAAAGAAATGATTTTTATCTTTATATTGACGAATTTCAAAATTTTGCTACCGAATCGTTCGTTAATATTCTTTCTGAAGCGAGAAAATATAGATTAAACTTAATTTTAGCCCATCAATATTTGGATCAAGTTCCAGAAAGTATTATTAAAGCTGTTTTTGGTAATGTAGGTAATATGATTGTTTTTAGATGTGGAAGTTTAGATGCAGAAATTTTAAGTAAAGAATTTGTTGAAATCCAACCCTATGAATTTATTAATTTACCCAAATATCATATTTATGCTAGGTTGGTTGTTGATGGAATTGTAACTCGTCCTTTTATGGGAATTACTTATCCACCGAGACCTTTACCAGAAATTGATTACACTGATGAAATAATTAAAATTTCCCGATTAAAGTATGCTCAAAATAGAAAAATAGTAGAAAGTAAAATTTTCGCTAAATATCAGGAAGCAAGAACAGAGAAAATGAAGCTGAGAGAGTGTAGTCAGTGTCATCAGGAATTTTGGGTAGATGAAAAATCAGATAAGAATATTTGTTATGAATGCGAAGAAAAATCAATTGGGATAAATATTTCCTCCTTAAGTTCTAAAAATTTAAATGTTTATTTTAAAAATACAACCAAAATGATTGCTGAAGAAGAAAGTGATGAAAAAATTGTCGATCAATTATTAAAAAGATTGCTTAATGAATAAAATAAAAATTAAAAATTTAACCGAGGGAGATATTATAAAATTAGAGAATGATTTTTGGAAAATTTTAGATTTAAAACATAGTCATTTAGGTAGAGGAGGAGCGAATATTCAAATTAAACTTAAGAATATAATTAATAATACTACAATTAGTAAAAATTTTAGTCCAGACGAAAATGTTGAATTAGTAGAAATTGAGGAAAAACCAATTAAGTTTGTTTATCAAAAAGATAATTTTTATTATTTTTTTGATAATCAAAATAAAAAATATCAATTAAGTAAAAATACTTTAGGTAATAAAGCAAACTTTGTAAAAAAAGATTTAGAAATCAAAGGATTATTTCTTGATGATCATTTGATTAATATTATCTTACCAGTTAAAGCTAAATATTTAGTAACTGAAGCACCACCTGGATTAAAGGGTGACTCTCAAAAAAACAATACCAAAACAGTAACTATCGAAACCGGTTATCAATTAAGTGTACCGCTTTTTATTGATGCAGGAGATTATATTATTATTAATACCGAAACAGGAGAATATGTTGAGCGAGCAAAATAAAATTTAATTTTTAATTTATCTCAAACCAACTTTTGAAAGAATAATTTTTAAATTTTTATTAGCAATTCTGTTAATTTTAACTGCTGATTGTTGAAATATTTTATTTACTTGTTGATTGGTGATCTTATTTTTCTTTTTTCTAGCTTCTTGAAAATAATTCATAAATTCTTCATAAATAGCTAATTTAAATTCATAATAACTTTTGTTTTTAAATAATTCTTCTATTTCCGGATAAGTTTTTTTTGATAAATATTTATAAATAGTCATTAAATTGCTAATCCCTGGTTTTTTAATTGGGTCATAAATTATTTCTTTTCCTGAATCAGTAACAGCTGATAAAATTTTTTCTTTAATTTCTTTTGCTGGAGCAAATATTTCTAAACAGCCTTTAGGTAGTGATTTTGACATTTTCTTTGTTGGATCAGTTAAACTCATAATTTTAGCTGTTTCTTGATGGAGATAAATTTCCGGAATTTTTATTTTAAGATTAAATCTTTTATTTAATCGCCGGGCTAATTCTCGAGCAAGTTCCAAATGCTGTCGCTGATCTTCACCTACTGGTACCAAATCAGCATTATAAATCAAAATATCAGCAGCCATTAAAACAGGATAGAGTAAAATACCAGCACCCACCCCTTCTTTTTTATATCGTTCGCTTTGTTCTTTGAATTCATGCATTCTTGTTAATTCACCTAAATAACAAATAGTTGAAAGTATCCAAAATAAATAAAGATGAGCTGGTATATCTGATTGTCTGAAAATAATTGTTTTTTGCGGATTAATACCCAAGGCAATTAAAGATTTAGTTAAATCATAAGTTAACAATCTTAATTGTTTAGGTGAATAAGGTACAGTTTGGGCATGTAAATCAGCAATCATCAAAAATACTTCATATTTTTCTTGCATAGCCACAAGTTCTTTAATTACTGAAAGATAATTACCTAACTGAATTTCTCCTGTTGGTTTAATGCCGGTTAATATCCTTTTCATTTTAGGAAATTTTTTATTAATTGATTAAATTTTTCACCGCGATCAAATTCATTTTTAAATTTTTCAAAAGATGCTGCTGCTGGTGAAAACAAGATAATATTTTTTTTATTTTTCTTAACTAATTGTAATGCCCTTTGGGTACATTCAGATAGATTATTAAAAATTTGGCTTTCATCTAAATTATATTTTAATTTTTTTAATTCGGCGATAATTTTATTAGAAGCGCTCCCCTGAAGAATAATTAAGTTTTTATTTTTAATTTTTTGCTTGATAAGAGTGGATAATTCTTGATAATCTAAATTTTTATCAGTACCACCAATAATTAATATTAAGTTAATATTTTTTTTAAAAAATCTATTAATAGCTTCAAGAGTAGCTTGAGGAGCAGTACTAGCCGAATCATTAATAATAATTAAATTTTTATTTTTGTAAATCAACTCTTGCCTAAAAGAAGGAAATGATAAAATTTTGTAGACATCTTTCAGCCTATTTTTATTTAATTTAATTCCTTTGTATTCAGAAAAAATTATTAAAGTTAATAGAGCAATCATTAAATTACTAAGATTATGCTTACCTATATTTTTTATTATTTTTTTTATATTCAAATTAATTTTACTTTCCGAATAAGCATTTCTAAATAATAAATAATTATTTTTGATAAACAAACCATTAAGCAACGATGGTAATTCTTTAAAAGAAATAAAATAAATTTTACTCTTTGGTTTAAGACTTAAGAAATACTTTATCCACGGGTTATCATAATTAAGAATTAAAAAATCATCTTTGTTTTGATTGCTAAATATTTTTGCTTTAATTTTTGCATACTCCTCCATATTTTGATAGCGATTTAAATGATCTTCATAGATATTAGTAATGATGGCAATTTTGGGCGCTTTAAGGTTTTTTTGGTAAAATTCTAATTGAAAGGAAGAAAGTTCTAAAATAGAAATCGAATTTGGTGTAGTTTTATCAATAATTTTTAATAAACTTTTATCTGGTTGATTGCCGGCTAAAAAAATTTTTTTTGAAATAAAATTTTTGAATAATTGATAAATTAAATAAGTAGTTGTTGTTTTGCCCCTGGTGCCAGTTAAAGCAATTAGTTCACCTTGGCTATTTTTAAAAAATAAATAACAATCGTTAATAACTAATTTGCCTCTTTTTAGTGCATATCGAACAAATTCATTTTTATAACTGATTGCTGGATTAACTACAACTATATTTGACCAATCAAAATCTTCTTTGCGATGTTTGCCTAAGATATAAACAATTTTTTTATCATAATTATATTTTTGAGCGATCCTGTTTATTTTTTTAATTTCTTGATCTAATTTATCTTTCGTTTTTAAATCAGTGATTCTTAAAATCGCTCTATGCTTAATAAAATATTCTACTGAGGCTAAACCACCTCCCAAAATTCCTAAACCAAAAATTAAGACCTTTTTATTTTTAAACATTTTTTTAATTTAAAATTATTATAATCACAAAATGTATAAATTTTTACCACATACCGCTGATATAAAATTTAAAATAATTTCTAAGGATTTTTTTAACTTGGTAAAGGAATCGCTTAAAGCAATAAATTTTTATCTAAAGCCCAAAATAATAAAAAATCAAAAGCCTAAAAAAGTTATTTTAAAAAGAGAATTAACCGAAAATATCAACTCGTTAATTGATTTTTTAAATGAGATTTTAGCGTTAACTTATACTCAAAAAATGGTCTTTAGCTTGATTAAAATAGATAAAAAAGAAATCCATTTATTAGGTTATGCTTTTGAAAAGTTAAAAAAAGAAATTAAAGCTTTTACTTATCATCAAGCCCAACTCGGAAAAGAGGAAAATAAAATAACCTTCGAATTTATTGCCGATATTTAAAAGAGTTATTTTATTGGTTCAACATTAACTACTTTAATCCACCTCTCTTTTTGGTTAAAGCCAAGTTTTCTTTTAGTCTTAAATACTACTCTGCCAAAAATTTTTGAATGAATAGTATAATCTTTACCTAAAAAAGTATTTTCTCCTGGATAATATTTTGTTCCTCTTTGGCGAACAATTATTTCTCCTGGCTTAACAATTTGACCACCAAATCTTTTAACTCCTAATCTTTTACTAATTGAATCTCGGGTTGATTTTGCTGCACCTGAAGCTTTTTTCTCAGCCATAACAAAAATAATTATAAATTATTTAACATTTAATTACAACCTCAAAAAACTTCTTCGATGATATTGAGAAAGTCCGTATTTTTTAATTTTTTTAAAATGATTATATGTTCCATAACCCTTATTTTTTTCAAACTCGTAATTATTTATTTTTTTAGCTAATTTTTCCATATAACTATCTCTTAGAACTTTGGAAATAATAGAAATTGCTCCTATAGATATTAGCAAACTATCGCCATTAACTAAAAATTTCACATTTTTTATTTTATTTTTTAAATATTTTATTTCCTTACCGTCAATTAAAACAAAATCTGGCTTGAAAAAGCGATAAAGTTCAATAACACCCCGATTAAAACATTGACCAATTCCGTATTTATCGATTTTTTTATTAGAAAATTTCACTATTTTATAAGATAAATTAAGTTTCTGAATTAATTGGAAAATTATTTTTCTTTTCAAAGGATTTAATTTTTTTGAATCAGTAATTGAAATTTCTTTTAGTTCTTTAAATTGTTTAAAATTTAAAAGCAATCCACCAACATACAAAGGTCCAGCCAAACTTCCTCGTCCAACTTCATCAATAGCTAATATTTTTTTATACCCACTTTTAAATAACCTTTCTTCCATTATTTACATCAAGTTAAATTTGAGTATAATATTTAAATTATAAAACTTCAAAAATGAAATTTACTCATCTCCATGTTCATACTAATTATAGTTTATTAGATGGATTAGCTAAAATTGACTTATTGATTAAAAGAGCAAAAGAATTAAATTACGATTCATTAGCAATTACTGATCACGGAAATCTTTATGGAGCAATTGAATTCTATAAATTATGTAAAAAGAATAATATTAAACCAATTATTGGTGTTGAAGCTTATTTAGCCCCACGAACTATTAATGATCGAGTTTACCGAATTGATTCAAAGAGCTACCATTTAATATTATTAGCAAAAAATTATCAAGGTTATAAGAATTTAATTAAACTAATGACTATTGCCCACTTAGATGGTTTTTACTATAAACCAAGAATTGACAAGCATCTTTTAGCTCAATACAGCGAAGGATTAATAATTTTATCTGGTTGCTTAAACGGTGAAATAGTTAGACTTTTATTAAATAATGATTATCAACAAGCAAAAAAAATAGTTTATCAATATTTCGATATAGTTGGCAAAGAAAATTTTTATTTAGAAATACAGAAACATCCCAACATTCAAGAAAGTTTAAGAGTTTACCCGCTTTTAAAAAAATTAGCTCAAGAGACTTCAGCTCCTTTAGTTGCTACTTATGATGTTCATTATATTTATAAAGAAGATAGAGATATTCACGATGTTTTTTTAGCTATTCAAACAGGGAAAGATATTGAGGAAAAGGATAGATTAACTATGAAAGATGATTATTTTCATTTAGCTAGTCAGGAAGAAGTTTTCGAGCTATTTCAAGATTTACCAGAAGCAATTGAAAATACACAAAAAATAGTAGCTGAATGTAATTTAGATATTGAATTAGGTAAAATTAACCCACCCCTATACCAGCCACCCGATAACAATTCAGCCGATGATTATCTTAAAAAATTGTGTTATGATAAACTAAAAACAAAAAATTTAAATAAAAAAGATTATCAACAACGATTAGATTATGAGTTAGAAATTATTAAAAAAACAGGATTTTCTTCTTATTTTTTGATTGTACAAGATTTTGTTAATTGGGCAAAAAATAATGGTATAAAAGTTGGTCCAGGAAGAGGATCAGCTGCTGGAAGTTTAGTTTCTTATCTTTTAGGTATTACAGAAATTGATCCAATCAAATATGGTCTTATTTTTGAAAGATTTTTAACTCCAGAGAGGGTATCTTTTCCTGATATTGATGTTGATTTTTCTGATATTAAAAGAGATGAAGTTTTGAATTATCTTATTAATAAATACGGAAAAGATAAAGTAGCTCAAATTTCTACATTTGGTAAAATGGGAGCCCGAGCAGCAGTAAGAGATGCTGGTAGAGCTTTAGGATTACCTTATGCTTTTTGTGATAAAATTGCTAAATTAATTGGTTCTAATAGTACCATAGAAGAAGCATTAGAATCCGAAGAATTGTTTTCTATTTATAGCAAAGATGAGCAAGCTAAAATACTTCTGGAGACTGCTCAAAAATTAGAAGGTACAGTAAGACATATTTCAGTTCATGCCTCAGGAGTAGTAATTACCCCATTGCCCTTGGTAGAATATTTGCCCCTTCAATATGCACCTCAAGAAAAAAGAATTATTACTCAATACGATATGTATGCTGTAGAAGATTTAGGTTTACTGAAATTAGATCTTTTAGGTTTAAGAACTCTTTCTGAAATAGAAACTACAATTAATTTAGTTAAACAAAGAAGAGGAATAGAAGTTAATTTAGACTATGAAAATTTAGATGATCCAAGGGTTTATGAAATTTATCGTCAAGGGCGAACATTGGGGGTTTTTCAGGTAGAAAGTAAGGGGATGACTGATTATTTCAAAAAACTTAATCCTAATAATATTAATGATATCAATGCAATGATTGCTCTTTATCGCCCAGGACCGGTAGAATTAATACCAAGTTATATTAAAAGAAAAAATAATCAAGAAAAAGTTACATATTTACATCCCCTACTTAAAGATATATTAGAAGAAACATACGGGATAGCTGTTTACCAGGAACAATTAATGAAAATTGCCCAAGTTTTGGCAGGTTTTTCTTTAAGCGAAGCTGATGTTTTAAGAAAAGCAATTGGTAAAAAAATTAGTCATCTTTTAGAAGAACAAAAAAATAAAATGATTGAAGGGATGATTAAAAATGGGATTGATCAAGAAACCGCGCAAAAAATTTGGAGCTGGTACGAACCATTTGCTCGATACGGTTTTAATAAAAGTCATAGTATTTCCTATGCTTTAATTTCTTATCAAACAGCTTATTTAAAAGCCTATTTTACTATCGAATTTTTAAATTCTTTATTTATTCACGAAGGAAATGATATTGAAAGAATTAAAGAACTTTTTGAAGAGGCTAAAAGATGGAAAATAAAAATCTTACCACCAGATATAAACGAAAGCTTCGAAACCTTTACTATTGTTGACGATCATACTATTAGATTTGGTCTTTCTTCGATTAAAAATGTAGGTGAAAGATTAACACAAGAAATAATTCAAGAAAGATTAACCAATGGCCCATATTCAAGTTTTTCTAATTTTATTAATAGAGCTAAAAAATTTAAAGATCTTAATCGTAAATCATTAGAAAGTTTAATAAAAGTAGGTACCTTTGATAGCTTGATTAGTCGAGATTTATTGTACTACAACATAGATGAAATTATTGAATTCATTAATAAAACCAAAAATTTTGTTTATAATGGTAATCGTCTTTTCGGTGGAGAACCAGAAATTATTCTTAAAGAAAAAGCAAAATTATCTCCTTTTGAAAAATTAAAATGGGAAAAAGAATTATTAGGAGTTTATCTTTCTGGTCATCCTTTAAATTTTGTTAAAACTAATGGGTATAACAAGATTTTCGAAGTTAAAAAATATAAAGAAAATTTAAAAGTAAAAATTTTAGGAGTAATTAATTCAATGAAAAGAGTGATAACCAAAAATAATGAAACTATGATTTATTTAGATATTGAAGATCAAACAGATAATATAGAAATTATTGTTTTTCCTAATGTTTATAAAGAAACTAAAATTTTATGGTCAGAAAATAAAATCGTTGCTGTTATTGGCGAATATCGAAACCAAAACCAAATAATAGCTGAAAAAATTATTGAATTAAGATGAAAAAACGACTATTTTTTGCCTTTCCGATTACTTATGGATTATATCCTAAAATTAGTCAATTAGAAAAAGAGATTAGTAAGAAATTAAAAATCAATTGGTTGCCGATTGAAAACCTTCATTTAACTTTATTATTTTTAGGTTGGTTAGATGTTAATGATATCGTTAGGATTATTGAAATTTTTGAAAAATCAGTTAAAGAAAACCAAGATATTTTTAGTACTTTAAAAATTAAAATCACTAAAGTTGATTACGGACCGCCAGGTAAAAATCGGATGATCTGGTTGTATTTAGAAAAAAATGCTCAATTAATAGAAATGAAAAAGATATTAGAAAACAATCTTTCTCAAAATCAAATAGTTTATCAGAAAGAAGAAAGAGAATTACTGCCCCATATTAATTTAGCTCGGCTAAAATATAGTTATAACTTACCTGAAATTAAAAAAGAACTTCATTGGGGAATAATTTTGAATAAGCTTAATCTTTTTGAGAGTCAATTAGAAAAACCATTCGCACGTTATGAAGTTTTATCATCAGTAAGGTTATTTTCTAATACTTGATTAGATTGATTTTCTTTAATATTTTTTAGATTCATTAAATGTTTTTCTGTCCATACCTGTAATTTAAGAGATTCAGTTTTGAAGCGCTGAAGTATTTTAATTAATAAATTGACTATAAAACTTATTATTGATTGATATAGTTTAGTAATTTGAACATAACTTCTCACCTTTCTTTCGTAGTGATAAAACTTAAGATAGTCTTTAGGTAAAACCTTAATTCTTTTAAGTTTTGTTCTTAAATAACCAATAATGATTACTAAAATAAAGATAGCCAATAATGGAGAAAGATAATAAAAATATTCTAAATAAAAATTTTTAATCATTAATATCTAATCTGACAAATCTTTTAATTTCAATTTTCTCTCCAAATTTATTAACTGCTTGATGAATTAAATCTTTTATTTTAAGATCTTCATTTTTAAAATATCTTTGCTCAACTAAACAAATCTCTTCATACCATTTTTGCATTTTACTCTCAATAATTTTTTTTCTCACATCCTCAGTTTTTTCTTTAAATTCTTTTTCTAATTCTTCAATTTTTGATTGTTTAATTTCATCAGGAATTTGATCAGGAGAAATATACAAAGGTCTCATCGTAGCCACCTGAAGAGCAATTTCATGAGCTAATTTTTTGAATTCTTCATTTTTAGCAACAAAATCAGTTTCTGACCTTAATTCTACTAAAGCCCCTACACGTCCGTTGAAATGAATATAACCTTCAATAATGCCAAAACCAGTTTTTTTATCTTCCTTTTTACTAATAAGAGTTTCCCCTTTTTTGATAATATAATCTTTAGCTAAATTTAAATCATATTGACTTTGTTCTAAAGCTTCTTTACATAAATTAATGGGCGCACCTGTTTCTTCTCTTAATTTTTTTATTTTTTCTATTAAATCTTGGTTCATTTTTGAATTAAGTTCATTAATTGCGAAATAATAAAATTAATACTTCTTGGTGCTTTATCATTTGCAGGAATAAAAGCTAATACCTTGGAAATATCGTTATCTGAACCTGAAAGAGAAATGACTGGAATATTTTTTTTAAGACATTCTTTATAAGCTGTTCTGTGGTTTTTAAAATTTAAGTCAACAATAAAAACATAATCCGGCAATTGATTTAGAGTAATTAAACCACTATAAATTTTTTTCATCTTTTCTAATTCTTTTTTCATTTTTTCTCGTTCGTAGGGAGGTAGTTCATTAATTTCTCCCCGCTCTTCTTTTTCTAATAAACTTTTAAAATAAACAATTCTTTTTTGAATAGTATCAAAATTAGTTAATAAGCCACCTATCCATTTATAAACTACATAGGGCATATTTAAATTTTGAGCAATTGTTTTAATTGGTTGTTCAGAAGCTGGTTTAGCGCCGACAAATAGAATTGTTTTATTTTCTGATAATATTTTCTTTATTAAATTAGCAACTTCATTTAGATGTTCTGAGGTTTTTTTTATATTAAAAAATTCTATATTTGAATTTTTTGATTTCAATAAATAAGGCCTTATTGATGGATGGGTAAATCTTTTAGCCCGACCATAATGACAACCATTTTCAAAAAAAATTTTATAAATTTCTCTGTCTTGATTATTAATCATTTTTAATTTATAATTTTAATTCATTAATATTTAATTTGGTAAATAAAATTAAAAGATATTTTAACATATTGTAAAAATGAAAAGCAAGATTCATCCTAATTATTTTAAAACAACAGTTAAATGTGCTTGTGGTCAAACTTATGAAGTATTTTCAACTGAAAAAGAAATAAATGTTGAAATTTGTAAAAATTGCTCGCCAATTTTTATTGGAACGGAAGAAAAAAAGGTAATTACAGGCCAAATCGAAAAATTTAATAGAAAATATAAAAATAAAAAATCTTCCTAAATAAAATTTTACTTTACTTATCTCTAAAATGCAAACCGAAGATTTAAATAATATTAATAATATTTTAATTGAAATTCGAGCGGGTGTAGGAGGTGAAGAAGCTGCTCTTTTTGCTCGTGATTTATGGCGAATGTATCTTAAGTTTTTTGAAAAAAATAACTTTAAGGTTATTATTTATGATGAGGAGAAAACAAGCTTAGGGGGTATCAAGAATTTAATTGCTGAAGTAAGAGGAAGTGGTATTTATAATTTAATGAAAAACGAAGCAGGAGTTCATCGAGTACAAAGAATACCAGTGACTGAAAAGGGTGGTAGAATTCATACTTCGACAGCTTCAGTAGCTATTTTGCCTAAATTAGAAATCAAACCAGGAGAAATTAAAGAAAGTGATTTAGAGATAGAATTTTATCGTGCTTCTGGTCCTGGTGGTCAAAATGTTAATAAGGTTGAAACCGCTGTCAGAATTTTACATAAACCAACAGGTATTATTGTCAATTGTCAATCAGAACGTACCCAACAAAGAAATAAAGAAATTGCTCTTCAAATATTAAAATCTAAACTTTGGCAAAAAGAACAAGAAGAATTATTAGGTAAAATAACAGAAGAAAGGAGAAAGCAAATTGGCAGTCAAGAACGATCAGAAAAAATAAGAACTTATAATTTTGTTCAAAATAGAGTTACTGATCATCGTTTAGGAAAAAGTTGGTATAATTTAGATAATATTTTAGATGGTAATATCGAAGTAATTTTAAGAAGTTTTAATAAATAAAATTTTATTATTTTTAATGGGAGAAAAAGAAAAATTTTTATTAATAATCTATTATATTATCGCTATAATTTTTATTTGGTTGTTTACTGATCCAGAAATTTGGCGAACAATAATTAATTCAATTTCTAAACCTATAAAATGATTTATGAAAGTATTATTATAGGCTTATCAGCGGCAGGTATTAGTTCAGCTATTTATCTTAAGCGTCGAGGTATAAATTTTATTATTATTGGTAAAGATATCGGAGGCGAATTAGCTCTTTCTGGTATAGTTGAAAATTACCCGGGTTTTTTAAGAATAACTGGTTTGGAATTAGCTAAAAAATTTAAAGAACATCTTAATTATTATGAAATTAATTTTTTATTAGAGGAAGCTAAATCATTAACAAAAGAGGATAATTTATTTAATGTTATCACTAATAAAAATCAATATAAAACAAAATCAGTGATTATTGCTACCGGTGCTAAACCTAAAAAACTTAATATCCCTGGCGAGAACGAATTTTATCATCGTGGGGTGAGTTATTGTAGTGTATGTGATTTACCTTTATTTAAAAATAAAACCGTAGCCTTAATTGGGGGAGGAAATTCTGTTTTAGAAGCTGGAATTATGGCTAGTAATATTTGTTCTAAAGCTTATGTAATTAATAAAAATCCAAAATTTAAAGGAGATCAAATTTTGGTTCAAGAATTATCAAAAAAAAATAATATTGAAATAATTTATAATGCTTTAACACAAGAAATTTATGGGGATAATTTTGTTAGAGGGATTAAATACTTAAATCAATTAACGCAGGAAATTGTCACCTTAGAAGTTGAGGGAGTTTTTATTCATATTGGTTTAAGGCCCAATAGCGAATTTGTTCCTGATAATTGGAATATTAAAAATGAATTGGGTGAAATTATTGTGAATGAATTAGCTCAGACATCAATCGATGGTTTATTTGCTGCCGGTGATGTGACGAATATTCCTTATAAACAAATTGGGATTGCGGTAGGACAAGGAATTACCGCTGCTCTTTCTAATATTTCTTATTTAAATAAACTAAACACTTAATTTTTTTAATAAACTTTCTCCCTCCATTTCCGAAGGAATAGGTAAGTTTAATATTTCTAAAATAGTTGGAGCGATATCTATTAAACTGCCGATTATTTCTCTTTCTTTAAGGGTTAGATAATCTGGTTTAAGCTCAAAATAAAGCTTAGGATGAATAAGAAAACAAGGAACAGGACTAAAATCATGAGAAGTTTCAGGTTCTCCAGTTTGAATATCAATCATTTTTTCCAAATTTCCATGATCACTGGTAATAATTAAAAAGTAATCTTCATCTTTTATTACTTCATAAATTTGTTTTAAATAATCATTAATACCCTCAACGACCTTGATACCTAAATTAATATTTCCTGTATGAGCAATAATATCAGGAGCAGCATAATTGACAGCAATAAAATGATAAATTTTTTCCTGAATTGAATTAATTAAAATACTTGTAATTTCTTCTGATTTTAATAAAGGATTTTCAGAAAAAGACAATTCAGAACTTGGTAAAATTTTCCAAAATTCGTTAGGATGTGGTTCGCGATATAAACCATTAAAATAATAAGTTAAATGATAAGCCTTTACTTTTTCTGCAATTTTTAATTGGGTAAGATTATTTTCAGAAATAATTCTTGATAAAGAAGTATTAATTTTACTTTTTTCAAATGCTACTGGGTAATCGATATCTTCAAAATATTTAACCATCGAAGCAATAAATAAATTCTTTTTTAATGGTCGAGGAAAATAATTGAATTCCGGATCAAGGAAAGCTTTAGCTAATTGATACATTCCATCCTCTCTAAAATTAAAAAAGAAAACAGCATCATTATCTTTAATAATTCCACCTTCATTGACAACCAATGGTTCTAAATTTTCATCTATGAAATCTTTGTTTTCGTTATAGATATCAGATAAAAATTTTTTATAGTCTTCTACTTTCCTTCCTCGCCCTTCAACAATAAGATAAAAAGCCATTTCTGTTTTTACTTTCCAATATTCATTTTTGTCCATTCCATACGATCTACCAATAAGCGTGGCAATGTTTCCTACGCCGAGATTATTTATTTCATTTTCTAAGTTTTTTAATAATGACAATCCTGATTGAGGTGGGCTATCTCTACCATCTAAAAATAGATGAAGGAATACTCTATTAAAATTATTTTTTTGGAAAAAATTTAGTAGAGCAATTAAATGTTCAAAAGAACTATGAACAATACCCTCAGTTAATAAACCAATTAAATGAACATTACTTGAATATTTTTCACAATGCTCAATAAGTTTTTTGAGAATTGAATTGTCAAAAAAACTGCCGTTTCTAATTGCTAAAGTTATTTTAGGATAATTTTGATAATAAACCTTTCCGGTACCTAATGTTAAATGACCAACTTCACTATTGCCTTCTTCGCGCCAAGGAAGACCTACTGCAATTCCCGAAGCCTGTAGTTGGCAAAAAGGATAATGATGTTTTAAAAAATCGATAAAATCCTTTTTAGCTAAATGAATAGGATTTGAAAAATTTTCTTTGCCAATACCCCAACCATCTAAAATAATTAGAATCACTTTAGTCATAATTTTTAAATTAATATATAAAAATATTATTTTTAAATTATTTTTTTAAATCTCCTTATTAATCTCTATGTTATGTTATAATTTTAATATTAAATTTAATTATAAGCACTAAAAATGAAGGCCGCAATTTTCTTCCCTAAACTAACAAATGAATATTTATATTACTTTAGAAAAGATTATTATTTTTATCATTGGAATCCTTTTGGGGTTTTTAATCAGATATCTTTTAGCTTACTTCCAAGCTTCTTCTTTAGAATATAAATTAAAGCAGAAACTTGATGATCTTAAAAAGAAAGAGAAGGAAATAATTTTAAATGCCGAAAAGCAAGCTTTAGAAATATTAGAAAATTCTCGAAAAGAAAGAGAAAGTTTGATTAATGATTTAAGAAAAAGAGAAGAAAGATTAATTAATAAAGAAGTTATTTTAGAAAATAGAGAAAAAGAATTAGAATCAGAGAAAGAAAGAATTAAACTTAAACTACAAGAGTTAGAAAACAAAGAGCAAGAAGTGACAAAACTAAAATTAGACTACGAGAGTCATTTAGAAAAAATTTCCGGTATTACTAAAGAAGAAGCTTTAGATTTACTTTTTCAGAAAATAGAAAAAGAAAATGAGCAATTGCTATTACAAAAAATTTCTAAGCTAATTAATAATCAAAAAGAAGAAATAGAGAAAAAAGCTAATGAAATTATTGTTCAAGCTTTACCTCGTTATAGTCGATCGGTAGCTAATGAAATTAATTTAAGTGTTGTTTCCTTACCAAGTGAAGAAATGAAGGGTAGAATTATTGGTAAGGAAGGTAGAAATATTAGATATTTTGAAAAATTAAGTGGAGTGCAAATAATCATTGATGAAACACCAGAGATTGTTACTTTGTCTTCTTTCGATCCGATTAGACGAGAAATAGCTAAAATTGCTTTAGAAAAGTTAGTACAAGATGGAAGAATACACCCCTCATCTATTGAAGAAGCTCTCCTGTGGGCAAAAGATAAAATTGAAGAAGAAATAAAAAACGCTGGTAAAGATTCAGCCTTCGAGCTTGGTATTTTAGATTTACCCGAAGAAATTTTGCATTTAATGGGGCGGTTGAAATTTAGATATAGTTATGGTCAAAATGTTTTACAACACTCAATTGAAGTTGCAATCTTTTCCAGAATGATTGCTGAAGAATTGAAATTAGATGCCGAAACTGCAAAAAGAGCAGGATTTTTGCACGATATAGGTAAATCAGTCAGTCATGAAATAGAAGGTTCACATCTAGAAATTGGAATTAAAATTTTAGAAAAATATAATATTGATGAAAAAATTATTTTAGCTATGAGATCTCACCATGAAACATACCCATTTGCTATTCCTGAAGCTTATATTGTTTTAGCTGCTGATGTAATTTCCTCTAAAAGATTAGGTGCTCGTTCTGAAACTTTGGAAGCTTATCTCCAGAGATTAGAAAACCTTGAAAAAATAGCTTTAAGCTTTAAAGGTGTGGATAAAGCCTATTCAATAAGTGGAGGAAGAGAAGTTTGGGTTTTTGCTAGATCTGATGAGGTAAGTGATTTAGAAATGGTAAAATTAGCCCAAAATATAGCAAAAAAAATAGAGGAAAATCTTAAATATCCAGGAGAAATTAAAGTAGTAGTTATTCGAGAAAGTAGGGCAATAGAATATGCTAAGTAATCTTTTAAATTTAAATATTTTGCTTTATAATCTTTATTGAGGTCGAATTAATATTAAATAAACAAAAAATGGCAAGTCAAAACACAGTAAAAAGAGAAGCTTTGGCTCAAAAAATCGCCGAAAAATTTGATTTACCCAAAAAAACAGCGGTCGAAATATTAAATTATTTTGTTGAATTGGTTTCTTCCAATCTTAAATCAGGTAACAAAGTTAAATTGCCAGGTTTAGGAACTTTTAAGGTTAGAGAAAGAAAGGCAAGAACCGCTATTAATCCAAAAACAGGCGAAAAAATTACTGTTCCTGCTACACGCGTTCCTAAATTTACTCCAGCAAAAGAATTAAAAGCATTATTTAAATAAACAATTAAAATTAAACCTCTTATTAGTGGAAAATATAATTCTATATCAAGATTTTTTAATGTTGTTAAAATTATTTTGAGATAAAATGGTTAAAAAGGAAAGTAAATCTAATATTTTTTTGATAATACTTATCGTTGTGATTATTTTAGGAATGATTTTAAGTTCATTAGCTTTTATTTTTTAATTATATTAATAAAAAATTATATTAATGTGTGAGAATTATTAAATAAAATGGCAGGAATAAAAAATGACGAATGGATAAAACATATGGCTAAAAAGCATAAAATGATTGAACCTTTTGTTGAAAAGCTTGTTTCCAAAGGCAAAGTTTCTTATGGTCTTTCAAGTTATGGTTATGATATGAGAGTTGCTGATGAGTTTTATATTTTTCATAACGCTTATCCAACTGAAGTTATTGATCCTAAAAATGCTAAAGAAAGTTACTTTATTAGACATAAAGGTAAGGTTTGTATTATCCCTCCCAATTCTTTTGTTTTAGCTAGATCAGTTGAATATTTTCGAATTCCAAGAAATGTTTTGGGTATTGTTTTTGGAAAATCAACTTATGCCCGCTGTGGGATTATTGTTAATGTGACCCCATTAGAGCCAGAATGGACTGGAACGCTGGTTATAGAAATCTCTAACACAACACCTCTGCCAGCTAAAATTTATGCTAATGAGGGAATCGCTCAAGTGATATTTTTAGAAGCTGATGAACCCTGCAAGGTTTCTTATGCTGATCGCAAAGGAAAATATCAAAAACAAAAAGGCATAGTTTTACCAAAAGTAATTAAATAAAAGTCGGCCATTAAATCAACCGCGAACTAGTGCAAACGGCGATAATAAACGCGAACCAATGCGAACAAGTGAGTATAATCACTACCCATGCAAACAAACAAAAGTTCGCAGGAGTTCGCGTGAAACCTTACCTGACGCCCGCCTATCTGGCGGACAGGGCAGGCAGAGTTTGCAGTAGTTCGCATTATATTATCAAAAATGGAATTTATCTTCCTTCTTTCAAGACTTATTCTTGGTCTTTATTTTTTATTTAATGCTTTTAATCATTTTACAAAATTAGCTATGCTTGCTGAATATGCTAAAAGTAAAAATGTTCCAATGCCAAAATTGGCTGTTATATTTACGGGTTTTCTTTTATTAATTGGAGGCATTTCAATTTTGTTAGGAATTTATATAGAAATAGGAGTTTTAGCTTTAACTATATTCTTTTTACCAGTAACTTTTATAATGCATAATTTCTGGCAAATTCAAGATCCGCAAATGAAAATGATGGAAATGATAAATTTTTCAAAAAATATAGCAATTTGGGCAGGAGTTTTACTTTTACTTTTTGTTCCTCAACCTTGGATTTATTCGTTGGGCTGGTAAATTTAATTCGGAATTAGTTCTCAATATTATCAAGAAAAAATGATAATCAAAAAATTAAATAACAACAATTATCTTTTACGGATTGAACCCAACGAAGAATTATTCGGTTCGCTTTTAAATTTTGCCCAAAAACACAAAATTAAGTCAGGATTTTTCTATGGTATTGGTGCTTGTAAAACTTGTATAATTGGAAGATATAATGAGAAGAAAAAAGATTATGATTGGAAAAAAATTAAACAGCAAATGGAGATCGGTAGTTTAATTGGTAATTTAACTTATAAAGAAGGGCATTACTATTTACATATTCACACTGTTTTTGGAGATAAAAATTTAAAAACTTTGTCAGGACATTTAAAAGAACTTATAGTTTTTCCAACTTGTGAGATAATGTTTTTTGCTTTTGATAAGAAAATTGAAAGAAAATATGACAAATTAACAAATCTGTTTTTGATTGGGTAATGTTATCAAAAATAGATCAATTTATAATCAGAACCCTACAAAAAATCTGGAGACCATTAGCAAAAATTTCTATCTTTATTATTTTCTTTTATTTTGGGTTTTTGAAAGTTCTGGGCTTAAGTCCAGCTAATCCTTTAGTCTCAGCCCTACTTCAGCAAACTATTGATTTTGTTCCTTTTGAAAAATTTGTTATTCTTTGGGGATTTTTTGAAATGCTTATTGGTTTAACATTTATTACTCCCAGATTAGAAAGAATAGCAATTTTTCTTTTATTACTTCATATGATTATAGTTGCTTTACCATTAATATTACTTCCTCAAATTACTTGGCAGAAATTCTTAGTTCCAACATTAGAAGGTCAATATATAATTAAAAATTTAGCTATAATTTCTTTAGCTTTAGTTATTGGCGCTCATTTAAAAAATAACCAAGATAAAATTTTTAAATAAAAATTTATTAAATTTATTAAATTGAAAATTATATGGAAAAATTTTTACAAGAATTCAAATTACAATTTCAATTCAAACCAGTAATAGAAAATTTAAATAACTTTAAAGGTAAAAACAAATTCTTAATCGTTGGGATGGGTGGTTCTCATTTAGCAGCTGATTTATTAAAAATAACCCATCCCTTTTTAGATTTAACTATCATTAGTGATTTTAATTTACCTCAATTGTCAGATTTATTAGAAAGGAAAATTATTTTAATTTCTTATTCTGGAAATACTTTAGAAACTATTAATGCTTTGCAAAAATTAGAACGAACCAAAATTAAACCTTTGATGATTTCAGCTAATGGCTTACTCTTAGCTCGAGCGAAAATTAATAAATATCCTTATATTGAATTACCAGAGAAAAATTTACCACCTAGATTAGCGATTGGTTATCTTTACTTAAGTCTATTAAAAGCTATTAATGATGAGAATTCTTTAAAAAAGATTAGTGGAGACTTAATAAAATTTAATTTTTCAAAAATTCAAAAAAGAGCTTTAACCTTGTCATTGAAATTGAAAGGAAAAATTCCTATTATTTATTCATCTTTTATTAATTATCCGTTGGCTTATAATTTTAAAATAAGATTTAACGAAACAGCGAAAATTCCAGCTTTTTGCCATTATTTACCCGAAGCGAATCACAATGAAATTCAGGGTTTTTATAGGTTGAAAAAAATTTTTTATTTTTTGCTATTAGAAGATAAAACAGACTCTAAAGAATTAATAGCAACATTCAAAACAATTAAGAAATTTTTAAAAGATAAAAAATTTTTTGTTGAAAGTTTAACTCTTGATGAAAAAGATGTATTTAAAAAAATTTTTTCAGCAATTCATTTAGCGGATTTGTTAAGTTTTTATCTAGCGAAAATTTATAAGTTAGATCCATTATCTACACCATTTATTGATGAAATTAAAAAAAGATTAAAAATTTAATGGGATTTTTCTTAGGCGACATTGGCGGAAGTAAAACAAGATTGATTTTTCTTGATTCAGAGAAAGATTTAAAAAAGCAAAATTTGAAAATTTTTAAAACCCCTCAGAAGTATAAAGAATTTTTGGAATTATTAAGAAATGAGTATGTGGTACGAATTAATAGAAACCACAATAAACTAATACAAACAGATAAAAATACTAACAATAATCGCGACTCTATACAAAAAAATAAAGTTCGCATCAATTTGCGTGAAAGTTCGCAATGGTTTGCGGCAAAGAAAACGAGAAAGACTGTTTTTGGGTTTGCAGGTATGCTTGATGAAAAGAGAGAAAAATTAATTTATGCTCCGAATTTAAAAGATTTTGAAAATAAAAATTTAAAAAGAGATTTAGAAAAAATCTTGGAAACAGAAGTTATTTTAGAAAATGATGCTACTTTAGCTGGTTTAGGAGAAGGGAAATACGGAGTAGGTAAAAATTTTGATGTTTTTGGATATATAACTTTGTCAACAGGAGTAGGAGGCGCAAAAATTGTTAAGACGCGAACTAATACGAACTATAGCGAACTGATGCGAATAGATACTACAACACGAACGGATACGAACAATGATAATAACCACGAACCAATACGAACAAATAATAGTTTATATGAGTTCGCGCCTAATGATAATGTTCGCAATAGTTCGCGAGAAAGTTCGCAATGGTTCGCGGTTGATATAAATAAATTTGGTTTTGAGCCTGGACACTCTTTTTTGTTATTAACGCAGACAGCCGCGGACTTAACGCAGACACTCTTTAACAATGTTCGCGGCAGTTCGCGTATAGTTCGCGGTAGTTGGCGTAAAAACTTATTTGAGATCGAAGAACTGCTTGGTGGAGAAAATATTGAGAAAACTTTTGGTAAAAAACCTGAAGAGATAAAAGACAAAAAATTTTGGAACTTTTATCATCAAATTCTTTCAATTTTTTTAATCAATGTTTCAATTTTTTGGTCTGTTGATAAAATAATTTTAGGCGGCGGAATTACAAAAAGTTTAGATTTTAAAAAATTAAATTCTCTAGTGAACAAACTCCACCCCTTGCCGATAAAAATACAAATAATAAAATCAAAACTCGGTGAAATGAGTGTTTTATATGGAGGATTAGTAAGGAGCGGTATCTAATTTACGCTATTTTTAAATTTTCACAATTTATTTTATAATTAATCTATGTCAAGAATAATTTTTGACCCAAAGATTTTAAGAGGGAAGCCGATTATTAAAGGAACAAGAATTTCTGTTGATTTAATTTTGGAACTTTTGGCTAATAATTGGTCAATTGAAGATATTTTAAAACAATATCCCCAACTAAAAAAACAAGACATTCTCGATGCTTTAAAATATTCTGCTAAGAGAATTAAGAGAGAAGAAACTATTTTAATTTCTAAATGAAATTTCTTTTGGATGAAAATATTCCTTTTGAACTTCAAAATTATTTAGCAAAATATAAAATTTCAAGCTCTCATCTTTTAGGTTTGAAACTGAAAGGACTAAGCGATGAGGAAGTTTTCGATTATGCACAGAAAAGAAAATTTATAATAATTACTTTCGATAAGGATTTCTTAAATGAGAAATTTTATACCCAATCCCATTACGGAGTAATTTATATTTCACCTAAAATCAAAGATTTAGATAAATTAGCAGAAGCAATTTTTAAAACGATTAAAAGTTATAAAAGTTTTAAAAACAAAGTTGTTATTATTCAATAAAGATAAGCTTTGACAAAATTAGAATTTAATATGAGGCTTTTTAATAGCCTAAGGGCTAGCGGTTAGTTTCGGGCTGTGGTGCAGTGGAAGCACGCTGGCTTCGGGTGCCAGAGGTCGTGGGTTCAAATCCCACCAGCCCGAAAAGAATATGTTAAAATATCAAAATGACTGCTTTGGCTTTAATTTTTACTTTAGCGGCAATTGGAATTAGTGAAACTGTTTATCTTATTCGCAAAAGAATTGCTTCGGAAAAACCTGTTTGTATTTTAGGTGAAGATTGTGTAACTGTTTTAACCAGCAAATATAGTCGATTATTTATTATTCCCAATGATGTTTTAGGTTTTTTAGCGTATATTGTTATTGCAACAATTTCAGCATTTTTAGTAATTGGCGTTGAACCAATTTATTTTTGGAGTCTAATTCTTAAAATTCTAGTCTTTGTCGCTTCATTAATATCTCTTTTATTTACTTATCTTCAGTGGCGTGTTATTAAAGCTTGGTGTTTTTGGTGTTTAATGTCAGCTTTTACGATTTGGCTAATGGGTGTTATAATATTAGCAAGCCCAACAATTTGAGAATAAAGCTAATAGTTTTACAGACCAACTTCGTGGGGAAGGTTATTTAAAATAAACTCCTGTGGTTTTTCTGTAAAAATAATTCTTTTACCTAAACATTGAGCAAAACCGATTTCTAAGAGAGCCGAAGCTCCTACATATCCATCTGGATCACAAACTATTAAAGCATCTGAGTTAGCAATTGAGTTTAAATGATAACGTTCTAATTCTAAAGGAGATAAACCTTCTTCGCCAGTGAAAATAACAAATTCTTCTCCAGGATTTTTAGGTTCGACAAACCTCGGACTAAGAACTTTTACACCTTTATTTTCTAATTCCTCTTTGATCTTTAAAATATAATCCAAATGTTTTCTAAAGCTTCCGCTCAAAGTTACATATCTAAATTCTTGTCTAATAACGCCATTTATCAAATTTGAATCAGAAGGAATAATTTTTTCAATATTATACTCTTCGCAGATAGCTTGAGCGATTCCTGAAAAAGCTCGAGCTCCATGCATCCATTTAGGGTTATCAGGCATCAATCCTTCTAATTCTTTTAAAGTTATTTTTTCGTATATTTCCTTATTTTTATTTTTATAATCTTTTAAATCAATTAAGAATGGATGATCTTCGTCTTCAAATAAATAGTTTTTTCTTAATGGATAATTTGCTAATTTCATATAAGTTAATTCTCCTCCTGAAAGAAAGGCTATTTTTGGTTTATTCTCTAAAGGAACAAGTTTCTGTTTTACATAACTCACAATCTCTTCTAATTTTATTTTTGAAATCTCCTCATTAATTTCTGGGAATTCAGTTAAAATTGTACCAACTCCTAATTCTAAATTTTTTCTTTCAATTGCCTCATTACCGTACATTATTACTAGTTCAGTTGTTCCTCCTCCAATATTAATCAAAAGGATCGGCTCATCAAGGTGACACTTTCCTATTAAAGCTTTTTCTAAATAAAAATTCTCTAAATCTTGAGAAATAATATTGAAGTATAAACCTGTTCTTAAGAAGACTTCATCAATGAAGGATACTTTAGTTTGCGGAGATAACTTCCGAAAAATACCTGTAGCATAGATTTTAATTGGGATGTTAGGATGTTGGGCTTTAACTGCGTCTAAAAGTTCAAAAAGTTCCTTTTTATTTTCTGGAGATATTCCTCCTTCGGGATCAAAACCTTCTTTAAAAAAGAGTGAACGCTGCATGTGGAGCTCCAATCTTTGTTTTGAATATTTATAAACCTTTACCGTTGAAGAACCTATATCTAAAAGAATTTTTTCCATTTGTTTGTTTTGCGAAAATAGACGACTTTTAATATTTAATTTTAATTTATAATTTAGACCACGATAGACTCCACCTTAAGATGTTCTAAAACTTTTATAACATAAAACCCCCTATGTCAAGCTTCTTATATTTGAATATTAGGTTATAACCTCTATAATATAATTAAGTATTTAAATTAAGTATTTAAATGACAAAAGCAGGGTTTCATATTTTAAGGGTTGGATTAGGGATAACATTTTTGTGGATTGGGGTTTTGATTTTTAAGCAGCCTGAAGCTTGGGGAGGATATTTAAAACCTTGGGCAGCTGGTCTTTTGCCTGTTCCTCTTTCGCAAGCAATGATAGGCACCGCAATTTTAGATATTGTTATAGGTTTTTTATTTCTTGTCGACACTTTTACTTGGTTAGCCTCACTACTTGCAACTATTCATCTTATCATTGTTTTAACTGTTAGTGGTATCACTGATATAACTGTAAGAGATATAGCTATTTTAGCTGGCGCGATAGCAGTTTTACTTGATTCCTTACCGCAAAAGTTTCTTGACAAATTTAAAATTTTTAAAAAGTAAAGTATAATTGATACAAGTCGTCATTAACTAAATAAAATTCTATGAAAAATAAAATTCCTATAATCACTATAGCCGTCGGTTTAGTTATTATTTTAGGGTTTGCTGGTTATTACTTTTATAAAAAATCTACCCCTAGCCCAACACCAGAATTTCAAATTTCTCAACCACTTCAACCATCAGAAGAGGTTCAGCCACTACCAGAAGTAACACCTCCAGCTCCAACTGAACCTACAGCAACTCCTTCATCCGAAGTTCAACCCCCAACCCAAAATGTTGTTATTTATACTGACTCTGGTTATTCGCCAAGTACTTTAAGAATCAAAGTTGGAGAAACTGTTACATTCAAAAATCAAAGCTCTCAAGCAATGTGGCCAGCTTCTGCTATGCATCCAAGCCATACAGTCTATAGTGGTACTTCTTTAGATGAACATTGTCCTGATACAGCGGGAATAGCTTTTGATGCTTGTACTGGAATTCAACCAGGTAATTCTTGGAATTTTACCTTTAACAAAAAAGGAAGCTGGAAATACCACGACCATCTAAATCCTTCATTTACCGGTACAATTATTGTTGAATAACAATGAAGAAAATTATTTTTACTTTATCCCTTCTCTTTTTATTTAATTATCTTAATCAATTTACTTTTGCACAAGAAATCAATCTATCTCGTGATTTATATCTTGGTTTAAAAGGAAAAGATATAGAATTTTTGCAACAATTTTTAGCTAATGAAGGTGTTTATCCAGAAAAATATATCACTGGTTACTTTGGTCCTTTAACTAAAAAAGCAGTTATTAGATTTCAACAAAAATACAATATCTTTCCTCAACTTGGTTATGTTGGTCCCAAAACAAGAGCAAAGATTAACGAATTAATTTTACAAACAAAGTCAACAAAATCTTGTCCGACTATCGCACTTGATACCTCTAAAGGCAAAGAAGAATGTTTAAAATCAGCTGAATATCTTAATAAGATATATCCTGGATGTAATTATGCAAAAATATGTGAAGCAACTTCTTACCAAAAACCATTTTTAGATTGTGGTCCAGCTCCAGGAGCGCCAGGAACTTGGAGATGTATTGATGGTATTTGGAAAAATATTAGTCAATGTGGAAAAATTCAATGTATCAGATACGATCCAGTTTGTGGTACTGATGGTAGAACTTACGCTTGCGGAGAAGCTGATGCTGAATCTTGCGGTGTAGAAGTAGCTTACAAAGGAGAATGCAAAAAACAAGAATATCCAGCTCCGCCTCTTCCTAAGGAACGACCAGCAACATCATCAAAAAGTGTTCCAGCTCAAAGATTGCCTCAACCAATTTTCTGCACTCAAGAATGGAATCCAGTTTGTGGAGTAGATAATAAAACCTATTCTAATGAATGTATGGCAAGAGCAGCTGGCGTTGAAGTTAAATATAAAGGTGAGTGTCAATCGACAATGAGTCGTTGATTTTAAATATTTTATAAATGGAAACAAAAACACATTATCCTTTAATCAGAACAATTTATCTTTATATTTTTGCTCTTTTGGGTTTGGTTCTTCTAATTGTTGGCAGCGTACGGTTTTTGGATATGGCTCTTAGGGCCTTTGTTTTTACTGCGGCTGAAAAAGAGGAAAGATTATGGAGTAAACAACCTCCATTTCCGCCAATAGAAATAGCAAAGATTGGCAGAGTCGAAGGCGAAAAATTGTCTCCCAAAGAAGAAGTTAATCTTTCTAATGAAGAAAAAGCAATAATTGATAACTGGATTATTCAGTATAATAATTGGCGTGAAGAACGAGCTAAGATTGACCCGGTAACTTCAAGAAGACATCGAGAAGCATCTTTAAATTTAGCTTTTATTCTAATAGGGTTGCCCTTATATCTCTATCACTGGTCTATAATCAGAAGAGAAACAAAAAAACAATAAATAATTTATAAAAATTGTCGCTTATTCTTATAAAAATTTATTAAAGAAGCTATTATTTTTCATAATTAATTTTTAGAAATAACATAAAAAACAAAATAATCTTAAATAAAAACTTGAGGAGTTAATTAAAAAGAAAGTGGTTTCAAAAATAAAGCTAAAAATTTATTAGCAAGTTATGTTAATAAAAGTAAAAGTTTTCCCAAATTCAAAAGAAGAGATAATAATTAAAAAATCTGAAGATAGTTTTGATGTTAAAATAAAAGAAAAATCTGAAAGAGGATTAGCTAATAAAGCAGTTATCAAAATTTTATCTTCTTATTTTAAGATTCCAATATCACAGATAAAATTAATTAAAGGCGCAAAACAAAGAAATAAAATTTTTGAGATAAAAATTTAATAATACTATGAAACTTTATATCGTAGCAACGCCGATTGGGAATTTAAAAGATATAACCTTAAGAGCTTTGGAGGTTTTAAAATCTGTTAATTATATTGTTTGCGAAGATACAAGAAGAACAAAAAAATTATTAGATCATTATGGAATTAAAAATAAAAAATTAATTTCTTATTTTGCACCCCGAGAAGAAGAGAAGATTCCTTTGATTTTAAAAATTTTAGAAAAAGAAAATGTTGCCTTAGTTGTTGATGCGGGAATGCCGGGAATTTCTGATCCTGGTTATAAATTAATTAAGGCTTGTTTAGAGAAAACGCGGATTTACGCGGATATGACGAAAGATAATCAGCGTCTATCAGCGTCGAATCAGCGTGAATCAGCGTTAATAGAAATAGAGGTTTTACCGGGACCATCAGCATTTTTAACTGCTCTTATTGGTTCAGGACTGCCAACTGATAAATTTTTATTTTTAGGATTTCTACCGAAAAAGGGATTAGAAAATTATTTAAGTAAATTTGAAAATTTAGAAGCAACAATAATTTTCTATGAATCGCCCCAAAGAATTCCAAAAACTTTAGATGTTATTGAAAAAGTTTTTGGAAATGTTGATATTGTTATTGCCCGCGAAATCTCGAAAATTTATGAGGAATATATAAGAGGAAAATTAAGCGAAATCAAAGAAAAATTAAAAAACAAAAAATTAAAAGGAGAACTAACTGTTATTTTTAGAAAATAGTGATAATGTTATCGTGTTTTATTTAGAATTAATCTTTTGGCAAATTTTTATGAAATTTTTAGGAATTAAACTTTGGGAACCTATTAAAAATCCTAATAAAGGTAAATTAAGGTAATTTTCAATAGTTTCCAAAAAAACTGACCCGCCATAAATTACTCTATTTTCGATATTCCAATTTTTAACAAATTGAATAAATTCCGAAACAATTTCTTTAGGAACTGATCCTTGGCGGTAAGTACTAATTGCCCAAGTAGGTTCATAGGCAATCAAAATATTTTTGTTTTTTAAATCAATATTCTTAAATAAAATTTTAAATTGTTTTTGCCATTCAGTTTTTAGCTTGCTTAAATTAGTTATTTGCTTTTCTTCACCTAAACATACTACCGCCTTTAAATTGTTTTTTAATACAATATCAATTTTTTTATTCGCTATTTCTAAATTTTCGCCCAACTTTCTTCTTTCTGAATGATTAATAATAACAAAACGAGCGCCTATATTTTTAATCATCTTGACAGAAATCTCACCAGTATAAGCACCCTTCTCTTCGAAATAAATATTTTGAGCTCCAAAAATACAATTTTTAAATTTATCAATTAGTGGTTTTAAAAAAATCGCTGGCGGAGCAATCCAAATATTTATTTTTTTTATTTTTTGATATTTTTTTACCAATCTAAAAGCTTCATTCAAAGTCAAAGGATTCATTTTCCAGTTGGCAATAACTAATTTCATTCTTTTTATAATATTTTACCAGTTTAACCAAAATTTAAAAGGGAAGCGCAAATAAAAAAAACTGTTTCTGTTCGTAAATTTGTTTGACCTAAACTAACAAATTGGCTATTTTTATTTTTTAAAATTTCCAATTCTTTATTTGAAAACCCTCCTTCTGGTCCGATTAATAAAGAAATAGAGTGAGGAAAAATAATTTCGTTTATTGGTTTTCCGTTTTTTTCTAAAACATAAATATTCTTAGGGACATCTTTTAAATTAATAGGCAAACCAATTTCTGGTAAATAATTCCAATCACCAATTTCTAAACCTTTATACATTATTTTTAGCCATCGCTCAGAAACTTCATCGCTTATCCAAGGACTTCTTTCGGTTTTAACTGGAATAATTTTTTTAACGCCCAATTCAAAACTTTTGCTTAAAATTAATTCAAAATTTTCTTTTTTAATAAAACTAAGATAAAAAAATAATTCTTTAGGTGGCAATAAATTTCTAATAATTGATTCTTGAAATTCAAAAATTAACTTATTTTTGCTCCGTTCTTTTAAAGTGTAATAACCCTCAAATAAATCTTTACCGATAAAAATTAAACTTTCGCCCAATTCTAAACGGTAAACTTTAATAATTCTTGAGATGATTTCTTGGTCTGTAATTTTTAATAATTGATTATTAGCTAAATTTTGATCAAGAAAAATTTTTCTTTTCATTTACAAATAGTTAAAGCAATAATATTTTTACACCCTTTATCTTTAAGAACTTTAGCTAACTCAAAGATAGTACTACCAGTGGTGATAATATCGTCAACAATTATTAAATTTTGGGGTGGCGGTTGATTAACGGCAAAACAATCTTTAATATTTATCAATCTTTGATGATAATCTAATTTAGCTTGATATTCTGTTTCCTTAATTTTTTTAATGCCTTTAAAAATTGGTAAATTTAAATTGCGAGCAATTTTTTTAGCAAGAACTTCAGATTGGTTAAATCCGCGAAGTTTTTCTATTTTCTTACTTAAGGGAACATATGTTAGAGAAAAATTTTTAAGATTTAATATTTTTAGTTTTTCTGAAATTAATTCCCCCCACCAGAGAAATATTCGCCAATAGTTATTAAATTTACCATCAATAATTAATTGCGCTATAGGTAAATTTTGATAATCATTGAAGGTAATTAAAGTTTTTACTAAATTACTGCAACAAACTGAAGTTAATTTTTCATCAATTGGTTTTCTTCTTTGACATTTAGGGCAAAAAAGAAATAAATCAAAATTTAATTTTTGCAAGCAATTATTACATAAATAAGATGAATTTAAAAAATTTAAGCATTGATAGCAGAAATAAGGAAATAAAAAATTTTCAGAAATGTTATATAATTTTCTTATTATGTTTAACATTTTTGGTTCAAAAAAAATTTTAGGCGTAGATTTGGGTTCAAAGAATATTAAAATAGCTGAGATAGAAAAATATAAAAACTCTTTTATTTTAACTAATTATATTATAATTGAACTTGAAGGTGGCGAGAGGATATCATCCTTATTAGAAACTTCACAGATTTATGAGGAGAATTTATCCAAAATTTTAGAAAATGGATTTAAAGAATTTAAAATCAAAGATGTAGTTTATTCAGTTTCTATTTTTTATTATTTTTATACGAATTTCTCTTTACCCTATATTCCACCCAATGCTCTGAAGAATGCAATTAATTTTGAATATCGGAAGTATATCCCTGTTGGTTATGAAAAATTTCAAATAGAGTGGCGTAATATTAAACACTCACCCTTCAATTTAGAAGGGCAAGATAAATGGTTAATTTTTTTTACCGCTATACCCGAAAGTTATTTAAACAAAATTAAAAATATCTCCCAATTAGCTAAAGTAAGATTTCAAAAAGCCTACCCCGAATTTTTAACTCTCGAACCATTTTTTAAAGAAAATAAAGAAAATATTATTTTGATTGATATTGGTTATTCTTATTCTTATGCTGTTTTAATAAAAGAAAATCAAGTTATCAATGCTAAAAAATTTAATTTAACCACAAAGAATATTATTGATACTTTAATGAATCTTCTAAGTGTTGGTCATCAGGAAGCTGAAGATTTTTTTATTAAGAAAGGTTTTCAAATTGCTCCCGAAGAACTTGATTTAAAAAAAGCTTTAGGAGAAATTATTGACAATTTTTCTTCTCAGGTTTTAAGCTTAAAAGAAAGTTGGGAAGCAACATTTGGTACAAAAATTAGCTTAATTTATCTGACCGGCGGCTTAAGTTTGGCTAAGGGATTATTAGATGTTGTTAGTACTAAAATACCCAATATTTCCTTTGCAATTTTTAATCCTTTAGAGAAAAACATTATTCCTGGTGATAATATTCAGAATCGATTGAATGGTTCGGTTTTAGTTCAGGCAATGGGTTCTTGTCTAAAATTTTTCTTAAGTTAAAATATTAATAAATAAAGATATGTTTAAAAATATTTGGGAATTAATACCACATCGTTTATTTTATTTTTTGGTTATTGGTTTGATTTTAAGTTATGTTGGAAGTTATAGTTTAGATTATTTAACTAAAATTAACAATAGAAAGATTAATGAATTAAAAGCTGAGATTGAAAATATCAAATCACAATATTCAGAACAAGTTAATACTGAAGCTTATCAAGCCTTAATGCACTTTTTATCCCTTAAATATTTAATAGATCAAAAAAAATCTATCCTACCTTTAATTCAACAACCACCGAGATATTTACCTAAATTTCTTAAAATTACATCAGTTTCAATTGAAAATCAAACCAATAAAATTAAATTAACCGGTCAAGTTAATGGTTGGGTAAATTATTCAAGATTGATTAATTATTTTGAATCCCAAAATAATATTTTTAAAGATTTTAAAATTGAAAGTTATTCTTTTGATAATTCAACTGGATTAATTAATGTCAATTTAAGTTTTATTTATAATATCCAATGAGGTTGTTAATTAATTTAATTTTTATAATTTTATTTTTCTTCTTTATTAATTCAGTATTTACTTCTTTGATTCCTTCGTATAAAAATTATCTGTCATCAGCTAAAGCAAAAAATGAAATTGAAAATGAATTAATTAAAACAAAAGCAATTGAGGAACAATTTAAATTTTTACAATCCAAAAGCGTTGCTGACATCTTAAAAATAAAAAAAGCAAATTTTTTTGATTATTTTTTACCCTCAAAATTCATTGATTATGAATTAACAATGTTTATTAATCAAATTTTTTATATTAGTAATTTTCCTCAGCCCAATATTTATTCTTTTAACAAAACAGAATTCACCCACCCTGAGTTTAAAAAAGCAAAAATGACTAAATTTAGTTTTTCAGTCAGTGAAAAAAGTAATTTAGATGATTTGATAAAATTAATTAATAATTTAGAAAATAGTAGTCGAATTTTTGTTATTGAATCTATTAATTTTAGCCCAGCTTCTGAAGGAAATGTTATTAATGCTAGTTTAAATATTTCAACTTATTACTACAATTATCAACAACAATGAAATTTGATAATTTATTAAAATTCAAAGCTTTTAATTTAATTTCGTTAATTTTAAGCCTGGTTATTTTAGGAGCAATTATCTATATTGCTTTTTGGGAATTAAATATTTTTAAAAAGGAAAAAGAAATTCCATTAGAAATTAAAGAAATAGAAAATGAATTAACTATTCTTTCAAAGTTAAATTTAACTTTATTATCTGAAGAGTTAAGGTCTAAATTACCCCAACCTCAGGTTTTATCTCAACCAACTATCTCTCCTGATATGATAGGTAAAAATAATTGGTTTGAATAAAAGTTAAGTAATAATGACTTTTAACGAATTTTTAAAAGAAAAATTAAAAGATAAGATAGAAAATATCGACGAGTTAATTAAAGAAGCAGAAAAAAATAAGATATATATAGAAGAATTTTTTTATCGTTTGGGCTTATTAGATGATAACTTTTTGGATTTAAAGGCTGAATTTTATAAATTGCCTGCTAAAAAATTTCTTTATGACGAGCAAATCCCTTCAGAAATTTTAAATTTAATTTCTGAGGATTTTTCTAAACAACGACAGGTGATAGCTTTTGATAAAAAAGAAGATGGTATTTATATCGGTGTTGTTAATCCTGAAATTCCACCCTTGATGGAAACTGTTAATTATTTACAATCCACCTATAATCAAGAAATTAAAACTTTTCTTATTTCAATTAAAGATTATTTTTTAATTTTTAGACAATATCATAAATTTTCCGATGTATTAAAAGAAATTTTGTTTTCACTGAGAAAAACAAAACCATTAATTACTGAAGCGGAAATTGTTAAATTGGAAGAAGAATTATTACCCACAGAAGAAGCACCGGTTATTAAATTAGTCCAATCATTAATTGAAGAAGCTGTCTATTTACAAGCTTCAGACATTCATATTGAACCACTTTCTCGCAAATTAAAAATTAGATTTCGTCTTTTGGGTGATTTAAAAACAATTGCTTATTTACCAAAAGACTTACATCAACAAATAACTAATCGTATAAAAGTCTTAGCTAAACTAAAATTAGATGAATCTCGTATTCCTCAAGATGGACGAATTAGGGTCTTTGTTCATGGTCGAGAAATAGACTTAAGGATAGGTATATTTCCAACAATTGAAGGAGAAAAAGTCGAAATTAGAATCTTAGATCCTTTAGTTGGGTTGAAAAAAATATCTGGATTAGGAGTTTTAAATTATCATGAAAATAAATTGAATGAAGGGATTAAAAGTCCTTATGGATTAATTTTAATTACTGGCCCAACTGGCTCTGGAAAAACAACTACTCTCTATGCTATTTTACAAGAATTGGCTAATGAAAAAATAAATATTGTTAGTTTAGAAGATCCAGTTGAATATCGATTAGATGGAATAAATCAATCTCAAGTTAGACCAGAAATTAATTATACTTTCGCTAATGGCTTAAGAAGTATTTTAAGGCAAGACCCTGATGTTATTTTTGTTGGTGAAGTAAGAGATTTAGAAACTGCTGATTTATGTATACATGCTTCTCTTACGGGTCACTTAGTTTTATCAACGCTTCATACTAATACTGCTATTGGTGCTATTTCAAGATTAATTGATTTAGGTATAGAAAGGTTTTTACTGCCAGAAACAATTAGATTAATTATAAGCCAAAGATTAGCTAAAAGATTGTGTGATAATTGTAAAAAGGAAATTGAACCACCTCAAGATATTAAAAAAATAATTTTAGAAAATTTAACAGATGTTGATAAAGAAATTATTTCTAATTTAAATATTGATATTAATAATCCTAAAATTTATCATCCTGAAGGTTGTGAAAGATGTAATTATCGCGGATATATTGGTAGAAGTGGTATTTTTGAAATTGTAATTATGACTGATGAGTTGAGGAATGCTGTTTATGAAGGAAAAAAAATTGATGAAATTGAAAAACTTTTAAAAAATCAAAAATTTGTTAGTTTAAGGCAAGATGGAATTATTAAATCTTTGATAGGTTGGTTTACTATTGAAGAAATTATAAAAATAACTTAAAATTTTAAAAAATGAATGAAAAATTAAAAAGAATTTTTTATATTGCTTCTCAAAGAAATGCTTCTGATGTTCATATTACTCCAGTAAGATACCCAACCTTAAGAATAGATGGTAATTTGCTTACTTTAAATGAGGAAGGAATTATTTCTTCAAGTGAATCAAAAGAATTATTATTTTCTTTATTAACTGAAGAACAAAGAAACTATTTATTAAAATACAAAGATTTAGATTTTTCTTTTAATATTGATGATAAAATAAGGATTCGGGCCAATATCTATTTTCAAAATAATGGTTTAGCAGGAGCTTTTCGATTAATTACTACCGAAATCAAAACTATTGAAGAATTAAATTTACCCCCCATACTACATGAATTTATTAAAAGAAAACAGGGTTTAATACTGATTACTGGTCCAGCAGGCGTTGGTAAATCAACCACTTTAGCTGCTCTAATTGATGAAATAAATCACACCCGACCAGCTCATATTATTACTATTGAAGAACCAATTGAATATATCTTTATCCCAGATTTAGCTTTAATTTCCCAAAGAGAGATACCAAGAGATTCTCCTACTTGGCATCGAGCTTTAAGGGCAGCATTGAGAGAAGATCCAGATATTATTATGATTGGTGAATTAAGAGATGAAGTTTCAATTCAAATTGCCTTAACTGCTGCTGAAACAGGTCATTTAGTTTTAGGTACTCTTCATACTAATTCAGCTTCCCAAACAATTGATAGAATTTTGGATGTTTTACCTGAAGATAAGAAAAATCAGGCGAGATATCAACTTGCGTCAACATTAGTTGGTATTATTTCCCAAAGATTAGTAAATAGGATCAAGGGCGGTAGAATTCCTGCTTGTGAAGTTTTAATTGCTAATACTGCTGTTAAAAATCTTATCAGAGAAAATAAAATTTATCAAATAGATCTTGTTATTGAAACAAGTTTTGAATCTGGTATGTTTACTTTAGAAAGATCCTTAGCAACCTTAGTTAATTTAGGTGAAGTAAGTTTAGAAACTGCTTATAATTACGCTCTTAATATTGATAGATTAAATAATTTGTTAAAAAGATAATTTCAATAAAATAAAATGAAATTTGAATTTAGGGGTTTTGATCGCGATGGTAATTTTAAAACTGGGATAATAGAGGCTGCTAATCAACAAGAGGCTATTTCTTTACTTCAAAATCAAGGATTAGTAGTAACTTATATTAGCAAACCAACTGTTCCTAAATTTTTAATTACTTTTTCTAAAATTTCTTTATTAGATTTAGCTTTTTTTTGTAGTTCTTTTAAATTTTTACTTAAATCAAGAACACCTCTTGATGAAGCAGTTAAAACCTTATCCTATCAAGTTACTAAACCAAGATTTAAAACCATTCTAGAAGATATTTACCAGCAAATTATTAGTGGTTTACCATTATCTGAAGCTTTAGAGAAATATCCAGAAACATTCCCTAAATCAATGACTAAGTTAATTAAAATAGGAGAAGTGGCAGGAAAACTTGAAGAAGTTTTTGATAATTTAGCAGAATATTTTGAAAATCAACACAAACTTCTTAGTAAGGTTATACAATCTTTATATTATCCAGTAATTGTTATTTTAATTTTTCTTGCAACAATGGCTTTTATATTTTTTCAAGTTGTACCCCAAATTAGTAAGCTTTTTATAGAAAATGGAATTGCTCTTCCCGCTGTTACTCAAAAATTTTTAACTATTTCTAATTTTTTATTTTCTTATTGGTATTATATTTTAGCAGGTTTAATTATTTTTAATTATATTTTGATAGAATTTTTAAAAACAGATGACGGAAAGCTTTTTCTATATAACTTTTTTGTTAATGTTCCAATAGTTGGTGTTCTATTGAAAGAAATCTATATTATTGCCTTTTTGCAATCATTAATTTTTCTTATTAAAGGAGGACTTCCACTTTCTGAAAGTTTAGAAATTGTTGCTAATAGTATTACTAATCCTTATTATAAAAATGCTATTAGTTATTTAGCCGAAGAAACAAGACGAGGTAAACCAGTTTCTGAAGCTATCAAAATTTTCCCTGATTTATTTCCACCTTTTGTTGTTCAATCTTTTGCTACAGGAGAAAAAACTGGTGAATTATCTAATACCTTAGGAACAATTTTAGAATATTATAATTTAGATGTTAATAATAAAACTGCTAATTTGGGTGAGGCAATTCAACCAATAATCATTATTGTTTTAGCTATTGGTTTAATTTTTATTGAACTTTCTTTAATTATTCCTATTTCTGAATTAGCTAAAACAATTAGACAATTTTAGTTATCCACAATTTATGAAATTTTTACTAAATTTATGATATAATTATTTTTGATAAACCTTATAACTCAATATTAAAATTGAAAATTGGTCGAATATTAAGAAAATTATTAAAAATTAAATAATTAAAAATGAAAAACAGATATTTTAAAGCTTTTACATTAGTCGAATTAGCAGTTGTTCTTTTAGTTATTGGTATTTTAGCTGGTATTTTAATAAGAAACTATGGTGGTTTTACTTCAGCAGCCAGAGATGCCAGAATTTTAGCTGATTTAAGGAATGTATCAACAATGTTAGCTGCTTATTATTCAAAAGCTGGTAATTTTCCCGATGTAACAATGGCAGCTAGTAGCGCTAGCTGGACTGACCAATTTGCGGACACTTTAATAAATATGGGGGTAATTACAAACAGAAACGAATTACCGCGTCATCCTTTAAGTGGAAAATTTTATCAGTATTTTGCCTGTGATAGAGATGGCGCTAGCACTACATATTCGACTGGTAGTGCTTATATTTTAGCTGCAGATTTAGAAGCACCAACCAGCAATGTTCAAATATATTCAGGTAGCGTAAGCGAAAACGCGGCTGTTTCATGCGTCAAGACTGACGGCTCCTCATTTAGTCAACCATCTGAGATTAGATGTTATCCTAGTGGACAAAGATATTGTTTATATAATTACTAAAAACTAATAAAAACTAACTAATAAAAATCTAAAAATTGAAAAAAAATTTAGACTATAATATTCAAATTAACAGAGAAAGTAATGTTATTTTTTATCTTTGGTTTATTTTTAGGTAGTTTGTTGAATAATATTGCTTATCGATTAGTTAGAGGAGAAAATTTTGTTATCGGTTCATCTAAATGTGATTATTGCCAAAAAAAACTTAATTGGTATGAGCTTATACCTATTTTAAGTTATATAATTCAAAAAGGTCAATGTCGAAATTGTAAAACAAAAATTTCTTTTCGCTATCCATTAACTGAATTAATTTCTGGATTATTTGCTTATAAAATTGCTGAAAAAACATTATTGCTAAACGCTTTTAATCTAACTAATTTTATTTATTTTTTATATTTTTTATTTATTGTTTCTCTTTTATTGATTTTAGCCCTTTACGATTTAGAAACATTTTATATTGAAGAAAGAATTATTTATTTTGCCATTATTTTTTGGTTGATATTTATTATTTCCTTTGATTATGTTAATTTCCCACACGTTAATTTTGCTGATAGTTTTAATTATTTAATCTACTTACCCCAAACCAATATTAAAGAATATGCTTTTAATAGATTATATTTTGGTTATCTTTTGGCTTTAGGAATTGTGATTATTTTTCTTTTAACATTAGGAAAAGGAATTGGTTTAGGAGATGCTAAAATTTTATTTATTTTAGGGTTATATTTTAATTTCGGTGATATAATTTTAACCTTAGTTTTTTCAATTATTATTGGTGGAATTTTTAGTTTATTTATATTATTCAAAAAAAGAAAAACCAAACAATCAATACCCTTTGTACCTTTTATATTTATTAGTCTATTTTTAACTATTATAGCAGGCGAATTAGTATCAAATATTTTATTTGAAAATTTGATTAATCTTGATTTAAAATAATTTTAGATTATTTGTTATAATTAATCAGTAAAGAGCTTAACTTTTCAAAATAAATGGAAAAAAATAATTTAATAATCTTATTATTTTTTTTGTTAGGAATTATTAGTTTATTTTTTGTTGTCGATAATTCAATGCTGAAATTTAAATTCGGTTTAGATTTAGCTGGAGGAATTATTTTAACTTATGATGCTGATTTAAGTCAAATAAGAATTAGTGAGCAAGAAGCAACCTTATCAGCAGTAAAAGATTTAATCGAAAGAAGAATTAATACTTTGGGTTTAGCAGAAACGAGTATTAATTATAGCCGAAGCGGAAGAATTATTGTTGAGATTCCCAATGTAAAAGATTATCAAGAAGCAGTTAATTTAATTGGTCAAACACCCCTATTAGAATTCAGAGTTCCGCAAATCGTTGGTACACAAACTGTTTTTGTTCCATCAGAGTTGACTGGTAAATATTTAAAAAGTGCTGAAGTAAGAATTAATCCTAATACTGGCTTGCCATTAGTTGCTTTAAAGTTTGATAATCAAGGAGCTAAAATTTTCGAGCAATTAACTCAGAAATATTTAAATCAACCGATTGCTATTTATATTGATGGTCAACCAATTTCTATTCCGAATGTCAGAGAAACTATTACCGGAGGAGAAGCAGTTATCGAAGGCAATTTTACCTTAGAAGAAGCAAAAAAATTAGCCGGCAACTTACAGCAAGGAGCATTACCTGTACCATTAAAATTAATTAGTATTAATCAAGTTAATCCAAAATTAGGAATAAAATTTAAAGATTTAGCTGTTAAGGGAGGTGCAATTGGTTTTATTTTAGTTTTAGCTTTTATGATTGGCTATTATCGTCTTCAAGGTGTAATTGCTTCTATTTGTTTGTTTATTTATCTTTTAATTAATTTATTTATCTATAAACTATTCGGAGTAGTTCTTACTTTAGCTGGTATAACTGGTTTAATTTTATCAATCGGAATGGCTGTAGATGCTAATATTTTGGTTGCAGAAAGAATTAAAGAAGAAATTAGAAGGGGATTAGAAAAAAAACAAGCAATTAAGGCGGGCTTTAGTCGGGCTTGGACATCAATTCGTGATTCTAATATTACTACCATTATTTCTGCATTATTAGTTTATTTTTTGACTACTTCATTTGTGAGAGGATTTGCTTTGACATTACTGATTGGTGTTATAATTAGTTTTATTACTGCTTTTTATCTAACTAGAATTCTTACAGAAAAGATTTCTAGTTAATAATAGTTGTATAAAATGAGTAAAGTGATCAGTAAAGAAACATACGAAAAATTAAAATCAGAATTGGAGAGATTAAAAAAAATAGAAAGAAAAAATATAGCTGAGAAAATAAAGGCAGCAAAAGATTTTGGTGATTTAAGCGAAAATGCAGAATATCAGAGTGCTTTAGAAGAACAAAAAAAATTAGAAAGGAGAATCTATGAATTAGAAACTCTCTTAAAAACCGCTAAAGTAGTTCGCGGTAAGCCTACTCAAACTGATAAAATTAGTATCGGTTCAGAAGTAGAAATAGTTAATTTAGAAAATAAAAAAACACTTAAATTTGTTATTGTTGGTTTTGGTGAATCAGATCCGAGTAAGGGGAAAATTTCAACTGAATCTCCCATTGGTAAAGCTTTGTTGGGTAAAAAAGTAGGAGAAATAATAGAAGTGGTTGTAGGAAAAAATAAATCTAAATATAAAATAAAATCAATTAAATAGATTTTTTACTTTCTTCAATTAATTTTAAAAAGTCATCCTCGTTAATTATTTTTATTTTTGAATATTTTTTAGCTTTCTCTAATTTCGATCCGGGTTTTTCGCCAACAACTAAATAATTAACCTTACTAGAAATAGAATCAACTACTACTCCACCTAAATCTTCTACTAATTTTTGAGCTTCTGATCTAGTATAATTTTTTAATTCACCAGTGAAACAAAAGTATATTCCTCTTAAGGGTAAAATAATATTTTCTCTTTTTTCTTCATCAATAATTTCAACTCCGTTAGTAGTTAGTTTTTCTAAAAACTCTTTATTTTTTTCATTTTGAAACCAATCATAAATAGCATCAATGATTTTAGGGCCAAAACCAAAAATATTTTGATAATTAATTTTTTTTATAGAATGAGCAATTTGCCACAGATCAATTGGTTTTTGAATTTTTCCCTTATTTTTAAAAAATTCAGCTAATATTTTCGAATTCTCTTCACCTATATGAGGAATACTTAAGCTGTAAATAAATTTATGTAAAGTAATTTTTTTTCGTAATTCAATACTTCTGAGAAGATTTTTTTCAGAAATAATATCAAAATTTGGCAAATTTCTTAGCATACCGGGTTTTAAAGAAAATAAATCAGCTGCATCTTGGATTAAGTTGTAATCTAATAATTTATCAATTATTTTAGGACCAATACCTTCAATATCAAAAGCTGGTTTAGAAACAAAATGGTAAATTTTCTCCCTTTTTAAGGCATAGCAATTAACATTAGAGCATTTATAATAAGCTCCCTCTTTTATTACTTGACTTTCACAAATCGGGCATTTATTTGGAAAAACAAAGTCTTTTTCTTTACCTGTTCTTAATTCCTTAACTACGCTAATTACTTGAGGAATAACATCGCCCGATCTACCAACAACTACTGTATCTCCAATTTTTAAATCTAATTTTTTAATTTCATCCTCATTATGCAAAGAAGCTCGAGAAATAATCACCCCACCAACTTCAACTGGTTTTAAAACCGCTACCGGTGTTAAAATTCCTGTTCTACCTACTTGAATAATAATATCCTCAACTATGGTTGTTTTTTGTTTAGGAGAAAACTTAAAAGCAATTGCTCCCCGTGGTGCTTTACCTACTACACCTAATTTATCAAAAATTTCATTTTCGTTTATTTGGACTACAACACCGTCAATTTCAAAACTTAATTTCTCTCGATTTTTTTGCCAATATTCCCTAAATTCATAAACTTCATTTAAATCTTTACATTTTTTAGTTATCAAATTAGTTTTAAAACCTAAGCATTTTAAAATTAAATGTTCCTCTTCATGAGTTTTTTGACCTAAATTAGTAACTAAATCATACGCAAATGAATCTAATTTTCTTTGAGCAGTTATCTTAGGGTCTAATTGTCTTAGAGACCCGGCAGCTGCATTTCGAGGATTAGCAAACGGTTGCTCATTGTTTTTTATTCTAATTTCATTTAATTTTTCGAAATCTACTTTATGCATAAAAACTTCTCCTCTGATTTCAATTTTTTTAGGATAACCATTTTTGAAATAATTAATAATTCTTTCAGGTAAACCTTCATTTTTTAAATTACTGATAATATCTTCAATTGGTAATAAGGATAAAGGAATACTTTCAATAGTTTTGATATTCTGAGTTACATCTTCACCCAAATAACCATCTCCACGAGTTCCGCCTAATGTTAAAATTCCATTTTCATAAACCAATTTAATTGCTAAACCATCAATTTTTAACTCAACAAAATATTCAAAATTTAAATTTTCTGGTAATAATTTTTTATTTTTTTCTTCCCAATTTTTTAATTCCTCCAAAGAAAAAGCATCATTAAATGATAACATTGGCGTTTCGTGCCTAATTTTTTTAAAATCTTTTAAGGGAGCACCACCAATTCTTTGCGTAGGAGAATCTGGAGTAATTAATTCAGGAAATTTTTGTTCTAACTCAAATAATTCTTGTTTGAGTGAATCTTCAACCTCTATTGGTACTAATTCTTTATTCAAAACATGGCGATAATATCTGTATTTATTAATTAGATTTTTTAAATTTTCTATTCTTTTTTTAATTTCATCCAAATTGTTGTTCATTTATTTTTTTATTATAAACAATAAAGAATTGATTTTGGATTGATTATTTAAAGCTTTTTACAATGATTTATATGGATTCTATTGTTATGGTTATCTACAAACAACAGGCCAGTTAAATGTTTTAAGATTAGCTAATTTATTTCTTACAACCCCTTGAGAATTAATAGAAGTTTTAACAAAAGTTGTTCCTCCAATAGTGGTGGCATTATTAGTAGTAGCTAATCTTAAATTTAAGTAGCCACTTAAACCACTACCACTAAACACTCTTGATAAATGACAAAATTTTGAAGTTCTGTTTAATTGATTTCTACCTTGGTATTGATCAAAACCACAAACACTAGTTCTATCAGAACTATAACAACTACCATCAGTACCTCTTGAAGTAGTATTAGCTAATAAATCAAAACCATTAAAAGTTATAGTTAAATATGCTATTTCTAAACCACTATTAGCAATATTTATTGCTTGATAATAATCTGTAGTTTCCCTAATAGATGTTAATAATTTAGTAATAGGAAGAAAAGAAATATATACTACTACTAACATAATAATAAGAGAAATAGTAGTTATGATAATAATTTGACCCTTATTTTTTTTATACATTTTATTGAAAATAACAATCAGGAATACCGGTAAAACTATTAAATGGTTGAACTGTTAATTGAAGATTAAAGGGTATATGTAAGCCCTTAGTTAATAAACTATTAGCTTCTATAGATAACGTAACAGCTTTAGTTGAACTTATACGATAGTGTGGTTGACCAAATATATTTATGGTAGGAGTAGCAGGATTAAGTATTCCCCAAAGATTGATATTGAAATTTTTTATATCAATTAAATCCAAATCAGTTAAAGTAATTGTTGTGTTATCTTTTATTAACGCTAAATAACCAATATTTTCGGGTGAAGAAGCAAAAACTATTGTTTTAGTTGCACAATCTTGAGTGCTAATAAACATAATTCCTTGAGTAGTGGTTGATATATTTTCACTGAATTTTAATTCATAATAAATTCTATCTAAGGCAGTTTTTAAATTTTGTAAAGCTAATAATTGATTATTAGTAATTAGATGAGTATTAACAATTCCTAAATAAGAACTAATAATTGTTCCTAAGACAATTAAAAAGATAAATAAACCAAGTAATACTTCCTCTATAGTAAACGATTGGTTTATTTTTTTAAACATATTTAATTTAAGATTAATGCAAACAAATTTTTACCGCTCTATTTTAGAAATATTATATATAATTCCTTTAATTTCTAAATTATTATTATCCCATTCTATTTTACTAGTTACTATTACCGAGGTAGCATTTTCTATGTAGCTATTAGATTCAATAGTGATTAATCTTTTAAATTTAGTAGAAGTACCCGAAGGATTGATAGAAAAAAATCCTTGACTATTTAAATATAGAGTTTGAGGTTCATCGCAAGATGAAGTAGCAAGATTGTAATCTAAGCAAAGTTTCGTTGTAGTAACGCCATTTCCCCAACCACCCAACCAAGTAGAACTAGTGTATTCTTCACAATATGGATATTCTAAGTTACCACCCAAAATTTCTACAGAATTTCTACAACTATTAATTGCATAATAATAATTTCGATAAGCCCTTACCAATTCTATACCTTCTAATGCTAAAAAATTAGCAATTATTCTATTATTTGCTGATTTTAGATTAATAAGATAGTTATAAACCAAAGTATAAAAACCTACAAAAGCAATTAAAAATACTAAAATAGCTAACAATGATTCTATAAGTAATTGTCCTCTATTTAGAAATAATTTTTCCTGTTTTGAAAATAGTTGTTGTTGATCTTTCATTATTTTTGATAAAAATTATATGAAAACTATCATCAAAGTTTAATTTATAACTATTAGAGCTAGTACTATAGAAACCTATTGGTTCACCCAATGGATTAATAAAAACTATAGAAGCAGTAGCAAAGTCAATTAAAGTATTAGTAGCTAATTTAATGTCTTCTACCAGTTCTAAGTTTCTTATTAAAGCTTCAGATGATGAATTAGTAAAATTACCAGTTTTCGAGATGTAGATATTAGGACTATTGATTGAAAAATCAAAAGAATTAGGAGAAGTTGAAGCAATTTCCAAACAATCAATTACTGTTGAGCTAGAAATAGTAGCATAAGCAATTAAATAATATTTCTTTTCTTGACTATTTAAAACAATACCAGTACCGCACAAAGTAGAAGTTGTTCCTGATAAGTTGAATTCATTCCCCTTAGTGCTTAAATCTAAAACATATTTCAAATCCTGATTAAATAAGAAAATATTTTCTTGAAATTTTCTGTATGATTTAGTAATATTACTTAAAGAAAAAAAGCTTCCCAAAATTACTGTAGTAATTAACAACACTGCGGTTGATTCTAAAATAGTAAAAGCTAAATTTGTTTTATTTTTCATTATTTTATATTATAACACAAAACAATAATTATTAGTCTATCTTTAATATCAATTAATTACTGGTTAAAATTTGTTAAAATTATTCAATTTAACTAAAATTTTTATATTATGGTCTATTTATTAATAGGAGGGGATAACTATTTTATAAAAGAAAAAATAAAAGAAATAGCGGGTGATAATTATTATTCATTTTCTTTAAAAAAAGATAAAGATTATTTATTACAAATAGAAAGCTTGATTAACCAAAAACTTTTCTCCTTCCCACCATTTATTGTTTTATTTGATTTAGATAAAATAGAATTTAAAGATGAGATATTTTCAAAAATCAGTAAAGGAAATTTCATTTTAATTTTTAAAACCAAACCCCAAATTTTAATCAAAAAGTTTATTAAATTAGGTATCCCCTATCAAGAAATTAAAGTAGAAAACTTAAATTTTAGAAATGAACGAGATTTTAAATTATTTTTAATTAATTATTTAAAAAATAAAAATATTTATTTATCAGAAAAAGTTATAAATGTTTTAGCAAAAATTTTCTTAGCTAATCCTGAGATACTTTTGAACGAATTAAAAAAAATAGAATTTGTTAAGTTAAATCAAGAAGAAATTTTAAGCTTAATCAAATGGCCAAATGATTCAATGATTTTTCAATTAGTAGATGATTTACTTGATGATAAATATTCCGATTTTATTTTGAGACTAAAACGAGAATTAGGTTTTGGTAATTCTTTAAACAATATTCTTTCGTTAATTTATAAAACTTTGATTCGAATTTATCTTTTGAAAAAAGCTTATAGTGTTAAGCAAGAAAATGCTTTAGGTTTAAATCCTTATTATAAAGAAATTTTAAAGAGAAAAGCACAAAAAATTTCAGAAAAGAAAATTAATTATTTAATTAAAATAGTTAGCGAAATAGATAGAAAATATAAAAAATTTATTATTAATGAAAACGAAGCTGTTTATTATCTGGCAGAATTGCTCAACTCAAAATAATTCTTAAGACTACTTTCCAAATCATTAATTATTGTTTTCAATTCTTCAGTATTATTTTCTGGTAAACTAGGCCTAACAAATAAATTCTTTAAATTGCTAAAATTTTTAACAAAAATGACAGTAAAAAAAGCAATAATGAAAATTATTATAACTAAATTAACGACTAAAGTTATTTTCTTCATTTTAATTCAATTTCAAATTTTAATTGATTATTTTCTAACTTACCCGTTAATTGATTAATTTCTATTTTTTTATTTTTTAAAAAATTAATCAATTTTAAAAAATTATTTAAATCCGCCTTATCATTTAAAATGATTTTTGAGTCAGATAGAGAAATATCTATTTGATTACTTGAAGCAAAGGATAAAATCTCTTGATTAATTGCTGATTGATCTTTATTTAATTCTTCTTTAAGGTTTTCAAAATTAAAATTATATTTTTTTTCTAATTGACTAATTGTTGATCGAATTTTAATTGTTTCTTTTTCTTTTTCCAATCTAGTTTCTTTTTCAATAATTAAATTATTAATTTCTTGAACTGAACTAAATATTTTTTTTGTTAAATAATCAGTCAAAAAATAAATTGTTGTCAGAATAATAACAAAAATTGCGATAAGGATTATTAATCTTTTAACAAGATTTTGGACCATTTAAAAATTATAAGTTATTTCTTTCTTCTTCCAAAAAGATGATCAATTCTTCTTTATTTATTTCTTTTTCCCTTTGAGCGAATTCTTCTAAGGGGGTTTTAATTAACTCTTTGATAATTGGCTGGGGTTTAAGATTATATTTTTTATTAAATTGAAGTTGATAATTTCTCCTTCTTTCTGTTTCTTCAATTGCTTCTTTCATTGATTTTGTTATTTTATTTGCATAGAGAATTACTTTTCCATTGATATTTCTTGAAGCTCGCCCGATAGCTTGAATTAAAGTAGTAGTATTTCTTAAAAATCCTTCTTTATCGGCATCTAAAATACAAACCAAAGAAACTTCTGGTAGATCTAAACCTTCTCTTAATAAATTAACGCCAATCAAAATATCTATTTCCCCTTTTCTTAATTTTCTTATAATTTCAGGTCTTTTTAAGGTTTTAATATCAGAATGGATATATTCAACCCTTAATTCATAATTTGCTAAAAATTCTGTTAAATTTTCAGCTGATTTTTTAGTTGCAGTTAAGATAAGAACTCTTTCTTTATTTTTTAATCTTACTTCGATTTCTCTTAATAAATCTATAATCTGGTTATCAGAAGGCCTGACTTCAACAATCGGATCAGCAATAAATGTTGGTCGAATAAGTTGTTCTACTATTTGTTGAGAATGTTTTTTTTCAAAAGGCCCTGGTGTAGCTGAAACAAAAATTATCTGAAAATTTTTAGCAAAAAATTCATCAAAAGTTAACGGTCGATGATCAATTGCCGAAGGTAATCGCCAACCATATTCAACCAAAACTTCTTTTCTTTTTCGATCACCGCGTGCCATTGCTTTAATTTGGGGAATAGTCAGATGAGATTCGTCAATAAAAATAATAGTTTCTGGAGGTAGATAATCCAAGATAGTATAAGGTGGTTCACCTGGTTGTTTGAAATTTAAATGTCTTTCATAGTTTTCAATTCCTTGACAATAACCTTTTGTTTTTAACATTTCAATATCAATCAATGTTCGTCTTTTTAATCTTTCGGCTTCAATTATTTTTCCTTCTTTTAACAATTGCCAATATCTTTCATCTAATTCTTGTTTAATATTACTAATTGCTATTTCTAATTTTTCTTTATCAGTTACAAATAATTTTGCTGGATAAATTTTAATTTTTTCTAAATCCATTTCAGAATCTCTTTTGATTATTAATCTCAAGCGATTATCAATTTTTTTTAAAATAGTCAATTTTTTAATTTCTTTAATAATATTACTCTCAACTTTAATAACAAAAAAATCATTAGCATTGGCGGAAACTATTTCTATTTGCTTTTCTTTTCTATTTAAAGAACTAATCTTAAATGTTCCTGCTTTAATTTCATCTTTTAATTTACCATATTGAAGAGTTTTTAGAGCAGAAATAAATTCTTTAATATTTAAATGTTGATTTAATTTTACTTCTACGCCAACTCGTTGATATTCATCAGGATTTCCTATACCATAAAGACAGGAAACAGAAGAGACAACTATAAAATCTTGGTGATTTAAAATTGCCTGAATAGCTCCATGCCTTAATTGATCTAAGTATTCATTAATTCGGGCATCTTTAGCAATATAAGTATCAGTTTCTGGCAAATAAGCTTCAGGTTGGTAATAATCATAATAGCTAACAAAATAATGTATTTGATTAACAGGAAAAAAAGATTTAAATTCTTGATAAAGTTGAGCAGCCAACATTTTATTATGAGAAATAATAAAAGCAGGTCTTTTGGTTTTTTCAATAACCCAGGCTATGGTTGCTGTTTTACCACTTCCTGTCACCCCTAATAAGGTTTGATATCTATACCCCCTATTTAAACCATTAACCAACTTTTTAATTGCTTGTGGCTGATCTCCAGTAGGTTTTATATTTTGTGAAAAAATAAACATTATGATAAAAATGTGGATAACTTAAATTAATTAATTACCCAATTGAAAAATTATATTAAAATCGTTATTTTTAATTAATTTTATCCATTAAATTCTTTCTTTATTTCTTTCTTATTTTCTTTCTTATTTTTTTTGTAATTTATAATTTTACTATAACTATAATTAAATTATTTATTTAATTAATTATATAAAAATGGTCGATTATTTTAAATTAAATTAATTTTTAAAAAATGAAAAATCTAAAAAGAAAAACTTCAATATATTTTTTAATATTTTTGTTTGTTATTACCTCTTCACCTTTTAATTTTTTGCTAAATAAAGACAATCCTAACAAAACTTATGCGCAATATAATAATACTGAAAGTATTATAAGAGATTTTATTAGATTAAATAATTTAGAAGTTATTCCTCCAGGACAAAAAGATCTTTTATTAACCGGTTTTCGTTTTGAAAATGTTCCAACAAATAGTAGCAGTACTATATATGTATCTTTAAGAAACTTAGGGGTTACAGGAGATCCAAATACCACTTATTTAGTTGATAGAAACATAATAAGATATAATCTTAATCAAACTGTTCAACAGAACGATGCTGTTGGTATAGAAGAACCACCATTAATTAATTACGAAGAATTAAAAGAGTTTGTTCTTTCTAATGAAAATATTGATAAACTAAAAATATCTGAAGGGATATGGAATGTTAGAAGTGAAGAAGATTTAGAAAATAATCAGACTGGCAATAGAGATATTAACTTAAATCAAAATCAACAATCATTAAATACAATTATAAGAGGGATTAGAAATCTATCCAAAATTCAAGGAGAAGAAAATATTTCAAAAATAGCTGAAGATCTTTCTAATGATGGTGAAGCTCGAGTAATTATTAAATTAAACACAGGTATTCAAAGTGTTTATCCAACTATTCTACCTGCTATAAGAAAAACTAAATCACAACTTCAACAAGAATTTTCGGATAATAAAAATAGAGTTAGTAGAATAGCCTCAGAGGTAAAAAATATAATCAGGATTGGAGGAGGTGAGGTAAAGCTAGATGAAAGAAACTTCTATTTAACCGGTGGTTTAATAGTTGCCGAAGTTAACCAAAATACATTAAATAACTTAAATAATTCTAATAAAGTAGAAGCTATTTATCATGATTATAAAGTAAAAGTTTTTTTGGATGAATCGATATCACAAATAGGAGCTAATTTAGTTTGGAATCAAGGTGATAGGGAAAGCACGCCGCTAAGAGGTTTTGGAAAAAAAATAGCTATTATTGACACTGGCGTTGATTATACTCATCCATTTTTAGGTGGTTGTTTTGGTTCTAATTGTAAAGTATATGGTGGTTGGGATTTTGCTAATAATGACGGTGATCCAATGGATGATCATTATCATGGTACACATGTTGCTGGTATTGCTGCTGGTAAAGATCCAAATAATGTTTATAATGGTGTAGCGCCTGAGGCAAAAATATTAGCAGTTAAAGTTTTAAATGCCAATGGTTCTGGTTTTCATTCTAATGTTCTTGCGGGTATTAATTATGCTGTTGATCCAAATAGAGATGGAGACTTTTCTGATAGAGTTGATGTTATTAACCTAAGCTTAGGTGCAGATGTACCACCAGATCCTGAAACAGAAAGAGTAATTACTCAAGCGGTAGATAGAGGTGTTGTAGTTGTAGCTGCAGCTGGTAATTCAGGACCATTAGGAAAGGTGGGTAGTCCTGCTAATTCGAGAGATGCTATTGCTGTTGCTGCTTCTTGTAAAACAATTGATATTGGTAATAATAATAGGTGTAGTAAACCAATTGCTAATTTTAGTTCGAGGGGTCCGATATATAATAATGGGGTAAATTATTTTAAACCAGATGTTGCTGCGCCTGGTGTAAGAATAATGTCATCATTACCCGGAAATAGAATAAGAGCACTTAATGGAACATCTATGGCTTCACCGCATATTGCTGGCGTAGTGGCTATTTTAAGACAAGCCTTCCCTGATTTAACTGCTAGAGAGATAAAAGAGATGGTTAAAAATTCCTCTCGTAATTTAGATAGTGATGGTAGATATGGTTTAACTTATGATGATCAAGGTAGCGGAGAGTTTGATTTTCGCCTAGCACCTGTTTTTGGTTTAGGTTTTTTAAGATTTGATCCACTTCCTTATATTCAGATTATTTCAGATCCTACCCAAAGATATACGAATCGTGATTTCCAATTCAGAATTAGAGGATTAAACTATAGCGGATTGGTATTTGCTAGAGCTAGCTCAGTTCCAGGTGTTAATATTAATTTTCAAAATGATAGATTTAATCTTAATAATAACCAAACTGTAAATTTTGATTTTTCCCTTAGGCTTGATAATGATTCATTACCCTTAAGCGATGATAAAATATTAACAGGTATTCAATTTTTAGATGAAACTGGTCGAATTATTGGAATTATTCACTTAGAGATTAATTTAAGAAGGCAAATAGAAATTAACCCCGAAGTAATTGATTATGGTGTTTCTCCTGGATCTCTAAATAATTGGGCTTCGGAATGGATAACTCTAACTATCGTTAATAAAAGAAGAGATAGATCATTTACTTTTAATATAAACCCACAACAACCTTCTGGAGTTTCTTTGGATTTCGGCCTCAGTAATACTAGCTTTAATCTTCCTCCAGGCGGATCTGTTAATTTAAATTCAAGGGCTTTAACTAATTCAAATGCTCAAAGAGGCGAGCTTAATGGCAGATTATTATTTTTATCTACAGATGGCAGAAATGTTTCTATTCCAACTAAATTATTCAAAGGCTATGTTTTAGATATTACTACTTCAGATCAACCCGAACAAAGCTTAAACTCTTTGATGATTCATACAAAGCTGTCTAATTATAACAGTTTATTAATAGTAAGAAGCTTTAATCCTAATGAAAATATAAGAGTTTACCTACCTATAGATGGTCATTTTGATATAATTTTGAATAATTTTAAAGATTCATATTATTCTGGATTAGCATTAGTCGATACTGAAAATGTCATTATACCTAAATCTATCTATATTAGTGGTGGCAATCCTATATACTCAATACACTTTAACAACAGAGAGGCAAATAGAAAAGTTACTTATAAATACTTCAATGAAAATAACGAAAGAATTCTTAGTTTTCTTCATCAAAATTTAATTTATTTTAAAACATGGCAACCGGAAAATAGGTATTTCCATGCTGATTTCCGCTATCTTGCTATTGGTGTATCATCTAAATTTAGAGACACAATACGATATCCATCTCATTTAGATCGTAGATATAATACTCTAGAATTCCTTTCTTCACCTACAATTCAACCAGCTAGTAAATTTTATGTATTTTATGACAATATATTAACTAATCAATTAGAAAATATTAATTTTGGGGGCTCAAGTAGATTTAAAACAGTTGATTATTTATTAACAAGGAAGTTTAATGATAATAGAAACGAAACACTACCTCCTATCTTTGATATAAGAATTACAAAAAATTTCGGTGGTTGGATATCTGCTCTGTTTAGATTCATTAGTCCAACAAGAGTACCTTTTCCTTTTACAACGAGGATTTATTATGATTTGAATGGAAATAGCGGTGATCTGATCAGTGTATTCAACAGATCAACCCTAGCAAGAACGCCTTATAATCTTTACTTTAGTCCAGTTATTTATTTAGATACTAATAAAAGGTCAAATTTAAGGCACGTAGCTTATTATGAGTTAGGAAGATTAATTCCTGATGAATTTAGAGTAGAAAAAGCAGAACAGAATAAAAATTATGTTAATTTAGGACCTGTTTATTTTTCTGGTAAATTATTAAATGAATTTAATAGAATAAATTTGTATCCTCGTTTATATTTTCAACAAAACCTTAATCCTGGTATTGTGAACTACCGTCCAATATACTTAACCCTCAGTAGTTTGTTGAATTCTCAAGATTTTTCAGCCGTTTCTTATCCTCCTGTACCAATCAAAATTTATATTAACAACGAATTATATCTAACTACTCAAACCCCACCATTCGAAAGTATACACCAATTAATGTATACTGGTATTTATGAAAGAGGTGAAGGAAGGTTTGCGCCTATTGCTAAAATCGACATTTCTGATGGATTGAGAAGAAATGATATTAAAATGGATATCGGACCATTTGAATGGAATTGGTCAGAAAATGAATTTAACCTTCGTAGTTGGGCAACATTTATTTTTAACTTGTTAAGAAATGACAGAAATCCTCCAGCTATGAAGGCGTTAAGATTATATAATAATAATCAATTTAGTGAATATTATCATCCTGATAAAGAAAATAAAATAAGAGCTATTTTCGATCCTATTGATGGTCAAATAAGCAATATTAAATTAAGTTATTTTTATGAAAATCAAAGCCCTATTGAATTAGCTAATGTTAATAATACTGACACTATTGAGGCTATAATACCTAATAATATTAGATCCCAATTGATTACATTAATTTTTGAAGCTACTGATGATTCCAATAATAAACTAATCAATAAAATCGAAATACCTAATATTAACAACATAGTTTCAGATAGCCAGCCTCCTACAGTAAGAATAATTTCACCAGAGGATAACCAATCTCTTTCAGGAATCGTAAATATTACAGCAGAAGCTGAAGATAATATTGGCATTAGTAATGTAAAATTTTATATTAATCACGAACATAAACATACCAAATACCAACCTCCGTATCAAGTATCTATTGATACCTTGCGTTATCCTAATGGAACTTATACAATATCTGTGGAAGCTGAAGATTTATACAATAATAAAAGTACATCTTCCGTAAATGTATCTTTCGCAAACATGATATTTCGATTATTAGAGATTTTACCAGAGCCAAATTCAGTAATTTCTGGAGTTGTTCAATTAAATCTATTTTTAGGAGGAGATATAAATGGTAGAGTATCTCTTGTGTTTAAAGATATTCAAAGTGATTCTACCATTACTCTTACTTCCACTTCTACCCTAAATCCCTTTGTATTCTATTGGGATACAACGAATATTAATTCTGCAACCTACTATCTACGTGAAATAAGTATTTCTCGCGATAGGGGATATGCGAGGATGGGAGAATTTCGCAATGTTAGGTATATAATAAATAATAATTATACTCTTTCAATTGAATCTCCTCTTAATAATAGTCAATATCTTACAGATAACGATATTTTCTTTAAAGCTGTAACCTCTCAAGGCTCTAATTTCTCAGCTAATATAATTGATAGGGGTAATAATAAACTATTTAGATCTTTTAAGTGCGAAAATACTACAGAATGTACAGGAACATCCATTCTCCCTGTTGGTAATTACAGATTTGAAGTTATAGCTACTTCTACTGATGGTCGATTTAGTGAAGTAAGGTCAGTTAACTTCAGTGTTGTTCAACCACAATATCTAAATCTTAGAATTTCTTCTCCTACCAATAATACTCAATATTCTACAGGTGAAAATATTATATTTAGCGCTGAGACAACTCGAGCAGCTAATTTCTCAGCCAGAATAATCAATACTACTAATAATACACAAGTTAATTCGTTTAATTGTTCTAATACTACTAATTGCTCTCAGCAATATAATAATATTCCTGTTGGTAATTACAGATTTGAA
>JBEQAR010000005.1:0-59435 GCA_041640295.1 bacterium
TGACAATTTAACTTTTCAGTATAGACTTTCGTCAACAACTGAACCATTTACTCATTATAAAGATCATTTAGGTAATGATTATATTTTTGATAATAATTCAATAAACTTAGAAATTTCACCAAGAAGTGGTTTAATATTATATAATCCGAATCCTTAACCAGGTAGTAATCAAGATTTAAATCAAAATTTATGGTAAAATAATTTCTTTAAATTAGAAAAGTTATTTATTTTTAATGGTTAAATTTTTTAAAATTGGTAGATTAAGGTTATAATTTAAATATCTTATTGAAATTAATAAAAATCTAAAATGCTTGAAATAGATTATCAAGAAATATTTAATAAAGTAAAAAATATTATAAAAAAAAGATTGCTTGATAAATATATCAAAAAGTTGATTCAGTATGAGACAGTAACTGCTTCTAAGCCAGGCGGACAACATATGCAAAGAAAGCATACAAAAGTAAAAGCTAAATTTAAGACTGTTGAATTAGAAGGAATATTACTTAAAAATTTTGAAATTGAACTTAATACTAATCAAAAAATTACTCTCCGAGAAAAAGAAAGATATTTAATAGCTATTTCTGAAGATACACGAAGTCAACAGGAAAATAAAAATTTAGCCACCGAAAGATTACTAAATAAAGTCTATCAATTAGTTAACGAACTGTTTCCACCGATAAAAAGCCAATTAATGCAAGAACCCTTTGAAGCAGAAGAGAAGAGAATTAAAGAGAAAAAAATTAGAAGTCAAACTAAAAAATTAAGAAGAAAAATTAAAAATATTACTCAGATACCAGAGGAACAAAGCTAAAGCCATAGTAATGATATTTTTCAATTTGCCCATTCTCTTTTTTAATTATTTGATTAATACCAGTCTTATCCGGTATCACTAATATACCATTCAAATTCAATTGATCAATTAAATTTTGCGGAATCTCGTCTGCCGATGCACTAACCAAAATTCTATCAAATGGAGCATATTCTTTCCAACCCTTTGAACCATCACCTCTCTTAATTTCAACAATTTTTTTCTTAATAAAATTATATTTCTCTATATTTTTTTTACCGAAATCAAATATTTCAGGAATAATTTCTATTCCGTAAACCCTACCTTTTTCACCAACAATTTCTGCTAAAAGACAAGTTGTCCAACCAGAACCAAAACCAACATCTAAAACTTTATTTTCTTCTTGAGGTTGTAATAATTCTAACATAAAAGCTACTGTCCAGGGTTGTGAGATTGTTTGTCCATATCCAATAGGCAGGGGATAATCAGCATAAGCTTCAAATTTATTTTCATCTCTAATAAAATCAATTCGATCAATTTTTAAAAATGCATTGATAATTTCTTCAGATTTTAACACACCATTTCGAATTAAATAATTAACTAAATCTCTATTGGTTTTAAAAAGCATATTATAAATATTTTAACTTAAAATAAATTCATTTCTTTTTTGAACCTCACGTCTTAATAATGGATAGCCCTTTAAAAGATAATTTTCACTGACTAATTCTTCCGCCAACCTTTTTGCTAAATCAACTATCTCCATATTTTTTAAAGCTTTCATTGCTAAATCTGGGAAACCAGATTGTTTGCTACCAAAAAGTTCCCCTGGTCCTCTTAATTCTAAATCTTTTTCAGCAATATAAAAAGCATCTTGTGATTCTTCTAAAATTTTTAATCTTTTGTAAGCAAGAGGAGAATAATTTTCAGGTACTAAAAAACAATAACCTTGATGAATTGATCGACCAACTCTTCCTCTTAATTGATGAAGTTGTGATAAACCAAACCTTTCTGCCCCTAAAATAATAATCACAGTTAATAAAGGTAAATCAATTCCAACCTCCACTACAGACGAAGCAACTAAAATTTTTATTTCATTATTTTGTAGTTTTTTTAGTATACTTTCTTTTTCAGTAGATTTTATTTTTCCGTGAATCATTGCTGATGATATTGAAGGAAATATTTTTTTTATTTTTTCATATTCCTCTTTAACGCTTTTAATTTCCAATAACTCGTTTGCCTCTACCCTTGGACAAATAACAAAAACTTGATGATTATGATTTATTTCTTGTTTAACAAATTCCCAAACCTTATCAATATTTTCAGGCTTAATAATTCTAGTAATAATTTCTTTTTGACCAAATGGTTTTTCTTTTAAAATAGATAAAGATAAATCACCATAAAATGCTAAATGTAAACTACGAGGGATAGGTGTGGCTGTCATTGTTAAAAAATGTGGTAGATAATTTTGGTTAGATTTATCAATTATTTTTTTTCTTTGCTCAACACCAAAACGATGCTGTTCGTCAATAATTATTAAACCAACATCTTTGTATTGATGTTCAACTTCTAAAATCGAATGGGTGCCAATAAGAATTTTAATTTTATTTTGGCTAATTAGACGAATTAATTCCTCTTTCGATTTCTTTGCTTTAAATCCACGAATTCCATAATAACCAGTTTTTTTAATCATTAATCCAAGACCAATTTCATAAAAAGAGAAATCTTTTAAAAAACGATAAAAATGTTGAGTAGCTAACAATTCAGTTGGAGCCATTAATATTGTTTTGTAATTTGAATTAGCGGTTAAGAAACTTATTATTTCAGATATTAATGTTTTGCCAGAACCTGTTTCACCTTGAAGCAATCTGTTCATAGGGTAAATTCCAGCTAAATCAGATAAAATTTCTTCTAAAACATTTTCTTGATTTTGGGTTAGTTTAAGATTAATATTATTTAAAAATTGATTAATGAGATTGCGATCAATGATAATATTAGGAGCACGTTGATTGATTAATAAAAATTTCTCTTGAGTAATTTTTGTTTGAAGATAAAAAATTTCTTCAAAAAATAATCTTTTTTTAGCAATATGAACATCTTCTAATTTTTTTGGTTGATGAATACTAACAAGTGTTTCGCCTAAAGAAATAATATTTGCTTTTATCCTAATAATTTCTGGTAGTGGATCTTGAAGGTTTTTAATATTAAACTTTGAAATGATATTTTCAATTAATTTTTGAGTAAAATTAGTTGAAATTCCCGCTAACTCATAGTAAATGGGAACAATTTTTGGTTTAAATTGATAATTATTTTTTATAATTTCAAATTCCGGGTTTGAAAGATGTAAGCCATAATTGTTTTTAATGACTTTACCATAAGCTAAAATTTTAGTTCCTGTCTTTAGAATTTTTAAAAGAAAAGGTTGATTGTACCAAATAGTTTTTAATAAACCAGTTTCATCTTCTAAATAACCAATAATAATAAAAATTTTCTTTTTAGGTGTTTTAATAAGTTTAATATTTTTTATTTTAGCCACAATTACTATATTTTCATTGATTTTAGCATCTTTAATTTTGATAGGACGAGTTAAATCAAGATATTTGTAAGGTAAAAAATAAAGTAGATCCTTAATAGTAAATATTTTATTTCTTTCGAATTTTTCCGCTGTTTTTACTCCTATTCCTTTAAATTCTTTTAAGGAAATTTCTAAATCATCTAAAGTCATTTTATTAAAACTTGTTTAATTGATTAGTGAATTAAAATTTCTATTCTATTTCTAATTTATAATAAATATTTTAAAATATAAATCTTAATTAAAATCAACTTATCAAATGCTACAGAAAAAATTAATTTTCCTCCATGGCTGGGTAGGTAAGTATATTATTAATAAGAATGAAAACATTTATGATTTTTATAAAGGATTAATAGAAGAATTAAAAAAATTCTTTGATGTTGAGTTTATTATTTTACCAGGATTTAGCAATAATCCAGAACCAGATAAACCCTATACTTTAGATGATTATGTAGAATATTTAAAAAAATTTTTAGAAGAGAAGGGAATTGATCAATTTTATTTAATGGGACATTCATTTGGTGGACAGGTAGCTTGTAAATTTGCTTACTTATATCCGGAAAGAGTTGAAAAATTAATTCTTTATAATGCCGCTTGTGTTAGAAAGAAAAACTTTAAAAGATTAGTTTTTAAAAAAATTTCAAAATTATTTAAAAATATTTCTAATATCTTTATTAAAAAAATTATTTATAAAATCTTAACTGGTACTACTACACCTGCTTATTATTCAGAGGTAATGAAAAAGACAATGTCTAATGTTATTGAAGAAGACTTAACTGAAATTTTACCTCAGGTTAAAGTGAATAGTTTAATTATCTGGGGTAGAAAAGATAAATTAACACCCATGTGGCAAGGAAAGCTAATTCATCGCTTAATAAAAAATTCTCAGTTAATCATCCACCCTGCAGGCGATCATAATTTTCACAAAAAAGATCCGATGTTTATAGTTAATCATATTATTTAAACCTTAAATTCTTCTTTTAATTTTTTATCAATTTCTAATTCTATTTCTTTTATTTTTTCTTCCCCAGTTTCGGCTAATTTTTTTAATTCTTCATCATTCAATTTACCAAGTTTTTCAATTCTTGCTATTAAATAATCGCGATTATTTTTTTTATTATCCTCAATAACTTCATTTAATAAAATTTTTAATATCCAGCCAACTTTTGGTCCTGATGGTATTTTTAGAATTTTCATTACATCATTGCCATTGATTTTTAACATTTTCGGAGTAATAGGTTCTATTTGGGCTTTGTGAATTAGATATTTTAAATATCTTAATCTATAAGGAATAGCTTTTTTGACTCCTGAACCAATTCTATCAGCTTCTCTCAACTTAAAGAAATCTTCTAAATTTTCTAAACCTAATCGACGAGCTAATCTTCTAACTGCCGACATTGTCACTTTATCGATTTCCAAATAAAACATATGATTTTTAACTAAATGGACAACTTTTTCTATTATTTTTTTAGGAAAACGTAATCTCTGTAATATATTTTTTGTCATTTTAGCTCCAACAATTTCGTGATTATAGAAGGTGCAATCTGGACCATCGCCCTCTTTTGTTAATGGTTTACCGATATCATGAAAAAGTGCTGCCAATCTTATTTCTAACGAAAAATTTTTATTAACAGCATATTCTAATGATTTTAAAAGATGAGTATATACATCATATTTATGATGTTTATTTTGTCCAACATTATAACATCGTAAAAGTTCTGGTATTAATTCAATCAATAAATTACTTTCTCTTAAAAGCTCAATACCTTTGACGGCATTTTTACTCATTATTATCTTTACTAATTCATCTCTTACTCTTTCTTTGGCAATTAATTGAATAAAATTAGATAAATTTTTTATAGCTTTTAAGGTTTTTTCTTCAATATTAAAGTCTAATTCGCAAGCTAAACGAATGGCTCGAATCATTCTTAGAGGATCTTCTTTGAATCTTTTTTCAGGTTTACCTACAGTTTTTATTAATTTATTTTTGATATCATTTAAACCATTAAAATAATCAATAATCGTATAATCTTTATTAAGTGCTAAAGCGTTGATAGTAAAATCTCTTCTTTTTAAATCATCTTCTAATTTTGAAGCAAAAATAACTTTATCGGGGTGGCGAAAATCTGAATATTTCCCCTCCAGCCTAAAGGTAGTTATTTCGATAACCTTTAAAGTTAGATCATCGCTGTCAGTTTTTACCCCAACAGTAAAAAACCGATTTTCATAAAAACTATTAGGAAAGATTTTTTGAATTTCTTCCGGCTTAGCATTAGTAGTAATATCCCAATCCTTTGGTTTTCTATTTAAAACTAAATCTCTTACGCATCCGCCAATCAAATATGCTTCATACTGATTTTCAATTAATCGAAACCAAATATTTTTAACAATATTAGGAATTTGTTGAGAGGATATTTTCATACAAATTTTAGCGGATGACCGGATTCGAACCGGCAATCTTCTCCTTGGGAAGGAGACGTGTTACCATTACACCACATCCGCGAATAATTTTAATTTATATTGTCATATTCCTTAAAGCCTGTATTCTTTCTTCAACAGGAGGATGAGTTGAAAAAAGATTACCCAACCAATTTATGATTCCTTTTTGATTTTTGAATGGATTAACAATAAATAAGCCTGCTACTGCTGGTGAAACATCCATTGGTTGTTTTTGAGAAGATATTTTTTCTAAAGCTTTAGCTAAACCAAGAGGGTTGCGAGTAATTAAAGCTCCAGTAGCATCGGCTAAGAATTCTCTTTTTCTTGAAATAGCTAATTGAATAAGTTGAGCAAAAATTGGAGCTAATAAAGCAAGAATAAAACCAATAATAAACAAAAAGACATTTGATTTGTTATCTCTATCCGAACCACCTCCGTATAAACTAAATCTTAAGAAGAAATCAGCCATAATAGCAATTATTCCAGCTAAAATTGTGGCTATCATCATTACTTTAATATCATAATTTTTGATATGAGCTAATTCATGGGCAATTACACCTTCTAATTCTTCTTTGTTTAAATTATTTATTAAGCCAGTTGTAACAGCTACTAAAGCATTTTTGGGATTTCTTCCTGTAGCGAAAGCATTCATTACCGGAGTATCAATTAAATACAAATCTGGTGTTTTTGGTAGTCCAGCAGTGATTGATAAGTTTTCTAATATTCGGTAAACTTCAGGCAAATTCCTTTCTTCAATTTTTTTTGCTTTTGTTAAAGCAACAATAATTTTATCACCATAAAAATATGACCAGATATTCATTAATAAGCCAAAAATTACCGCTAAATAAAATATCCATTGATTTTCAAAGATATAAGCAAATAAGTAGCCTAAACCAAAAACTAAAACTAAAAACAATGTCATCAAAAACCAAGTCTTCAAATTATTTATTTCAATAAATTTATATGGTGTTGCCATTTTTAATTATTTTTAGATGATTTTAATTAAACTAAAATTTAACTGTTGGGGTTTTTTCTTCCTCTGCTTGAGCATCAAAAAACTCGACTGACTTGAAACCGAAAATTGATGAGATTAAATTATTAGGAAATTGACTAATGAATGTGTTATATTCCATCACTACTGAATTATAAAATCTTCGAGCTGCCATAATTTTGTTTTCGGTGTCAGTTAGGTCTTGTTGAAGCTGAAGAAAATTTTGATTAGCTTTTAAATCAGGATAATTTTCAGCAACAGCAAATAAGGTTTTTAAAGCTGAAGCAATCATATTATTTGCATCTATTTCTTCTTTAATATTTTTTGAATTAAGAAAGTTCGTTCTTGCTTGAGTAATATTTTCCAATAATGTTTTTTCATGAGCAACATAACCTTTGACCGTTTCTATTAAATTAGGAATTAAATCAAATCTTCTTTTTAATTGAATTTCAATATCGCTTTCAGCCTCTTTTACTCTTTGACGTAAATTAATGAGTGAATTGTAAATAATAATAAACCAAAGAACAATAGCCGCTACTAAAGCTGGAATATTAAATTTCCAGGGAATAATATTGAAAAATCCACTTAAGATTAAGCCGATAAATATCAGAATAAATAGAATATTTTGCATTTTTTGAGGTTAATATTGTTATTAGCAATTAATTACGACTTTGTTATTTTAATATAATTTTAATTGAATTCCGCCTCCAAGTCAAAAATTGTTTTCACTATATTAAATTTTATAAATATTTTTTAAAATATTAAAGTCAAGTAATTAAAGTAAAAATATATTAAAATTTAATTCAAATATCTTGATTGAGCAACACTAAAGAAAATATTAAACAATGACCAAAGAAGAAAAATTAAAAATTTTTAACAAAATTTATGAAAATATTGATGGTTTTTCTTTATCTCTTGCAGAAAGAAAAGAATTAGGTATTGAAGATAAATCTTTTGTTTATGGTGAAATTGTTCCAGAAAGTTTTTGTGAAATATTAGAAAAATTAAATATTAATAAAAATACTATATTTTATGATTTAGGATCAGGTGTGGGTAAGGCTGTTATTTTAACTAAATTAATTTTTGATATTAAAAAATCAGTTGGTATTGAATATTTAAGTTCACTCTATCAAGCAAGTATTCAAGCTTATCAGAAATTAAAAGAAATTATTAATATTGAAGATAATTCAATTTATTTTATTAAAGGTGATTTTTTCACTGTTCCTTTTAATGATGCTAACTTAGTTTTTATTAATTCAACTTGTTTTAGTGAAGAGCAGATGGAAAGAATAGTTAATTTATCATTAAATTTAGAGCGAGGAAGTAAATTAATCGTGTTAACAAAAAAAATAACCGATAACCAAAATTTTGAATTATTAACGGAAAATCAATATCCTTTTTCTTGGGGTTATGCTACAGTTAGAATTTACGAAAGGAAGTAGTTTATTTTTTTATTTTATCAATAAATTCTTGAAGAGTAATCATTCCTAAATCACCCTTCCGGTGTTCCCTTATAGAAATTTTATTTTCTTTTATTTCTTTATCTCCTATGATTACCATATAAGGTATTTTCTCTTTTTCAGCCAAAAGAATTCTTTTTGCTAATGTTTCGTTAGGTTCAAAAATTTTTATTCTAAAATTCTTTTTTAGTTCATTAAAAATTTTTTCTGTGTACTTTAAATGGTTAATATTTATAGGTAAAAGAGCAATTTGAATAGGTGAAAGCCAAAAGGGAAAATTACCACTATAATGCTCAATCAATAAGCCGATAAATCTTTCTATTGAACCCAATAGCGCTCTATGAATTAAATAGGGATGTTTTAGTGTATTATCTTGATCTGTATAGGTTAAATTAAATTTTTTAGGTAAATTAAAATCTAATTGGATAGTAGATATTTGCCAATCACGATTAATTGCATCTTTAACAATAACATCAATTTTAGGACCATAAAATGCTGCTTCCCCTTCCATTATTTCATAATTCCAACCAATCTTTTCTATTGCATTTTTTAAACTATTAATAGCAAATGTCCATTCTTTATTAGTACCAAGATATTTCTTTTTTTCTTTTTTACCCCAAATACTTAAAGAAACCTTGAAATCTTTAAATTCAAATTTTTCTAAAATTAATTTCACTAAATTTAAACAATTTTCTATTTCTTGCGGAATTTGTTCAAAAGTACATAAAATATGTCCATCATCTTGGGTAAAACCACGAACACGAGTAAGTCCAGATAATGTTCCTGATCTTTCGTATCGATAGACTGTTCCTAATTCAGCGTATCTTATTGGTAAATCGCGGTAACTTTTTACACTTTGTTTATAAATAGTTAGATGAAAAGGGCAATTCATTGGTTTAAGATAATAATTTTCATTTTCAATATTAATAGGAGAATACATATTTTCTTTATAATAAGATAAATGACCAGAAATTTCGAATAATTTTTGTTTAGTAATGTGCGGAGTAAAAACTAATTGATAATCATTTTTTTTATAAATATCAATAATAAATTCTTGAATAATTTGTCTAATAACTGATCCTTTAGGTAACCATAAAATTAATCCTGAACCAATAGTATCATCAATAGCAAACAATTCTAATTCCTGTCCTAAAATTCTGTGATCTCGCTTTTTAATTTCTTCCTGCCATTGAAGATATTTTTCTAATTCCTCTTTATCGTTAAAAGCAACGCCGTAAATTCTAAGAAGCATTGGATTCTTCTCATCGCCACGCCAATAAGCACCAGCAATTTTGGTTAATCTAAAAGCATCGGGATTAATTTCTTTAGTGCTTTTTATATGACCACCTCGGCATAGATCAATAAAATCACCAGTTTGATAAATTGTAACTTTGTTTAGTTTTTTTGGTTTTTTCTTTTTTTCTTTAATAAGTTGGATTTCATGGTATTCAGTTGTGCCGTATTTTTTTAAGTCATTTAAAAGTTCAAGTTTGAATGGTTGATTTTTAAAAATTTTTCTTGCTTCATTAAAACTTACTTTTTTGCCAACAAATTTTAAATTCTGCTTTATTAAATCTCTCATTATCTCTTCAAGTTTTGGCAAATAACTTTCATCAATTTTTTTAGAAGTTAAAAAATCATAATAAAAACCTTCTTCAGTTGTTGGACCAATACCTAATTTTGCCTGAGGATCAATTTTTAAAAAAGCACTAGCTAAAAGATGAGCTAAGGAGTGTCTAAGATTATGTAATTTATCTTTTTTATTATTCATTTCGTAAAAATTAATCGATTCTTAAAAGATGATGATAATTATTAATAACTAATTTTAAACTAAATTTTTCTATTTCTAATTTTTCATAAAGTTAAAAATTTTTTAATTTTATAAGAAAGAAATTATAAAATAAAAAGGAGGCAAGTAAAAACTTACCTCCGTAATAAAAACTTACTTACGCCGCTGGCGCTGGTCGGACTTTTTGGGGTGGTTATTGAGGTTTCTACAGAACTCCCTCCAACGATTATATAGCCGGCCGAGCGCTTGGCGTGCGGGGACCTTTTTTAGCAGCAGCTCGTCAAGAAACTGCCTTTCGAGCCTTTCTCTTTCTTCAAGGGGAGATGGAAACGAAGAGAGAGAATGATTTTCTTTCTGTTCCTCCTTCTTTCGCTTCCACCTCTTTTTGCGGGTTTTACCACTCCATCCATTGCCCATCTCCTCTCCTCCTTCGGGCTGGTCTAGTGTGCAGTTTCTTGCCAGCCCTAAAAATTGTTTTCTAAAACAACTTTTAGCGCTGGTAAAATAAAAAAAACCGGCCTTTTGCCGGTTAGGTAAAGATTTTTTAAAATAATATAACACCTAACCGGCAGGCGGTTTTGTTAATAAGATAATAAATAACTTTGTATAACCTTTATTTTTCATTTATTGTTTTTTATTATATTAAAAAATTTTATTTATCAACCTTAAATTGTGGATAACTGATCTTGTAAAAAATTAATCCCAATAATGGCAAATAACTAATAATCAATCGATAAAAAACAATTGCTAAACCAAATAATGCACTATCATAACCTAAATTATGAATTAAGATAATAACAACCAATTCGCTTGTACCGCTACCATAAAGGAAGGGGAAAAAGCTACTAATTAACATCCAGATGAAATAAATAATTAATGCTTCAAAAAAATTAAATTGGAATGTAAATAATTTTAAAGAAAAGTAATAAGCTAAAAAACTAAAAAATTCATTTAAGAAAGAAGAGATTGTTAATTTTGAAAAAACCACTTTATTAATTGAAATATTTAAAAATTTAAGTAAATTATTTTTAATTATAAAATAACCCAAAATAATTAATCCTAAAACAGCTATGATAATAATTGGGTAAAGAATCAAAATCATTAAAAGAAAAAAGATAATAGAACCTAAAGTGATAAAATAGATGTAAATAGAATAAATTATGGTAGAAAATTTAAGATCATTGTTGATGTTTAAAATTGGTGAAATTGGTCCGAGAGGAGAAAATAATCTTTTGAAATGAATGAAAGAAAATAAAGATAAAGATTGAAAATAAGTTAACTTGATTTTATTGAGTTGAAAAATTTCTTTCCAAAGAATAATGTGAGTGTTAATAACCAAGAAAACCGAGATTAAGGCTAAAATTAAAAAAGAAAAATTTTCATTGATAAAAATATCAAAAGTGTAGAAATAAAAAACAAAATTTTCTTTGAAATTTTCTAAATTTTTAATAACAATATATAAAAGTAAGGAGATGATAAACAAATTTTCTATTATCAAAAGTATTCTTAAGATATTTTTTTTAGTTAAAATATTTTTAAGTGCCATAATTAAAAATTATATTACATTTAGCCTACAATAATGTTAGAGAAAATTAGAAATTTTGCTATTATTGCTCATATTGATCACGGTAAATCAACTTTAGCTGATCGATTTTTAGAGATTACTCAAACAATTCCTTCGGAAAAATTATTACCACAGTATTTAGATAGACTATCCTTAGAAAGAGAGCGGGGTATTACAATAAAAATGCAACCAGTCAGGATGAACTACAAAGGATATGTTTTAAATTTAATTGATACACCTGGTCATAGTGATTTTTCTTACGAAGTTTCTCGTGCTTTAGCTTGCGTTGAAGGAGCTATTTTACTTATTGATGGTACTCAAGGAATTCAAGCACAAACTTTCTATAATCTAAAATTGGCACAAGAATTAGGTTTAGTAATTATTCCTGTTATCAACAAAATTGATTTAAAAACTATTGAATTAGATAGTTTAGTTAAAGATATTACACAATTGGTTGGTTGTCGTGAAGAAGATATTTATTTAATTTCAGCTAAATTAGGAACAGGGGTAGAAGAATTATTAGAAGCAATCATAGAAAAAATACCACCACCACAAAACAATAACATATTAATAAACGACAAAGAAAACTCCTCTCTTGCGTTGATTTTTGACTCACATTTTGATAATTATCGAGGTATTATTGCTCATATAAGAGTTTTTAGAGGGAAGATTATTAAAGATCAGATATACTACTTACTTTCTAATAATTTTAAATTTAAATCTTTAGAGGTTGGAGTATTTACTCCAGAAATGAAAAAAACCGATGTTTTATCTGCAGGCGAGATTGGTTATTTAGCAACAGGAGTAAAAGAATTATTTGATGAAAGGAATGAATTAATTAATGTTTTTAAAATTGGTGATACAATCTCTGACAATAATAACAGCCAACCAATCAAAGGATATCAAGAGCCAGTTCATATAGTTTTCGCCAATATTTATCCTTCAGAAGAGATAAGTTATGAAAAATTTAAAGATAATATTCTGAAATTAAAACTTAATGATTGGGCAGTCAAAATTGAACCATCAACTTCGCCTATTTGGGGAAGGGGATATACTATTGGTTGTTTAGGGTTACTTCATTTAGACATTTTTCAAGAACGATTAAAAAGAGAATTTAATGTTAATGTTATCATAACTTTACCTTCGGTAAAATATGAGATTGTTTTAAAAAATGGTAAAAAAATTAAAATTGAAAATATCAATGATTTACCAGACTTTAGCAAAATTGAAGAAATTCGTGAACCATGGGCAGAGGTAGAAATTTTTACTTCGTTAAATTATATTGAATTGGTTTCTAATTTAATAAAAAATAAAAGAGGAATTATAAAAGAACAAAAAACTTTAACATCTTTTTTGATTATCAAAGCAGAAATTCCTATCGATGAGTTATTAACAGGATTTTACGATGATTTAAAATCTTTAACTTCGGGTTATGCAAGTCTTAATTGGAAATTTTTGGAGTATCGACAAGGAAATTTAGTTAAATTAGATATCTTAGTAGCAGAGGAAGTTCAACCAGCCTTAAGTCGATTAGTTGTAAAAGATAAGGCAGAAGAAATAGGTAGAAAAATAATTGTTGAACTAAAAAAAATGTTACCTCGAGAACAATTTCCTGTAAAACTTCAAGCAGCTATTGGTAAAAAAATAATTGCTCGTGAAACTATTCCTGCTCTTAAAAAAGATGTTGCCGGTTGGTTATATGGTGGTGATATTACAAGGAAAATGAAATTATGGCAAAAACAAAAGAGAGGTAAGAAAAAATTAGAAAAATTGGGAAAGGGAAAAGTAAAAATTCCTAATGAAGTAATTATTAAAATATTAAGATTGAAATGAGATTATGAATATTAAATTAATTTTTATAACTGGATTAACTGCCAGTGGTAAATCAGACTTAGCCATCTTTTTAGCTAAAAAAATAAACGGAGTAGTTATTAATGCCGATTCGCGACAAGTTTATAAATATTTAGATTGGGGGAGTGCGAAAATAGAAATTAATAAAACAGAAAAAAAGATAATTAATGGTAAAAAATTTTTTGTTTCATATTCTCGTGATGGTAATATCCCTCATTATTTAATTTCTCAAGTTCATCCTAAAAATAATTATTCGTTAGGTAAATGGTTAAAAGATGTTGATATTTTAGTCAAATATTTAACAGAGAGAAAAAAACAAATAATTCTTTGTGGAGGGACAATCTTATATCTTAAAGCTATCAAAGAAGGTTGGCAATTACCCAAAGTTAGTCCTGATTGGAAATTAAGAAAAGAATTAGAAAAAAAATCTACTCCAAAACTCTATAATTATTTACTTAAATTAGATCCGCAAAGAGCAATGTTGATAGATAAAAATAATAAAATTAGATTAATTCGCGCAATTGAAATAGCCATTAAGCAGGGCAATGTTCCCCCTTTAATGAAAATACCCAAATATGAATTATTAGTTTTGGCTCCAGCTTTTAATTGGTCAGATATTGAAATTAAAATAAGAAAAAGATTAGCTAAAAGAGCGTTTAATATTATTAGAGAAATAATTAAATTAAGAACTTTAGGCTTGAGTTTTAAAAAAATAATTAGCTTTGGATTAGAATACCGTTGGTTTGGTTTATTGGTAAAAAAATTAAAATTAAAAAAAATCAACAAAGATAAATTTAATAAAATAATTTCTTCAACTGATTATCAAGATATTTTTGAAAACTGTTATCGGGATATAAGACGATTTGCTCGTAAACAATGGCGCGAATTAAAAAAAATGAACGATATTCATTGGGTAGATAGTAAAAAAGATTGCTTAGATTTGGTGGATAAATTTTTAAACGATTAAAGTTAGTTGGAAAAAGAATAAGGCAATAACTAAGATAATAATTTGAATAATTAATACCCTTAATCGACTATCTTTTTCTGATAATCTAAAATGAAAATTTTTATGGAAGTTAAAATAAATACTAAAAGGGAAAAATTTGCCCAATTTATTTTTAAAAAATATTCTTAATAAATCCGGGAATAATGATCCTAAACTAAGATAGAAAATAATTAAGCTATTTATGTTGTGGATATCAACAAAATAATAATAAACAAAAATAGCACCAATTAAAAATTCTAAAAAGAGTATTATTTTCAATTTCAAAGGTAGTTGAAATATTGAAAAATCATTATATTTTGTGGATTTTATTAAGTTTAAATCTAAGTGTGGCAACCTATCGGCTAAATGATGAGAAATTATTCCTAAAATAAAAGCAGATAAATGAGATTGCGTTAGGTTAGAAAAAAGGGCATTAGCAAAAATTAAATGGCTTCCTGCTAACATTTTTATTATTAATTTTTAAAATTTAATTTATAATTAATATTTAAAATTAATTTTAACCCATTTTAAATTTTTTATTTTAAAATTAAATTTATCATTATGGATGGAAAAGAAATTATATCAGAAAAGTTTAGAAATTTTAAGTGACTTTTTAGAATGTGATTTTGATTTGAGTAATTTTTCTTTTATTTCTCGGCAATTGAAAAAAATTATTCTTAGGCAAAAAATCAAAATATTAAAAACCGATTATCATCTATTTAAAAAAAATAATGGTGTAACTCTAATTTTTATTTTATCTAATTCTCATTTAGCCTTACATACTTGGCCAGAAAAGAGATTAGTTAATTTAGATTTGTTTATTTGTAATTTTACTCGGAATTACGAAAAACAGATTAATAATATTTATAGAGAAGTTAAAAATTTACTAAAGCCTAAAAAAACAATCTTGAAAAAAATAATCCGAATTACTTAAATGAGTAATTTTATTATAATCCTTGGTTTAATTTTATTAATTGTAGGTTTGCTATTAAAAATTTTTGAACTCAAAATTATCAAATTACCTATTTTGCCGGGTGATATTTTAATCAAAAAAGAAAATTTTATTTTTTATTTTCCAATAACAACCAGTATAATAATAAGTATCTTAATATCTTTAATTTTATGGTTATTATTAAAAAAATAATTTAGAATTTATGATTAAAAAAAAGATTATAGATATAAAAAATATTATTTATACAAACAAAAAAAGAGCCTTACTTCATATCAATATTGCTACTTATGAACAATTTAAAGCTGGTGTGGAAGCGGTAAAAGAAAGTAAGATTCCTTTAATTATCGGTGTTTCAGAAGGAGAAAGAAGTTTTTTAGGTGTTAATTTTTTTGAAGACTTAATTGATGAAGCAAAAGAGAAGGGAATTAATATCTATTCAAACGCTGATCACACTAAAAACATTAATAAAGCTTATGAGGCAATAGATTATGATTTTGATTTTGTTTTGTATGACGGAAGTGAATTAGATTTTGAAGAAAATATTTTGCGAACCAAAGAAGTGGTTGAATATCGAAATAAAAAAAATAAAAAAACTTTAATAGAGGGAGAATTGGGTTATTTAACTGGTCATTCAGATATAGAAAATATTATTGAATTAAGAGAAGAATTTTTTACTGATCCAGAATTAGCAAAATATTTTATTGATAAAACACAAGTTGAATTATTAGCAATTTCGGTTGGTAATGTTCATGGTATTCCTAAAAAAATCAAATTTAAGGGTAGGGAATTAACTAAACCGAAAATAGATTTTAAAAGGATAAAAGAGATTAAAGATAAAGTTAAAATACCTCTTGTTTTGCATGGTGGATCTGGGTTAACAAAATTTGATTTTATTCAAGCTATTAAAAATGGCATTTCAATTATTCATATTAATACTGAATTAAGAAAAATTTGGCGAAATGAATTAGAAAGGTCATTAAAAATCAAAACAGTTGTTCCATATAAAATTTTAGATAAAATAGTTGAAAAGTTAAAAAGAAAAATTATTTATTATCAAAAATTATTTTGGCGCCCCTAAATATTTGCTTTATAATTTAATAAAAATAAAGTCATAAAGGTAAAAGTAATTAGGTCGATAAATTAAAAAATAAAACAAATACTATGAAAACTAAACATTTCTTCTTAATAATAACATCATTTTTTTTATTTTTTCTATTATCTTTACCATTAATAACTTATTCTCAGCAAAATAATAAAACTATACCTAAAACTAAAAAATTTATACTATTCCTAAAGGAAGCAAAATAGATATAACAATAGAGGGGCTTGGTAAATATGGAGTTGTAAATTTTTCACCAAATTTACAAAGGGTAGTTTTATTATTAAAAACAAAAGAAGGTAAATATTTCGTAGTCTTAGATGGTAAAGAAGGAAAGAAATATGACAATATTGATATTTTCTCTTTAAAATTCTCCTCAGATAGTAAACATTATGCTTATATAGCTGAAGAAAAAGGGAAATACTTAGTTGTTTTAAATAATAAAGAAAAAAATACGATATGGTTTATAATCTTTCTCTTCAATTTTCCTCCAATGGAGAACATTTTGTCTATATAGCTAAAGAGAAAGGAAAAGAATTCATAGTTTTAGACGGAAAAGAAGGAAAAAAATATGATAGAGTTTATAATTTCAAATTCTCTCCAGATAGCAAGCGGTTTGCTTATGTAGCTCAAGAAAAAGGAAGATATTTTATGGTTTTAGATGGTAAAGAAGAAGAACATATTTATGTTGATAGTAATTTTGAATTCTCTTCAGATAGTAAACGCTTTGCTTATATAGCTTCCAAAGATATAGATGTAGAACTAGGAACACAAGAAAAATACTTTGTAGTTTTAGATGGAAAAGATTTGGGAAAATATCATGATTATATTTCTTTTCTTGCTTTTTCTCCCGATAGCAAGCATTTTGCTTATATAGCTGGAGAGAATTGTGAATTCATTGCAGGAGGTACCGAGTGTTTGCAAAATTATGTTGTTTTAGATGGAAAAGAGGGGAAAAAGTATGAAAGAATCTTTCCTTCTATCTTTACTTTCTCTCCTGACAGCAAACATTTGGTTTACAGAGCTGGAGAAGATTGTGAACTAGGTGGTTATTATAATGAAACTAATATGTGCTCAAGATATTTTGTAGTCTTAGATGGTAAAGAAGGAAATAAATATGATTATATTGAAAATTATTCTTTGATATTTTCTCCAGATAGTAAACATTTTGCTTATATAGGTGGAGAAAACTGTAAACAATTTCATGAATATATTAAATGTTCAAAATATTTCATAGTCTTAAATGGCAAAGAGGGGAAAAAATATGATTATATTTATCCTCCTACCTTTTCCCTCGATAACAAATATTTTATCTATTTTGCCAAATTAAACAACGAAATCTGGCAAATTGTTGAAAAATTATAAATGAGACTATTGGAGGATAGTTATCTTGTACAATATTATTCAATATTATTCAATATTATTAATTTATAATAACACTAATCTTAATCAAAAATAATACTCGTTAAATTGTCGATAATTAAAATCAAATTAGGAAATATGAAAACAAAATATTTCTTATTAGTAGCGCTATTGATCTTCTTTTATTTGGCGTCTTTTAATTTTACATTGTCTCAATCTCCTCAATCTCAGAAATATTCTGGTAAAATAGGTAATTATCAAATTATTATTGAACCATTCACATTAAAAGATGATAATAAAACAATAGAAGGAAGATATCAAAATCAAAAATTAGGAAAATGGTTTATATTAAAAGGTCAAATAGATTATACAAATAATAAAGTAATCATTGATGAATATGACGAAACTAACAATAATACCGGACAATTTGCAGGAAAATATCTAAAACAATTTAATGTTGTTAAGTTATTAGCAAGTAAAAAAATAGAGAGGAGGAAAGAAGCTATTATTTATAAAGACAAATTATTATTTACTATTTCTGATAAATATATAAAAGATAAAAAATATAATAGTGGTTATAAAAGAACAATTATAATTTCACCAAATTTGAAAAGATATGCCATTGTTTTTAGAAAGACAGGAGGAACAATGTGGGTGGTAGAAAAAAAATTCCATCCAAAAGAATTTGTAATTCTTGATGGTAAGGAAAGCAAAAAATATGATTATATTGATGAAGCATTCTTTACTTCAGATAGTAAATATTTTGTGTATCTATCTTTTACTGAAGGGGGAGAGAAATATATTGTAGTTATTAATGGCCAAGAAAAATCATATGAAGAAATTAAATCTGAAGGTAAACCAGTTAATAATTTAATAATCCGTTCTTCAGATGGAAATAGCTTTGCTTATGTAGCTGGAGAAGGTTGTGGACAGAAAAATAAACTAAGTAGTGAACCCTACTCAGGAACATTGATAAAAAAATGTAATTATTATTTTGTAGTTGTAAATGGTAAAGAAAATAAAAAGTATGAATATATTGAGAATTTAACTTTTTCACCTGGAGGTAAGCATTTGGTTTATATAGCTCAAGAAGGTAGAAAAAAATTTGTAGTTATAGATGGTAAAGAGGGGAAAAGATATGATGATATTTGGGGATTAACTTTTTCACCTGACGGCTCAAGATTTGCTTATTTAACAATGGAAGGAGAAGATAGATCTGTGCTTAAAAAAAGGAAAATATTAGTAGTTATTGACGGTAAAGAAAGTAAAAGATATGATAATGTTCTTAGCCCTCTTATTTTTTCACCTAATAGCAAACATTTTGCTTATATAGCTGTTGACTATAATCAAGAAAGTCAGCGAGAAGAATTTATAGTTCTTGATGGAGAGGAGGGTAATAGATATACTAGAATTATCAATATAATTGATCCAGGTTAATCAATGATTTTTTCACCCGATAGTAAACATTTTGTATACACAGCTCAAAAAAATAATAAGACTTTATTAGTATTCGACGGAGAAGAAAAAGAATTACCAACTTATGTTAATTATATTGGCAATTTAACATTTTCTCCTAATAGTCAACGATTTGCTTATTTGGCTTATGATGAAGAAGAAAATAAATTTTTTGTAGTTGTTGATGGTAAGGAAGGAAAAAGATATGATGGTGTTGAAAATAAAGACAAACAAACAATTTTGTTTTCGGAAGACAGTAACCATTTTGCTTATATAGCTTTTGAGAATGAAGATATGTTTGTTGTAGTTGATGAAAGAGAAGGAAAAAGATATAAGAGAATTGATTATTCCCTTGATCCATTTTTTTATAATAATAAGCTAGTTTACATTTACACAGAAAATGTTTATACTATAAATATTAATAAACCAAAGTCAATATTATCTTATCTTGTAATTGATGAACAAAAATACCCTAATATTATTAATAGTGAACTGATTTTTTCTCCAGATAAAACACAATTTGCTTACAGATCTATAAAAGATATGAAGAATTTTAAGGAAATTATAATTTTAAATGGTAGGGAGATAGGCAAAGCTTATACTCATATAAGTGAATTAACATTTTCACCCAATAGTAAAAATTTAATTTATATAGGAGAAACTGATGATGAAGAATTTTTAGTTATTAATGGTGAAGAAATTGAGGGATATGACGAATTTATACCATACAGAAGTTGGAAAACTAATAAATTTTATGAATTTTTTACTTTTTCCTCTGACGGTAAGAAACTTACTTATATTGTTCGCAAAGGTAATCAGATATGGCAAATCACTAGAGAACTAGAGTAAAAATTTTTCAATTATCAAAATTTATTTTCGGGAATTTAAAAAGAAAAACTGTAAAATAAAAGTGATATGAAAACTTATTGATGTTGGATAGGTTGAAATATTCGTGCTATTCTTATAAGCATTTATCTATTTATATTATCCACAAAACGCAATAGATAAAATATGTTTTAGGAGTATAATTATAGGAGAAAAATTAAGCCTTAAAAATACAATAGGGTCGATAAATTAATTAATCTTTTCACTGTTTTAAAAATGTCTAAAGAAAATCCTTTTAGAAAAATGGGTATACCGTCAGAAGAGCAACAAAAAAAACAAAAAGAGTATATAGAAAAAATGAAACTTGAAGAAGAGAGGAGGAGAGAGGAAAGAGAATTAAGAGCAGAAGCAAAGAAATTGATTGAAGAAAGGCAAATAAAAACTGAACAAATTAGAGTAAGAACAAATGGAGAAAATGTTGTAATTATAGATATACCTTTTATATATGGCCCAAATGGTCGTGAACCAGAAGGTTATATAAAAGTGGCTCAACTTAATGATGTTAAAGAGGCTGTAAAAAAAGTTGCTCAAAGAACTGCAGATAGAATCACACAATGGGAGGATGCGAAAAATATGATAATTGATGAACTAAGGTCAAATAAAAAATTAATAATTATTCATCCTTCTGAAATAATACATAATGTTGAAGAGGGTGAAGAAAAAGCGTACGAATTTTATAAACTTAAGGAAGAATGGTATAAAGCAAGATCTGAATATCTTAAGGAGGTATATAATCAAATGAAAAAATTAATTGACAGAATTAAGGGGGAAACTTAAATAACTTTTTGCTGAGCTTTAAATTTTTAAGACCCATAATAAAGTTCGCCAAATATATCTTTTGCGAACTTAAAATATACGAGATCAAATTAGTGAATTTCTGATAAATTTATAGAGTTATTAATTAATTTAAACTAATTGTAGTTTTGTAAATATTATTACCTTCTTGAACGAAATAAATTAAATATTTATTATCTTCAGAAAAAGATGGTTTATTTAAAATTTCTCCTTTATAAGATAGTTTAATTTTCTTTTTTGTAGTTTTTTCAAATATTACTATTGATTGTTGTACAATAAAATCATTTAAGGTTTCATTTAATTTACTTTCATCTACAACATAGATAATATATTTTCCATTAGGAGCAAATGTTAGAAATAAAATACCAGTAATATCCATATATATACTACAACAATTGCTTTTATATTCTCCTATTATTTCATTATTTAAGGTTATTATACTTTTTTCTCCTTCATAAGACAAAGGGTTATCTGCGTTATCTATATCAGTAAAAGATGATTGTCTGAAGATCTTAACAAAGTCAAAATCATTAGTAATAGGAGAAAAATTTAAATAATCTATATAACCGGGATTACCATAATAATAGTAACTTTTCACCTCTTTATTATTAACCACAAGCATAATTTTATTTCCATCTATTGCTACATAAGCTAATTTTTTACTGTCGGGAGAAAATTTTATTTCACTAACCCAATCATATCTTTTACCCTCCCGATTATTAAAAACAACAAATTTTTTTGAACAACTTAAATATTTATCGCAATTTTCACCAGCAATATAAGCGATATTTTGATTATTGGGAGAAAAATAAATTTCCTCAATTTTTTGATAGTTTTTACCCCTTTTACCATCTACAACAATAAACCAATTATCTCCTTCTCTTGCTACATAAGCCAATTTTGTACCATCTGAAGAAAACTTTAGTTCACTAATTTCATCATATTTTTGACTTTCTTTATCATTTAAAACAACAAACCATTTATCTCCTTCTCTTGTTGTATATACTAACTGCTTACTATCTGGGGAAAATGTCAATTGACTAATCCAATCATATCTTTTACCTTCCTGATTATTTAAAACAACAAAATATTTTTTTGTTTTTGTTTCATAAACACTATAGGCGATATGTTTACTATTAGGAGAAAATACAAAGTCTAAAATATCATCGTAAGCTTCAAATTTTAGATTATCCCAAATGATAAAATATTTATCTTTACTTTCTGTTGAATATCTATAAGCAAAGCTTTTGCTATCAGGAGAAAATTGAAAATAAGGTGGGGGTTCGTATAGTATATATTCCCTTCCATCAAAAAGACCAGAGAATGGATTTTTGTTATATTCTATATGATTTTTACCATCAACTACTAAGATAAATTTATTATCATTATTTCTTTTTAATAACATAGCCCACCTTTTTTTATCTGGAGATAACGCTAACCACACAATACGTTTGTATCCTTCGGGAATAGTATATACCAATTCTTTAATTGTTTTATAATTACGCTGAGCAAAAGAAAAATTTTTATGGAATATATTTAATAAATTTAATGAGATAAAAATTATAATGGTTGCTATTATAAGAAAAAATCTTCTTAATATTATTTTTTATTTTTTATTCATTGCTTTTTCATAGTTTTTATCAGTTTTCTTTTAGTTGTAAAATTAATTATATTGCATAATTAAAAGATTATAAAGAGCGATAAACATTATATTAATTATTACAATTACAAAATTGGTAAAAATTTTAATTAAAGATTAAAATTATTAATGAAATTACTTCCCTGCCCCTGTAGTTTAACGGAAAAACACAGCCCTGCGGAGGCTGAGATCCAGGTTCGATTCCTGGCAGGGGTAATCTTTTCTGTATTAAGATTTTATTTTAAAGTTGTTTCCCCAAAATAAATTTAGCTCTACAACTTCTCAAAAGAAACTTTATTTGGAAGTTTAATTTATTTAGCTAAAGGATTTTTTAATCCTCTGGTTTCAAAATGTAAATGACAGCCTGTAGCTCCTAAAGTAAAACCAGTATTTCCAACTGTAGCAATTAATTCGCCCTTATTGACATAATCGCCTACGTTAACATAAATATTGCCTAAATGACCATATAAAGTTTCAAAACGATCGTGTTGAACTAATACATAATTACCATAACCACCATTATAACCTCCTTGTTTTGCCTCTACTACTATACCATCAGCAGCAGCATAAACGGGTGTACCACAAGGTCCCGAAATATCTACTCCATTATTGCTATGAATTTTCTTTTGATTTAGTCCATCGGTAGGAATTAAAATTTCACCTGCCTCTGTTAAAGCATTAACATAAGAAGCTTGGGTTCTTTTTTGTGAATAAGTTGCTGGTGGAGTATTGACATTAGCTATTTTACCTGTTATTTTTACTGATCCAGGAATTAAAATTTTCCTTCCAGCGATGATCTTATCGTTTTTTAAATCATTAATTTCTTTTAATTCTTGAAGGCTTACCCCAAATCTTTTGGCAATTTTTTCTAAGCTATCTCCCTTTTTAATAGTATATTTAAAAGTACTATTTTTGTTTAAAACTGTATTATAAACAATACTCCTTTCAATTTTTCTTTTCATTTCCTTTTCTATCTCTCCGTTAGTTAAATAATAGTTTATAGAATAAGCATCTTCTATACCTATATTAATATCCCCCGAATTATTTAAAGCTATTGTTTTGCTATTAAGTTTATTAGTATGATTAATAAAAAAGTTATTAGAATCAGAAAAATAACTAAAATAAACATTCTCCTCGGTTGAGGAGTTGGGTTTAATTAAAAAGTAACTCGAAAAAATCAAGATGAAAAGCAATAAATAGCTTAACTTACTAATTTTTTCTTATTCAACTTTTAATTGCGACAGATTGTCTTAAAATTTATTATAACATAAAAACAAAAAATGAAACTTAAACCTAAAAAAAGTTTAAGCCAAAATTTTTTAAAAAATAAAGAAATTTTAAATATTTTAGCTAATTCTTTACCAGATATCCACAATGAAGTTGTTGTTGAAATTGGAGGTGGTTTGGGAAACTTAACTCAATTTTTAGTTTTAGCCAAACAATTAATAGTTTATGAAATTGATAATGTTTTGTCAAAAAAACTAAAAGATAAATTTAAAGATTATCAAAATATCAAAATAATTAATTCAGATTTTTTAAAAGCAAACTTAAAAAAATTTAACCATAAGTATTATCTAATAGGTAATATTCCTTATTTTATTACTGGTAAGATTTTAAGAAAAATTTTTAATATTAATAATTATCCTAAAATAGCTGTTATTACTTTTCAAAAAGAATATGCTCAAAAAATTTTAGGTAAAGATGGTAATAATTTTCTTTATTCCTGGATTAAAACCTTTTCTTCAGTTAAAAAGATTGTCGAAATTAAGAAAAACAACTTCTTCCCTGCCCCCAAGGTTGATTCGTTGGCTTTAAAATTTGAATTTTACTCCCAACCATTAATAAAAGAATTAAAAAAATTTGAAAATTTTTTAAAAACACTTTTTAAATTTAACAAAAGGACCATTCTAAATAATTTAAAATTAAAATATAGTAATAAAATAATAAATAAGCTTGAATCAAACTTGTTAGCAAAAAGGCCCCATCAATTAACATTTGATGAGACATTAGAATTATTTAATATATTAAAAAACAATGAAAAAAATAATAAAAAAGTTTAATGAAGAAGAAATTTTTGATGAAGAAAAATTTTGTAAGAATTTAAGCAATATCGGTATTGATCAATCAACTTCAAATAAGATTTGTCGAAAAATTTATGATAAATTACCTTCTGTTGTAAAAAGTGAAGATGTTTTTAAAATCACCCTGAATGAATTAAGAAAAATTAATTCTTATTATGCCCTGCGTTACAATTTAAAAAGAGCTATTTTTAATTTAGGACCTACTGGTTATCCATTCGAACAATACTTTGCCAAAATTTTAGCTGAGTATGGTTATGAGACAATTATCAATGAATTTATTGAAGGTCAGTGTTTAAATTATGAAATCGATATTGTTGCTGTTAAAGAAGATAAACATTATATAATTGAATGTAAATTTCATCACAGCTTTGAAATTCCATCAGATTTAAAAAATGTTCTTTATGTTTATGGTCGTTGGGTTGATATTAAAGAAAAATATCCCTATGTTATTCCTTGGTTAGCGACTAATACTAAATTATCTTCTGAAGCTATCGATTTTGCTAATTGTCGTAATATTAAATTAACCGCTTGGAAATATCCGCCAGGAGAATCTTTAGAAAAATTAATTGAAAATAAAAATTTATATCCAGTAACTATTATTTTAAATGCTAATAAGTATATTATTCAAAAGTTTATTGATAATCACTATGTGTTAACTAATGATTTATTGCGAGATGATATTGATAATATTGTTAAAAAAACGGGAATTGATAAGAAAAAAATTAAAAAAATAATAGAAGAGATTAAAGTTTTAGGTATTTAGAATAAAAATTAATTTTGTGGTTCTTCTAATATTCTTTGATATCTTTCTCTTATCCGATTATTAAATACTTGATAATATTTATAAAGTATTCTTTCCCTATAAGAAAAATTTATTCCAATAGAGTGTTCTGTATAATCTTTAATTAAATCATTTAATAAGTTAAACTCCGATGAATTTTCTAAACCAATATTAAACTTTCTTAGAAACCTTTTATCTTCTGGTAGTTTAAAATAAATGCGAGTGATGATTTCTTTAAGGACATTCACATAAAAAGGAAATCCTTTGATTTCTGATAAGTAAATTGTAAACTCTTTTCTACTTGCCGCTTCTGGTCTATTAGGATCAAGTATTTTTCTTAAGTCATCTTGCTTGATTTGAAAAATTAATTCCATAATTCTATTATCAGTAAATAAATAATATAATTTATTAGCTAAATAAAAAATAATACCCCTGAATTCATGTAACTTGTCCGGGACAATTTTTAAATTTTCAATAATTTTTTTTAATTTACTTAAAAAATATTCTATATCATCTTGATACTGTTGGTAATTTTCACTTCTTCTGAATTCATCCTTTAAATCATTAATATAGTTTTCAGATAATTGAATATAAAATTCTAATTTATTTTGTCTATTCTCTTTAGAAACTAAAAATTGATTAAAGATTATTTCTTCTTCTTCAATATCTTCATCTTTTAATTGTTCTTCTAAATTGTTAGCTATAGGAGATAGAAATTCTCTTAATTGAATTTGGTGATCTAAAAAATAAAAATTCAAATATTGTTCAATAATTTCTTCTCGATTATTAATTCCAATATTTTGTTTTTCCGCGATATTATTAATAACTTCTAAAAAAGTATTCTTAAAAATTTCTTTATAAAATTCAATTATATTATTTATCCATTTCGTTTTATAAGTTTTGGTAGCTCTAACCTCCAACTCTCTTAAAAAAATTAAAAACCACAAATATTTTCTTTTCCCTTTAAAAAAAAATTTAGTTAACTCTTGGTTAATATTTTCTATTAATTGGTAAATACCTAAAATTATTCCATTTTCAGCTTGTGATAATCTTGAATCTGATGTTAACCTTTCCATTTCATCCCCGTAAAGAATAAAATGTCTCTCTTCTATAGTTGGTAATATTCTTAAAGTTGTTTTTGAGTTTTTTTCTATTATTTTTAAGATATCAACGAATAAATCATCAAACCATTCAGCTAATTCAGATAATTTCTTTTTTGGAAAATAAGAGTAAATTCTATTTAAGAGATTATTAATATTTTCAGCAATAAAATGAGCTTTTTCTGGATTTTTTTCTCGACTGAAATAATACTTTATTTTTTTAAGTGGATTTTCCATTTCGGGGTGCCGGGAATTGAACCCGGCCCACACCCACCCCAAGGGTGCGTACTACCGCTATACTACACCCCGTTATTTTTATAAAATTAAAATTTTGCCCCCAGGAGGAGTCGAACCTCCAACCTTCTGGTTAAGAGCCAGCTGCTCTGCCAATTGAGCTATGGGGGCTATTATTTTTAAAACTTGCCCGGGGTGGGAGTCGAACCCACACGGCCTTGAGGGCCATATGATTTTGAGTCATACGCGTCTGCCAATTCCGCCACCCGGGCATAAATATAATTATATTATATATCCTTTTTTATTTAAATTTTTAATAATAATCAAATCATAGATTAATAAATTAATAAGACAATTTAATAAGATTTTTAATAAAGGTTTTTGTCTAAAAATATTTTTCGAAAAAGTAGGTGAGGTAATATTTAAGATTAAAAATATAATCTAATGTTGGTAAGAAATTAATTTCTTTGCCACCAAAACCTTTTTTGAATTGTGTTAGCCCATACCAAGGATGTTCTGGACCCTGATTAGTTATTCCCCAAAAATTATAATATCGGCAATTCATTTCTTTAGCATCTAAAATTATTTGCCAGTGAAGTTTATAATTTAAAGGTTCTTTGATTTTGATTGAAGCTCCATGATGATAGTAAGCACAATTGTGATCAAAAATTATTAAAGCTGCTGAATAATATTTATTCTCTATTTTACCCAAATACCACCAAGCTTTATTTTCTTGAGAAAAAACTTCAAATTCTTTTTTTATTAATTCATAACTATAAGGATTAAACTTTTTTTCTTTAGCTAATTGAAGGTAAAGATTCCAAAATATATCAATCAGCTCAATACTATTTGATTTTTCTATTATTAAATACGGTTTTTGGAGCGAAGTTAAAATCTGCTTACGATGATGTTCGGTCATTTCACTTAACAATTCCTCATCTGATTTATTTATTTCTTTTAACCAAAAATTTTCACTAACAAACCACCTAGGAGCTAATTTAAACCCTGAATTTAATAACTCTTTTAAGGTTTTTTGATTGTACTCGATCAAAAAATTAGCTCTTAAGAAATTATATTTTTTATTTAATTTCCATTCTTTTATTTTTTCTATTATTATCCTAATAATTTCAGTTAAATTTTTTTGGTAGTCATTTTTAATAATTGGTCCATGGGCGATAGTTAAAAAATTACCTCTTTTTGCTTGATGACCAACAATTTGAACTACACCAATTAAATTTTTATCATAAATTCCCCAACGGATAACTTCTTTATTTAGTCCTCTTTCTACTTCCCCCCACTCATAATTTTGTAAAAAAGAAATTGGCTTTTCTTGATTAATAAAACTTTTATATTCTTCTTCCGAAATATTTCTAATTTCCATCTTTATATTTTTTTATTAATTCAGTTATTAAATAAGCATCATCAGGAGTTGTTAGAATATTGGTCGGTAAATTAAAAATTGATAAAGATAAATTTTCAGCATTAGGACACATTCCATAATAATAACCAAATCTATCTAATCTTTTCTTTAGAGGAGCTAGTGGTGAATCATACCAATTACCTAAATAAATGTTATACTTCTTTAATCTTTCAATCAATAGATGTGGTTTAAGGGTAGTAAGCGGAAATCTTAAATAATAAAATTCAGCATTAGTAACTAATTCACTATAAGGAATTAAACCTTCTTTGATATATATTTTAGTAATTTTTTCGCGATGTTCACTAAATTTGAAAATTTTTCTTAATTGTAAAATAGCAAGATGAGCAAAAGCATTTGGCATTTTTTTTATCGTGTATGATTCAGTAATACCACGCCTTTCTTTTTTTGAAATATCTAATACACCTAAATTAAGTTTTCTGATAACATACATTAAATATTTACCGTAAGAAGAAAAATTATTTCTCAATTTAATCATTGCTAAAGCATAAGATAAGGTTCTAAAAATAAAATTTTTGTTAGGGTAATTTAAAAGATTATAAAATTTTTTAAATTCCTCAGCTAAGTCTTTATCATTAATGATTAATACTCCTCCGAAAATTGATGAGATGACTTTTGATCTTCCCAAACTAACTAAAGCTACTTGTCCATTGTTGCCTAAATATATATTATTAATTTTTCCACCGAAACTATGAGCTAAATTTTCTATAATAAAAATATTTTTTTCTTTTAAAATATCAATTATTTGATTTAAATTGTTAGGCACACCAAATGTATTTTGCAAAATAATTATTGACAAATCTGGATGATTTTTAAGTATTTCTTCTAATTCCTTTTTAGTAAAATTTAAACAGCCCTTTCCAATATCAATATAAACAGGAGTTCCTCCAGCATTAATAATTGCTTTAGGAACAACAAAACAAGTAAAAGCCTGGATGCCAACTTTCTTTTGATTGGTTTTTCTTAAATAAAATTTCAAAAAATATTCTAAAGCCCCCCTTTCGGTTGTAAAAAGAAATATTTCACCTTTAGGAAAAAATTTTTTTAATTCGTAATTAAGAAATTCTAATTCCCTGCCCTTTTGCCAACTATTTCTATCTTTTAAAATTTTTTTTATTAACAAATAATCATCATTTTCAAAATTTGGAAAAAAATCAGGTGAGATTAATTTTTTATTCATAGTTTTTTAATTTCATTTAGTAATCTTTCGGGAATTCTGCCTAAAATTAATATTCCTAAATTCTCCAATTCAAAATTAGTTAATAATTCTAATAATTTTTGTCCTTGATAGAGAACAATTTTTTCTTTTAATTCATTGATAAATATATCGGTATAATCTTTAAAAGTTAAAATAACTAAATCAAAGTTTTTGAAATAATCTATCAATTCTTTATAAATATCTTCAGTTTCAATACCCAGCTCTATAATGCCAGCGAAAATTAAAATTTTTTTACCAGAAAAAATTTTATTAAAAAATTCTATTTCTTTTTTAACACCAACAATATTGGCATTATAGGAATCATTGATGATTAATGGATTTTCTTTTTTAACTAACTCAAATTGGTTTGGTAAAAGTTTAAAATTAAGTAAGTTTTCTTTTATTTGATCAGGTTTGATACCCAAAAGATAGCATAAGGCTAAAGCTCCGATTAAATTTTCTAAAAATTGACTACCTACAAGATTAGTTTTTAATCTTATTTCTCCATCAGGATAGACAAAAGTAAATTCTGTACCATCTAAGGTGAAAATTTCATCTTTACAATAAAAATGACCCAAATGATGACCATAGAGATATTTTTTAACTATTGGTAAGTCATCAAAGATTTTTCTAACGAAAGGATCATTACCATTTAAAAAGGCTAAACCATCAGGAATTGTTTTTTTGAATATTTCTAATTTACCTTTAATAATATTTTCAAATGATCCAAAAGTTGCTATATGTTGTGGAGCAAGTCCGGTAAGAAAAGTACATTTAGGATGAAAGATATCTACCATTTGTTCAATTTCACCAATTTGTCTTGCTCCTAATTCTAAAATAATAATTTCATAGTTTTCTAAATTGTTTTCTAAAATAAATTTTGCTAAACCTATTTCAGCATTCAACCTTAAGGGTGATTTTAAAATTTTAAATTTCGATTGTAATAGATGAGAAATTATTTCTTTAGTAGAAGTTTTACCATAGCTCCCTGTTAAACCAATCACCATTCTTTTTTTGTCTTTATTCAGCCACGAAATTATTTTATTTTTCGCTTTTTTAAATAAAAAGTAACTATAAATTTTTGTTAAAATATTGGCGAGATAAACAGAAAAAATAGTAATAGAAAATTGAATAGCGGTTGTAGCTAATAAAATTATTATTGCTAAATCATTATTAGTTAAATTTAAGAGCCGAGCGTTGATTAATATTATTAAAGAAAAAATAAAAATTCCCTTAAGGTTCCATTTGATATTTTTTATCTGTTCTTTTCTTAAATAAACCAGCACTAATAAGATGACTAATAAAAAAACTAAACTATTGTTAGTTATTGAAATTTTGCTGAATAAAATACTAAAAATTAAAACTATTAGCCAAAGTAAAATTAGTAATAATTCTCGTTTTCTAAAAAAAATCACATAACTTGATGGATAATCAAAATGGGCCCACAAAGATGGGAAAAAATAATCTTTAAGCTGGACTAATCTTAAAATACCGATTCCTGAAAACAAAAATATTATCAAAGATAACAAAAAACTTATCATAGTTATTTATTTAATTTTTACTATTACTTTTAGAATTTTAAGGCTAATTTCTTCTTTGAGCAATATTAAAGCAATAAAATATAATAATATTCCTAATAAAATTAAGATTACAGTATTAAGATTAGATAACAAAATCAAGATACCGGCCATTATTAATGAAGCAATAAGTGGTTTTAGTATTCCTGAATAGATATTAAATTCAACATATTTGTTTAAAATAAAATAACCAAAAAGAAAACTTAAAAAACTACTTAGGGTGGTAATATAAGCAGCACCCAAAAAATCAAAATAAGGAATAATCAGAAGATTGCCAATAAAATTAATTATAATAACTATAAATTCATAAATTAATAATTCTATTCTTTTATTCAAAGCTATTAATAATTGAGAAAAAATCATAAACAAAGAACTTGCTAAAAGCGAAGGGATTAAAATTTTAAAAGCATAATGAGCAGATAAATATTCATTACCAAAAATAAATAAAATTAATTTTTCTGACAGTAAAAAACCGCCTAAAATGATCGGCAAAATTATCAAGTAAGTTAACTGAAAAGAAAATTCTAAATTTTTTCTTAAACTACTCTTATCTGATAAATTTTTAGAAAAGATTGGTAACATTGCTAAAGCGATTCCTGTTGGAAAAACTATAAGAAATTCATTGATTTTAATAGAAGAAGTATAAATGCCTACTACATAATTTGGAAAAAACCACCCCAAGATTATTGAATCAATAAATAAGAGCATTAAATACAAAGCATTAGCTAAAGCAATGGGCCAAGAAGAATTGAAATAATATAACCATAAACGATAATTGATACTAAATTTAAAATTTCTAAAATAATTAAATAAAAATAGATTACTGATAATAAAGCCAATGGTAATAGCAATAAAATAACCATAAGCTAAGCTAATTGATGTTCTGAAATTGATTAAAACAGAAAATCCAATGATAAACAACAAAAGATTGGTTAAGAAATGAAAAATTCCCTGAAGTTCGCTTTTAAGTTCTGCTCGGTAAACAGCATAAGCAAATTCTCTTAAAATATCAAAAATTAACATTAAAGCTAAAATAGGTAAAATTATTTTTGCTACTGAATCTTTCAGAAAGAAGTAACCTAAAGTAATAATTAAAAAATATGAGATGATGCTTAAAATTAAAGAAATAATTAAAATGTTATTAAAGATAGAATATTTTTCTTCTTGATTATTAGCTTTAGAAATTTCTCGAGTAAGAATAGCTGTTAATCCTAATTCAGGTAGAAAAGAAAACAATAAAACAAAATTCATTGCTAAAGAAAAGCTTCCATACTCACCTGCACCCAAAAACCTTGCTGCTAAAATAACCAACAACGCTCTTAAAACACCCGAAATAAATTTACCGGCAACAATCCAAAAACTGTTCCTTAAAATAATTTGGCGATGAGTTAAATTTTTAAAAAATAGATTTATAATTTTATTAATGGTAACTGAGTTCATTTTTAATTTATTAAAGAATAATTATAAAATATTTACAATTTTAGATGTTGCGCGAGATATCTTCTTAGCTTTAATTTTTGTTCTTTCTTTTGGCAGTTTAGTTATTAACTTTTTTTTAAATAAAAAATTAAACCGCGTTTATCTGATAGAATTAATTTTAGTTATTCTTTTTGTTTTATTTTTTTCAATCTTACTAAAAAACACAATATCTTCAATTAGACCAATTAGTTATTTTTCATTTCTTGAAGAGCAAAAATTTGATAGTTTTCCCTCGCAACATACAGCTTTAGCTTTTGGTATTAGCTTTATTACTTTTATTTCTAATTTTCAATTAGCGTTTTTCTTATTGATTTTATCTCTTTGGGTAGCTTTATTAAGTTGGTTATCGTTGATGCATTGGCCTATAGATATTATTGGAGGTATTATTATTTCCCTAATATCAACTTTTTTGACTTCTTGGTTGGTACAATCTTTCTTTAGGTTTTATATTAATAAGATCAAAGCCTAATTCTAAAATTTTTTTTAGATAATAAACAAAAATTATTTTATACTTAATTTCTTTTGCTTCACCAGAAATAATTATTTCCTTTTCGTAAAAATTATTTAATTCATCAGCTAATTTTAAGAGATAATTAATAATCAAATTAGGCTTAAGATTAACTACTGCTTCATAAATTACTAAGGGAAATTGATGAATTCTTCTAAAAATTCTTAAAAAAGATTCTTGGTTAACAAGATAAATAAAACTTGATCCTAAATTAGTTTTAATATTCTTTCGATAATCAAACATTATTTTTCTTTTTTTTGCTTTTTCTAATATACTATTAAGCCTTGCGTAAGTATACATTAAATACCAAATTTGATTATTAACCGTTTCTTTCTTTACTAAATCAATATCAAAATTAATAGTCATCTCAGGAGAATATTTGGCAAAATAAAATCTGATTGGTTCGGTTCCCACTTCATCAATTAAGTCATTTAAGCTTACAAATTCACCCTTTCTTTTTGACATTTTAAATGGTTGCCCGCCCTTTACTAAATGAACCATTTGATATTCAATAAATTTAAATCGGCGAGGTTCAATATTAAAAACATATTGAAATGTTTTCTTTAATCTTCTGATATGGTCATGATGATCGCTGCCTAAAATAATATAAGAATAATCGTAATTTCTAATAAAAAATTTATCGTAATTATAAAGAATGTCTGAAAAGAAATAAGTTTGCTCACCGTTTTGTTTTATTAAAACTTCATCTTTTTCTTCGCCATATTTAGTCAAATTAAGCCATAAAGCACCATCTTTTTCATAAAGTAATTCTTTTTCTTTAAAAATCTTTAAAATTTTTTTATCTAAGTGTTTTTGGTAAAGTTCAGTTTCAAAATAAAAATTATCAAAAAAAGTTCCAAATTTCTTTAATGTTTTTTTAATCAACTTATCTAAAATATATTTAATTGTAAATATTTTTAATTTTTCATAATCAAAATTTAAAAGTTCTTTACGATATTGATCAACAAATTCTTTTAAATAATTTCCTTGATAAAAATTTTCACTATAATTTTCTTTACCCAAATAATACAAAATAGTTTTAGTTAATAAATCTATCTGATTACCACGATCATTAACATAATACTCTTTTGTTACCTTAAAACCCGAAAGTTTCAAAATATTGCACAATATATCTCCCAACACAGCTCCTCGGCCATTACCTATATGAAGCGGTCCAGTAGGATTAGCAGAAACATATTCTATAATTACTTTATCTTTTTTACCTAAATTATTTTCTAAAAATTTATTATTAGCCAAAAGAACAGTTTTAAAATCATCAAAAAATAATTTTTCATTAATAAATATATTTAAATATCCATTAACAATATCAGTTTTTTTAATATAAGATAATTTTTCTAACTCGGTCTTGATTTTTAAATATACTTTTTCTGGTTCTGATTTTAGTTCCTTAGAAAGAAGAAAAAGAAAGTTAGAAGAATAATCACCATAATCTAAATTTTGACAATTAGTAACTCTTAAGTCGTTCCTTAAATTATGAAAAGATTTACCGATTAATTTTCTTCCCAAAATTTTTAATCTATTTTCAATTCTTTTAACTAACATTTTCTTTTAAAAATTTCCAAATTTGATTATTATCTTTAAAAAATCTACCTAATTTTATAGCTTCTAATTCGCTAATTTCTTTGGGATTATTGCTTAATTCACTATTAATAATGATTAAAGGAATAGGACCAAATTTATGCTCACCATCTTTTACATTAGTAATATGATCGCCAGTAATAACAATAATATCATTAATTATTTTTTTGTATATTTCCTTTAAAAATGAATCGAATTTTTCAAAAAAATTCTTTTTGCCCTCAAAATTTTTATCATGACTAAACTCGTCAGCTTTTTTAAGATGACAATAAATTAATTGATAAGAAAGAAAGTTTTTAATAATAGCTCGCTTAAGATTTATCAATTCTTGAGATATTGTTTTTGGGTAATCTAAATCATATTTATCAAAACCAACCGACAAACAAGTACCTTTATCTACTCCATTAGTAGCAACAATCACGCCATTATTAAATTTATGTTTTTTAAAAAAATTTTCTAATTTTAAAATTTTATTTCCTGGCTCCCTTAATAAAATAAAATTAGCTGGCAGAATTTTCTTTTCTTTTCTTTTCTTATTAATCTTGCTTTTTTCTAAAGTTAAATAAACTAAATCTAAGAATTTATTTATTAAAAAAGCTGTTTTAATGGATAAATTATCTTTAGCTAACGGATTTATTTTTTTTATTTTTTTACCAATTTTATAAGGGTCATTTTCAGAAATTTTATCTGATAGTGGATATTTAAAAATTAAAACTCCGCGATGACCAGAAGTATGATAAAATCTAAACGGAATCTCGAATTTAATACTATTAATTTCTTTTACCAGAACTTTAAAACCATAATTATTTCTTCCTGCTCGGCGATCAATAACTTTTAAATTTTTATCAATAGTAGCAAAATTAGCTCTGAAAGCTAACCAACCGTTTTTATACTCTATATTACTTCCAATTGCTTCATATGGTCCCCGTTTAAATTGATTAGGTTTAATTTTATAACCAAGAAGATGTAAATTAGCAATACCACTTACACTATAATTACCTTGTTTAGGCCAATATTTTTTTTCAACCGGATAGATATAAGATAGATGAATTTTATTTTTGATGCTGTCTAAAAAATTTTTCTTTGCTAATCTTAATGGTGTTTTCCTATCAGCAAAATCCGCTAAACCATCTATTAAGAAAAAAATAATTTTCTTCATAATAATTTAATTATAAAAGAAAAAAAAGGAGGGCTGTGTGGGATTATTCTTTTTAATAAAATTCATTCATAAATTTCATCGATTTTTACAGATGCAGAAATTTTATTATTACCCCACACATCACAGTCCCTCCTCTCGCAAATTATTGCAAGACACTGGCCCTCTTCTTTTCTTTCAGAAAGCCAGTACCTTATTGCACCTTCCTTTCCGAAGGGGCAATCTAAACACAAATCTAAATCAAGTGGGGAATACATCCCCACTAAAAATGATTCGGAAACTACAAATATTTTCATATCCGACCCACCTCCTTGTAGTGTGATGGTTGAAATTTTAATATATTTTTTGTAAAATTCAAGTAGGAGGTGAAACTATGGAAGAAGTTCTTGATTTACTTCTTTTACCGAATGGTCAAGTTGTTGGACCGGTAGAAGAAGTAAATGATTTCTGTAGGAAGATAAATTGCCCCTTCCTCGATGTCGAGGGGTCTAATTTTTATGAGTACATCTCCCCAGATGGAGATAGATATTTACTAAGAATTACCCCCTGCTTACGCAGGGAATGTGATAATCACTTTTATGAAGAGGGTTCTATCAATATAAATGATGACAACTTAAAAGCCCTCTTCTAAAAGTGGTTTGGGCCTATCAATTCAAATTGGTAGGCTCTTTTATTTTTTTATATATTATAACACAAAAATTTTTCATTCTTTCTATAAAATTTAATTTCTCCTCTATATTAAAATTTCTGTAATTTTTAGCTGTTTCAAATAATTCATCAAATTCTTTTTTAAAATTTTCATCTTCTAAAAACATATTATTTAATTCTATTAATTCTAAAATAGGAGAAAAAATATTCGCCCTCAACCTATTATTTAAAATAAATTCAACTTGTTGAGGATCAAGCGAGTCTATAAATTCTCTTCTCTGCTGATGATTTTCAAAGGTATCAATAATAATATTAGCAGATAAAAATTTGATTATTGCTTTTACGAGTAATTTAATGTTTTCATTTGATGTATTATTCAAAATATCCTCAAATTTTTTTATTAAGATTTTATCCTCTTCGCTTGGTTCTATTATTTGCTTAATTTGATCAGGTAAATTAGAATTATTACTAGATAATCCTTCTTTCATTTTAGATTAAAAAGCTTTAAGCTATTTTCTAAAATTTGGTCAGATAAAATTTCAGGATTAATATTTAATAATTTTGATAAAAATTGAAAAATTAAAACTAAATTTTCTGGTTTATTAGGATAAAATCTAATTTCCTCTTTATGAGTTTGATGTTTAATAAAACTTCTAATTGGTTCAGGTAGTAAAAATGGAGAATCTGTTTCTAAAACAATTAGTTCTAAAGGTACTTTTTTGATAAATTGTTGTTTTACTTCATTATAAGTTAAATCACCATCAAATCCTAAATAGAGATTTTTTTCTTTAGCAAATTTTAAAATCTTTTCATCTGGTTCAGTACAATGGAAAACAATATTATGTTTAAAATAATCATCCCATTCATTTTTTAAAATTTTTAATAATTCTTCGCTCATTTCTCGATTGTGAATAATTAAAGGTTTTTTATACTCTTTGGCTAATTTTATTTGCAGGATTAATAATTCTTGTTGTAATTCAAAATTACCCGCCTTTCTATCTAAACCTATTTCTCCAATAGCGATTACTTTATGATTCTCAAAATGTTTTTTTAAATCATTTAAGTCTAAAATTAATTCTCTTAAGTCTCTTTTAGTTAATTCATTAGGGTGAAATCCAAGCGCAGAATAAACATTATCAAATTGATTAGAAATTTCCAAAGCGGTTAAACAATCTTCATAATTAGTTCCAGGGATAAGAAAATATTCAATATTATTCTTTTTAGCGTCCTCAATAACTTCTAAATATATCTCTTTTAATGGAGGAATATTTAAATGGCAATGAGTATCAAAAAGTTTCATTTTTTAATTATTAATTATAAATTAATTTTATTTAACTTTTGAATTAAAATTAATTAATAAGAAAATGGAACAACTAAGATTCAATTTTGAAGGCGGAGAGCATTATTTTGAAAGTGAACAAGAATGGGAACAAGTGACTGCTTCCGAAAGTGTTAAAAAACAGCCAGTTTTTGTTGGTTATGATGTTTGGAATAATTTTAGAATTAATTTCGAAATAATCAACAGACATAATGTAACATTAGTAAAAAGTTTTATTTTCCCTCCTGATTATTCTCAAACTCGTCGTTTTAAAACTCAAATAGTTTCTGCAGAAGGTCCTATCGGAGTCAATATTAATAATGATTTTAGAACTTATACTGAAGTTTCAAGAAAATGTTTTAGATATTTAGCACGAAAAGCTGTTGCTATTTACAAAGAAAAAGTTGAAAGAAATAATAATCAGGGAAACAACGATCAATTAAATTTAGATTTTTGAAATTAGAGAAATAAAACCTTTACTTAAATCTGGCTTGCTAACAATTAGATCAAATTTACCTAATAAATTATTTGCAAAATCACTCCAGTCATATTTTTGTCCATTGAATTTATATATTTCAGCACCAGCTTCTTTAACGAAAATTAATCCAGCAGCAATATCCCATAAAGATATTTGAGTAGTATAATAAATTTCCGCTCTTCCTAAAGCAATCCAAGCTAATTCCAAAGCAGCCGAGCCTAATTTTCTTACCTCTTTTACATAAGGATAAATATTTTTAAAAATTTTCAATATTCTCTTTTTATTTTTTTCGCTTCCCTCACAATAGATTACATAACTATTTTCTAAAATATTTATCGATGATAACTTGGCAATCTTTTTTTCTATTTTTTTATTTAAATCATAATGATAGGCACCCTTACTTTTGATAGCAATAAATCGTTCCCTTAAAATTGGTGCTTCAATTACACCCAATAATGGCTGATTTTTATACCACAAAGCAATAGAAACAGAAAAAAATGGATTGTGATTAACAAAATTTCCTGTTCCATCAAGAGGATCAATTATCCACAAATAGTCAGAATTTTTATCAACTAAACCTGTCTCTTCTGTTAAGTAAGAGTGGTCTCTGAATTTCTTTTCAATTCTTTTTTTAATAATTTCATCAGTTAATTGGTCATAAAATGTTTTTATTTCCTTTGATGTTCCTCTAATAATAGCCTCTTCTTTTCTAAAAAGTTTTTCCAATAATTTCCCGCTTTCTTGAGCAATACTTATAGAAAAATTTATCAATTCTTTTAAATTAATTAATTTATTTTTACTCATAGTTTATTAAATAATTTTTAATTCAAGAAAAAAAATTTAAATGTAATTTAGCCCTTTCTAAATAAGTTTCTACATTTTCATTAAAACTTCTTTTGCTTTCTGGTTTTAAAAATTCTTTCAAATTACTTTCACCACCATGATGACAAGCACAAATCATCATTAATAGATCATTATAAACTTCTTTTCTTTTTTCTTCTCGATTTTTTATCATAGTTATTAAATTAGATATTCGCTGTTTATCTAATTTTTTAATATAACGACATAAAAAATAGTAAATTAAAAATATTTCTCCTAAATAATGATCTCGATTCCTAAAATTTTCTAAATTAGTTGGCAATTGATATTTCCTAAATTCATCTTCATCTTTTAAACATTCATTAATTTTTGTAATAGGATAATTTGCGTCAGATGTATTTTCGCCAACTACCCTGTCGGTTAATTGAAATGGTCCAAAAGATAATTCTTCGTCATAAACTGCAGGTATACAACTTATAAAATTAATTCCGAAATTAGAAATTAGATACTCTAAAACAATAAGATTAATTTCCGGATTCTCTTTAGAACAAAAACTTATTTCATTGAGAATGATAATTATTAAAGCTAATTTTAAATATTTTATAAATTCTTCATCCTGAAAAAGAATTTGGGCTAATGTTTTTTGATCTTCAGAAAAATTAAATTCCATCGATATTTTTTCAAAATCAATCAATAATAAACTTTCACCTAAACATAACTCAAGATATTCAAAAAATTTTTTTAAATCAATTTTTGCTCCTGGGTTTTGTTTATAACTTTCTAAAATTGCCGATTTTAGTTTTTTGAAAAATTCCTTCTTATCATTATTTTCTACTATGCTGATTTTTGCATCCCATAAATTCTCTAAAATTTTATAAGGGTTTATTTTGTTATCTTTATTGAAATATTTTTCTATTAAGTCACTTAAATAATTTGTTTTAATAAATTCTTCTAAATATGAATCTAAGTTGACTGTTATTTCCTGATCGGGATTAAACGATTTTTCGTTCTCAATTTTTTCTAATTTTTCGTTTATTTCTTTCAATATTTCTTTTTCCTCTTTTTTATGTTCTGGTTCTTTAGAAAAAATTAATTTTGATAGCCAATTCCGTCCACCTAAGAATAGTATTATTCCTACTACCCCTAATGATTTTAAAAATCTTCTTCTATGAGGATTAAAAGGAATTTCATTTCTTCTAATTCTCCTTGGTCTATTTCTTCTTCGATAATTTTCTTCTCTATTTGGATAATGAAGCATCTTTATAGAAAAAATATAAGAAAAAGATTGATAATAGAAATAGAATCAACTGTTAAACAATAAATACATAAATTTTTTAAGATAAAGATTTGAATGTAAATTAAAATTAACCCCACACTTGCCCCAATAAAATTATATAATATTAGATATTGTTTTTTAAATCTATTTTTTAAAAATAAATATAACAACACTAAATTAATAAAAAAATAAATTACTCCCAATAAAGAAAGCGGAATACCCAAAAATTCACTATATTTGCTTGTTAAGACAATATCACATTTAGTATTTATAATACAATAAGGTAATCTTTTGTTATAATGTTCAATAGTTAAATAAATTGAGGTCAATAACGCAATAAGTGATAGAAAAAATAAAAGATAAATTCTTTTTTTAAACATATTTAATAATTTAAAATGACTAATATAAATAAAAAAATTTTAACTATAAAGACTAAGAAAAGCAAAGAAATTATTGATATTACTAACGATATTGAAAAATTTTTATCCCTTCAAGAATATCAAAATGGTTTAGTTTATTTATTTCTTCTTCATACTACTTGCGCTTTAACAACTACTGATTTAGATCCAGGAGCTGAAAAAGATTATTTAACTGCCCTTGAGAAAATTACACCTAAAGGAAATTATATTCATCCTCATAATCCAGAACATTTCCCTGACCATTTTTTATCTTCAGTTGTTGGTACTTCCCTACTTCTTCCCTTTGAAAATAAAAAATTAATTTTAGGTACTTGGCAAAGAGTAATCTTAATTGAATTTAACGGACCAAGAGAAAGAGAAATCTTTATAAAGATTTTATTGAATTGAGATTATTTTTGTCGTCCAGAAAGTTCTTTCTGCCTTTGTTCTAAGCTTTTTACTAATCTTTTTAAATTTTCTAATCTTTTATTTATTTCTTCTTGATCTATTCCCTTAACTAAATTTTTCTTTAGATCGATCTCAGAAATTATTAACTGAATTAAATTAATTACAAATTCTATAAATTTATTTTCTATTTCGGGATTATCGAATTGTTCTACTAATTTATAAAGATGTTTCTCATCTAAAGCTATATAAATAATTGGAATCCCCTCAAGATATTTAGTAATGATTATTTCTTTGCTTTCTTTATCAATACTTAAACCGTATTTTATAACCCCACCTTTGTTCAAATTCCTGTTAATAATATTTTTCTTTTTAGTGATAAATCTTTGCGACATAGTATCAGCAATATCATCAATAGCCGCAATCACTTCTCCAGTATTTTTATCTAAAATAATATTGTCTACTCCGTTGAAATAATCGTCATATTTAGAGGTTCTTACAATAACATAATCTTGACTTAAAATTTTATTGAGTAAAGCTGTTTTATAAATCTCTAAAACTTCACCACTACTAAAATCTATTCCAATTGGTTTTTTTTCTTGAAATTGTTGTTCTCTTTCTGATACTTCATTTAAATCTTGATCAATCTCATTTTTATTAATGATTGTTATAAATTTCGCAGGATCTATCCTTAAACTATCATCAATTACTAAGTTAGGATAATTTTGGCGTAAATAATCACGGCACCATTCCAAAATTTTTCTAATTCTTTGCTGAGTTTCCTTTAGTGTTTCTGTATTAATAACAACTCTTTCAGGGTTTTCTCTGTTTACCATAATAATTTATTTAATTTCATAAGTAATCGTAACGGTAATTTTTATTTCTTGAGAGCCAGGTTCAATTTTAGGTGTTGGTATAGATTCAGCCTTTTCAGCTGCAATCCCAAAATAAACTGGCGGTGGCGTGTATAACGATTCAGTAATACTTATAATTTTCCCCAATCTGAATCCTGCAGCTTTGGCAATTTTTTCAGCTTTTTCTTTTGCTTCTTTAATTGCATTTTCCCTAGCTTTATCCAAATAAACCTTCTCATCTTCAACAGTAAAATTTGGACCTGAAACATTATTCGCACCATTTTTTACAGCACCACCTAAAATTACTCCAACTTTGTTTAAATCCCTAACTTTTACTGAAAGACTTTGACTAACAGTATAACCAACTATCTCCATAACTTTATCGTAACGATATTTTGGTGTAATTGAATAATTTTCTGTTCTAATATCTTTTTCATTAATTCCCTGCTCTTTCAAAAAATTTATTACAAGATTAAATCTTTCTGTATTTTCTTTTTGGACTTCAACTAAATTTTTCCCTTCACTGATAAGACCAATTTTTAATTCAGCAATATTAGGAATAGCAATTTCTTTGCCCTCTGCTGAAACTGAAAAAGTTCTTTGTGGCTGAATGGTTTTTGAATATTCATAGACAAACCAAAATGTTGTTAGAATAAAAAGAAATATTCCGGCGATGATTGAACTTTGCAAACTTTTATCCATTATTTTTTAAGTGGTTAATAACGACTATAAAAATTTTAAATCATCTTAAAAATTGCCCAATAAGCAAATTTTAAATTATTTAATAACTTCAATTACTTTATTCACTGGTTTATTTGAACTAATCGTTTTAATTTCTTTAGTTTTTTCAATTGAAGGTAAAAAATCTCTACCGATAATTTTATCATCATCAAGCCAATAAACATCTAAATCAACAAAAGTATTTTTATTCCAGAAATAACGAATTTGTTTATCAGGAAAAATAAAAATCATACCATCAAAATCAAGAGAACGCTGACTATCGCAGACTATACGCGGACTACTGCAAAGTTTAACAAACATTAAACCCTGCTCCCATTCTTTTGGTTCATCGGCAATCTTTAAAAGAAGAGATCTACCATTTAAATCATAGACTAATAAAGGTTCACTAATTTTTTCTATTTGAAAATTATTATTTAAATAACTCCATCTAAAATAAATATTTTTAATATTTCGATTTTCAATTTCTAATTCAACTAATCCACCACGCATTGTTTCTTTTGAAAAATTTTGATCAAAAATAAAGTTACCTAAAGAGTAAAAAATAAATTTATTTTTATACCTTTCGATTTTTTGAACTATGTGTGGATGATGACCAATAATTAAATCAGCGCCCAAATCAATTGCCAATCGAGCAAAATATTTTTGTTTTTTATTAGGTTCATATTGATACTCATTCCCCCAGTGAAAAGTAATTATTAATATATCAACTTTTTTTCTTAATTCTTTGATAGATTTTTTAAAAATTTCTTCATCTAAATAAGCAATCCCTGCTTTATTGTCATTTGCTTGAATATTTTTTAAAAATTCACTGAAACCAATAATTCCAATTTTATTATCATACTTTTCTAATATTAAACCACCGTAGGCTTGATTTTTGTTTTTTCCAGCACCAAAATAATAAAGATTGTTTTTCTCTAAATTAAATAAAGTATCTAAAAAAGCCTCTTGACCATAATCCCAAATATGATTATTAGCTAAATTAAGAATTTTAATGTTAGTATCATTTAGAGCAGATAAAATCTTTGGACTCATTCTAAAAGAGTAAATACTTCCTACCTTTACTCCCCTATTAGATACTGGTCCTTCTAAATTAACTACCACATAATTAAATGAATTAAGGTAATCTTTAATATTATTAAAAAGACTGGAATAATCTCCATTAAACTTTTTTTCAACTTTAATTTTTACACTTCTGTCTAACATTATATCTCCAGCAAATAATAATTTTATTTTTTTATTTTCTTGAGTTGGAGTTGAGATATTAATAGGATTATTGTTAATTGTTTCTATGCTTAGTGTTTTATTTTTTATCAATAAAATTAATCCCCAGAAAAGTAAAAAAAATATTAAAACTAAAAATAAGAAATTTTTTTTCATAAATTTTTGTTTTTGCTTAAATTTACTCCTTAAATTATAACAAATAAATTGCTATTCAATTTAAATTTTTCTTTTGTTATTCACAAATTGAATACTTTGGTCAAAAATTAAGCTTATAATTAAATTAGAAATATTATAAAAATTTATTAGTCGGGATTTATAAACATATTTTAAAAATGGACAAAAAAGCCCAAATATTTTTAGGTCTTTTAAGGTTGTTTATAGGTTTTATTTTTCTTTGGGCATTTTTTGATAAATTTTTAGGTTTAGGTTTTGCAACCTGTCGTGATTCACAAACACAAATAGTTAATTATTTTTGTGAAGAAGCTTGGATTAATGGTGGTTCACCAACTTTTGGTTTTTTAAAATTCGCCACTAAAGGACCTTTTGCTTCTTTTTTCCAATCATTAGCAGGTAATCCAGTCATTGATTGGTTGTTTATGTTAGGTTTGTTAGGTATAGGCTTAGGTCTATTTTTAGGTATAGCAATGAAGCTTTCAACATTTTTTGGTGTGGTTATGCTTGCTTTAATGTACCTTGCTGGCTTTTTACCTCCTGATCATAATCCGCTGATCGATGAGCATATTATTTATATTGTAGTTCTTATAGTTCTTTATTTAACAGATTCAGGAAAATATTTAGGCTTAGGTTTACAGTGGGAAAAAATTGGGATTGTTAATAAATATAGTAACTTACTAAAATAAGAAAGTAGATTTTATTTTTCTATTTTATTCCAATCAAAATTCCAAGGATCATCTTTTCTTTCTGGAGCGATATCTTGATGTCCCAAAATATATTTTATATTGTGTCGAGATTTAATATCTTTAATTAATCTATTTAAGCTTGCATATTGAATTTCATTAGGTGATTCATTTTTATGGTAAATTAATTCTATACCAATAGAAAAATAATTAACACCTGTTCTTCCATCAGGCATTTTGCTTTTTCCGGCGTGATAAGCAATATTTTTCTCATCCACTAATTGATAAATATTACCCTGACGATCAATTAAATAATGAGCAGATACACCATAATTTTTATAAATTTGTAAAATTTTATTGACATTATAATAGTCATTACCGAAAGGATTGTAGGATGAATGAATAATAATCGTATCAATTTCTCTTTGATGATTTTCTTCATATCCCCAACTTATTTTTTTCATTAGATTGTGAATATTTGCTTGAAGGTTAAAATTTTCTACCTTAGTTGATTTAATTTCAGAAAATAAAAAATTATTAGCGGTGGTTAAAAATTTCATAGGATCAATTGATTGATTATTAACCTTAATTGATAAATGTAAATGAGGTTCTAAAGAGTACCCCGTGTTGCCAACCTCACCGATTATTTGTCCTGGTTTAACATATTGATTTTCATTAACATAAATTTTATTTAAATGTAAATACAAAGAATAAATACCTCCGCCATGATCAATAATGATAGTATTGCCATAATTAATTAATTTTTTAGCCAAAACTGCTTTCCCTTCATTCATAGCATAGACGGAATCTCCTAATTTACCATCGAGATCAACTCCTAAATGTTGAACTTCATTATTACCGTTTTTTCTTATATTACCATAATCGCCCACGATTTTAATTTGTTTTAATGGTGGTTGAAATTTTTGTTTGAAATAAATTTGGTTAGTAGATCTCGAAGTAATGTTATTGACAATTTCATTTTCGTATTTCAGATTATTGACTATTCTTTGAGGCGTATATCCTTTTTTTTCTAATTCTGGTGTAGTTTTTAGTTCAGTAATTGGAAAATTTCTTTTATAAATCTTTATACTTCTTTCAATTTTTTCATTATTAGTGAGGTAAATATTTAGTTTATAATTTCCAGGCTTTTCTTTAGCTCCGATGCCTACAAAAGCAATAAACTGATTATCTGTAGTTTGGATAAAGTTAATTTTTATTTTGCCCAAATAAGCTTCTTGAATAGCTATTTGATTAGGTAATGATAATTTAACAATTAAAACATCACCTTGATATAATTTATCGCTAGAAAGAAATAATTTGTAATTTTGATAATCCTGTGCGAAAGCAAAACCTAAAACCAAAATTAAATTTAAGAAAAATATTTTTTTTATCATATTTAAATTTTAACCTGCCCTTAATCTCTCTCTGATATGAAATTTTGGATCTAAAAATAATTTTAATAAAGTGATTGCTAATAAAGAAACAAAATTAAGTTTAAACATTAAAATAGTGAAAAAAACAATAAAAATTGATATATGAACAACCGCTATTCTGTTATAAGGCAATGTAAATAAATATTTTAATGTATATTTTTTATATTCCTCTTTGTCAATAAAATTAACCTTAAAAGATATTCCATGGCTAAAGAAATAAAAAAGCAAGCCCATTAGAATTTGGTGTGAAAAATTATAATTTGTAAGCATTATATTTGTATTATTAGAGATGCTTTCTGAGAGGATAATAATAACAAAAAGAAGATGACCAAAGACGAATCCTGAATAATGAATCATAAAAACTAATATTAAGCCTATAACTTTATAAATATTAATTTTTTTGTAAATACCAACCTTGATCATTTTTAGTACAGTATAGAAGCCAATAGGAATATTTTCTAATGCATAATAAAACAATATTTCTGCTGAATTCCAGTTGAAGAAAATTAAACCAATTAATGGTATACTATTAGCTATTAAGAGAGGAATAAGACTCGGATAATATTTTTGATATAAAATTTTACTTTTTTTATTATTTTTCATAATTATTTTTATTTGCTAAATTTTTGTAGAATAACCATTTAAGAACATTTAGTAATTATTTAGTCTATTGATTATTTCCACATATTTTAACAAAATATTCTTTTAATTCATTAGTTACATTTTTACATATTTCTGTACAATATTCTTTTTGATATTTTTTGCTTAAGTTTTTGTCATATATTAACAATCCATTTTCTTTGTCAAAAAAATAGGCAACCGCAGAACAACTATCTCCCGTAGAGTTGTAGGCATAATAATTAGCTTGATATACTATACCTTGCTCTGGGAGGATTTGAAAATCAAAGCCATATCTACCTGCTCCACCACTTCCTTGGCTTAAAAACATAGTATTTATTTTGTTATCTTCTGTTTTAGTTTTAATTAATTTTAATTTATTGTTTTTTATTTGAAATAATAAATAAACATCAACCGCTGCTCCACCCCAATCAGCTAATCTAACTAACAATTCTTTTTCTTGATCTTGGTATAAATCTATTTCTTTCTCAATTTTTATTTCTCCAATTTGTTCTTCTTTCCAAGTAGGTATGTTGTTTAAGATTTCTTTCTTTATTTCGCCTATTAAAAAAGGATTTCCTTTATTTTTAGTAAATGATTGCCAGAAAAGCATGAAAAAAATTATGAAAAACAGAATTTCGATTACAAAAAATATTGACAATGTTATTATTTTGAATAGCTCATATTTCCTTTTTTTATGTTGGTTATAATCTGTTGATTTCATTCCATTTATTATAAATTAACTTATAACTTATTTTTAATAAAACCATTAAAATTATTAATAAAGTAAAATTACGATAATATTAAAAGATGCCCGAATTACCTGAAGTAGAAACAATCAAAAAATATTTGGATCATTATATTCGAAATAGAAAAATTTTGGCAATAAAAATTTTTAATAAAAAATCTTTCCGAGGTGACAAAAATAAAATAATCAATAAAAAAATTATTGAGGTAGAGAGAAAAGGAAAAATTCTGATAATCAAATTAAATAATTCTTACGATTTGATGATTCATCTAAAAATGTCTGGTCAATTAATTTATACACAAGATTGCAACGAAATAACAAGACATACTAGAGTAATTTTTAAACTAAATAGAGGTTGTTTAATTTTTAATGATTTAAGAAAATTTGGTTGGATAAAGATTATTGAAAAAAATAATTTAAATCAAGAAATTAATAATTTAGGCAAAGATGCTTTAGAAATAACTTTCAACGAATTCAAAAAAATTTGTTTAAATTCCCAACAAAAAATTAAATTATTATTAATGAATCAAAATAAAATTTCTGGCATTGGTAATATCTATGCTAATGAAATATTGTTTTTATCGAAAATTAACCCCTTTCAAAAAGCAAATCAACTTAACCATCATCAATTAAAAAAACTTTTTCAGGCAATTAAAACAATTATAAAAAAAGCAATCAGGCACGAGGGGACAAGTTCAAGGCTATATCTTAAACCAGATAAAAGTAAAGGCAATTATCAAAATTATTTTTTGGTTTATAATAAAGAAAATGAACTATGCCCAATTTGCCGAACAAAAATTAAGAGAGTAAAAATAAATAATAGAAGTACTTTTTATTGTGTTCGATGTCAAATATGAATCCAGAGTTAAACTTAACTAATAACAACAATAAAAATAATCAAGAAAACCATAGCAAGGAAAGAATACCTCGAGGCAAAATATTAATTTTTGAACATCAGCCCCACGAGAATGTTTATAATCCCTCAAGACCTTTTATAATTAATGGAGAAAAATATATTTTAGCTAGGGTTGAAGATACTCGAACTAACAGTTCAAAAGTTTATCCATTTGTGTTTAAAAATGGGATTTGGCAAAGAAAAGACTGGCATTTATCTCAATTTGAATTTGAAGATCCACAAATAACAACTATAAATAATAACTTACTTTTAGTTGTAGTAAGAGTTTTAGACAAAACTGATCCTGATAATTGGATAATTAGAAGTGAATTTTATTTTGGACCCAATTTGGATAATCTAAAGAAAATTACTGAAGGACCAATTGGTATGAAAGATATTCGCTTAATAGAATTTGAAGGAAAAATCGGTGTATTTTTAAGGCCTAAAGTAGGAAGAGACAAAAGAGGTAGAATAAGCTACTTGGAAATTAATAACTTAGATGAACTTCAAGTTATTAACCAAAATACGGGAAGAATGATTCAATTACCAATTTCAGACAATGAATGGGTAGGAACAAACGATGTTTATTATTTAGGTAATGGTATTTTAGGCGTTTTAGCCCATAAAGGCGATCAAGATCAAGAAGGTAATCTTCATTATTGTGCTATTGCTTTTAAATTTAATCCTCAAGATTTTTCAATTTATGATTATCAAATAATTGCCCAAAGTAATGATTTCCCACTTAGTGTAAGCAAATCTCCGCGATATGAAGATGTAATTTTTCCTGGTGGATTTGAAAGATTTCATAGAGATAATAAAGAATTAGAATTGTATACTGGGCTAAGAGATGCCGAAGTTGGCTGTATCCTTATTAAGAATCCATATTTATAAATTTTATTAATTTTTGAAATAAATGATAGAAATCCCATTTTTATTCAAACTTTCAGTCATATTAGTAATATCACTAATAATTAGTTTAATTCTTAATTTAATAAGACAACCTTTGATAATTGGTTATATATTAACCGGTGTTTTAGTTAGTAGTTATTTAATCTCTTCATTGGAAACTAAAAGTATTGTAAGTATTTTTGCTGAATTAGGCGTTGCTTTTATGTTATTTATTGTTGGTTTAGAGTTAAAGTTAAAAGTAATCAAAGAAGTTGGTAGGCAATCAATAATTATTGGTACTCTTCAAGAAATATTTACTATATTAATTGGTTTTCTGTTTTCATTATTATTAGGATTTAATTATATTGAAGCTTTATATTTGGGTATTGCTCTCTCTTTTAGTAGTACAATTATAATGATTAAACTTATCTCAGATAAAGGTGATTTAGAAAAGCTGTATGGTAAATTAGCAATAGGATTTTTAATTGTTCAAGATTTAGTTGCCATACTCTTATTGATCATTTTTCCTCTATTGCCTATTGGTGAAAAAATTATTAATACTGATAATCTAGTTATTTCTTTAATATTAGTAATACTAATTCCCTTGCTAAGTTTTTTGTTTTTCCCATTAATAGAAAAATTGGTTGTTAGATCGAAAGAAGTTATATTTCTCTTTTCAATTTCCTTTTTGTTATTAATTGCTTCAATTTTCAAAATATTAGGTTTAGGTTTAGAAGTTGGTGCTTTAATAGCAGGTATGACATTAGCTAATATGTCTTTTAGTTCAGAAATAAAATTTAGATTAAAGCCAATTAAAGATTTTTTTTTAATAATTTTCTTTATCTATTTAGGATTTAATGTTTTTGTTCCGTATATAGATAATTATATAATTCCAGCAATAATTTTTTCTTTATTTGTAATATTTGGTAATCCTATAATAATGTATATTATTCTTAGACTATTGAAAATTAACCACAAAACATCTTTTACTTTAGGCTTAACTTCTGGTCAAATTAGCGAATTTTCTTTTATATTTATCGCTTTAGGAAATAAATTGGGTTATTTAGGTAATGAATTCCTTTCTTTAATATCATTAATTGGCTTAATAACTATTTTCGTTTCTACTTATTTAGTTTATCATTCCGAAAGTATATTTAATTTTATTTTTAGACGCTTATTCAAGATAAAAGATAAACACAATATTGATGAAAATATTTTAAAAAATGATTATGATGTTTTACTAATTGGTTGTGATAGAACAGGTTATAGTTTTTTGGCTAATTTTGAAGAATTAAAAAATAAAATTTTAATTATTGAATATAATTATGATAAGTTTAAAAAATTACTAAAACAAGATTATAAAATAATTTACGCTGACGCGAGCGAAATTGATTTATGGGATGAAATTAGATTAGATAAATTTAAATTAATATTCTCTACCATTCCTGAATTTGAGATAAATATTTTTATCTTAGAAAATTATAAAAAACTTAATCCTAGGGGAATATTTATTTGTAATTCATCCAATTATTTTCATACAATTGAATTATACAAAAAAGGTGCTGATTATGTTAATATGTATCATTTTTTAGGAGGAGAAAAAATAAGCAAACTAATTAAAGAATTTGGCTTCCAAAACGAAAATTACGAATTAGTTAAAAAAGAAGATTCCGAAAAGATAAAAAATATAATTAATTATTTATCTAATTGAAATATTTATTCCTTCTAATTGGTTGATTCATTAAGTAAATTTTTTATTTTTTTTATTAACTCATCTAAATCTTCAGATTTATTTATTACCCCTACTGCCCCGATTGATTTTGCAAAATCATTGTTGATTGCTTCTCCGCTATCAGTATACTTAAGATTAGTTAGTATTAAAATTGGAGGACATTTTTCTCCTAAATCTTTCTTTAGGTGAACTAATAATTCTAAACCATTCATTTCTGGCATAGAAATATCTAATAAAATTAAGTCTGGTAAGTTTTCAAAAATTTTTAATAAAGCTTCTTTGGCGTTGTAAAAACATATTATTTCAAAACCCTCTTTTTTTAGAGCGAAAGAAATAACCTCACAAAATGATTTTTCGTCATCGATTAGCATCAATTTTTTAGGCCTTTGCTCGGCCATAAAATAATTATAAACCAATAATTAAAAATTTAAAAAACAACCCCAATTTGTTAATATCTATATTCAAATAAAAACTTCCTACCAAATTTTCCTTAATCTATATTAGTTTATTGAATTTTTGAAATATTTTCCTATTTGTATTATTTATTTCTCTAGCTATTTTCTTATTAAAATCGATAGGTAAACGATTATTTTTATAATATTATTCTTTGCGTAGGTTTTAGATTATTGATAAAATATTCATCATGGGAAACGAAAATAATAGTTCCCTGGTAATCCTTTAAAGCAGATTCAAGTTCTTCTATTGTGTAAACATCTAAATGATTTGTAGGTTCATCTAAGATCAAAAGGTCTGGATTTTTAAATAAAATAGCTGCAAGCTGAAGTCTTCTTATCTCACCGATACTTAAATTTCTAAGTTCTAAGTTAAAAACATTGGGAATTTTTATTCTATTAAGAATAGCTTTAATCTCTCCTTCATTAATGCTGTATTCATTTTTTAGAAATTGATAAACTTTTTGGTCAATATTTTCGATTTTAGGTGATTGGGGTAAGTATCCGATTCTAATACCTTCTTTAAGAGTTATTTCTCCTTCTGATGGTTTTATTTCACCAAGAATTATTCTAATCAAAGTTGTTTTTCCTGAACCATTTGGTCCTTCAATTAAAAGTCTCTCTCCGGCTTCTAAAATTAAATGAGGGATATTAATTAAAATCTCGTTGTTAAAAGAATAAGATAATCCTTTAATTGAGAGTATGGTTCCTTTAAAAACTTCTGGCTGAGGTTTTGAAAACTCTGGTCTTTCCGGAGGTTTAGGTTCTGTAAGTTGAGAAAGTTCTCTTAAAATTCTTTCTTCTTGAACCTTAGCTTGTTTGGCTATTTTAGCTCCTTTTGCTCTATAAAAAGCATCACGACTCATTTTTTCAAACTCTTGAGATTTTTTCTTTAACTCCTCGATAGCTTTCTCTAGTCTTTTCCTCTTTCTTTCTTGTTCCTCAAATTTCCTTATCCTCGCTAAAAACTCTTCCGCTTTTTCTTTTTTATAAAATTCATAATTCCCTCCCCAAACTCTTAAAGTTTTGGTTTCTTCATCTATCTCGAAAATCTTAGAAGAAATATTTAAAAGTCTTCGATCGTGAGTAATATATAAAATTCCTCCCTTAAATCTTCTCATTTCTTCAAAAAGTAGATCTATAGAGTCTTTATCTAAATTGTTAGTTGGTTCATCAAGAATCCAAAAATTAGCATCAGAAAGTAAAACCCCGGCTAAAGCTATTTTTGTAGCTTCACCGCCAGATATTTCTTGAATATTTCTTTTGAGAATTTCTGAGCTGATGTTTAATTTTTTTAAAATTCTACGCCTTCTTCCTTCATAATCCCATAAATTAAATTGAGTCATTCTTTCAATTATTTGAGAATATTCTTCTGTTTCTTCAGGTGAAAACTCCTCTTTTTCGGAAAGTTCTTTATATCTTTTAACTAATCTTGCAAATTCACCACCTGTCCATTCTAAATATTCTTCAACAGTACCAGAAAATTGTAGTTTAACTTCTTGAGGTAAATAAGCTATTTTAAATTCAGGGGATATAAAAACATTACCAGAAAAATCTATATCTTCGGGAACAGTTTTTTTTATCATAAAAATTTATAATTAATCTAATCAAGGTCGATTTCCCACTTCCATTTCTTCCAATTAAAGCAACTTTTTCTTTTGAATGAACCACAAGTTGACTATTATGGATTAATGCTTTATTTTCAATTCTTAAGAATTTAATATCGCAAAATAAAATAGAATGTATTTTAAAACTTATCATAAGATTAACATAAATTAATCATTTTAGTAAATATAATGTATAGCCTCCATATATTTTGAGTATTATACCACAGAAGATGATTAAGAGGTTTATTGTTGAATTCATTTATATTTTTAAAATTTACCTTCAAATTATCTACTTCTTAAGTCGATAGATTGATATTTTATTGTATTGTAAAATTTTATTATAAAAATTTTCAGGTTATTATGATAATTAAGCATCAATGAAAAATAATAAATTATATTTACAAATCTACGAAAAATTACGAGAAGCAAGAGAAAAAGATACTTATTATGGAATTAGTAAAAATTTAATTAAGAAAAATACAGAAAATATTAGAAAAGCTTTATTAGATTTTTTAAGAGAATTAGAAAATTTAATTAAAAGTCCTAACTTAAAATACTCAGATATTTCTTTATTTTATATTGATTCTAAATTTCTTTTTCCTCAAAAAAATGTTAATCTTAGTTTAGAAAAAGGTGGACCAGTGTTAATAATTAGCACTAAGGGTTTACTATACGAATTATTTAAAGCTATAGATTTAGAAAAACATTTTAGTTTAATTATTAAATTACAAAAGTCTATAAGTAATTTGAATGAAACTCTTTCGGAAGGAAGAAAAAAAGAGGCGATAAAATATAAAGAAAAAACCTTTAAAATTATTAAAGAAATTAAAAATATATTAGCTTGATATTTAAAAATGTACCAATTTAATGGCCGTTTTGTTTATTTAGAAAAATTAATCACAGAAAATGACCGGGGAAATTTTTAAATTGATAAAAAATAATAAGGGGGATATAAATATTATGTAAGTGATCAACCAATAACCAATTATTATGAAATGTTTGTAAAATGATTAAATTAGCAAGAAAAATAGGCGCTGAAGAATTAGAAGTAAAAAGAAGTGATTCTAAAAGAATTTCAAAATACTTACCCATTAATTAATCTTTAGAATTCTTAATAATTCTTTAGCAAAAGAAAACATTTTGTTGATTTGTTCTTTGGAAAATTGAGCGGGTAAATATCTCTTTCAATGTAAACAATATTTAAATCATTAATAGTCTCATCATGCTTTTGAATAAATTTTTTTATTTTTTCCTTTTGATTACTAGCTTTTGCGTAATACTCAAGAAGCTTTTCTATATTATGAATTTTCTCAAAATCTCCAAGAATCTTCCAAAGAGAATATTTAAAATATAATTGGATTGATTGTTCGATGTGAAAAGCATTAAGGTCGTAAAATTCTTTTTTATAAACCTCTTTGCCAATTCTAAAAAATCTTTGCTCTCTTATTTTTAAAATTTCTCCTTCTTTTATTATCATAAAAAATTATATCTTATTAGATTGAAATCTTAAAGTATTAAAATCATAATTGTTAAACAAACCGAAAGTATAAACGAAGTTTAAGAAAGTATTTTAATTAAAATGAGCTATGATTTATCATAGTCAAGGGGTAATTTTATATAAAATTTACTTCCTTTGCCTTCGCCTTCGCTTTCTGCCCAAATTGTTCCTTTATGAGCTTCAACAATATTTTTAGCAATATAGAGACCAAGTCCTGTACCTCTAATTTCTTTTTTAATCGAAGGATCACGAACAAATTCGCCAAATAGTTTTGATTGTAATTCTTTTGACATCCCTATACCAGAATCACTAACTTCAATTATCAATTCTTTATGATCTTTACTATAAACTTTAACCTTTACCCATCCTTGGGGTGTATATTTAATAGCATTATCAATTAAGTTTTGAATCACCTGGGAAAATCTCACTTTATCTACTTTAATAATCATCTGTTCTAAATTTGTTTCAAAACTAAGTTCTAAATTTTTCTGCTTAGCAAGTAAATTTAAATTATTAACAATTTCTTTTATTAAACTAATAATTTCTACTTCTTCAAAATGTAATTCTAATTTTCCTTCTTCAATTCGTCGATAATCCATAAATTCTTCAATGAGAACCAAAAGATTATTAACTGATTCCTCTATTTTTTTAGCAAAATCTTTTGCTTGTTCGGGAACATTATCAATATTTTTAGCAATAAGTTCAGCATAACCTTTTACTACTGCCATTGGTGCTTTGACTTGATGCGAAGCAAAAGAAAGAAACTCCGATTTTATTCTATTAAGTTGCTCAAGTTTTTCTTTTTGTTCAACTTCCCTGTAAACAGAATTTATTAACATAATTCCAATAGGTATTAAAAGTATTAGAATAATAAAACTATATACAATCTCTTCAATGTTTTTTAATAAAAAGAATCTTAAAATTACAGATGACCAAAGAAGAAAGATAATATACTCAGCTGAGATTAATTTAATATTAAGAAAAGTGAGTTTACTTATAATTAAAAATACTAAAATTAGCCAAAAATAAATAAATAAAGGTCCCAGCCATGTATATTCAAAAATTTTAAAATAAGGGAAAAAAAGATCGAAAATAAGTACAGGAATAGAAGCCAATAAAGATGCTGTTAGAAGTATTTTAAAAATTTTTTTATCTAATAATAAAGCATTATAAAGTTTTTTTATCTATAATTATATCAGATTTAATTATTTTTAAAATTAGAACTAGAAACCCTAGTAAAAAATTTATGATAATATAAGAAGCATATATCAAATACCAATAACCTATTTCATACTCAATCCTTATTGCTCTTCCTATTATTTTATTAGAGAATAATAAATAATAAGAAAAAAATAGTGTGGGAATAAATAAAATAAAATAAATTATTTTATTTTTTAAAATAGGCGTTTTATAATATGAGACAAATAAGAAAAACAAAAAGCTAATAATTAGACCAAAAATATGGGTAATTTTAATCCATATATCTCTGTATAATATTAAATATTCATAAAAAAATCCTAATATTCCAATACTCCATATACTAATAGATAATAATAAAAAAGAAAAAATAAGTTTTTCCCAATTTTTTTCTTTTTTTAATAAAATACTTATGCTTAATAAAAAATTAGCTATAGCTATAATAGATATTAAGTATAAAGCTACAGACATTTATTTAAAAAATTTTTAGTTAGAAATTTTATTTTTAATTTTAACAAAAGTCTATTTAAATAAGTATTTTTAAATATTAAACTATTTTCCCCATAAGGTTTAAAATTTTTCCAATTAAAAATGGTATTTAAAAATTTTTCCAGAGGATCTCGTAAAAAATATACAGGCCTTACCGGGTCTTGGAAATTATTAAAATATCTAAACAAAATTCCTTCTTTAGGATAATTTTGTTTATATTTCTCAATATACCCTAAAGGAAAGTTTATAGCCTTTAATTTCTTTTCTAGGCTTAATTTTATAAAAGCATAGCCTCCTAAAAAATTATATTTTCGGCTATAGTCAACAAGTGTTTTAAATAAAATTAACATTATTAAATGCCGGGGCAAATATTCTTTATTATTTAATTTATATGGTTTTACAATTAACCTTCCAATTTCCACTAAATTTTGTTTATCTATCTGCCTTATTTCGTTAGGTTCTTCAAATTCAAAATAAAGTTGTGTTGGTAAAGGATAATCTTTAATTAATCTTACTGTACCTATAACTTCATCCGCTATTGAAGCTATAAAATATGTTGACTTATTATTTAAGTCATATTCATCTTTTTCTAGGCCATCAGGAAATTTATTAGGGTTTATATAATTCTTTGAAGCATAAATTTCATACCTCAATTTAAACATTTTTATTAATTCTTCTTCTGAATCCGGTATGCCAAATTTAATTTCTATATTTTTAGATTTATTATTTATAATAAGTGTATTATAAATTATCATTGTTTTGGTTTAAATCCTTTGTTTAAAATACCTTGATTGGCATATACAAATTTAGTTTCAGAAATATTGATAAAACCAGCTTCCTCTAAAAAATATTTTTGTTCATTATAATCAAACAGATTGTTAGTGTCGAATTTATGCACCTTTTGAATTATTCTATTGTAATAAAACATTTTAATAGTTGGTACGAGTAGTCTAAGTACAGTTATTAAAGTTCGCATAAACCCCATTTGTTTAATTGATTTTTTAATTCCATCAATATAGATAACAAAAGGTTTAAAATTTTTATGAATATTAGAGGTAACTATTATTCCTCCTGGTTTTAAAACTCTAAAAAATTCTTTAAAAACTTCCAACCTTCTCTCTCTCGGAATATTATAGATAGTATTATTTGTAACAATTTTGTCAAAATAATCATTATCAAATGGTAATTTCTCTTCTAAATTGTGAAGTACTATTCTTGCTTCTGGATTTTTATTTTTGTAAATATCTAAAGCGTCCTTAGAATAATCTAAAGCAATTACTTTTGCTTTCAATTGTTCAAGAAGAACTGCTAAATTGCCTGTTCCTGCCCCTGCATCTAAAATTAATTCTCCTTCTTTTGGCTCTGTCTCTTTTATAATTTCATTTAGTAATTCTTGGTAAGGAATTAAAAGATTTAAGCAATCATAAATTTCGAAATACTTCTTCCAAAAATTAGGCCCTAAAGTTTTTTTCATATTATTTCCGATAATAAATTCATAAATTTTTTTGGTGGGTAATAATCCAATGAATTTTTAAAGGCTCTTCGTATATTTTAGTCTCTGATAAAGGAATTTTCGAGGAATGTACAATTTTACTTAAAGCTATGATATCTCTATAATACATAGGGGGCCAGTTTATTTTTTTTATAAACTTTACTTCATTGTTAGGTCTTATATTTCCCCAAATTAATACTCCGCCCATGTCGAGAAGATTATTGAATATATAATTCAAAAGATTGGCAGCTTCGCTATCATCAAAATAGTCTAAAAGACCTACTACTTCTATAATATCGAATTTTTTATTTAATTTAAGCTCATTAATTTTTTTTGCGTTTAAATTAATTCCCTTATATTCTACAAAGGTTAAATTATAATCATTTAAATTTTTTTTAACTAACTCTAAAACATCTTGATGTTTATCTATATTTGATAATTTGATAAATTTGTTTTTAAAATTAAAATTTTCTTTGCGCGAGATATGATAAATAGCATGAATAATAGCTCGACAAGATCCTCCGCCTATTGAGAGAATTTCTAAATTGTCTTTATGACGAAGTTTTTCTTTAATTATTTCTATAAGAAGTGATTCTACAATTTTTAATCTATTTCTAACAGCTTTAGGTTGAGAAAGAATATTGTGCCAAAATAAAGTAAGCAAACCGTGTAGGAATCCTTTTTTGAAAATTTCTTGTTTTCTTGAATGAATAGTGTATAAAACTTCTAAAGCATGAGTTGAACCTCCTTTTTCTAAAACAGGCTTACTATCTTCTGTTGTTTTTCTCAAAATCTTTTTTATTAAAAATGGCGGTATGTTATTAATTATTGGAATAATTAAAAATCTTAAAGTTTTTATTACAAAATTATGAGTTTCAAAAGGATGAAGAGGTTTAAATTCTTGTACCATTAGATAATTATTGTCTCTTGTTTCTTCCATTAAATTTTTTATTTCTTCCATAACTATTGAGGCAATTTCTTCTATTTCAAGATTGGAAATATCAACAATTGGTTCTCCTATATAAATTTTAACTCTTTTTTTGCCAGTTAAAAATAATAATAAATTTTTTAATTTAGTACATTCATAAACATTTATCAACGCCATGGGAATAATAGGAGCTTTTGTTGATTTGTGTAAATAGCCAATACCCCTTTTGCCTTTTTGTAATTTTCCATCTTTACTCATTTTACCTTCTGGAAATATAAAAATTTTGCCACTATTATTTAATGCACCAACTGCATTTTTTAATTTATTTTCTAAATTATCATTTGAACCTCGTATAACTGGAATGCTTCCATTAAGCCTCACATAAGAAGCAACTATAAGTGAAATTGGAAATATTGGTGGAGCTTTGAAAAAATTAAAATATTCGACAGCAGCAATAAATCTAATTGGCAGTATTTTTGAAAAAGGATATTTCAAAGACCGTAAATATTTAGTAAAAGCCCAAGCTCCTATTGTTGAATCCAGAAAATGAGTATGATTAGCTGCGATAATTAATTTTTTAGATGGATCAATTTTGTTTAAATTTTCAATTTCTTTTATTTCAATTTTAAAAACTAATTTTGCAATAGGATAAAAGAAATAATAAAGAACA
>JBEQAR010000006.1:0-43558 GCA_041640295.1 bacterium
TATATTGTTTTTCATGAAATGTGCCACTTAATTTTTAGAAACCACAAAAAAGAATTCTGGAATTTAATAAAAACAAAATATCCAAATTATCAAGAAATAGAGAGAAAACTCAATGCTTATTGGTGGAAGTTGTTTAGAAGGTAATGGCAAAAATTCTACAAAACATTTTAGAAACGATGAAAATAATTTATAATTTTTTATAATGGGTGACAGGTATATTTTTACATCCAAACAATATCCATTATCAAATTTACTAGATGAAATAGAAAATGGAGATATCGCTTTACCTGATCTTCAGAGGCCATTTGTCTGGAAGCAAACGCAAGTAAGAGATCTTTTTGATTCTATATTTCAAGGTTTTCCTGTTGGTTTTATATTACTTTGGGAAATAACTACAGAACAAAGAACTAGGGAAATAGGAATAGGAAATAAAAAAAGAGAACCAAGGTTTTTAGTAATAGATGGGCAACAAAGATTAACATCTCTTTACTCAGTAATTAAAAATTCTAAAATAAGAGATGAGAGATTTAAAGAATTTAAACCAAAGATTTCTTTTAATCCATTAGAAGCTAAGTTTGAAGTTTGGAATCCGGCTATTGAGAGAGACGTGCTTTGGATTTCTGATATTTCGGATTTTTTTGTAAAGACAAAAGATACAACTCATTCTTATATTACTAGTTTTTTAGATAGCGTAAAAAGAAAAAAAGAAATTAATAGTGATGACGAAGAAAAAATTACTAAAAATCTAGAAAGGTTAGCAAAGATAAAAAGTTATATGTTTACAGTGCTAGAACTATCCGCTGATCTTGATATAGAAATGATTGCAGAAATATTTGTAAGAGTAAACAGCAAAGGAAAGTCTTTAAACCAGTCTGATTTTGTAATGACAGTTTTATCTGTCTATTCACCTGAACTTAGAGAAAGAATTGAAAAATTTTCATTAGAAACAAAAACTGTTCCTGAAAATCACAAGCCATCTCCTTATAATAATATTTTGCATCCAGACACCGATCATCTTGTTAGAACAATTGTGGCCGATGCTTTTTCAAGGGGTAGATTAAAATATGCGCATGCTCTATTAAAGGGTAGGGATTTAGAAACTCGTATTGAATCAGAAGGAACCCGCCGTCAGAATTTAGATTTATTTCAAAAATCTACAGATAGAGCGCTTGATCTTACCTATTGGCATGATTTTATAAAAATTTTAAAAAATATAGGAATAGTAAATAAATTTTTAATATCTTCGGAGTTAACAATATACTTTACTTATGCCCTTTATCTGTTTGCCCAAAAATTACGTCTTGATTCTCAAGAATTGGAAAAATTTGTTGGAGCTTGGATTTATTTTTCTAATTTGACATCTAGATATATTGGGTCACCAGAAACTTTATTCGAGAGCGACTTACACACATTAAAAAGAAAAGAAGAAAAAGATTATTTTATTAAAACATATAAAGAAATTATTAATTCAAATATCACTTCTGGTTTTTGGGAAACCACTTTACCAAATGATAGATTAATTTCCTCATCTCCTAAAAACCCAGTTTATCTTACTTATTTGATGATTTTAAATAGAGATGGTGCCAAAGCTCTTTTTTCGGAAACAAGAATTAGAGATGTGTTAGGAGGTGGAGAAATATATAAAAAAAATTTAATAGATAAACATCACATATTTCCCGTTAATTATTTAAGAAATCAAGTATTTAAAAAATCTGAAATTAATCAAATAGCAAATTTTTGTTATCTTGAGTATCCGTTAAATATAAAAATTTCAGACAAACATCCAAAAGATTATTTTCCTGAATTATTAAGCAAGTGTACAAAAGAAGATTTGTATTATCATGCTATTCCGAATGAATTTTGGAAAATGGATTATATTACTTTTCTTAAAGAAAGAAGAAAATTAATGGCCGAAGTTATTAGAAATGGCGTTAAAAAATTTCTAGAAAATTAAAATATCTGTAATAACAAGAAATTAATCAATAGTTAAAGAAATAGTTAAAAATTGGTGTCTTTTTTAACTAAAGAAAAATGGTTTCAATAAAGATGAAAGAGTATTTATTCAATAAAATAAAAAATTTTACACAAAGATCATACAATGAAAATTTTAAGTTAGTAGTTAAAAAAATCCAAATATGGGATTATTTACTTAATTCTCTGAATTATCCTCTTACTAAAGAAAACCCCAATATACAGGCTATAAGATTCTTTATAAAACTAGTTGTTTATTTTGGAATTATAGAATCATTAGTAAAAAAACAAGCTGATTCTAAGCAAAAAATTTTATATGTTTTTGATAAATTATCAAAATATGAAAAATTTTTAATATCCCAATCTATTTTAATTACTAAAAGAGAAATGGAATTAGGATACAGCCCTAAAGTAGCAATTTTTTATTTAAAACCTAATAAAAATCACCTTGAAAATCAATTCAAAAGACGAATTAGTTTTTTGTATGGCTTTAGATCTGAACTAGTGCATAAAGGAGAATATCCAACAGGTGCATTAATAGGTGATCATTTTCTATTTATTTTAGGTAAATCTAAAGAAAAAATAAAAAACTTCAGAAGATTTATTAAAATAAAAGAAGATTTAATTTCATTGGATGAAATGTTACTTATCTCTGTGTGCAGATTTTATAAAATTTCTTTAAGAGATATTGAAAATGAGGTCAAAAAACGGATAAGAAATTTTTTATTAAAAAATAATTATATGGACCAACATTCTTAAGAAGATTAGAATATTTATTATGTTAATTAAAGTTAAAGTTTTTCCAAGTTCGAAAGAGGAAAAGATAGTTAAGAAGGCAGAAGATAGTTTTGAGGTTAAAGTAAAAGAAAGGGCTGAAAGAGGGTTGGCTAATATGGCGGTTATTAAGCTTTTAGCTTCTTATTTTAAAATTCCGGTATCACAAGTCAGATTATTAAAAGGCGCGAAGTCAAAAAATAAAATTTTTGAAATAAAATTAAAGTAGTTTTAATTAAAGTCCTGTTTCTCTTTGCCAAAGTGAAATAAAAAATTAAAACCAACGATTTACCTATAATTCAAGTGAAAGTAGAATAAAAAGTTCGTTAGTTTATAATAATAAAGATAATGAAAAGATATTTTTTGACTTCGGAATCAGTTTGTCCGGGACATCCGGATAAAATTTCTGATCAGATTGCTGATGCTATTTTGGATGAAATTTTAAAACAGGATAAGTATGCTCGTGTTGCTTGTGAAGTTTATACAAGCATTGGTTATATTATCGTTGGTGGAGAAATCACAACTAAAGCTTCGGTTAATATTAATAAATTAGCACGACAAGTAGTAAAAGAAATTGGTTATGATAAATCTGAATACGGTTTTGATTATCATACTTTAGCGGTTCTTAATACTGTTAATGCTCAATCTCCTGACATTGCACGTGGCGTGAGAAAAATAGGTAGCAAAAAACAAGGCGCTGGTGATCAAGGATCGGTAATAGGTTATGCTACTGACGAAACTCCAGAATTTATGCCTTTACCAATTTTGACTGCACATAAATTAATGAAAAAATTAGTTGAAGTAAGAAAAAAGAAAATTTTACCTTATTTAAGACCTGATGGAAAAGGTCAGGCAACTTTTGAATATGAAAATGGTTCAGCTAAAAGATTAGACAGCGTTATTATTGCTGCGCAGCATAATCCTAATATTAGTTACAAAAAATTAAAAGAAGATATAATTAAAAAAGTTATTGTTCCAGTTTGCGGAAAATATATAGATAGAAAAACAAAATTTTATATAAACAATACAGGTAGATTTGTAATCGGTGGTCCTGTTGCTGATACAGGTATGTCGGGTAGAAAAATTATTGTTGACAGTTATGGAGTTGGAATACCTGTAGGCGGTGGTAGCTTTTCCGGTAAAGATCCAACAAAAGTTGATAGATCCGGTGCTTATATGGCACGATATATTGCTAAAAATATCGTCGCTTCCGGTTTAGCTAAAAAATGTTTAGTTCGTATTTCTTATGTTATCGGTGGAATTAAACCAACAGAAATTGGAATTGATACTTTTGGAACAGCAAAAGTTCCTGAAGAGAAAATATTAAAAATTATCCCCAAAGTTTTTGATTTAACTCCGAGAGGCATAATAGATCGACTAAATCTTTTAAGACCTATTTATCGAAAAACTGCTTGTTTTGGTCATTTTGGTAGAGAAGAGCCAGAATTTACTTGGGAAAGAAAAGATAAAGTAAAAGAAATTTTGAGTTATTTTAAATAAGCTATTAGTCGGCTAGTAATTCTTGCCACTATTTTTTAAAAAAGAGTGTTGATGTTGGTGCTCTTATTGTCTTGAGAACTGATAGATGCTTATTTAATATTTAATTGGGAAGATAAATTAGTTTGTATTTAGAAAAAGTAAAAAATAAATTTTTTCTTATTTTCTTAAGAAAATAAGAAAACGAAATTTAGATTATTTATTTTATTAAAATATAAAAAGCATATGACGAAATTTTGTGATTTACAATTTATTATTTTATAATTAAGAATCTTAAATTTATTAACAAAAACATAAAAATGAATATTTATGAGGATGTTTTAAAAAGGTTAAAAGAAACAAGGCGAATTTTTAAAGGTAAGGAGAAAAAGTTTGATGAACTTTTTGAGGTTTTCAGGGAGCCAGAGAGAATTATTAAAGTTAATTTGCCGTTGAGAAGAGATGATGGAAGGTTGGAGGTTTGTGAAGGATATCGAGTTCAGCATAATAATTTTTTAGGTCCTTATAAGGGTGGAATAAGATATTATCCGGAGGTTGATGAAGATGAGGTTAAAACTTTGGCTTTGCTTATGACTTTAAAATGTTCTTTAGTTGGTTTGCCTTTGGGTGGAGGAAAGGGTGGAATTAAGGTTGATCCGAAAAAATTGTCTGAAAAAGAGTTGGAGAGACTTTCAAGAGAGTATGTAAGAAAAATTTATGATTTTATTGGACCAGAAAAAGATGTGCCAGCTCCTGATGTTAATACGAATGCTAAAATTATGGATTGGATGGTTGATGAGTATCTTAAATTAGCTAAAAAAGATAAACAGAGAAAAGATCTAAAAATTAATTATTTGAAAGCAACATTTACAGGAAAGTCAGTTGAAAATGGAGGATCAAAAGGAAGGGAAGAGGCAACTGGAAGAGGTGGAGTTATTATTTTGGAAGAAATTATCAAAAAGTTAAAGATTAAAAAATCTTTGAGAGTTGCTATTCAGGGATTTGGTAATGTTGGCTATCATTTTGCTAAAGTTTTATATGAAAGTAATAAAGAATTGTTTAAGATTGTTGCTTTGTCAGATAGTAAGGGAGGAATTTATTCTGAAGAAGGTTTTAATCCGGAGTTGGTAATGGAGTGTAAAAAGGAAAGAGGGATGATAAGTGGTTGTTATTGCGTAGGTGATGTTTGTGATTCAAGATTAGGTAAGGATATTACCAATGAACAATTATTAGAGCTTGATGTTGATGTTTTAGTGTTAGCAGCAATTGAGGATGTTATTCATAAAGATAACGCTAAAAAAGTTAAAGCAAAGATTATTATTGAGATGGCAAATAGACCAATTACTAGTGAAGCTGATGAAATTTTAAATAAGAAGGGTGTTTTGATTGTTCCGGATATTTTGGCTAATTCTGGAGGGGTTATTGTTTCTTATTTTGAAATGGTGCAGAATATAAAAAATCAAATTTGGTCTGAAAAGAAAGTCTTTGATAATTTGAGAAAACATTTAATTGAAGCTTTTAATGAAGTTTGGAGAATGAAAAATAAGTTTAAAAACATTGATTTAAGAACACTTGCTTATGCAGCAACTATTAAGAGGATTTTAGAAAAATTTGAAAAATAAAATTCTAAAAATTATATTAAATTATAAAACAGCGATAATTAAAAGCATATTAAATTAACTATTAATAACGATCTCTAAAGATTAATAGGAAAAATTTAAAATCTGTAACTAAAAACTAATTAACTAATTAATTGAATAAAAAATTATACCCCCACTAGGTATATTTGTTAAATAAAATAATTTATGATATAATTTAAAAATGGATGAAAAATTTAAAGCAAAAGCTTTGAGAAGATTAAATATAATTAAAGGTCAGCTTGATGGTTTGAAAAGGATGATTGAAAATGAAAAATATTGTATTGATGTTATAATTCAATCAATGGCAATAAAAAATGCTCTATCTGGAATTGAAGATATAATTTTAGAAAATCATTTTCGAACCCATGTACCTAAGCAGTTAAAAAATAAAAAAGAGGTCGCCATTAAGGAGCTTTTAAGAATTTATAAATTAGCCAAAAGAAAATGAAAAACCTAACCGCAAACTTGTGCGAACATTCACGCGAACTTATACGAACATTAAATAATTCTTTAATTATTGTTTTGTTGATTTTTGTTTTATTTCCTATATTTAATATAGTTTTTGCTCATAGTGAAGATGCTGAATTGAATGCTGAACTTCAAAAGGGTAGGGAATTAGTTGAAAAATTACAAAGAGGAGAAATTGGTTGTTCAAATTTAACTGACGACGATTTTCACTCAATTGGAGAGTATGTAATGGAACAAATGGTTGGAGGTAGTGATCATTTATTAATGAATCAAATGATGGAAAGAATGCACGGTAAAGAAGCAGAAAGCTTAATGCATATAAATATGGGTAAAAGGTTTAGTGGTTGTTATGGGGGTGGATCAACAAGCACTTTTCCGATGATGGGACCTACTATGATGGGTCCAATGATGAATTCTCCAATGATGGGCTATGGCTGGTGGAATTTCTCTAATTGGCAGGGATGGAATTTCTTAACCCCGATTTTTGTTATTTTAGGATTTCTTTGGATGATTTTAATTTTTATTATTCCAATATTGATTTTAGTTTTATTAATCTTGGGAATCTTGTATTTGATTAAAAAATTAAGAGCAGAAGTTAAAAACAAAAGTAATAATGGTTAAATTAATTCAAAAAGAGGAAAAAACTTATTATCAGTGTGAAGAGTGTGGGCATATTTATGAAACTGAAGAATTGGCTCAAAAGTGTGAAAATTGGTGTCAAGAAAACAAAAGTTGTAATTTAGAAATAATAAAATACAGCGTTAAAAATAACTTATCTCAATCTGATATAAATCTAAACAAAGAAGAGTTAAATCTGCCTCAAACTAATGATAATCAATTAACTAATAGAAATAATATAAAATCAAGGAATATTTTAATCAATATTGTTTTCGGGGTATTAATTGGTGGAAGTTTTATTTATGCTTTAAATAATTTAAATATAGAACAGAATAATATTTTACCAACAGAAAATAATTTTCAGGTAACAAATAATAATACAATTCAAACAAATAATACAAATAATACAAATAATACAATTCAACAAATTGTTTATCAAGTTCTTCCTCCTCAAGGCTTTCAAACAAGATTAGCTTTTGGTGATTCTGTTAAGAAAATGATTGATTGTGGTGTAATTGATTTAGAAAAAATGAAAAAATTGTATCAAGGCGAAATTCCCGAATATATTCAAGAAGCAATTAATAGAGGCAGTGACCCAATTGTAATTAATCAAGATACAGCTAATTATCTACTGAATTTATTTTGGCCACTTGGTCTTTCTAATAAAACTGAATTTAACAAAAATATTCCTTTTGGTGAAAAAGATTTACCTTATTTAGCTTCAACAGGTGGTTGGTGGTTAGGTAAAGCTGATAATGGTGCTGAATATTTTAATAAATGTGAAATTATAAAATTAACTCCCGAACAGGAAGCTCTTGTTTATGAAGTTGCTCAAAATACTTTCAGACCTTGTTGCAATAATTCAACTTTTGCTCAAGATTGTAATCATGGCTCAGCTTTGCTTGGTGCTTTAGAACTGGCTGCTTCTCGCGGTTATTCAAAAGATGAACTTTATAAATTAGCTTTACAACTTAATTCTTTTTGGTTTCCTAATAATTATGTAAAGATTGCTTTGTATAAAAAATTAGTTGAAAATCAAGATTGGCCTCTTAGTGATGAAGCGAGGATTAACGCGGATGAAACACAGATAAACACAGATAAGACGCAGATGAACACGGATAATTTAAATCCGCGTTCATCCGTATCTAATCCGCGTGAATCAGTGTTATCTAATCCGCGTACATCCGCGTTGATAAAAGAAATTATGTCAGCAAAATATTCATCAATTTCTGGTTATTTACAAAATGTCGAACAAAAATTAGCCCAACTCAACCTGCCCGGCATTCAAAACCAAGGCTCAGGTTGCGGTTTATAAAATGAACAAAAGTTTAATTTTTGGAATAGTTATTGGAGTAATCTTGGTTGGAGCTATATATAATGTTGGTAAACAACCATTTACTAAACGGAATCCATTATTTTCGGAAGTTTCTGCTGTTGTTTACAAAACTCCAACTTGTGGCTGCTGTAAAGAATATATTGGTTATTTAAAAGCAAATGGTTTTAAGGTTGAAGTAAGAGAAGTTGATGATGAAGGGTTAGAAAAAGTAAAAAGAGAAGCAAATATTCCTCCCAATTTGTGGTCATGCCATACTGTTTTTCTAAATAATTATTTTATTGAAGGTCATATTCCAATTGAAGCAATTAGCAAACTTTTAACTGAAAAACCAGATATTAATGGAATAGTTCTTCCAGGTATGCCTTCAGGTTCTCCAGGAATGCCCGGAATTAAATTTTATCCCTTTAAAATTCATTCAGTAAAAGATGGTAAGGATTTGGGGCTATTTACGGAGATATAAAGAAGTAACTGGCCTTGTTTGTAGAATATAAAATTTATCTTTTGCCAAAGCCCATTCTATATCTTGGGGGTATTGATAATAATTTTCGATCTTAAGACAAATTTTAGCTAATTTTTTTAGTGTTTTATATTTAAGTTTTGTATCTTTTAGAGAAGGACGGTTTATCTCTGTAATTCTAAGGGGATTTTTTGTTATTATATACATATCTACGTTTGATTTCTTTAATTTACTCCTAACTTCAATAACTATTTGATTATTAGCTTTAGTAACTGGATGAACAGTGAAACAAATTCCATAAATATCAGGATAAATCATTTTTTGTACTATAACCGCCATTGATATTTTTCTTTTATAAGTTAACCTATTATGTGCTCTGTAGAATAAGGCTCTCGCAGAATATAACGAAGCCCAACATTTTTTAACATGTGTAATTAACTTTTCTTTTTTTATATTTAAAAAAGTTTCAAATTGCCCCGCCCAGGAATTAAACTTATTATCTTCAATATTAGCCGAACTTCTCACTGCTACATATTTAGATTTTAAACATATAAAGGCGTTTAGAATATCTTCTTTCATATCTTTTGGCATATAACCTTTCAAAATCGCTCTTCTTATAGTAGCAGAGATGTGGGTTAATGATTTTAAATTTTTTAAATTTTTCTTTGTTAAAACACGAATTATTAAGGTATCTATCTTATTTTTTTGTAAAAATACCTTAAATGCATTTGTTAAAATAACAAAACCCTGGGGTATGTACATCCCAATCCGAGATAATTCTGCTAAATTTGCTGCTTTGCTGCCTACATAAGGTATATCTGTTTTGTTTATTGTATCAAGAAACTTTATAAATTTCATGTTATATCTAACTCGGTGTTTTTAAATATCGACAATTCTTTTTTTATTATTCTCCAAATATGTATTTTAATTTCATTAAACCTTGACGTTGACCATATTTTATGTGTACGTGGTTGTGGCAAATCTATGTCTATTATCCTTAAAACTCGTGTGGGGATAGATGAAAGTAAAATTATTTTTGTAGATAAAAAAATCGCCTCTTCTATATTATGAGTTACAAATAATACTGTTAATTGGGAAATTTTCCATATTTTTAATAATTCTTCTTGCATTAATAATCTTGTCTGAGCATCAAGATTGCTAAAGGGTTCATCCATTAATAGAATTTTATAATTAGAAGCCAAAATTCGAGCAAAAACGGCTTTTTGTTTCATACCACCAGAAAGATGTTTTGGATAATAATCGGCAAATTCTAACAATCCTACTTTTTTAAGGTTTTTTTCAACTATTTTATCTATCTCCTTTTTAGAGAGATTATTATTTCTTACGGCAATTTTGACATTTTCTCTCACAGTTTTCCAAGGAAATAATAAAGCGCCCTGGAAAATTATACCAATATCATGTCTTGGAGCTTCTATTTTTTCTCCACTAATAAATACCTCACCTGCCGTAGGTCTCTCTAGGCCCCCTATAATATTTAAAAGTGTAGTCTTACCACAGCCAACCGGTCCTAAGATAGAAACAAATTCATTTTCTTTTATCTCGAAATTAATTTTGTCCAAAACAAGGAATTCCTGATTTGAATCTATAAATTTTTTTGTAACATCTTTAACAATAATCATTGTGTGGATAAAATATTGTCAATAAAACTTAAATCGATTTGTTTATCGATATTTGGAAGGTCATTAATAAATCCTTCACTAAATAAAAATTCAGCTCCTTCTTTTAATTTTTTTATCAAATTTTCCTCAGGTTTTATATTTTCGCCTGGTTGGAAAATTTTATCCGTTTTAGCGGCTTCACAAATAATTTTTGGATCTTCATGCGTTTCTTGACTAACCCAGATACAAGTTTGATATAGATTTTTTTGTGTAAATTCCAATGCTTTCTGTAAAGATTTTATGAAATCGTAAGTTATGGTTAAATCTTTTTTGATAAAATCTTCTCTGGCAAAAATATAACCACTATATTCTCCCTCTATGATAATTTTTCCGTATCCATTTTTTTCTATTTTTGTTGGCCACGGTTCCCAACTTACAACAGCATCAACTTGGTTAGTTATTAAAGCAAAAGGCTGGTTTGTAACATCTGTATGAATTAAATAAACCGTCTGAGGATTAATGTTGTGGTTTTTTAGTGTCTTAAAAAAGAAATAATGAGCAGATGAACCCTTGACAAGAGCGATTTTTTTATTCTTTAGATCATGTAATCTTTTTATTTCTTTCAGCTTCTCTTTGTCTATAATAATTGCTTGTCTTAAAGATTTGTTAGTAACTGCTAAAATTTTTACTTTCGCACCTGACGCAAGAAGTGAAATTGTAGGTAAATCTCCAGCAAATCCTATATCTATCTTACCAGATATAATTGCTTCATTTAAAGGTGGTCCAGAAAGAAATGGTATATAAATAACTTTATAGTCCCCTTTTTCTAAAAGTTTTAATTTTTTTAATGTCAAAATTATATTACTATGTCCAACCACATAAGGTTGATAGCCTATTTTTATTACTTTATCATTAGTTTTAAATTTAGTCGAAAAATAAAGAAAATTAAAGCAGATAAAAATCAATATCAAAGGTGCTAATAGAACAACTAAAATTTTTATTCTTTTTAATAAGATCATCTTATAACCAAGGAATAAGTTTTTTTTCTAATCGTTGTAATGATTTATCTCCTAAAAATCCTAGAATACCAATAATAATCATTCCTACAATAACTCGAGGAATTGATAATATTAACCTTGATTCTTCTATCATGTATCCTAACCCAGCGGTAGCACCAATCATTTCTGAAGCAATTAAAGACATCCAGCCAACCCCTAAACCAATTCTTAAACCCATTAAAATTGATGGTAATGCTCCCGGTATAATTACTTCTTTTAGTTCTTGAAATCCTTTTAAATTCATACTCTTTGCCATTTTCAATAAATTTTTATCAATCGACTTTACTCCTAAAATTGTATTTAAAACAATAGGAAAGAATGAGGCATAAGCAATAATGTAAATTTTTGAAGCTTCACCTATACCAAGCCATAAAATTACTAAAGGGATCCAAGCAATCGGCGGGATTGATTTTAAAACTAATATTAAGTCGTTTAATAAATCTAGAAATGGTTGAAATCTGGTTATTAACAATCCTAAACTAACACCAGTTAGAGCCCCTAAAGTTACACCTATAATAACTCTAAATAAACTTTTAAAAGTATGGTGAAGCAAATTTCCATTATTTAACTCTACGAATAGAATTTGAAATACTTCTCCTGGGGATGGTAAGAAAGATGGATTTAGAAGAGTAATTGTTTTCCAAAATAATAAGATCGAAAAAATTTTTAAAAAAATAATAAATTTTTTATTTATTAATTTTTTCATCTATAAATAAAAAAAATTTTTCTATGTTTCTTCGACAGCGTTCAATTTTTTCTTCGATGCTTAAAGTTTCTTGCATAGGACTAATCCCGGTTTTTTTTATCCCACGGAGATAAAGAGAACATTGTAAATCAGCACAAATATAATCGCCTATTGTTATGTTGGAATTGGGGATTTTATAGGTAAATAATTTAACGCCCGAAGAGAAGTGAAGAGTTAAACACCAAGAACACATTCTTATTCCGGTACTAGCTATGCCAGAATTTCTTTCTAATATTATCCCGCGCAATCTTGTAGGTAATTCATATACTACATAACCTAAATGACCTGAAGGGTGGATCCAACCTAAAAAATCTAGGTTATCCCAATCAATTGATTCTAAATCTGGAAATTTTATTTCTTTTCTTTCTTTTTTAGAAAATGATAATAAAATTTCCTCTCTTGTTAATGGCTTCATTTTTAAGTTAATCTAAAATAAATATTTCTCCATTAGTAGCATCTAATTTTACTTTTTTATTTTTTAAAATCCGAGTGGCATCTTTTACGCTAATACAACAAGGTTTTCTCATCTCACGACAAACAATAGCTGCATGACTTAAAAGCCCGCCCTCTTCTGTTATCACGCCTTTTGCTTTATAAATTCCATCTAATAAATTAAAATCTGTGCCCATTGCTACTAATATATCATCTTTATTAATTTTAGAAATATCTTTAGTTGAAAGTACTACCTTACATTTCCCAATAACTACTCCCGGTGAAGCGCAAATGCCTCGTAAATATTTAACTTTTATCTCGTCTTTAGATAGGATTTTTTGTAGAGGAATAGCTCCGTTTTCTAAGTATTCATGACGATAAATTGTAATACCATGTGATTTTCTAATTTTTATTATTTTAGAAGGTAACTTTTCTTTATAAGCAAGTAGATTTAAAATTTCATTTAAGAGATAATAATCAAGATTTTCGCGTTTTTCTAGTTTTCGTCTAGCAATTTCATCCAGTATCATTAAGCGATAGCGAATAGTATTCCCTAACTTTGCTTTATTTTTATCTCTAAAAACACCAACCCTTGACATACAATCTGCTAACACAGCGATCCTTTGATCTTTTAGTTGTTTAAGTAGGCGTTTTCGCTTTTTAAATCTTTCTCTCACATCTTTTGAAACATCAAATATTTTAAGATCACAGGAGAAATATTGTTTGTACTCATTGATATAATCTTTCATAGTTTTAGGTTGTTCACCATAAGCACAATTAAGATAAGCATATTTCTTAAAGTGATCATATAAAAGTCTATAAAGTTTTTTATTTTTAATTGGATTTCTTACCCCCATTTTTTGACCTAATTTTACTATTTTCAAAAACCTCTGTCTTTCTTTTTGAAACTCCGATAATGCTCTTGGAGCAACAATATAAGAGAGCACTTCTTGTCTTTTAGTTTCATCTTTTATGTAATTTTGTAGAAGTTTTAATAAAGCAGATGATAGCGCGTGTTCAATTTGTACTAAATTAACTCGATAGAGTTCTCCTAAAGTAAAAGTTTGCAAATCCAACAAAAGAAGTCCTAATCTAACATTGTCAATTTTGGTAAGATTTTTAGGAAAAGATTTTAAAAACTTATCTAAAAAATCAGATTTACTGTTTACTAATTTTTTAACTTCTCTTAATAAAATCGGATCGCATCGTATAAATTTTTCTCCCAACCATTTTTCTAGCATATCCCATTCCTCTTGAGGAGCAAAAGAATTTATTATCCCATTTTTCCAAACAATTATTGTATTGCGAAATCTAATAGAATTAATACGTGGTAAATATCTATTATAAAGATCATGGATAAATTCAACACCAAGAAGGTGAGCCACGTTTCTCATATTTATTCGACGCCATTTGGGGCGTGGTTTTTCTTTCCCTAAGCATGATTTTGATTACGAAACCATGCGCAAAGTTTTTTATAAGTTTCCGGGGTATTTATATTAAAACCTATAATATTAGGGTTGTAACCGCATACTGATTTAGTCGGAATAAAAACATTAAAAAATATATCTTCTTTATGGTATTTAATTTTCGAAACCTTTTTTACTACTAATGGATGCGGATCGATAATATAGGCTCCTATATTTATTATATCAAAATCAGCAGTCTCTTCAACTCTTTTCCAGGACGTAATTATTTTATCTTTTAAAGTAAAACAAGCACCATCAGCTATGGACAAGCTTGGAGCTACTAGAATAGAAATTGGTTTTTTGTGAGAATTGTGAAAATCTTCAAATTCTTTCCATGAAAAATTACAGAAAAAGTCACCTGCACATCCATAAATTCTTTTCTTGGTTTTAAGTAATTCTCGGCAAATCGGACCGAGTGGCCCTGTAAGATGTGTATCTATTTCTATAGTGATCTTTTCTAAATCTCCCAATTTTTTTCTGAAAATTGGATAAGTTTCATGGTTTACAGAAATTACAATTTCATCAAAAAAATTTTTTGCATTATCAATAATTTCCTCAATAATTGTTTTTTTATTAGGAAGCGGTAATAAGTGTTTAGGTATTCCATTAAAATATCTATCGAGGAAATCTCTCATTCTGATGTTTTTACCCCCGGCGCTGATTATTAATTTTAAAGCCATTTCTAGTTGTCTTGATTTTTTAATTTGTTTTACAATAATGCGTGGTTTTATTTAATTATAACAATTTTGATTAATATGAACAACAAAAAATAATCACACTAAAATCTTTGATAAAATCAATGATTTTTATAATTTCCAACTCGTTTTGTTAATCTAAAATTTTAATTTTATTTTAAAGTATAATAATTTGACTTCTAAAATTCATCAAATGTACCCCTAGAAAATAAGCAGTATATTAAAATGATACTTTGTGTAGTATAATGAAATTATAAAATCAGGGAAATGTTCCCTGATTCTCCAGGAATGCCCGGAATTAAATTTTATCCATTCAAAATTCATTCTGTAAAAGATGGCAAAGACCAAGGATTGTTTATAGAGATTTAAATTAAAGATTTTCTAATGCTCAATAAATATTTACTCATTATTTTTACTATAGTTCTATTAATTTTTACTGGTTATTTTGTTATTTTTAATAAAAATATAAATCTAAATAGTCAATTTAACAATATTGATAATTATCTTAAAACTGAAGTTAAAGCTGATTTGCAGATTAACAACCTCAAAATTATTGAATTGCAAAACGGAAACACTTATGATTTAAATATTGATTTTATAAATCATAATATAAATGGAAAAAGTTATCGTATGTTAGCCTATAATGGTAGCATACCTGGTCCTATCATAAAAGTAAAACAAGGAAGCGAAATTACATTAAAAGTTAAAAACAATACTAATTTTTCAACTCTTTTGCATTCTCATGGTGTTAGATTAGAAAACCAATTTGATGGCACACATCTTGTTCAAAAAGAAATTAAACCAGGAGAAAGTTTTGTTTATAAAATTAAATTTCCTGATGCTGGTTTTTATTGGTATCATCCTCATTTAAGAGAAGATGTGCAGCAAGATGCGGGTCTTTATGGTGGTTTTTGGGTCGTTCCTGCAGACAATAATTGGCCTAAAGTAAATAGAGAAGAATTTTTATTTTTGGACGATATCTTGATTTCTAATAATAATTTATTGTTAAATTTTGATCAAGTATCTCATACTTTAATGGGAAAATTTGGAAATGTTATGCTTGTTAATGGGCAAACATATTATTCTTTAAAAGTTAATAAAGGAGAAGTGATAAGATTTTATATTGTAAATACATCTAATGTCCGTCCTCTTAATTTTGCTATTGAGAATGTTAAATTAAAATTAATTGGTTCTGATAATGGGCTGTATGAAAAAGCAAATTTTGTTGATTCTGTATTAATATCGCCATCAGAAAGATATATTATTGATGTACTTTTTGAGAAAGCGGGTCAATTTAAAATTTTAAATAAAACTCCAGGTTACACTTATTCTTTAGGTGAGATAAAGGTAGAACCTAATACAACTATAAATTCTTATATAAACGATTTCTACAATTTGGTTAATTATTTTTCTATTAAACAAGATATTCCAAATTTAAGTGAATATATAAAAAAAGAACCAGATAAGGAATTAATTATCTCGGTAGACTTATATAATGAACTTATTAATATGAATATGCATCAAGGGCATATGATACCGTCTCAAAGTCATAATATGATGATAAATAATAATGAAATTGAATGGGAAGATAGTATGCCTATGATGAATCAAATGTCAAATGTTAAAAATGTTAAGTGGAAATTGATTGATAAACAAACCAAACTGGAAAATATGGATATTCAATGGAAATTTAAAAAAGATGACTTGGTAAAAATTAGAATTTTTAATGATCCTAATTCTATGCATCCTATGCAACACCCTATTCATATTCATGGGCAAAGATTTTTAGTTTTAGCTCGTAACGGTGTACAAGAAAATAATTTTGTTTGGAAAGATTCTGTATTAGTGAAAACAGGCGAAACAGTTGATGTTCTTGTTGAATTTTCTAACCCTGGTAAATGGTTAATACATTGCCACATTCCCGAGCATATGGAAGCAGGAATGCTTATGCAATTTGAGGTTAAATAAAGTTAAAATAAAATTGAAAAATTTATCAGTTTTATTTATAATTTTATTATTAGCATTTAGTTGTTAAAATAAGATTTAAATGAGCTTATCTAAATTTCTAAAATTAATAAATATCATTTTTATGTTAATGCCCGTTGCTTTCACTTTTGCTCATTGTCCGTTGTGTACTGCTGGAGCTGGAGTTGGTGCTTTAATCGCTAAGGAGTTAGGAATGAAATCTTCAGCAATTGGAGTCTGGATAGGTGCTTTTAGTGTTGCTTTAGGATGGTGGTTGGGAAGGATAATCAGTTCGCGGCTCGGCTCACACATAGTACCCGAATATAAACCGAATAATCTACCCGAATCAAAACCGAATAATATACCCGAATTAAAACCGAATTCATTTGGTAATAATTTAGATAACACATTCGAACCCAATTCGGGTAATGTATTCGATAATAATTCGGGTAACGTATTCAGATCTAATTCGGGTGATAATAATTCGGTAAAAATTCGGGCAGTTAATTCGGTCGTCATTCGGATTATTTACAATTTTTCAAAACCATTATCAATTTTAATTTCTTTTCTTTCAATCATCTTACCTTTAAAACTTTATTTTTATGAAATTGGGTCTTTGTCGATTTTTTGGTTTGGTGATTATGGAAGTTTGTTTAATCGTACTTATATTTATGATAAATTTTTATTTGGTTCAATAATTGGAGGACTTGTAATTTTAATCTCACCTTTAATTAGTAAAAAAATAATTGAGCTTCGTCAAGGCAAAATTTTTCCTTACCAAGGTCTTTTGATAACTTTTCTTTTGTTGATTATCATAAGTGTTTTGTTCCAAATTAAAATTTAAAATTAACAAATGCTGGTATTTAAAAATGAACTATTAATGGTTTTTATCTCAATTCCTATAATTTTTATCCTCACACTAATTTTTAATTCATTATTAAAAAAGAAAATTTGTGCTGTTTGTGCTTCAGTGTTTTTGACTTGGTTAATATTTTTGGTTCTTTATTATTTTGGTTATTTTCAAAATTTAGTGGTTTTAGCTCTTTTAATGGGAGCAACTGCGAGTGGGATTTTTAATCTTTTAAAAGAAAAATTAAATATTTTTAAATTACCTTTTATTTTAACTCTTTTAACAATTACTTATTTTCTTTTAGTAAAACAAATTGATTTTTCTCTTTTAATTTTCAATTTAATTTTATGGTTATTGTTTGGTTTAATATTTTTATTTTCCAAAAATCAAAATCTAAAATCAGTTATTAAAAAATTAATTGAATGTTGTAAGGATTGGTGAAGTTAATTGTCATAAGACAATTTTCCACACTTTAATTTATTTTTGCTTATCTGGTATAATTTAATTTATATATTTAAGATTTAATCCATGGCACATTCTATTTATATGTTTATATTATAAGTTGTTTATGCTGCTTATGTTTGGTTTTGGGATATAAGATTAAATGCAATAAAAATTTTTAAATAATGTATCAGCATCAAAACAAAAAAAGGGAAATACTTATTAGACATCAGAATATTGCTACTTCTCTGGTACATAAAAAAACAGAGGATTTTAATGCGAATGACTTAATTTTGTTAGACAATGTCCAATTCATTTATGAATTGGCCCTAGCTCAATTAGAACTTCAATCTTTTGGTGTTGATTTTCAAATAACTAACGGATTAAGAGAATTTAAAGTGGTAAAGGCTGAAAATTTAGAAGAAGTGATCAAGAGAACAGCATATTTCAAGATCGTTAATGGTAGTTACACTAATTATTTTAAGATTATTCAAAAGAACAGAACTCGATCAGTAAATCAATATTTAACTCATTGGATTTACCCTTATAAAGGCAAATTTCACCCACAGATGATTAGGGCATTGCTGAATATCATTGGTTTAAAACCGGGGGATACTGTTCTTGATCCTTTTATAGGAAGCGGAACAACCGCTCTTGAAGCTCAGCTTTTAGGAATTAATTGCATTGGAATAGATATTTCTCCTTTATGCGTTCTTCAATCAAAAGTTAAAACAGAAAGCTTTGAAGTTTTTGATGAAATTTTAAGAGTAAAAAATAAAATATTAAGAAAGCTTACTCGCTCTTTATTTAATCAGACTGGAAAGTCATTTTTGAAAGTTGTTGATTCTTTGCCAAACGAAAAGGTAAGAAATTTTTATAAAATGGCTTATTTGGTAGCTGTAAGTGATAATACAAGGCGTGGGAAAGATTTCACAAAATCTTTCTATAGAAATTTAGATTTAATGATAAATTCCGTAAAAGATTTTCAGGATATAGCGAAAGAACTAAATCTTAAGTTGGGCAAAGTGGAAATTAGGGTGGGGGATTCAAGAGATTTTCAATTGAGTGACGAGAGTGTTGATGGGATAATAACTTCACCCCCCTATTCAATTGCTTTGGATTATGTTTCAAATGATGCCCATGCATTAGAAGTAATGGGATATAACCTTTCGGAAATTAGGGAGAAATTTATAGGCGTAAGGGGAAAGGGTTTTGAGAGAATAAACTTGTACAATCAAGACATGATGAAAAGTTATAAAGAGATGTATCGTGTGCTTAAACCGAATAAATTCATGGTAATTATTATCGGAAATGCCACATATTCAGGAAACGAAATTAAAACAGTTGAATTTACAATTGATTACTGTCAAAAATTAGGTTTTAAGTTAATAAAAAATATAGATAAAATAATTTTTGGACTTTACAATGTAATGCAAAAAGAAAATATTTTGATATTTCAGAAATGATAGACGAACAAGAAAAATATATAAAAGAATTAGAAGAGGTATTGTCGAAATTTCTTAAGCCTTTAAAGAATATCCCATTTAAGATTGTTATTAAGGCAATATCAGGATGTAGTGTAATTCCATTCGACAAAAACAATCCTCAGGATCAGCAATTATTAAAGGACTTAATCAAAGCAACTAAGATCGCTGCTAAAAATGCTTATCAAGAAGGAATAGCTACTCGGAGAGAAAATGAAGTTGGGAACCATATTGAACCATTCGTAATAGAGGCTCTAAATAGAATTGGTCTTAAGACAGATAGACCAACAACAAGAGAAGGCAGAAAAAAATCATCGGGTTATCCTGATATTTTTGTTGTAGATAGACATGGAAGACCAAATTATATAGAGTGCAAAACTTACAATGAAAGAAACTATCAAAACACTCAAAGATCATTTTATCTTTCACCAGCTGATAGATCAACTGACTTTAAGGTTATTTACGATGCAAGGCATATAATAATTAGTTTCAAAATAGAAAGAATAGAACGAAATGGAGAAAAAATATTTGTTCCCACACATTGGAAAATATTTAGCACCGATAATTTAATTGGTCAGGTCAAACACGAATTCAATTCTACGAATCGACAAATGTATAGAAATGAAGCATTGTTAGCAGAAGGCGGGATCGAATAGATTAAATATATTTATAAAGTAACCCCTTTAAAAAAATCTTACTTAATCCAAGGTTCTTTAGAATATAATTGTTGAATTCATAAAATATTTTCTATGTCTTGATTTTTTGCTTATATTATTAAAACTAATTGAATGTTGTAAGGATTGGTGAAATTAATTATTTTAGTCTTTTAATTTTATAAATTTTCTTTGATAAATAAACAATACCTAGTATATTTAAAATCAACCCTAACCAGAATAATTTTATTTGGTACTGACTTATTAAATTTATAATCCCAATAGTTCCAAGAATAGGCAAAATATTAACAAAGTAATGAGCGCAACAAGAGATCATTGCTACGGTTGAAGTAGTCCCGGACACAGCTAGAACGCCGCTCGAAGCATTTCTTTGATGAATAATTGTTTTTAAATAAATATAAAGGCTAACTTGAATTCCAAAACCTATTGTTAAGCTGAGAAAAAGATACCAAAATCTTAAAAATTGATTTTTAGCAAACAACCATCCGGAAATTAGACTGACAACAGAAAAATAAATAGTCAAAAGGATAGTAGCTCCTAAAATTCCGTAAATTGTAGATTTTATTAAAATTTTTTTGTTCATATTTTAATTTGTTGGCTGATTAATTTTTTTAATTTCTTGAAGAAGAAAATCATTACGAATGCCCATCTCAGGATCGTCCAAAATATAACGAACAACTCCATTTTTATCAATAATAACATAACTATGACCTGGATATAAACCAGGATGCATCGAAGAAGGAACAGTTAACATACTAAAACTTTTAGAAACTGATTTATCAATATCAAATAAAACAATTGCTTGATTCAGCTCAGGCATTTCTTGAATCGCTTTTCGCCATTCTTCAACAGGATCAATTATAATAGAGAAAACAACTGTATTTTCAACTTCAAATCTTTTATCTTTAGTTAAAGCAATCATCTGTTGCCAACAAGAAGGATAACACATTACACCTTCATTGAAAAATAAAACTATATTTTTGCCACGGAAATCTTTTAAAGAGTAAATTTTACCATTAATATCACGAAGCTCAAAATTTGGAGCCGGTTTGTTAATTAATTCTTTATTGACCAAAAGAAGATTATGATGACTAAAATGTTCTTCTTGAGAAATTGGTTGTGGTGATAAATTTTTAGATTTTGATGAAAATAAAAGAACAATGGTAATTGTCATAAAAATACTAATAAAAATAAATTTTAAAAAAGTTCTCATATTAGTTCGCAGTTAAGTTACATAAGTTTTAGGCTTAAATCAATATTTAATAATAAGCTTTTTATTTTATTTTTATCTTAATACCCCCACTGGGTATATTATAACATAACTTAAATTAACTTGACAAGTGTGTTATAATTGAAATAAAAGTATTAATAATTTGTCGCGAACTAATACGAACTTGTACGCGAACCACTGCGAACTATATCAGTATTGTGGTATCAAAAAGTTTGCAAGAGTTCGCGAGAAAGTTCGCAAGGGTTCGTGATTTACAAATCCAAAAATGAAAAAGTACATTTGTCCAATGGGATGCGTTGAGCCCCAAGATCACCCTGGAAATTGTCCTGTTTGTGGGATGAAACTTGTTGAAGTTGACGAAACGCGGATTAACACAGATGTTACACAGATAAACACGGATGATACACAGATAAACGCAGATGAGATACAGATAAACACAGATAGTAATCCGCGTGCATCCGTGTCATTTCCGCATAAATCCGTGTCTGATAAGCATCATGGTCACAGAACGGAAGATTTTCTCAAAAAATTTTGGTTATCTTTGATTTTAACTATTCCTATAGTTCTTTATTCTGATATTTTTCAAAAAATTAGCGGTATAAAATTACCTTCTTTTGAGGGAATTCAATATTTAATTTTGCTTCTTGGTTCTATTGTCTTTTTTTATGGTGGCTTCGTTTTTCTTATTGGAGCTTATCGAGAAGTAAGAGGAAAAAATCCGGGGATGATGACTTTAATTGCTTTAGCGATAACCTCTGCTTATGTTTATAGTGTTTTTGCTGTTTTATTCAAAATCGGGCATGAATTTTTCTGGGAGCTTACTACTTTAATCACGATTATGCTTTTGGGGCATTATTTTGAAATGAGATCAGTTTCTTCAGCACAAAGAGCGTTACAAGAAATTGAGAAATTATTGCCCGATGTAGCTGAGGTGATAATAGCAAGGTCACCTGCTCATTCGATGCGCCAGTTTGGCTCACTCGATGTTCCCCTCGACTCGTCCCCCGAAGCCACACAGCCCTCGGCTCGGCTTTCGCCGACCGCCTCCGCCGGAACGAGTCTCGGGGAACATGAAGAAGAAGTTAAAATAGTTAAAGTCGAAGAACTTAAAGTAGGAGATGTTGTTCTTGTTCGTCCTGGAGGAAAAATTCCTACTGATGGTGTTGTCGTTGAAGGAAAATCTGAAGTTAATGAAAGTATGATAACTGGTGAAAGTAAGCCGGTTTTAAAAGAAGTTGGTTCTGAAGTTATTGCTGGAACAATTAATGGTGATGGAGTTTTAAAAGTTAAAGTGACAAAAATTGGTGAAGAAACATTTTTAGCAGGAATTAAAAGATTAATTAAAGAAGCACAAGCATCAAAATCAAAACTTCAAGTTTTAGCTGATGTTTTTGCTAAATATTTAACTTTTATTGCTGTAGGAATAGGTTCTTTAAGCTTTATTTTTTGGCTTATTTTTCAGAAGGATTTAGCTTTTGCCATAGAAAGATTGGTAACCGTTTTAGTTGTTGCTTGCCCTCATGCTTTAGGTTTGGCTGTTCCTTTAGTTGTAGCAATTTCAACATCCTTAGCGATTCATAATGGCTTTTTAATTAGAAATAGATTACAACTTGAGCTTGCAAGAAAAATAGATATTGTTTTGTTTGATAAGACTGGAACTTTAACTTCAGGAAGATTTAAGGTGAAAGAAATTATAACGCGGATTGACACGGACAATACACGGATGAACGCAGATGTCACACAGATTAACGCGGATGGTACGCAGATAAACACAGATCTTAATCCGCGTGAATCCGCGTTTGATAAGCGTGAATCAGCGTCTTATCAGCGTAAATCCGCGGTTTTACAATTAGCAGCATCTTTAAATCAATACTCACAACATTTTATTGCGCAAGGAATTTTGGAAAAAGCAAAAGAAGAAAATATTGAACTTTTAAAAGTTGAAGAATTTGAAAATTTAACTGGTAGAGGAGTTAAAGGAAAGATTGAAGGAAAAACTTATTATCTTGGTGGTGATAATTTGTTGAAGGAATTGGGAGTTGAAAAACCGCGGATTAACGCGGATATGACGCAGATTAACGCGGATGACAAAGTTCGCAAAAGTTCGCGAAAAACCTTACCCAACAGCAGGCATGGTTCGTATGAGTTCGTGACCGATATTGTAGGAACAACAGTTTATCTAATTGAAGAAATGCAGATTAGCGCGGATAAAGACACGGATAAACACGGATTAAATAAGACGCAGATGAAAACGGATGAGACACGGATAAACGCGGATAATTTAAATCAGCGCAAATCAGTGTTTAATCAGTGTGAATCAGTGTCATATCAACGTGAATCAGTGTTAAATAAAAATATCAGCGTGAATCCGCGTATTAAATCAGCGTTTTTCCGCGTTCTTGGAGTAATTATTTTAGAAGATGAAATTCGAGAAGAGTCTTTTGAAGTTGTTAAAAACTTACATCAAATGGGGATTAAAGTAGCAATGATAACTGGTGATAAAAAAGAAGTTGCTGAAAAAGTTGCTAAGGAGTTAGGAATTGATGAATATTTTGCTGAAGTTTTACCAGAAGAAAAAGTTAATAAAGTTAAAGAACTTCAAAAAAGAAATTTGAAAGTAATGATGGTTGGTGATGGAATTAATGATGCTCCAGCACTGATGCAAGCTGATGTTGGTGTGGCAATTGGGGCAGGAACAAATGTAGCTATTGAATCAGCGGGAATAATTTTAGTCAGGAATGATCCCCGAGATATTGTTAAATTAGTTGAACTTTCAAGAAAAACTTATCGCAAAATGATTGAAAATCTATTTTGGGCAACTGGCTATAATGTTGTGGCTCTTCCTTTAGCAGCTGGAATTTTAGCATTTAAAGGAATTTTACTTTCTCCAGCTTTAGCAGCAATCCTTATGTCTCTTTCAACAATCATTGTTGCTATTAATGCTTTGAGGTTGAGATAAAAAAGTTAAAAATTAAATCTAAATTCAGAATAGATTTTTAAATTTCGTGGAGATTATGTTTTTTCTCAATTTTGGAAGAAAATAAAAAATAATGAGATATAAATTTGTAGTTTTATTGATTTTGATTATTATTGTTGGATCAATGATTTATTTGCTGAATTTTGTTTTGAAAAAAAGTTTCGAGAAAAATTTTGTTTTTTATGAATTAGAGAATAAAAAATTAAAACTTTTAGTAGCTGACGAACCAAAAGAATGGGAGCAAGGATTAATGTTTGCGAGAAATCCGGTTGATTTTGATGGAATGATTTTTCTTTTTCCCGACAAACAAATTCGTTATTTCTGGAACAAAAATACTTTTGTTGATTTAGATGTTTATTGGCTTGATGATGATAAAATTATTGGTAGAGATTTTTTACCTTCAATTGAAAAAACCCAAGAAATTAAAACAATTCAATCTCCAGCATCAGTCAATAAAGTTATTGAGGTTATAATTAAAAATTAGGTTATAATTAAAAGCCGCCATGTTTAAAATTTTGAAAAATAAGTTTTTTCTTACAGGAATTGTAATAGTAATTTTAATAGTGGGTTATTTTATTTATAAAAATATTTCATCTAAAGAAAAAAGTTTTTATGTTCTTACTCAGGTTAGAAAAGGATCGATAGAAAAAATCATATCAGGAGCAGGCAATATTGTTTCTGTGGATAATTTTGATATTAAATCTAAGGTTAGTGAAAAAATAATTTATTTACCACTTAAAGAAGGAGATGTGGTTAAAAATGGAACCTTGCTTGCTCAATTAAATTCACAAACAGTTGAAAGACAATTAAGAGATACTAAATTGTCATTAGAAAATCAGTTAAATAATTTAGAGAAACTAAAACTTAACAAAATTAACCTTGAAAATAATTTAGAGAAACTTGAAAGTGAATATCAAAATTTAAAAACAAATAATGATTTACGAAAAAATTATGAAAATAATATTAATATTTTAAATGATTTTTACTCTAATATTCCTGAAATTATAAAGAATGTCGATAATATACTCTTTAATAAAGATTTCAAAGATAGTCCTTTTAATAGCAACCTAGAATATTATTTAAATTATTTCGACAAAAATTATTTAGAGGAAAGCCAAAAAATTAAAAATAATCTAAACGATCTGAAAGATAAGCTTACTAATATTTCAAATGATTTTTACAAATTAAATATTAAAGACAATGAAATTAACACTAAAATTATCCAAGAATCTTATAATTTTATTATTGATTTTCAAAGTATAATTAAAAGCGTTTTAGATGTAATTTTAAAAATTAAAGAAGATATTAACCTAAAAAAGGCTAATCATATTTATGCCGACTTGATTAATAGCCATCTTAATTCTCTAAAAAATTATTATGATGGTTTAAATAATTATAGTCAATCTTTATTAATATTTATCAATCAAACAAATTCACTCGAAAATAATTTAAATCAAATATTAATTGACATTGAAAATACAAAGCTTAATATAAAACAATTAGAAACGGACATTAAGAATTTAGAAATTGATATTGATCGAACTCGTAATAAAATAAATGATTTACAAAATGACTTAGAAGATTATAAAATTTATTCGCCAATCAATGGAATCATTAATTCTTTAAATTTTAAAAAAGGAGATGTGGTTCCATCGGGAGCAATTTTAATGAATATAGTTTCTTCGGATAAAATTGCAGAGATTACACTTAATGAAGTTGATGTTGCGGAAATAAGGGTTGGTAATGATGTTATTTTGACTTTAGATGCTTTGCCAAATCTTCAATTAAAAGGCAAAGTAATTTACATTGATCCAATCGGAGAAGTTTCTCAAGGAGTGGTTAGTTATAAAGTAAAAATTGCTTTTGAAAATAATCCTCAAATAAAAATAGGAATGACAGTTAATGCTGATATTATCACTCAAACAAAAAGAAATGTTTTAGTTATTCCCAATCAAGCTATTAAAACAATAGGTAATAGAAAATATGTGGAAATACCTGATGAAAAAGATTTAGTTGCTTTAAATCAAAGAAATAATACATTTAATTTAAAAAGCAATACAACAAATCAGCAGACAAGACAAGCAGAAAGAACGATTAATATTGCTTTAAATTACCCACCACAAGTTAAATTTATAAAGATAGGTTTAAGTGATAGTAAAAATACTGAAGTTTTAGAAGGTTTAGATGATGGCGATTGGATTATAGTTAGATCACCGGCAAATAATCAGACAATTTCAAACAACCAACAGCAAGGACTATTCCAAAGACTTTTTCCTCAACCGAGAAGATTTATTCGTTCTCCAGGTTTAAGACAATGATTGAGCTTAAAAATGTAACTAAAATCTATAAAACTGGTGAAGTTGAAACTATCGCCCTCAAAAATATAAATTTAAAAATTAACAAAGGTGAATTTGTTGCCATAATGGGGCCTTCAGGTTCGGGTAAATCAACTTTAATGCATATTATTGGACTTTTGGATAGACCGACAAGTGGTGAATATTTTTTAGAGGGTATTAATACTAATAATTTAAATGATAATGAACTTGCTAAATTAAGAAATAAAAAAATTGGTTTTGTTTTTCAAGCTTTTTATCTTCTTCCAAGAAAAAATGTTTTAGAAAATGTAATTTTACCTGCAATTTATGCCGGATTAGATTCTAATTTAAGAGAACAAAAGGTAAAAGAGGCTTTAAAATCGGCTGCTTTTCCAGAAAAATTTATTTATCATCGACCCAATCAACTTTCTGGTGGAATGATGCAAAGAGTTGCTATTGCTCGGGCGTTAGTCAATGAACCCGAAATAATCTTAGCAGATGAACCAACAGGAAATTTAGATACCAAAACTGGCGAAGTTATTATGCATACTCTACAAAAATTAAATATAGAGAAAAAAATAACAGTTGTTTTAATTACTCACGAAGAATATATTGCTGAGCATGCTGAAAGAATTATTAAAATCAAAGATGGAGAAATTATCGATGAAGAAAAAGTAAAAAATAGAAAAATTTTGTATCACAATAATGAAGTTTAATGATTTATTAAAAGAAAGCTTAGATTCTTTAAAAAGTAATAAATTGAGAACCGGACTTACAATGCTTGGGATTATTATTGGTGTTGCTTCAGTTATCGCAATGATTTCTTTAGGTGAAGGATCAAAAGTTAGTATTCAGCAAAGTATTGAAAGTTTAGGATCAAATAATCTAATTGTTTTTCCGGGAATTGTCCAACCGGGTCGAGGTTTTATAGCTAGTGGTCGAGGTAGTGCTGAGGTTTTAAAGATAAGAGATGTTGAAGAGATAAAAAAGGTTGAAAATATTGTAGCTATTTCGCCAGAAGTTCAAAGAAGATTTCAGATTGTTTCTGATGTAGGAAATAATATTAATTCAACAGTTTTGGGAATTTCTCAAGATTTTTTTATAGTTAGAAATATGCAAATTACTGAAGGTGAACAAATTACCGATGAGCACATAAGATCATTTTCTAAAGTAGCTGTTTTGGGTAGCAATGTTGCTAAAGATTTATTTAATGAAACCGATCCTTTAGGAAGAAAAATTAGAATAAGTAATTTAACTTTTCGAGTAATTGGTGTAATGCAACCTAAAGGCTCAACTGGTTTTGTAAGCTATGATGATTTTGTTTTAGTGCCTTATACAGTAATGCAAAGACAATTAGCAGGAAGCGAATATTTTAATTCAATAGCTGTTAAAGTCAATAGTAAAGAAAATATTGAAGGGGTTAGAGATGAAATTGAACAAAGATTAGTTGAGCTTCATAATGTAGATGAACCAGATTTTTCAATTTTTTCTCAAGAAGATATTTTAAGTACCTTGACCTCTGTAATTAATACTTTTACAATTTTTCTTTCTTTTATTGCTGGGATTTCGTTAGTTGTTGGCGGTATTGGTATAATGAATATGATGCTTACAAGTGTTACTGAAAGAACAAGAGAAATTGGTTTGAAAAAAGCTATAGGAGCTAAAAATAGTGACATTTTAAATCAAATTCTTTTAGAATCTGTCTTTATTACTTTGATTGGTGGAATTATTGGAATTATTTTAGGTTCAGTTATTACTTTTATTGTTGGTAAAATTGCTAATATCACAATCTTAATATCTATAAAAGCCATCTTAATTTCTGTTTTTGTTTCAACAATGATTGGAGTAGTTTTTGGTTATTATCCAGCAAAAAAAGCAAGTAGATTAGACCCAATTGAAGCTTTAAGATATGAATAGAAAAATGATTTTAGTTTATATAACAAATCCAGATAAAAAGATTGCTTTAAAAGTTAGTAGATATTTGCTTGAAAAAAGACTTGCTGCTTGTGTTAATATTTTTAAAATTCAAAGTTTGTATTGGTGGAAGGGTAAAATAGAAAATACTGGCGAATATATTGTAATTGCAAAAACAATTGATAAAAATTATTCCAAAATCGAAAAAGAAATTAGAAAAATTCATCCTTATACTGTGCCGTGTATTTTAAAAATAAAAGTTGATAAAGTTAATAAAGATTATTTAGAGTGGTTAATTGAATCTTTAAAATGAAAATTTTAATTGCTACCCATAATCAAGCGAAGTTTGAAGAAATAAAATGGGGATTGAATGATTTAGAAAGTTTAGAAATTTTTTCCTTAAGAGACTTCAAGATATCTGAGTCTCCTGAAGAAGATGGCGAGACTTTTAAAGAGAATGCTTATAAAAAAGCAAAGTTTTATAGTGAAATAACAAAAATTTCAACAATTGCTGATGATGGTGGCTTGATTATTCCTTATTTAAATGGAGAACCAGGAGTAAAATCAAGAAGGTGGTTAGGTTATGAAGCTTCTGATGATGAGTTGATTAATTATACACTGGAAAAACTAAAAGATGCTAAAGGTGATGAAAGATTAGCTTATTTAACAACCTGTATTTGTTTTTATGATCCCCAAAAAGAGATTTTAATCTTTGAAGAAGAAAATGTAGAAGGATATATTGCTTTTGAGCCAAGTAAAAATAGAATTCCAAACTATCCATTTCGATCGCTTTTTATTGTTAAAAAATTTAATAAATATTACGACGAACTATCTGAAGGAGAACATTTGGAAGTTAATCATCGCCTAAAAGCATTATTTAGATTAAAAGAAAAAATTTCAAAATTTATTTAAATTAATTTGTATATGTCTTCTTCTAAAAATAATAACTAGTGGAAAAAGATTTTTAATGAAAATTATATAAAAACATATGTTGATTTTAATACTCCTGAAATTACTAAACAAGAAGTTAATTTTATTTTAAATTTCATAAAAAGAAAATTTAAAAGCAAGAAAATAAAGATTTTAGATTTAGCCTGTGGATACGGTAGACACTCAAATCCTTTAGCCCAATCAGGTTATTTAGTAATAGGCGTTGATTACTCAGATTATTTCTTAAAATTAGCAAAAAGAGAGGCTAAAAAATTAAAACTTAAAAATGTTAAATTCATAAAGAAAGATATGAAGAAAATTAATTTTAAAAATGAATTTGATCTTGTGATTAATATGTTTACTTCCATCGGAGAATTAGTTGGTTTATTAAAAATGGTAAATTGGTAAATGATTTTTTAATAATTTCTTCAAAAATTAAGCAGTCAAACGGCCTTGAAGTAACAACAACTTTCGGTTTAGATTTTTTAAGATTAAGAGCTTTTATAGAAAGAAAGTGGTTTGAAGGTAGAGCTAAAACTTACAAAGGAGTTTTTCGTCTCTATCCTTTAAATGAAATTTGTAATTACTTAAAATTATTGAATTTTAAAATTGAAAAAGTTTATGGAGATTTTGATGGTAGAAAATTTAGTTTTGAATCACCTCGTATGATTATTGTGGTTAAAAAATAAAAATTACTTAATTAAAAAATCAATTTTAATTTAATTTTCTCGCCCGCCTGATACGGCTGGTAAGTTTTCTTAAGAAAATAAAAAAAGAATTTCGGTTTAAAAAGAGGATTGTGGATAGATTTTAAAAAATTTTAAATTAAAATTAAGAAAAGCTTTTATTTAATAAAAACAGAATGAAAAATAATAACAATATTAAAATTTCGCGATCGAAAATAGAGCTTTTTATTGAGTGTCCAAGATGTTTTTGGTTGGAATTTAGGCATGGTATTAAAAGACCTGAGGGTTTTGCAGGTGGATTTATAGGTCAGAAATATGATCCAATAATTAAAAACGAATTTGATGAATACCGAAAAAATTCGAATAAACCCGAAAAATTAGAAAAACTGGATTTAGAACTTTTTGATGATTTTGAAAAATTAAAATTTTGGAGAAACAAAGGTGTTGAGTTTTACCATCAAGAGCATAATTTTGTTTACTATGGAAAGATTGATGAATTATTAATTGATAAAAGCGGCAATCTCGTACCTTTTGATTTCAAAACAACTCTGAGTAAAAATTTTCAGATATACGAAAGCTACAAGAGGCAACTAGAAATTTATGGTTACTTATTTTTGAAAAATGGGCATCTAGTAGCAAATTATGGAGCATTTTATGTAGTCAAAATTGATATTGTTAAAGATTTTCAGAATTTAAATAAATCTGAGAGTATCATTATGGAGGAAAAGGATATTGTTATAGTAGAAAATTTAGATTATAGTAAGTACGATGAAATTTTAGAGAAACTAAAAGAGGTTTATTATAAAGAAAAACCTCCAGAACCTAATTCTAATTGTTCTTTTTGTAATTATTGGCAATCAATAAAACAATTAGAGTTATGAAAAATATTAATAAAAAATTTTTAATTTTAGTTTTTGTTTTTCTTATTTTTGTACTTGTTTTGTTTTTATCAAGATCATATTTAGAAAAAATTTATTTTAAACCACAAAAAGAAATAGAGCAAAAAATAGAGAAAGGAATTAGTAATTTTAAGAGCTATGAAGTTGTTTTTAGTAATTTAGAAATTCCTTGGAGCATTGTCTTTTTGAATGAAAGTCAAATTTTATTAACTGAAAGACAAGGTAGAGTGAAAATTATTGATTTAAAAGAAAAAAGAATTATTCAAAATTTTGAAATTAAGAAAATAAAACATATTGGCGAGGGTGGGCTTTTAGGAGCAGAAATTCACCCAAAATTTAAAGAAAATGGTTTTGTTTATTTTTATTACACAACAGAAAAGAACGGAGAGTTAATTAATAGAGTTGAAAGATATGTTTTAAAAGATGGTGAGCTTATCAAAGATAAAGTTATTGTTGATAATATTCCGGCAAACAGCGTTCATAATGGAGGAAGAATAAAATTTGGTCCTGACGGTTATTTGTATATTACAACTGGTGATGCTGGGGATTCAGAAAATGCTCAAAATGTTAATTCTTTAGCTGGAAAAATTTTAAGAGTAAAAGGCGATGGCGGTATTCCTGAAGATAATCCATTTAAAAATCAGGTTTATGCTTATGGTATTAGAAATTCTCAAGGGATTGCTTGGGATGAAAATGGTAATTTGTGGTCAATTGATCATGGAAGGTCTGGAGTAAAAAGTGGTTTAGATGAAATTAATTTAATTGAAAAGGGTAAAAACTACGGTTGGTCAATTATTCAAGGAGATGAGAAAAAAGAAGGAATGGAAACACCAATAATTCATTCTGGTCCGGATATTACTTGGGCGCCAGCTGATTTAATTTATTATCAAGGTAATCTATTTTTTACAGGTTTAAGAGGCCAAGGTTTATATCAATATAATATTAAGGATAAAACTTTAAAAGTTCATTTCTTTCAACAATTTGGGAGATTGAGAGCATTAACTTTAGGTCCTGATGGCTATTTTTATTTTTCAACCTCTAATCGCGACGGCAGAGGTTATCCTCAAGAAGGAGATGATAAAATTATTAGAATAAATCCTCAATATTTATTGAGCGGAAAAACTATTTATAAAAACGATCAAATAGAAATTTTTTTTCCAAAACCAAATGAAAAAATTAAAAGCCCTCTAAAGATTGCTGGTCAAGCAAGAGGTAATTGGTTTTTTGAAGCTACTTTTCCTGTAATTTTAACTGATTGGAATGGAAAAATTGTTGTTGAAAGTTATGCTCAAGCTAAAGGCGAGTGGATGACAACTGATTTTGTATCTTTTGAAGCTGTTTTAAATTTTGAAAGCCCTGTGTTTCCCAATGCTCCAGAAAATCATTTTAGCCGAATAGGTTATTTAATTTTAAAGAAAGCGAATCCCTCAGAATTGTCTCAATATGATGATAGTATAGAAATCCCAATTAAGTTTGAATAAGTATTAAATTATAAATTTCTTTTTTTTATTTTCTTAAAAAAATTAAAATGGATTTTGAAGTTGGATAGTTGTTAATATTTTTTAAACCTTACGATTTTGTTATAATTATCATTTAATTATTTTATATTTTAAGTCGAAATTAATTTATTTTATTTTTAACAATGGCTGGGTTTGATCAATATCACGAACCACCAGAAGAATTAAGTGAAGAAATAAGAAATTTTGCTCGAATTATTGCATCTTTAGTTGAAGAAGCAGAAGCTATCAATTGGTATCAACAAAGAATTGCGGTTACTAAAGATCCTGAAGCAAGAAAAATTATGGAACATGCCCAGGAAGAAGAGTTTGAACATTTTGCTATTGATTTAGAATGGCTTACGAGAAAATTACCTAAATGGCGTGAAGTATTAAAAGCAATTCTTTTTCAAGAAGGAGATATAGTCGAGAACGCAGAAAAATGGGAGGAGTCAAAATGAGTTGGATAATTTTCGCTTTACTTTCAGCAGTAACCGCAGCATTGGTGGCAATTTTTGGCAAAATTGGTATTTCAGGAATTGATTCTACTTTAGCGACAACCGTAAGGGCAATTATTATGGCTTTGTTTTTAATTATTGTTTCTTTAGTTTTAGGTAAATTTGAACTTTTGAAAACTATTAATAGTAAGACTTTTACTTTTATAATCTTGGCAGGAATAGCCGGAGCTTTATCTTGGCTTTTTTATTTTTTATCTCTGAAGCTCGGTCCTGCTTCTGGGGTTGCGGCATTAGATAGATTAAGTGTTGTTTTTGTTTTAATTTTTTCAGTTTTATTCTTAGCTGAAAAATTGACCTTATATAAATTATTAGGGGCAATTTTAATAACAATCGGCGCAATTTTGATGATATTATAAAAGAAAGATGACTTTATTAATTTCATTTTTATCATTTCTTGGCTTATTAATTTCTTACCATATATATAAACATAAAAAAGATAAGAAAATTTTGATTTGTCCTCTAAAGGCTGATTGTGAGGGTGTTATTCATAGTAAATATTCAAAGTTTTTGGGTATTGAATTAGAAAAATTAGGTATCTTTTATTACACAATTATTTTTATTAGTTATTCTATAAATAAAATTTTTAATTTACAAAATTTAACTTTTGATTTTATTCTTTTAAGTCTTTCATTATTAGCTTTTCTTTTTTCAATTTACTTAACCTTAATCCAAATTTTAAAATTAAGAAAATTATGTAGTTGGTGTTTAGCATCGTTTGTAATCTCAACATTAATTTTTTTCAGCTCTTATTTTTTATTAAAAGAAAGTCTTATTTTAATAGCTCAATCTTTAAAAACTCTCACTATATTCATTCATGCTCTAAGCGCAAGCGTTGGTTTAGGTTTAATTTTAGTCATAGATTATTTATTCTTTAAATTTCTTAAAGATAAAAAAATTGATGAAAGAGAAAAAGAAATTCTTGATGATTTATCAGATTTTGTTTGGTTAATTTTAGGATTAATTATAGTTTCAGGGTTTTTTCTTTATATTTCTAATATAGAGGAATATCAAAATTCAGTTAAATTCCAGTTTAAGATAATCGTAGTTCTTGTTTTAGTTATCAATGGATTTTTGATGAATTTTTTTGTTTCTCCTAAGCTTATTGAATTAGATTTTAAAAATTTGTCATCTTATAAAGAAAAGATGCTAATAATAATGGGAACAATTTCTATTATTTCATGGTTTTCCGCATTTATTTTGGGTAGGTTAAAACAGATTGATGTACCTCTAATAAATCTATTAACAATTTACCTCTTATTAATATTAATTAGCTCGGTATTTTCATTTTATTTTTTTAGGCTTAAAAGCAAAAATAGATAATCCACTAAAAGAAAAATAAATCAAATTACAAAATATCAAAAATTATGTTAAAATTCAAAAGATGAAACTTGGATTCTTTGAAGCAGAAGGTTGGGAAAAAGAAATTTTAGATAGAGAACTTTCAGGTTTAGAAATTTATTTTACGAGTGATTGGCTGACAAAGGAAAATATTGAAAATTTTAAGGACATTGAAATTTTATCTGTTTTCATTAGTTCACAAATTAATAAAGAAATAATTGATGCTTTACCAAATTTGAAATTTATTACTACTCGCTCTACTGGTTATGATCATATAGATATTAATTATTGTAAAGAGAAGGGAATTGTTGTAAGTAATGTACCTGAGTATGGAACAAAAACTGTTGCTGAATGGACAATTGGTCTTATGCTTAATCTAATGAGGAAAATTTATTATGCTATTGATCAAATTAAAGAAACAGAAAGTTTTGATTTGTCTAATTTAAGAGGTGAAGAACTTTATGGAAAAACTTTAGGAGTTATTGGGACGGGTAGAATTGGTAAAGAAGTTATTAAATTAGCTAAAGCTTTTGGAATGAATATTTTAGCTTTTGATGCTTATCCTGATCAAAATTTTGCTCAAGAAATTGGCGTTCAATATGTTTCTTTAGAAGATCTTTTAAAAAATTCAGATGTGATTACAATTCATACAAACTTAAATCCATCAACTTTTCATTTAATCAATAAAGAAAATATTAAAATTGTTAAACGCGGAGCTTATTTAATCAATACTGCTCGCGGTGGAATTGTTGAAACTGAGGCTTTGGTTTATGCTTTAAAAGAAGGAATTTTAAAAGGTGCAGCTTTAGATGTTTTAGAAGAAGAAACAGAAGTAAAAGAGGAATTAGAAATTTTAGCTAAGTCCGATTTAAAAACAGAAGAAATAAAAACTTTGTGGCAAAATCATATTTTAATGAAAATGCCAAATGTTTTAATTACCCCTCATAATGCTTTTAACTCTAAAGAGGCAGTAAGTAGAATTTTAAAAACAACAATTGATAATATAAAAGCTTTTATTTCTGGAAATCCGATAAATATTGTTAAATGAAAGAGAACAGAGAAATAATTGTTGATTTTGAAAAAATAGGTCATAATGGTGTAAGTATCGGAAGATATAATAATAAAGTTGTTTTTAGCTACGGAATTTTACCTGAAGAAAAAGCTAAAATTAGAATTTTTAAAGAGAAGAAAGATTTTATTGAAGGTGAATTAATTGAAGTTATTGAAAAATCTCCTTACAGAATTCCTGCAAAAGAATCACATTATCTTTCTTGCTCTCCTTGGCAAACTTTTGACTATAATTTTCAAGTTGAAATAAAGAAAAAATTATTAAAAGAAATTTTCTTTGACTTTACTAAAGAAGAAATTGAATTGAATGATTTTTTTAAAGCAGAAAAAATTTGGGGATATAGAACGAAAATAGAGTATTCCTTTGTTCGCGGCTCGGCTCTCTCGATGCGCCAGTTTGGCCTTCGCTCCGCTTCGGCTCAAACATTCTCCCACGGCCTACCCGAATCTCGCTCGCCGAAGCCGAGAACTTTTAAAGAAGATGAAGTAGAGAATTATCAGATATTTTTTGCTTTTCATAAAAGAGGTAGCCATTTTGAAAAAGTGATTGTTGAAAATGGTTGTTTGCTTTTTGGTGAAAAAGAAAATGAAGTTGCTTTAGAATTATTAGAAGAAATTAATAAGAAAAAATTAGAAAATTTAAAAAGCTTGGTTATTAGGCGAAGTTTTAGTTTTCCTTATTTGCATTTTTCTTTGTTCGTTAATGATAAAAATTTAGATTTTGATTTTCAGCATCCAAATTTAACTGGTTTTGCTTTAATTTATTCTAATCCGAAATCACCGGCTAGTGTAATTACCCAGATCTTAAAAAGTGAGGGCAGGGAAGAAGTTTTAGAAAAAATTGGTAATTTAAAAATTAAATATCATTATTCCTCCTTTTTCCAAAATAATTTAGAACTTTTTGAAAAAGCCTTGAGTTTAATGAAAGAAAATTTAAATGAAGTAAATAAAATTGTTGATTTATATTGTGGAGTTGGTATTATAGGATTGTATTTAGCTGAAAAAGCAAAAAAAATTATGGGCATCGACATTGATGAACAGGCTGTTAAATTTGCTAAATTAAATGCTAAAGAAAATAATATTAAAAATTTTGAAGGAATTGCTTTACCATCAGAAAAAATTAATCCAGAAATTTTAAAAGATACCGATGTTTTAATTTTAGATCCACCTCGTTCGGGATTACATAAAAAAGTGATTAATTTAATTAGAGAGATGAAACCAAAAAGAATATTTTATCTTTCTTGCAATCCAATAACCCAAGCACGAGATTACTTAATGATTAAAGACTATTATAGAATTGAGAAATTTTACGGCCTTGATTTCTATCCTCACACAAATCATTGTGAAAATTTATTAATTCTTCATTTAATAAAAAAACTTTAAAATAGAAAATATAAAATTACCCAAAAATTTTTGATTATGTCTGAATACGATTCTTTAAATAAATTTTTAGAAAGAGCTAAATCTATTAAATATGGGGAATTTCAAAGACAATTTATTTCTTTATTACAAAATCTTAAAGCAGGGACGCCATTAAATCTTGAAAAATATACTCAATTATCACCAGCGGCTATTGAATTTTTAATTCAAAAAGCTAAATATCTTCCTGAAGAAGAACTTTCAATTATTTGTTTTTATTTATTTACTTCAACTAAACCTTCGGAGCAAAATGATATTATAAAAAAAATCGAAATTATTTTAGGGGAAAATGAGGAAGAAATAGAAAAAAGAATAAAAGAAATTAAGCAATCAATTTTAGTTGAAGTGATTGTTAATCAAGCCTTAGAAGGTGCTAAAAATATAAGATTGTGGTCCATTCTCCTTGAATTTTATTCAAACCCAGAAAATCAAAAAATAAGGCCAGATATACTTGAATTGGCTTTAGAAGCAGTTAAAAACATACGAGATTGGGAAGAAATTATTTCTTTTTATTCAAATCCAGAAAATCAAAAAATAAGGCCAGATATACTTGAATTGGCTTTAGAGGAAGCTAAAAAAGAGGAAAGGTGGTTTGTGCTTCTTTATTTTTATTCTAATCCCCAAAATCGGAAAGTAAAACCTGAAATATTTGAATATGTTTTCGAAGAATCTATAAAAAGAAAAAAGTGGCTTGAGCTTCTTTATTTTTATTCTAATCCCCAAAATCGGAAAGTAAAACCTGAAATATTTGGGTTAGTTTTAGAAGAAGTTATAAAAAGAAAAAAGTGGAGTGAACTTCTTTATTTTTATTCTAATCCTGAAAATCAAAAAGTAAAACCCGAAATATTTGAATATGTTTTAGAAGAAGCTCGAAAGAGAAAAAAGTGGAGTGAACTCCTTGAATTTTATTCAAATCCAGAAAATCAAAAAATAAGGCCAGATATACTTGAATTGGCTTTAGAGGAAATCAAAAAAGAAAATGGATGGTTAATTCTTCTTAAGTTTTATTCTAACCCCGAAAATCAAAAAATAAAACCTGAATTATTTGAGTTAACTTTAGAAAAAGTTAAAAATGAAAATAGGTGGTATTCACTTCTTGAATTTTATTCGAACCCAGAAAATCAAAAAATAAGACCAGATATACTTGAATTTGCTTTAGAAAAAGCTATAAGAGAAAGGAAGTGGGGAGCTTTAATTATTTTTTATTCAAATCCAAAAAATCGAGAAACTAATTATCCCAATTTAGGTGCTTCATTCCATAAATCTATTCAACGTATTCCTGATAAAAATTTAAGAATAGAAGTTGCTTCTTTATATCAAAAATTTTTGAAAAATCCTCGAGCGCCCATTGCCCTGTATTTATTATCTTCTCCCGATAATTTACCAATTTTAATTACTTCTTGGCACCTTGGTTTAATACCTGAAGTTGTTTTAAGTTGGTCTTTAAATGATGATGAAAATAATACCATTTTACCATCTATGGTAAATTTAGTAAAATCCGAAGTTAAATTTGATTTTCCTTTTATTTTTTATCCCCGAGAAAATCTAAGAAAATATAATGAATTTTTAATAAAATATTTCCAAAAATTATCTTTTATAAAAAGTTTACCTGATGAATTAACTCAAAATATAATTGAAATTCATCTTCAAAATTTAAAAAGAATAATCGAAGAATATCAAATTACTCAAGAAACACTATCTTTACCATTGGGTTTGCTTAGAAAAATTGTTGAAGAATTAAAAGATTTTGAAAAAAATATAATTTTAAAATTTAAAGAAATATTTTCTCTACCTCCAGAAATTAACGATCAAGAAATTTTAATATTGTTAGAAGAATGTCAATATATTAATGTTCTTTTAACTTTAAGAGGTCATTACCAGAAAACATATCCTCAGGGATTGCCTCTTCTAAACAAAATTGTTGCCTCTTTAATAAAAAATACTTTCATTGAAGAAAGGTATAATTTAAAAGATCCCGTTGTCCAAAAACAACTTTTTTCATTAATTAAATCATTTCCTTCTTTAAAACAACAAGAGAGAATAATTTCTTTATGGCGAGGCAACTATTTTACTATTTCAATTTCAAGAATAAAAACAGAAAAGAGGAAAGAAACTTTTTCTTTTGCTGGTATTATTGAACATTTAAGAACCCAGGTTATTGAATCTGAACATTATAAAGATATTTTGGATATTATTTTAGATGTTGTAAAAAGTTCAAGTAGAGAAAAAAAAGAAATTGAAGTAAAAATTAAAGAACAAATTTCTCTTGCTCTTAATGGAAAAACAATGAATATCTTGGAAATTCGAAAATTATTAGAAAATAAAATTACTAAAGAAAAGATTAATATAATTGTTGGTATTATGCAAATTTTTCAAGATCTTGCCAGAAATAAACCGATAAATGACCTTCTGGGTTCTTTAAAAAGATTAGAAAAAAACGTTAATCAATATTGGCCAGAATTAAAAGAAAAAGTTATTTGGGAAACAGATATAATAAGATATTTAAAACCTCAATTAGAAAAATTTACAGAAAAAGAAAAAACTTTATTTGAAACTACTCTACAATTAACTTATTTAACTGACCACCCAAGAACACTTTTCGAGATTGGAGCTTATCCAATTTCTACTTGTCAAGATTATAGATCGACTGATGTTCAAAATAACAATTTATTAGGCTATGTTTTTGACTCTCATATAAGGGCTTTAGTTAAAAGAAATGTCTATTTAGAAACAGAAATTGATTTAAAAGAAGAAATTTTAAAAACAGCCAAGATAGAATTAGACGAAAATAGAGAAGAAATTATTATTACTCTACCTTCGCAAGAAATTATTAAGGGAAAATTATCAAAACCAATTGCTCGTCGAATTGTTTTTTTAGGTGAAAAAAATAATAATCCAGTTTTATTATTAGAACCTATTTATACTGAAGCTGGTCGAATAAACGAAGATGATCAAAAATTAAATGAACCTGTCTATAAATTACAAAAAGCTTTAGCGGAGAGGGGAATTAATTTAGAAATCACCACTTCATCTTTTAATGTTAATATACCCCCATCTCGTAATCCTGCTTCTTATTATCGTGATATTTAAAAATTTAAATTTTTTACCAATCATTTTTAAAATATTCAAATTTGTAAAATATAAATAATCAAAAATAATAATCCCAAAACAATTCGATAATATCCAAAAATTGCAAAGTTATTATTTTTTAAATAATTGATGAGCCACTTAATCGTTAAAAGAGCAAAAATAAAAGATGTTACAAAACCTATTATAAGATAAATTAGATTAGTAAAATCAAAACTAATAGTATAAATACCTACCTTATATAAATCATAAATCCCTGCAGAAATAATTGTTGGAACTGCTAAAAGAAAAGAATAAATAACAGAATCATCTCGCTTAAATTTTAAAAGCAACATTCCTAAAATAACTGCTCCGGCTCGCGAAACTCCAGGAATAATTGCTAATGATTGAAAAATACCAATTAGTAGTGCCTGAAAAAAAGAGAGATTATCTAAGTTATTTTGAAGCTGAATTATTTTTTTATTTATTAATAATTCAAAAATTATGAAAATGATTCCTCCTAAAATTAAAGTTAAAATTATAAGAATTTGACTTTCAAAGAAAACATTTTTGATTAATTTATAGAAAATAAGTGAAATAATTGCTGTTGGAATAAAAGAAGCTATGAGTTTAGGTATTAGGTGTTTATTTTTCAAAACAAATTTAAAATAATTAAAAACAACCGCCAAAATAGCTCCTGTTTGAATAAAAATTTCCAAAAATTTATGAAATTCTGTTTGGGGTATATTAAATAAATAAGAGAAAAGAATCAAATGAGCTGTTGATGATATCGGTAGGAATTCAGTTATTCCTTCAACGATTCCAAGTAAAAAATATTTTAACCAATCCATTATTGTATATAAGTTTTATTCTTAATAATTTAAAATACCTTATTTGAAAAATTATCATTCAAGACATCATCAAATTATAAATTATTATATAAACTATTGACAAAAAATAAATTTTGGTTTATAAAATTTTATAGAAGGGAGGTGAGAAAACCCTGTCCTTATGCCATCCGACGGGGGGTAGCCTGAATCTTAACAGGCTACCCCCTTAATTTATTTATAGTGAATTTGTTTTTCTTGAAAATTTTTATGATTATACGCTACTTTTAATTATTTTCTTGACACCCATTGGTTTCCTTTAATATAAAATCTCCATTTTAAAAATTTATGTTCTTCAGCATAATCAATTCCGATCCGAGTTGTTCTGACAATGCCGCGGATAAACGCAGATGATGACGCGGATTTACGCGGATTAATCTTTTTATAGATTGAAGCAGATAATGCAACAGTTTCACGGATATAGTTTGCAATAAATGATAATCTGCGTTGATCTGCGTGTTTATCCGCGTTTATCAGCGTTTTTATTTCATCCTCCACCCAAATTCTTTCACTCATTACCACATCCTCACCCCAAAAACTTGAATCTAATTTTAATTCTTCACAAAGCCTTCCTGGTCCTTTAGGATTTTTTAAATTTAAAACTGGTTCTAAAGCTCTTATTAATACACATTCGGGATAACCTTCTTTATAAGTAGTAATATTTAATTGATAATAGTTGCCATAAACTAAGTAAATATAAATATGGCCACCGCGAAGATATTCTGCTAAATTTCTTTTTGTTACTTTAGCATTCTTTAACTTTAAAATTCTTTTGATAAACAACTCTTCATCATCAACATAATTTTTAATTCTTTCCCAATTTTCTTCAATAATTTTTAATTTCTCTTTTACTGATTGTTCTCTCTTAGAATAGGCATGAGAAGCTTTATCTTTCGGTCCAATATAAGCTTCAGTTTCAACTATTTTACCAATCAAAAGTTTACCTTTATAGTTTCTAACCAAATATTTTCCTAAAAGCTCTTTAGCAACCTTTAAAGTTGATTGTGTAAAAAATTCTCTTTTTAGTCTCATTAACTTTACAATATAACAATTACTAAATTAATTTAAATTATATAAAAAAATACTATAATTGAATTTACATTTTTAACTTAAATTTTTAACAAAGATAACAACAAATGTATAATAATTTAATTTATATGCAGCTATTATGAAGGATGAAAATTTTTACTTAATCGAATTACATAAAAAAATTTTCATAAGGTAATAAAGAAGATATATCAGAATATAAAAAGTATTTTAAAAGTTATTGGAAAAATTAGTAATTTATTAAACTAGTGTTTAAAAATACATCAATTTACTTGCCGTTTTGCTTATTTGAAAAGAATTAATCACAGAAAATGACCGGGGAAATTTTTAAATTGATAAAAAATAATAAAATAAATATTATACAAGTGATCAACCAATAACCAATGATTATGAAATGTTTCTAAAATGATTGAATTAGTAAGAAAAATAGGAGCTGTATATATTCCATGGAAAATCGGATGAAAAAATTAGCTACGCAAGTTCCTTATTTTTCCAAAAAGAAAAATATCCTAAGGTTAAAATTATTTTAATGAATGGTGTTGGTCATGATTTAGAAAAACTTTTTGATATAAATCAAATCAATAAAATACTTTAATTATTAATAAAAACGAATAGTTTTTATAAATAATTATATCGATATAACCTAATACAATATTTTTAATTCAATATCACCTACCTGTTAATAAAACTTAAATTTCTATGTTAAATTTCTATGTTAAGTTGAGGAAGTTTTGGAATTTTTAAAATTTATGTGGAAAAATAAAGGTTATAAAAATTAATTTCAAAAAATGTCCTTTAATAAAGTATTTTTTAACCCCCATAACAAAAAAACGAAAATAGATAATATTTGTAATTCAAAGTATTTATGGTAAAATTAAATTAAAAGTAATGGTTTATCCACAGACAAAAGAGGAAAATAAGAGCACCCCAATTAAATTTTTCGTTATTGCTGTAGTTTTAGATAATAAAAATAGAATTTTAGGAGTTAAGAAAAAATTACCAGAACCATTTTTAGAACTTTTCAATATAGAGCATGATCCCGGAGAAATATGGTTTACTCCAACTGATTGCCAAATAATAGGTGAAACAAGAGAATCAGCTGCTGAAAGAATAGTTTTACAAGAAACAGGTTATAAAGTAAGAGCAGAATATCAAATTCCAAATACATTAATTATTCACCATTCTCAAAAAGGGAATTCATTTGCTAAAATTTCTGTTTTATGTAGTGCTATTGGTAAAGATGAGAATTTTCAAAAACCCGAATATGTAAAAGAAATTAAATGGTTTACCAAAGAAGAATTATGGCAAAATACATTACCAGAAATAAGAGAAAAGTGGCCAGAATCACTTAAGAGAATTTTAAGTAAGTAAAAATCTGTATCAATAAAAATCATTTTTTTATTGAATTAATTTTAATTATTTTTATAAGAAAACTATGATTAGTAAATATGATAAGTAAACTTTTCCAGATTGTTCTTTATTATTTCTTTTATCCTATTGCAAAATTAGTTTTTAAAATTGAAATAAAAGAAATTGAAAATTTAAACAAAATTGATCCATCTAAAAAATTAATTATCGCAGCTAATCATACTCATTTT
>JBEQAR010000007.1:0-42686 GCA_041640295.1 bacterium
ATCTTATGGAGATTATGAAATTGAAATTGTTTTTGGCGATGAATTAATTTTAAAGCCTGGTGAAGGAATTGCTTTATATCAAGAACAAGCAGCTGGTGATACTAATATTAGATTTAGGTTTGATGTTGAGTGGTTAGAGTCCGATATCCCAGCTCCATCATTAACCTGCACCCTTTCAGCAACTTTAACAAGTTTTTCAAACTTAACACCAAATGCTGTTTCAACTTCTTCACCTGATATAACTATTACTGCAACTTCTTCTGGTGCTTTTCAAATAACTGTTAGAGATACTGGTACTAGTACTGGTCCGGGTCTTTATTCAAGTTCAACAAATTATTTAATTCAATCTACTGATGCAACTTTAACTGCAGGAACAGATGGTTATGGAATTCAGGCAACAACTACAAATTCTAATATCACAATTAACCCAAAATATAATAAATCTGGCAATGATGTCGGTGGTCTGAGTTTAACTGATGTTCAATTAGCAAGTTCGACAAGTGCTGTCTCTGCTGCTCAAATTAATATAAAACACAAGGCTTCCGCTTCTTATTTAGCGCCAACAGGAAGTTATAATGATACCATTACTTATTCTTGTAGTGCTTTGTAATGGTTGCGGATTAAGTTAGTCTAAATTAGGTTTTATGTTATAATTAAATAATTAAAAAAAAATGAGAAAAACAAAACCATTGATAAAAATTAGAAATAAAAAAATAACTATTATTGATAAAGAGCTTTTGTATTGGACAAAAAATTTTATTGAAAAATATAAAAAAGTACTTTTATCTTTGGCTAAAAAATAATTTTAAGTTATCCACAGGTTTTAGTTTGACAAAATTTTTGTGATATAATTTTAGAAAAAGAGGTCGGAAATTAAAAAAAATTAAAATAAGAGGTCGGGATTATATAAAAAATATGAAAAAATCAAAAAATTTAATTTACTTTTTAGTGTTGGCTTTGTCTCTGCCTCCTTTTATTGAATCTTTCTCTTTTGAATATCTTTTAGCCCAAACAAATGTTTCTGTATCAGCAACTGTTTCAACATCAATAACTTGTAATTTATCAACGACAACAACTGCTTTTGGTAATATTGACACTTCAGCAGTATATACTTCCTCTCCGAATGTAACGACAACTGTTTCTTGTAACCCTGGTGCTGGTTGTACTGTTACAATTAAAGATCAAGGCGATGGGACCAATGGTGGTTTATATAAATCAACTTCACCAACTTACTTAATACCGTCACCAGCTTCTGGTTATCCTAATACTGCGACTTTATCAGCAGGGACTGATGGTTATGGAATTCAAGCAGCAACAACAACTGCTGGTTCAGGTGGAACCCTATCTTTAAATTCAATTTATAATCAAACAGGGAATACTGTTGGAAAATTAGCAACAACTACTCAAACTTTAGCTTCCTCATCTCAGCCAGTCGCCAATCGTGAAGTTGTTGTTACTCATAAAGCAGCAGTTTCTGGTTTAGCTCCAGCTGGTTCCTATGCTGATACTATCACTTATCAATGTGCTTCTAATTAAATGATAATTTGCTACCCGAATATAAACCGAATGAGTTACACGAATGAGGACCGAATAGATTACACGAATAATAAACCGAATAATTTTGTGAATATTCTGTTAATATATTCGGTATCTAATTCGGGTAATGTATTCGGTTAACATTCGGGTAATATGAGCTTAAATGAACCTATGCGAACAGATATAAAGTTTTCTATCATTAAGATGATAAAAAAATTATTTTTCTTGATCTTTCCCTTAATCATATTTACAAGTTTTACTGAGGCTTTAACTGTTGGACCAGCAAAAATAGAATTTACTTCTAATCCAGGTGATACTTTAAATTTTAATTTATTTATTAGAAATGATAGCGATTGGGATTCAAAATATTATATAGCTATTGAAGGTTTTACTGATGTTAGTGGTGAAAGAAAATTTTTTGAAAATCCTCCAGAAAAAGATTGGGTTGAGATACAAAAAGAAGTTTTTTTAAAATCTAAAGAAGATATTCAGATTCCTGTAAGAATTAATATTCCTCAATCCGCCCCACCAGGAGGCCATTTTTTAGCTATTTGGGTAGGAAGCGGTGCTCCTAAAAAAGAAGCTGGTCAAGTTGGAATTGTTGCTCGAGTTGGCGCTTTAGTTTTTATTAATGTGAGAGGCAATGCTATTTATAAAGCAAGCATTTCTAAATTTGAGACTCAAAGAGTTGTTTGGAATTTCCCCGTAAAATTTTCTTATTTAATTAAAAATGAAGGTAATACTTACATTACTCCCAAAGGTTTTGTTGATATAAAAAATATTTTTGGTAAAGAAGTAGCAAGTTTACCTATTAACCCTAAAGAGCTTCAAATCTTACCTAATACTGAAAAACTTTTAGAAACTGAATGGCAGGGGAATTTTGCTTTTGGTATTTATAAAGTAGTTTTTGATATGAATTATGGAGAAAATAATAGTTTAAATTTTAGTTATTGGTTTGTATTTTTGAATGTTAAATATCTGATGATAATTTTAATTTTAATAGTTTTTGTTGTCTTCATTCTACCAATTTTGATTAGAAAATATAATGCTTATATAATTAAAAAGTATGCGCAAAAGAATGAATGAATTTAAAAAATTTTTTTCTAATTTTTACAATTTTAATCCTAGTTTTTTCTTTTTTTATTTATAAAACAAAATCAGCTTCAGTGAACATAACAGCAATTAAGCCTGGTATTTGTGGTAATAATATCAAAGAAATTAATGAAGAATGCGATGGCCCAGATTTAGGAGGACAAACTTGTGCTTCTTTGGGCTATAGTGGAGGAACTTTAAGCTGTAATGCTAATTGTACTTTTAACACTTCTGGTTGTACAACTCAATCGCCTGGAGGTGGTGGCGGTGGAACGCAACCTTTACAATACGGAACAATTATTATTTCTGGTAAAGCTTATCCAAATTCAGAAGTAACTTTTCTTTCTGATGGTCAAATAAGAGAAATAACAAGAGCAGGTTCAAAAGGAGATTTTGAAATTACCTTGAATAATGTTTCGCCTGGATTATATTTATTTACTTTATATAGTGAAGATTTTAAAGGGCGAAGGTCAAGTTTGCTAACTTTTCAAGTTTTTGTATCTGCTGGTTCAACAGTTAGAAGTTCAGGAATTTTTCTTTCGCCAACAATTGATATCGATAAAACTGCAGTTAGAAAAGGAGATGTTCTGCAAATTTTTGGTCAGGCAAGTCCGGATGCTGATGTTATTATTAATGTTTCATCAGAAGAGGAAAAATTTTTTAGAATTACTACAGAAAAAGATGGCTCTTATTTATATGCTTTAGATACTGGAATTTTAGAAATAGGAGATCATTATACAAAATCGAAACAAGTTTATCAAAATCAGATGATTAGCCCTTATTCGAGAACTTTAAGTTTTAATGTTGGAGAAAAAAGTATCCCCAAAGAATCGACAAAATGCCCCCAAAAAGGAGATTTAAATAATGATTGCCGAGTTAATTTAATTGATTTTTCTATTGCTGCTTATTGGTATAAGAAAAAATTAAGTCCACAGTTTGTTAAAATCGAAAAGGAAAAATTAAATGGTGATGCTAAAGTTAATTTAATTGATTTTTCAATTATGGCTTATTATTATACTGGATAAAATTTATTTTATTTCATTATTAGTCGCAAACTTATGCAAACTTTCACACGAACAAATGAGAATAAGATAAGGATTATTGCAAACAGTTCACGAACTTAATATGAACTAGTTAAAATGGCAAGAATTTATTTCGGCGAAGCAAATATTATAAATAAAAAAGTTGTTGTTCCTGTGTATGTTAATACTGAAGAAGAGAATGTTAATGCTTTTGATATTAAAATAAAGTTTTCTGATAATTTAATTTTTCGTGATTGGAATGATGCTAATTCAGTAATAAATTTTTGGATTGAAAAACCAAAAACGCAGACAACCGCGGATTATACGCGGACTAACGCGGATTATAGTATTCTTCAATTTTCAGGTGTTAGTATTGGTGGTTATATCGGAAGAAAAGGACCCTTGGTAAATTTAATTTTTGAAAAAACGCAGACAACCGCAGACAAGACGCAAACAGCCGCAGAAAAAATAATTTTAGAAATTTTACCTTATTCAAAAGTACTTTTAAATGATGGCTTAGGAACAGAAGCAAAATTAGCTGGAGAAAGTAAGGCTTTAAAAATAAGTGAACTAAAAACTACTGAAACTTTTATAGATAATTATCCTCCTGAGCCTTTTAAAATTTATATTTATAAAAACAGAGAAATTTTTGACGGAAAGTATTTTATAGTTTTTCAAACAACAGATAAACAATCAGGAATAGCCTATTATGAAGTTGCTGAAAAACAAGAATTTACAAAGCCAAAAATTAATATTAGTAAAAGTTTGCGGGAGTTCGCATCTGATAATGAAGTTCGCATAAGTTCGCGTAAGAGTTCGCATAAGTTCGCGTCTGATAAAGATTTGAAATTTGAAAAAGCTGAATCTCCTTATGTTTTAAAAGATCAAACTCTAAGAAGTTATATTTTTGTTAAGGCTGTTGATAAATTTGGTAATGAAAGAATAGAATATTTAGCACCACAAAATTTATTTAGTTTTGATGAAATATTTGGATTAACTATTTTTCTTATGATTATTATTATAATTCAAAGATTAATTAGAAAATTATTATTAATAAAAAGGAATAAAGTTGATTAGTATATAGATCAACAATCATAAAAACAAGTAAGCTAAATTAATAATTTGTGGTTTATAATTTTAATAATGAAAATTTTTATTGGTGCTGATCATCGTGGATTCGAATTAAAAGAATTTTTAAAAGAAAAGTTAAAAGAAAATAATTTTGAAGTTGAAGATTGCGGTAATCTTGTTTATGATCCTCACGACGATTATTCTGATTTTGCTTTTAGCGTTGGAGAAAGGGTTAGTCAAGAACTTGAAAGTTTGGGAATTTTAATTTGTGGGTCAGGTGCTGGTGTTTGTTTTGCTGTAAATAAAATCAAAGGGATAAGGGCAAGTCTTATTTACAACGAAAAACAAGCTCAAATGGCAAAAGCTGATGATGATTTAAATGTATTATGTTTAGCGAGTGATTTTATAGATAAAAATAAAGCTTGGGAAATTACAAAAGTTTTTTTGGAAACAAAATTTAAAAATGAAGAAAAGTATTTAAGAAGAATTAAAAAAGTTAGTGATTATGAAAACAAAAATTATTCCGGCAATTAATGCTCAAAGTTTTGAAGAGATTAAAGAGAAAATTGATATTTTAAAAGATTTGGTTCAAAATTTTCATTTAGATGTTGCTGAAAAAAGTTTTACTGGCTATGAAACTTGGCAAAATTATAATGATTTAGATAGATTAGAAAAACAATTACTATTTGATCTTCATTTAATGATTTCTCTAAAACCGCAAGAAATTCTAAAATGGGCTAAGGAAAATGTAAAAAGATTGATTTTACATTTAGAAGCTAGTACTAATCCGGATGGTCTTTTAAAAATGACTAAAAAAACTAAAAAGGAAATTTTTATCGCTTGGTCACCGAATGTTGAATTTGATTTTATTGAAAAATATTTAAATTTTGTTCAAGGTGTTTTAATTTTGGGAGTTAATCCTGGAAAAGCTGGACAAAAATTTTTAGAAGAAACTTATCAAAGAATTGAATTTATTAAAACTAAACTAAAAAAAAATCAAAAATTAATGATTGATGGAGGAATTAATAAAGAAAATTTTAAAAAAATTTTAAGTTACCATCCTGATTTTATTGTTATGGCAAGTGCTATTTATTCTACTAACCAACCTTATCAGACTTATTTAGAATTCCAAAGCAATATTTAAGTTAAAAGTTTAACTATTCCCTGGGCAATTTCATCTAAATCTTCGGTTTTTCTAAAAAAAGCTGAAGCTCCTAATTGTTTTGCGTAATATTCATCAACCTCTTTACCTACTAAAGGATTATCTTCACCATAATTAGTTAAAAAAACAAATTTAATATCCTTACTATCTTTTATTTTCATAATTTCTAAAGCTGTTTCAACACCATCCATTTCTGGCATCATTACATCTAAAATAATTAAATCATAATCGTTTTGATTAATTTTTTCTAAAGCTTCTTTACCGTTATTTGCTGTATCAATAATAAAGCCAAGTTGATTTAATTTAAATTTAAAAATTTCTAAAAACTCTGCGGTATCATCGACTAATAAAATTTTTTTATTTCCGTTCATTTTAAATATTAATTATAAATTAATTTTTAAAAACAAATAGTTGGTAATTTGTATTACTCATTTTCTTTTTGTGCTTGTTTAATGATATTAATATCTTCTTCAAATTTATCAGCTAATCTCATCACGGAATCACCATAAAACCTATATGATGGATTATTCCAATTACTACCGGCAAAATAAATCATTGCTGCTTTCCATTCTGATTGATAAGTTTTAGATCCAGCTCCTGCATCTGTTAATTTAACAGCAGCAGCGATAAAAGCATGATAAATATTCCATGGATTAGCTGGCTCACCAACAATTTTAGACACCCTATCTTTATATCCCTTCCAGGTTGAAGGAATAAATTGGGCTGGACCCATTGCTCCACCCCAACCAAAACTTAATGGACATGAAACTGGAGTTTTCGTATAATCTAAGCCCAATTCTTTAGTAATTTCTAAGAAAACAGGAACATCTCTGGTTGGATGCATTACTCGATCTCTAAATTTTCCTGAAGTATCCACACCATCGCCAGTTTCTGTATTAGTTAAATAACATTGACCTACATTTCTTCCTAAATCACTTTCTTGTTTCAATATAGCTAAGAGAAAAGCTGGTCTTATCCCGGTTAATTGATGAGCTAATTCTGCATATTCTAAAGCTTTTTCAAAAGTAATTGGCCCAGCACCACCAGCTAATCTAAATAGCTCCTGCCTTATTTGAGCTGCTCTTTTTTGTAAATCACTAACATGCTTACGATATTTTCGTTCTTCGCCTTGAGTAATATTTAAAAGTTGATTTTTTTCTTCTTGAAGATCGCTTAATTCTTCTTTCTTAAGATTAGAAATTTGGAGCAAATTTTGTTGCTCGTCTAAGTTTTCCTCTAATTTATTCTTTTGATAATTTAATTTTCGATTAAGATCGTTTAACTCTTCTAATTGATTATTGATAGATTCTTGAAGTTTATTAAGAAAAACAATATTGCTAAAATAATCAGAAAGATTAGCTTCAGCTAAAACTACCTCAACTACTGATTTCTTTGATGCCTGATAATACATTCTTACCATTCTCTTAAAATTATCTTTAGAAGAATTTATTTTTTCTTGAGTAAGAGTGATAGCTTTTTTTGTATCGTTTATTCTTTTGTTAAGATTATTAATTTGAGCTTTGATATATTGAATTTCTAATTCGGTTTTTCTAATCTGAGCATCTAAATATTTTATTTCATCCTGTAAAGTTCTTCTTTCTTTAGACAGTCTATTGATTTCTTGATTGTATTCTTTAATTTTCTCTAAAACAAATTGAAGTTCTTGTTCTAATTGTTTTTTTCTTTCTAATAGATCTTGATTATTATTTTGAGCTAATAAATTTTTATTAATATAAACAACAGGCGATTTTTCGCCAGGTGCAGCTACCATTGATTGAGAAAAATATAAACTAAAAGCAATAATAATTAAAAAGAAAGCGTTTAAAAAATAATTTTTCTGATAAATTAAATTTCCTTTTGTTTTAGGTTGATGATATTCAAATTTTTTAATATCTTTAATAATTTTAGGCATTAGTAGTTTCTCCTGCTGCCTGTTCTCCTTCTGGTTTAATTTCTTCTTCTATTTCACTTATAGATTCAATTACTGAAGCAACAGGAGTCTCTGGATCTAACAAAATTTTAATATTCGGTATTTTTAAATCTTTTACATAAATCGATTCATTAAGGTTTAATTGACTAACATCAACTTCTACTTTATCTGGTAAATATTTTAGTAAACCCTCAATTTCTAATTCATCTAAAGATTTATTCAAAAACCAACCCTTTCTTAAAATTTCTTCTTCTCCAATAAAAACAATAGGAACAGTAGTGGTAATAGTTTCTACTAAACTTGGTATATAAATATCAAAATGAATAGGTTTTAATGTAATGGGATCTTTCTGAATTTCTTGTAAAATTCCGGTATATTTACTACCCTTAAGAGAAACTTCAAATCTTTGGTGAATAAATTTAAAATTTTGAATAAATTTTTTCTCATCAATTACTACTGGCGTTGGTTGAATGTCTGGTCCATAAACTATTCCTGGTATTAATCCTTCTTTTCTGTATTTTTTAGCTGATTTTTTAATGTCTCTTTCTTGAAGTTGAATCATTTTTAGCTTAATCTTAATTAATTAATTTAAGATATTTAAATAATAATTATAAACGATAAATATGAATCTTCAATTTTTTATTTTCCATTTTTTTTAATTCGTTAATTGATAAAATTCCTGTCTGCGCGCCTATTTTGGTTAAATTATAAGCAGTAGTAAAAGTGGCACTTTTTAGCGCTAATTTAAATAAATTTTCATCTTCTTTAAATTTATTTTTCACCAAATAAGCAAAAACAGTACTTCCAAAAGAATCACCTGCACCAGTAGTATCAACAACTTTTAATTTTTTATAAATAGATGAGTGAAATATTTTATCTTTTGTTAAAAACCATGCTCCCCTATTTCCATCAGTAACTAAAATATATTTTATAAAATCTAAATGTTTTTTTAGCTTCCTTAAAAAATCAATTTTTGTCATTTGGTTGTTATTACCCAAAATAATAGAAGCTTCATCGAAATTGATATTTAAAAAATCTATATTTTGAAAATAGCTAAGATTATTAATATTTTTTAAAAAATATCTTGATGGATTAACGCCTACAAAATTATTATTTTCCTTTAAATTTGCGGTTATTTTTTTCCAAACATTAATATTGGTTCTACCTGTTGCTATATAGTAAGCATTGTTATGAGTAATTGGAATATCTTTTACTTTGAATATTTCATCACCACGATGAGTAAAAATATATTTTTTCCCATTAGTTTTATTAAGAAGAATAAAAGAAAGAGTTGAATTACCTTTAGTTGTAATAATATGAGCCTTTATATTCTTTTCTTCTATTCTTTTCCTTATTACTCGACCTAAAAAATCATTACCTAATTTTATTACTGCAATTGAATCTAAACCTAATTTTTGAAAATTATAAGCAAAATTTAGACCACCACCTCCAATATCAATAAAATAACCTTCGATATCGTTTTTCTCTTTAAGTTTTTTAAGAAAATTAAAATTATCAACAATAAAAAAAATATCTAAAGTAGCTGTCCCTATTGAATAAACTTTCATTATTTAAAAATTATAAGCTGATATAAAATTTTTACTATTTTTAACTTTCGCTAAAGTAAATTTTTAATTTTAACAATTGTTAATAATTGACAAATTTAATAAAGTTTTTTATAATATAAAACGCCCCTCTATCTCCAGGCAGGGGGCGGGGTACTCCACTGAGTCTCCATCCTCTACTTGCACTCCCCACCCCTGCCTACCCCCCAACTTGGCGGAGAGGAGTTTGTGCCGGAGTCTTCCTCTCCGCCTTTTTTTATTTTTGTATATTTTTAGAATTTATAATTTGAATAATATAATTGAAAATAAATTTAAATTAAGATATAATCAGATCAGAACCCGAACCTCCCTCTGTTTTCGGAGGTGAAAATATTTTTATTTTCACCTCCATTTTTTATTTAATTCAAATTATTAAGCTAAGTTTATTTTAGATTTTTATATATTTTTATAAATATTGACAAAATAGAAAGAATGATTTATAAATAAATTGGCAGGCGTCCACAGGGATTCCCCTAAAGGGGGCGTGTCGGGTTTTTGACAACTTCCCGCACGCACCCCATCAAATTCACGGACGCAGAGGGTCAAAAGAGGAGCAAAACCCTCTGCGTCCATTTTAATTTATATTAAAAAATAAAATTTTCGAAATTTAAATAACAAAAAAATAAATAATGTAAAATTATTATTAATGAGAAAATTAAAAGATAAAACAAAGAAGGGTAAAAAAATTGAGAAGGAGTTTGCTTTAAAAATAAAAACCATCTTTCCTTCAGCAGAGACTGAATTAAAACCACGAATAATAAATTTGAAAAAAGATTTTTGGGGTGTTTTTGATGGATTAACTTTTATTAAATCAAAAAGAAAATATATTTTTTGGCAGATAAAAAGCAAAAAAATATCTAAATCAGAATTTAATAGTTTTTGGAAACAAGCAAAGATTTTTGAAAATCAATTAATTAAAGTTTTATTAATTGAAAACTATAATGGCAATTTGAAAATTTTTTCCAATAATAAACCAGAAAGTTATTTTAACTCTCTTAGGGAATTAAAAAAAATAATTTAATTTTTAGTTATGTGGCTTAAGATTTATTTTCTATTTTTAGTTTGAACTTTAAGAGAAATAGATGCTCCTAATGCACCACCAATACTTTTTAGAATCTGTCTTACAGCATTAACAGTTTGTCCTTTCTTGCCAATAATAAGTGAAAGTACTTCCTGAGGACCATTAACTTCAACCAATACACCCCTTTCATCTAATTTTGCATCAATTTCTAATTGATTAATTTTATTTTCATCGACCCAAAGAGAAAAAAGTTTCTTTAGTCTTTCTCTTATTTCTTCAATTTTTCCGCTCATTTTGGATTGCAAATTAATTTTCGACTAAAGCTTCAAAATCTTTAATATCAAGACTTAAATTTTAAAATATTTTTTTAAAAAAACAATAGCCCAAGCAAGGTAAGACATCATTATAATAATTATGCTTGGGCTATTGTTAATTTAAGCTTAAACTATCCGGCGAATCTTCATCATTTTCTGCATTTCCTGTAGATTCTTCCTTATTTTCATCATTTTCTTCGCCATCAAAAAATAAAATTTCTTCTCTGGCCATTTTTGATTTGAAAATATTAATTCCGACCTTGATTGAATTAAAATTTCTAATCTTATAAAAAAATTTTTAGCAGATAGTTAAATCTAAATATTATTTTAGTTTCACCTAATTATTATAATTATAAATAAAAAAATTTTTCTTGTCAATATAAGCAGTTAAAATTTATTTTTTTAACCTATATTTATTTGAGTTTTTACTTAAAAAGGACTATCTTTAAAAATACATCTTTAAAGATGAAACGAGGGTAACGGTGAGAGGAAAACAGAGACCGTTACCCTCGTTTTTTCCCGCGCGCCAGGAGTGGCAAATGGCGCGCGGGACGGAGGGAGGTGAGCTAAGAAAGTTTACTTTCTGTTAAAATTTTAACTCCATTATCATTAACATCAAAATGTTGTTAGTGGTTTAAATAAAATTAAAAATACATTAAAAAAATAAAATTTTTTAATTTAAGTTTAAGATATCCACAATATATTTTATAATGTTGCAAACAAAACTAAGTTTAAATTTAGTCTTATTTTGATTTTAATAAATTGAAATTTTTCTTTTAGGGTGTAAAATATTTTTAATGCTTGAAATAGTTTTGTTTTTAGAATTTTTAAAAAGTATTTTGAATCTTAATTATAATTTTAACTTTAATATAGATTTAACTCAAAAAAGTCAGGCTTTAGCTTATGAAGATTTTATTATTCAAAAAGAAGAGAAAAAATTTAAAATTGATGAAACGAAAATTTCAGCTCAAAATGTATTAATTAAAGAAATAGATGGAAAAGTTTTATTTGAAAGAAATTCATTAGAACAAAAACCAATAGCTTCTTTAACCAAATTATTAACAGCGGTAGTTGCTCTTCAAACTTATAACCAAAATGAATTTTTTTTAATTAATGGAAATATTGTTATTAATCATGATGCTGAAAAAAATTCAAAATTTAAATCAAAAGAAATTTATAGCCGAGATAAATTAATTAACGCTATGATTATTTCTTCTTCAAATGTAGCTGCTTGGACTTTGGCTGAAAAAATAGGTCAAGATAAGTTTGTTAAAAAAATAAATGACTTAGCCAAAGAATGGGGACTAAATAACACTTTTTTGATTGATCCAGCTGGAGTTTCTGAAAAAAATATTTCCAATTTAAATGATTTATATCTTTTAGTAAAAAATATTTTCAAAAATTATCCGGAAATTTTTGAAATTTCTCGAAAATCAACTTTTTACTTAAAAGACGACAAAAACCAAAATCGCCGTTACCTTTATAACACTAACTATTTAATTTCTAAATATCAAGATTATATTATTGGTTCTAAAACTGGTTTTACTTCCGAAGCTGGACAATGTTTACTTCTTTTAGTTAAATATCCTCAATCACCATTAATATTTATTGGCTTATTAAATTCCAAAGACCGCGTTAGTGATGCTGAATATCTTTTACAAAAATTAAAAGAATTTTATGATTAATGATGGAAAACTTTTTAATCATTTTAAAAATTTTATTTTGGAGTATTATCAGTTTTCTTTTATCAATTTTAATTTTTCCATTATTAGTAAAATTTATTGAATTGATCAAAGCAAGAAAAAATGTCTTAAAAGAAAACGCTCCGATATTTCAATCGCTTCATAGTAAAAAAAGTGGTATTCCTACTATGGGCGGGATTATTTTTTGGTTAGTACCTGTTTTCTCTTTACTGACAATATTTTTCTTTAATTATGTTGCCCAAGATTTTTCTTCCTGGTTTAATTTCCTATCACGAAGAGAAACTTACTTACCTTTAGGTTTTTTGGTTTTGGGAGGATTGATTGGTTTTGTTGATGATTTATTAGGAATTTTTTATATTAATAATAGGCGGGGGTTAGCTATTAAAGAGAAACTAATTATTTATTTTGGTTTTTCTCTTATTATTACTTGGTGGGTTATCACCAAATTAGGAATTAGATATATTTATTTTCCTTTCTTGGGAAGAATTTATTTAAATATTTTTCTTTTTTCTCTCTTTTTAATTTTTTATGTTATCGCAGTTAGTTTCTCGGCTAATGAAACAGATGGCTTAGATGGCCTTTTAGGAGGTGTTGCGGTAATTATTATTGGTTTTCTAGCAATTGTTTCTTTTGTAAATGGCAATTATAATTTAGCTACGCTTTCGGTAATTATCATTGCCAGTTTATTATCTTTTCTTTGGTTTAATATTTATCCAGCTAAAATTTTTATGGGAGATACCGGCTCAATGGCTCTTGGCAGTTATATTGCTATTGTTTCTTTCTTAGAAGGTGTATATTTTCTTCTACCATTATTTGCACCAATATTTATAATTGAATCAGGTTCAGTTATTATTCAATTATTTTCAAAAAAAGTATTCAAAAGAAAAATATTTCTTTCAACACCTATTCATCATCACTTTGAAGCGATTGGTTTGCCAGAACCTAATATAGTTTTTAAGTTTTGGTTAATTAATTTAATCGGAACAGTAATAGCTTTCATTATTTTTATTTTAGACAAATTAGTTTAAAAATGGAGTATTTAATCATCAGAGGTGGAAAAAAATTAGAAGGCGAAATACGAGTAGCTGGGTCGAAAAATGCTGCTTTACCTCTCTTAGCGGCAAGTATTTTAATTGAGGGGCGAGTAATTTTTGAAAATGTGCCTCAAATTAAAGATGTTGAAATAATGTTAAAGATTCTTAATCATCTGGGTGCGGAAATCATTCAAGGAGAAAAGGAATTAATTATCAATACTAAAAATATAAACCACAGAGATCTTTTATTGCCCGAGATTAAACAATTAAGGGGGTCAATCTTATTTTTGGGACCTGTCTTAGCAAAATATAAAAAACTTAAGTTATTTACTCCTGGAGGTGATGTTATTGGATCGCGATCAATTGATGCTCATCTCAAAGCTTTAGAAGATTTAGGAGTTAAATTTAAACAATATAATCAAACAATTGAAGCTTATTTTGATAAGTTAACTAATTATCAAACAATTTTAAGAGAGATAAGTGTTACTGCTTCTGAAAATTTAATAATGTTCAGCTGTTTTTCAAAAAAACCAATTAGATTAAGATTAGTAGCTATTGAACCACATATTCAAACATTATGTTTATTTTTAAAAAAGGCTGGTTTTAAAATATCGGGAATAGGAAGCCATTTTTTAACAGTGGGTCGTGGAGAAAGAATTAAAAAAGAATTAAGATTTAAAATACCACCAGATGAAATCGAATCGGCTACCTTTCTTTCTTTAGCTTTAGCTACTAAAAGTAGGTTAATAATAACTAATAATAATCCGAATAATTTAGATTCTCTTTTTGTTATTTTAAAAGATATGGGGGCAAATATTGAAATTAAAAATTCAACTTTTATTACCAAGGAATCGAAATTAAAAGGAGTGAAAATTCAAACTGGTCTTTATCCTAAACTATTAAGTGATTTACATCCGCCATTGGGAGTTTTAGCTACTCAAGCTGAAGGAGTAACGCTTATTCATGAATGGCTTTATGAAAATCGATTTGGTTATTTAAGAGAATTGGAACAGATGGGAGCAAATATTGAAATTTTAGACCCACATCGAGCAATTGTTATTGGACCAACACCGTTAATAGGAAAAGAAATTAAAGCTTTAGATATTAGAAGTGGCGCAGCTCTTATTATTGGCGCAGCAATTGCTAAAGGGGAAAGTATAATTTATGATCCTCAAATTATTGATCGTGGCTATGAAAGAATTGTTGACCGTTTAAAAAATATAGGTTTAGATATCGAAAGGAAAAATTTATCACCCTTGACTTAACGGTGATAATTATATATAATATATTTTATAGAAACTAAATAAACTATTTTATCCGTCGATAATTAATTTCAATTTAAACAACAATGAACAGCTTAATTAGATGGGATCCGTTCAAAGATTTAGACAGATTTTTTGCGGATATTTATGAAAACTTTTTCCCAGCTCTTTTACCAACCGTTAAAATATCTTCTAATCCTGTTGATATTTATGAAAAAGACAATAAATTATTTGTCGATATTGCTCTTCCCGGTTTATCAAAAGAAGATATTAAAATAAAAATTAAAGATAATTATTTAATAGTTAAAGCTGGTAAGGAAGAAAAAGAAGAAGAAAAGAAAAAGAATTATTATTATCGAAAAGAAATTAAAACTGGTGTAGAAAGAGTTATCGCTTTACCTTATAAAGTAAATGAAAAAGAGGCTAAGGCTGAATTTAACAATGGTATTTTAAGAATTTCTTTTCCTCAAGAAAATATTAAAGAAGAAACTGAAATTAAAATTGACTAATAGCAAGGACTTGTTATTTAGATTTAGAAAATATAATTTTCTTAAAGTTGGAGGGATTTCAATAATTATAAATTCCTAAAAGCTAATGAAAATAGAAGAAAGTATATTTAATGTTTTAATTAAAGATTATCTTGAGAGAGGGAAACCTGTTGGTTCAAAATATTTAAAAAAAAGATATTTTAAGAATTTAGCTAGTTCTACTATTAGATGGTATTTAAGAAAATTAACAGGCAATAATTTGCTTGTCAATGCAGAAAAATTTTTAGGTAGAATTCCGACAGATAAGGGTTGGCGATTTTATTTGGAAAAAAATATAAATTTTAATGATTATAAAAAGAAAGATTATTTGTTAGAAAGAATTAAAAACGAAGAGGAAAAAATTGATTATTTATTAAAAAAATTTTATCTCTATGGTATAATTTTCCATAACAACAACTATTATTATGAGAATGGTTTAGATTATATTATTCAGAATATTGAATTTAATAATAAGGAGAATATCTTACAATTAGCTTATTTGATTAAAACAATAAAAAATAAAATTACCAAATTTGATTTTCAATCTAATAATGTTAAGATTTTTATTGGTCGAGAAATTAATATTGCTAATATAGATAATTTTTCTGTTTTTTATTGGCAGAAGAAAAAAAATAAATACTTTTTAATTTCAATTAAACGGGTGGATTATCCACTTATTTATTATTCGATAATTAATAATTTTATTTAAAAATGAACGAAGAAGAAAAATTACCTTCTGAACCAGAAACAATTAAAGAACTTCAAGAAATTATTTCTAAATTAGAAAAAGAGAAAGAAGAATATTTGGCTGGCTGGAAAAGAGCTAAGGCTGATTTTTTAAACTACCAGAAAGAAATGGAAGAAAAAATCAAAAATATAGTTAATTTTGCTAATGCTAATTTAATTTTAGATTTAACAACTGTTTTAGACAGCTTAGACTTAGCTATTAATTCTTTAACTGAGGAAGATAAAGAAAAAAACATCGGTAAGGGTTATTTTTTAATCCAAACTCAAATTTTAGAAATTCTTAGAAAATATAATCTGGAAATTATTGATCCACAAAATGAAAAATTTAATCCTGTTTTTCATGAAGCTTTAACAACTAAAAAATGTGAAAAGGAAAATTGTGATGGTAGTGATGATAATTTGATTATTGAGGTTTATTCTAAGGGCTATTTGTTAAACGGCAAATTATTAAGACCAGCCCGCGTCAAGGTCATCAATCATTAATACTTTTTTAACAAAAATGGCTAAAATATTAGGTATTGATTTGGGTACAACTAATTCTGTAGCAGCTATTGTTGAAGCAGGTGTTCCTCGAGTAATTGAAAACAAAGAGGGGGCAAGAATAACGCCTTCAATTGTTGCTATTTCAAAATCAGGCGAAAGATTGGTAGGAATTTTAGCTAAAAGACAGGCAATTACTAATCCACATAATACAATTTTTTCTATTAAAAGATTAATTGGCCGAAGGTACACTGACCCTGAAGTTGAGAAAGCTAAAAGAATTCTACCTTATGAAATTCGTGAATCACAAAATGGTGGAGTGGAAGTTAAAATGGGAGAAAGGTGGTATCGACCAGAAGAAATCTCAGCGATGATTCTTCAAAAAATCAAAATGGATGTTGAAGATAAGTTGGGAGAAAAAATTACTGATGCAGTCATAACCGTTCCAGCTTACTTTGATGATTCCCAAAGATCAGCCACAAAAGCTGCTGGAGAGATTGCTGGATTAAATGTTAAAAGAATTTTACCCGAACCAACAGCAGCAGCTTTAGCTTATGGTTTAGATAAAAATGTTAATCAAAAAATTTTGGTTTATGATTTCGGTGGTGGTACTTTCGATGTCTCTGTTTTAGAAATTGGTGATAATGTCATTGAGACAAAAGGAATTGGCGGAGATACTTTTTTGGGTGGAGATGATTTTGACCAAAGAATTATTGAATTTATTATAGAAGAATATAAAAAACAAGAAGGTATTGATTTATCAAAAGATCCCTTGGCTCTTCAAAGACTAAAAGAGGCTGCTGAAAAAGCAAAACAAGAACTTTCTACTCTTTTGGAAACAGAAATTAATTTACCATTTATTTCTGCCGAAGGTGGTAATCCTAAACATCTTTATTTGAAATTAACCAGAAGCCAATTAGAAAATTTAACTCGTGATTTAGTTGAAAAATCAATAGAAATTGTTGATAAAACACTAAAATCAATTAATCTCAGCCCAACCGACATTGATGAAATTGTTTTAGTTGGAGGCCAAACAAGAATGCCTTTAATTCAACAAAAAATTAAAGAATATTTTGGTAAAGAACCAAGAAAAGATATTAATCCTGATGAAGTTGTTGCTATTGGCGCAGCAATCCAAGCAGGTATCTTGCAGGGTGATGTCAGAGAAATTTTACTTTTAGATGTTACTCCCCTAACATTAGCTATTGAAACCTTAGGTGGTATTGCTCATCCAATGATTCCTAAAAACACTCCTATTCCTTATTCAAAAACAGAAATTTTCACTACTGCTGAAGATAATCAAACCGCAGTTGAAATTCATGTTGTTCAAGGAGAACGACCAATTGCTCGAGACAACAAAACTTTAGCTAGATTCATTTTGGATGGTATTCCTCCAGCACCAAGAGGTATCCCTCAAATTGAAGTAGTTTTTGATATCGATGTTAATGGAATTTTAACTGTTACTGCTAAAGATAAAGCAACGGGCAAAACTCAATCGGTTAAAATAGAATCATCAACCAATCTTTCTAAAGAAGAAATTGAAAGATTAAAAAGGGAGGCGGAATTATACGCTGAAGAGGATTTAAGAAAAAAAAGATTAGCTGAAACAAAAAACCAAGCTGAAAATTTAATTTATCAAGCAAGAAAACTTTTAACAGATTATAAAGATAAAATCTCACCCGAGTTAGTTACTTCAATTGAAAGTAAAATTAAAGAATTAGAGGAAGCAAAAAATTCTGATAATGTTGACTTAATAGAAAACAAAATTAAGGAGTTAACTCAATTTATTAGTCAAATTGGTCAACAGTTTTATAATAACCCACAAACTTCCTAATCTGAGTTTTGAGCTTTGAATGGATTTTAGTTTATAATTTAATTAAATATTTAATGACAAATATTTACCAACGATTAGAAAAAGTAGAAACAAGTAGAAAAAGTTTGTTTTTGTTTATATTTTTATCCCTTATCAATTTAGCTGCTTTATATTTTTTTATTAAAATTAATTTAAATCACCTATTATCTTTAGAATTACCTTACTATCTTTTATTTTTATTACTATTGTTTTTATTTAACTTTACCCTAACAATTTTGTCTATAGTTTATGATTTAGATAGGTTTATCTTGTTAAATATTTTAATGATGTTAATAATTTATTTCAGTTTAAATAATTTAATTCTTGACAATTATTTTTTGATGTTTTTCCTTTTGGGTTTATTCATCCTCTTCCAATTTAATCTCTATCACTCAATAAATAAGATTTACAAAAATAGCATTAATATTGACTGGTTATCAATTTTTAGAATTCCCTGGAATATAGTTACCTTCTTTTATTTAATTTTTCTTTTTTCTTTTTTAACTTTTTTGCCTTCATTAGAAAAATTAAGTTTTCAAGATATTTATAATAGCTTGAATAAATTTAGCAATATTAAATGGAATAATCAAATTTCTTTAGACACTAAAATTGGCGATATTTTAAATCAAAATATAGAAAGTAATTTACCCTTGAAATTAAAAAATGAAGTTATTATGAAAAGTATTAAAGATCTTAATAATAAGTTTAATATTAATATTAGTGCTGAATCTACGATTCGGGAGGCAGTTGCTCAATATTTAGTTAAACAAATAGATATAATCAAAAAAAATGGAAATAAAACTTATTTTCTTAAGGCATCGATTTTGTTTATGATTTTCATTTTAATTCAACCGATTTTTTATTTATTAGGATTTATTATTGCTTTTATTTCGTTTTTACTAATCAAAATATTAATTCATTTAAAAATCTTTAAATTAACTTACAGTCAAATTACAAAGGAAATTATTGATATTTAAAAAATGGAGGATTATTATCAAATTTTAGGAGTACCAGAAAACGCATCAGAAGAAGAGATTAAGAAAAAATTCAGAGAATTAGCAAAAAAATATCACCCGGATTTTGGTGGTGATGCTGAAAAATTTAAAAAAATTTTAGAAGCTTATCGAGTTTTATCTGATAAAAAATTAAGACAGGAATATGATCAAAGAAGGAAAATGAAAGATTTTGGATTTGGAACAAGTTTTGGCTTTAATTTTGATGACTTTTTCAGAACTACTGATATTAATGATTTATTAGCGGATCTTTTTGAAGACTTTTTCAGCGTTGACAACCGTCATTATGTTGAAGCTAAAGATATTATTTTAGATTTAGAAATTGATTTAGAAGAATTAATTCGCGGAACAACTAAAAATATTTCCTATAAAAGAAAGGTTATTTGCCGACAATGTGAAGGAACAGGTAGTCAAACAAAAACTTTTCTTAAATGTAATGTGTGTAATGGTTTAGGAAGAGTAAGGTCAAAAAGTAGTTTTTTTACAGGCTTTATTTTTGAAACAAGTAAGGTTTGTAAAAATTGTAATGGACGAGGAAAAATTCCTGAAAAAATCTGCCAAGATTGTCAGGGGCGTGGATATATTACTAAAAACGAGATGATTACAATTAATTTACCCGCTAATACTGATCCAAGAGAAATTATTAGAATTTCTAATTTTGGCGATCAAGATCCTTATTCAAAAAAAAGCGGTGATTTACTTTTAAGAATCATAATTAAACCTCATCCCAAGTTTACTATTAAAGGTAATGATCTGATCTCAGAAATAGAATTAACGCCTATTGATTTAATTTTAGGTAAAACATTAGTTATTGATTTTTTAGGAGAAAAAATTGAGATTCGCATTCCACCGGGCTTTAACGAACAAACAATTAAAATCCCCAATAAGGGAATTAATAGAGGTAGTCTAATTTTGAAAATTAAATTAAAACCAATTAAAAAAATTTCTAAAAAAGCTAAAGATTTATTAGAAGAATTAAGAAAGGAACTCTACGAAGAATAATACTACTTATAATTAGGATAATCTTCTTTAAGCTTTTTCCGATAAACTTCATTTAAAGCTAAAGCGTAAAAATAGCTAGATAACCTATTTAGGTAGCTTATAATAACAGGGGATATTTTATGATTTTTTTTAATAACAATAATTTTTCTTTCAATCCTTCTGACAACAGCTCGTAAATAATGCAACCAAGCGGAATTAATTTCTTTACCGGGAATGACAAATCTGTTAGGTAATTTTATTGTTTTTTCTATTTTATTAATTTCACTCTCTAACCTTAAAACTTTATCTTGATTAAATTTAGGTAAATTAAATTTTGGATAAAGTAAAAAAGAAATATTAGCTTGAATAATAAATAAATCTTCTTGAACTTGATGTAATTGTTTTCTATATTTCTTTAAATAGTTTTTAACAACTCCAATTAAACTATTTAATTCGTCTAATTCGCCTAATAAATCTAAAACCTTATTATCTTTAGAAATTTTTTTCTTCCCAATTATGCTTCTTCCACTATCTCCTTTTTTGCTATATAAATACATTATAAATTTTTAAGCATATTTTAACCACAGCCACCCGATGATTCACCGCATTCTAAGCAGGTATAGCAACTTCCGGTTCTGGTTGTCATTCCACCGCAATATTTGCAAGGTGGTCCTGTTAAATCTTTACTATAATCATTTTTCTCTAATTGACCATTTTTAAATAATTGAGGGTGGTCTTTCAAATAAATTTCTTCCTTATTATTTAAGCCTAATTTTTTTAAATCCTCAGCCGACAAAAATCTATAGGCAAGATATTTAAAAATGTAATCAACAATAGAGGTGGCAAATTTAATTTCTGGATTATTAGTTATCCCCATTGGTTCAAATCGCATATGAATAAATTTACTTGCTAAATCTTTCAAGGGAACACCGTATTGAATAGCAATAGAAACAGTAATTGCTAAGGCATCTAATAAACCTGCTAAAGTACTACCCTGTTTAGACATTTTAATAAATATTTCACCCAAACTGCCATCGTCAAACATACCATAAGTAAGATAACCTTCGTGCCCAGCAATAGAGAATTTATGAGTTTCTGATTTTCTAACAGTAGGTAATTTTTTCCTTTCTATTTTTTGTTTTTGTTTTTTATCTTTAATAGCGCTAAATAATGCTTGAGTTGCTTTAGAGCCATCTCGATAAACAGCAAAATTTTTAATACCTAATTTCCAAGCAGTTAAATAAGCATTATAGATTTCTTCAATTGATGTTTCGTTGGGCATATTAAATGTTTTAGAAATTCCACCAGAAATAAATGGTTGAACTGCAGCTACCATCTTAACATGACCAAGCCAATGAATAGATCTTTGACCATTAGGTGGTTTAATAGCACAATCAAAAACTGGAAGGTGTTCTTCTTTAATATGAGGTGCGGTTTCAATATTTTGAGTTTCTTCTAAGTGTTTCATAATATCGGTAATTTGTCTATCGTTATAACCCAATCTTCTTAAAGCAAGAGGAATGGTGTTGTTTACAATTTTCATCCAACCACCACCAACAAGTTGTTTCATTTTCACTAAAGCAAAGTCTGGTTCAATTCCGGTTGTATCACAATCCATCATAAAAGAAATTGTTCCTGTAGGAGCTAAAACACTTGCTTGAGCATTTCGAAAGCCATATTTTTCGCCCCTTTCAACTACTTCATCCCAAACTTTATTTGCTTCTTCAATAATATTTTTATTTTCTTTAGTAACTTCAACTTTATAACTTTCATCGCGGTGCATTTTCATTACTTCAAGCATTGGCTCTCTGTTTTTTTCATATTCAGGAAATGGTTCTAAAATTTCAGCAATCTCAGTTGAAACTTCATAAGCATAACCAGTCATTAAAGAAGTAATTGCTGCAGCCAAAGCTCGTGCTTCATCAGAATCGTAAGGAAGACCTAAAGCCATAATTAAAGCTCCCAAGTTTGTATAACCTAAACCAATTGTTCGATATTTTTTAGTTTCTTCAGCAATCTTCGGATAAGGATAATCAGCTTTAGAAATTAAAAGATCTTGAGAAAGGAAAATTATTCTAACTGTATGTTTAAAAGCTTCAACGTCAAAACTTCCGTCATCTTTTAAAAATTTCATCAAATTAATTGAAGCTAAATTACACGAGGTCCAATTAAGGAATAAGTACTCACTACATGGATTACTTGCTACGATTTCTCCTGAATTTTTGCAAGTATGCCATTTATTAGTTAAATCGTGAAATTGAACACCGGGATCGCCGCATTCCCAAGCTGCTTTAGCAATCTCGTATAAAATTTCTCTTGCTTTATAAATTTTATTAGGCTTACCATCTGTTCTATTATATGTAATCCACTCTTCATCTTTTTCAACTGCTTTCATAAATTTATCTGTCAATCTAACTGAATTATTAGCATTTTGAAAGAAAATATTTTGCCACAAAGGATTATTCAAATCAGTCATATCATAACCTGCTTCCATTAAAGCTCTAACTTTATTTTCCTCATCAGCTTTAACTCTTATAAAATCCATAATTTCAGGATGATCAACATTTAAGACTACCATCTTTGCTGCCCTACGGGTCGTACCTCCGGATTTTATACTTCCCGCAACAGCATCAGCTGCTTTCATAAAAGAAATAACTCCTGAAGAAACACCACCAGTTGAAAGTGGTTCACCTTTAGCTCTTAGTTTTGAAAGATTAATTCCTGAACCAGAACCACCTTTAAAAATCATTCCTTCAATTTTTATCCAATCTAAAATCGATTCCATATTATCCTCAACATCTAAGATAAAGCACGCCGAGGCTTGTTGTTTTCTTCCCTCAACGCCAACATTAAACCAAACTGGCGAATTAAAGGTTGCTAATTGATGTAAAATAATATAAGTCAATTCATCTTCGTAAATTTTTGCCCCTTCCTCATCAAAATAGCCTTGTTCTAAGCCCCATTTTTTAAAAGTTTTAACAACTCGGTCAATTAATTCTTTTAAAGAAGTTTCTTGTTTGCCTTTATTAACTTTGAAATATTTGGAAGCAATTATATTAACTGCATTTTGACTATAAAAATCAGGAAATTCAACATTCTCTAATTTAAAATCGGAATTGGGAATTTCAGCTGTGGTTAAAATCCAATTAATCTTATCGTAAGGATGTGACTCACCATCAGTAAAAAATCTATTAACCTTTAAACCAGTAAGGGTTTTTATTTTTTTATTGTTCCTTGCTTTTTTCATCTTTAAAATAAATTTAATTTTAATTAATTTAAATAAATCGACTAAGTTTATAATTCAGTTATAATTTTATATTGAACTTAAAGTTTATAGATTAATAATTAATCGTTGTCAAGTTTTTCAATTGTGGATAATTAATTGATCTTGATTTTTGAAAAAATATTTATAAATTTTAAAAATTTTTCTTAAATCACAATATGATAACTTGTCTAATTCCTGCTTATAATGAAGAAAAAAATATTGAAAATACTATTAAATCAATTATTAACACGAATATTTTTGATGAAATAATAGTTATTGACGATGATTCTAAAGATAAAACAAACCTCCTAATTAAAAACTTTATTAAAGATAATAAAAATATTAAGTTAATTAAAAATAAATATAATCTTGGGAAAACCAAAAGCATTTTGAAGGGGTTAAAATATTCTAAGGGAGAGCTTATAGTTTTGATTGATGCTGATTTAAGGGGCTTAAATAAAGAAAATTTAGAAAAGTTAATAAGTCCAGTTCGAAATAATGAATTAGATATAACAATTGGTTCTAATATTCCTTTTGTTTTAAAAAGATTTTCAGGATTAAGATGCTTAAAAAGAGAGGTTTTTGATTTACTAGATAAAAATAAGCTTAAAAATTCACGCTATAATTTAGAAGAAATTATTAATGAAGCTATTAAAAAATTTAATTTAAGAGCTAAATATGTTAAATTGAATGGCGTGAAGAATATTCATAAAATCAAAAAATATGGTTTAATTAATGGCATAAAATTAACCCTACAAATGTATTTTGAAATATTAAAAAATTTTTTTTATTAAGTAAAAAATTTTAATTCAAGTTATTATAGTTCACAAAATTAATATCAGAAATTAGCTATCTTAATATTATTCAAAATTTATTTCAGAATCAAAAAGATTACTTATTAAAAAATTCTATTTTAAGATTCATTCAACCTTAATTCCCATACTTCTGGCTGTACCCTCAATAATTTTCATTGCCTGTTCTAAATTATCAGTATTTAAGTCAGGTAATTTTTCTTCGGCGATTTTTCTAACATCATCTTTAGTTAATTTTCCAACAAACTTTCTTCCTGCTTCACTACTACCCTTCTCTATTTTTAGATATTTTTTTATCAACGAACTGACTGGTGGTTTCTTAAGCGTTAAATCGAAAGTACGATCATCATAAACAGTAATTATTACCGGAATTTGCATTCCTTTAAATTCTTTTGTTAATTCATTAAATCTTGAACAAAATTCGCCAATATTAATTCCCTGGGGAGCCAAAGATGGACCAATAGGTGGTGCTGGTGTTGCTTCACCAGCTGAAATAATTAACTTGACTTCTGATTTAATATTTTTTTTGCTCATTTTTTAAATTAAAGTTTTAGGATATTTTCTTAACTTGAAGAAGATCAACCTCAACCGGTGTTTCTCGATTAAATATAGAAATAATTATTTTTAATTTACCCCTTTCTTTATCTACCTCAACTACTCTTCCCTGCATACCTTTAAATACTCCTTGGGTAATTTGAACAAAATCATTAATATTGATATTAGTTTCGAAAGTTAATTCCTCGCTTTTTGTTCTTTTAAGTAGTTCATCAATATCTTCTTGATTAACTGGTAAAGGAGTTGTTCCCGCACCAACAAAACCAGTAACTTTAGGAGTATTTCTTACCAAATACCAAGAATCATCAGTAACAATCATATCAATAAAAACATAACCAGGATAAATTTTCTTTTCTACTAACTCTCTCTTACCACCTTTAATTTCCCAAACTTTTTCTTTAGGTACTAAAACATTAAAAATTTTATCTTTCATATCAAAAGCCTCTGCTCTTTTCATAATTGATTCAGCGACGATATCTTCAAAACCAATTACGGTATGGATAGCATACCAAGCTCTTCCTAAAAATAATTTCTGCTTAGGCATTTTTTTAAATAAAAAATTAATTTACAAAAATTAAATTATAAAATAAATTTTTATAAATGGCAAGAGTGAAGGTTAAATAATTAATTTAGTATATTGAAATCTTTCTTCAATTTCACTTTCTATTTCTTCTCTTGGTTTACCATACTTAAGCATACTTAATTCTATAATTTTTTGAGTTAATTCAAGATTAGGCTGATTAGGTTTGATAGTCCTAATAGAGAAAGGATCAGAAACATAACCATCAATTAATAATTTAAGATATAAATGGTAGTTAGGAATATTAAGTAAATCAATTTTACTAAAAATAGGGGAAAATTGTTTCTCCAAAAACTCAGCATCTTCACTTCCTACCCGAAAACACATAATTGTTCCAACATTACCAAAAACTGCTGCTGATATTTCTTCAGGTAATTGTTTAATATATTGGTGGGCTAAAACCATAGCCAGGCGGTATTTTCGGGCTTCGGATAAAATTGAAGCTATACCACCAAAGGCGAAGTTTTGAAACTCATCAAGAACCAAATAAAAATCTTTTCTTTGCTCTTCAGGAATATCAACTCGAGAAAAAGCGGCAGAAAGTATTTTTGCTACTAAAATCATTCCCAAGAGATAAGCGCTGGTTTCGCCCAACTTTCCTTTAGAAAGATTAACTATTAATATTTTTTTATTATCCATAATGTATCTAAAATTAATAGCAGATTTTGATTGAGCAACAATTGGTCGAACGAAGTCATTAGTAATAAAAGGATTTAATTTTGAAGTTATCCAAGTAATCATATTTTCTAAAGATAGCTCGCCACCGACAACTGGTGCTTGTTTTGTCCAAAATTCTACCACAGGATAATTTTTACATTTTGCTAAAAGATCTCGACGGAATTTTTCATCTACAAATACTCGGGAGACCTCTAATAAAGTAAATCCCCAGGAAGGATCATCCATAATTAATAATAGTGCATTTCTTAAATATTGCTCAAACATTGGACCACCAGTTAACTTAAGGTTATATAACTTATCGATAATTTCAATTAGGGAGTTAATAATAAATGTTTTTTGTTCAGGAAATTCTATGTCATATTCTAAAATATTTAAACCAATAGGTCTTCTAATATCTCCGGGATTAAAGTAAATGACATCGTCAATTCTTTCTTTGGGCACTAGACCTAATAATTCTTGAGCAACATCACCATGAGGATCAATAAAACAAATACCATCGCCATTTTTCATATCTTGCTCAGCAATATTTTTTAATAGAGTTGTTTTACCTGTTCCAGTTTGTCCAATAACATAAATATGTCGACGACGATCATTTCTCTTTATCCTCACTAATTCATTAATATTTTGATAAAAACTTTCACCCAAAATTACACCTTCTTGAGGTAAATTAGGTGGTGGTGGAGCACTTCTTGCTAACAACCAATGAATTAATGGTGATTTGGTATAAGAAGTAGGCAGATGAATAATGGAAGTTAATTCTTCAGAATTAAGAATAGTTGCTTGTCTTTTATTAAAAATTCTAAAAGATAATTCGTAAATAAACCTTAATAAATTTCTACCCTTAACTCTATTAATAACAAATTCATTGATTTGAGGATTCATATATTGATGAAAAGCAGCTTCAATAGCTGTTAAAATTTCATCAGCATCAAAATTGCTGGCTGAAGAAACACATAACCTAATATTAACTTCAAAAAATGGTTTATTCATCTTGCTTTCTAGGTATTTAATCAAATATTCATCAATTGGTTTTTTACGTTCCTCCATTTCTTGCTTTTCTTTAGCTTCTTTTGAAGAAAATATATCAACTAAATAACTAAAGGGATTTTTGGATTCCTCAAAATTTTTTCCCTCTTTTAATTTTTTAATAACTTTAGCAATTTGTTTTGAATATTTAGTTCCTAATGGTTTTATAACTACTTGATAAACCATTCCTTCACCAATTTTTTTCAATTTATTAAAAGAAGCCAAAAAACTATCTAAGGGATCAACATTTCCTTGAGCAATTTCGCGATAAGTTTTAATTGGTTTAAAGTAATGATGTTTTAATTGAACATAAGAACCTAAAGATATTCCTTCGGGATTAAAAATATTGTAGTCTTCATTAACTATTTTTGTTTCTGATCCAGCAAAAAAAGCTTTAATTGCTCGTTGAATCGGATCTAAGTATTTTCTTGGCACAGCTAAATAAAAAAATATCTCTTCACCATAATGAGGTGTGGCGATTTCAAAAATAATAGGATACTTAAACTTCGATAGTGCATTAAGAAAATTTTCAAAATTATTAATTTCATCAACTACCCTTTGGCCTTGACCCTCAGTTTTTGGTAAATAATGATATTTAGGAAGCTCAATTAATATTAAAGCATAATTTAATGAAAGCCTTACTCTTTTTATTTCAGCATACTTTTTTAAATATAAAACAGTAAAATAAATAATAATTAAACCAAATATTCCAGTAATAATACCAGCTAGGTAAACAATAGGTATAGGAAAAGCAAAAGTAATTCTTTCTATAAAATTCATTTATTTAAGTAATTAACTTTATTTTATTATGCTTAACCAAAGTATTAAAAAAATGTCCAGCTAATAAATCGTGATAAGAATCAATAAGATAAGGATTTTTAGTTTGAGCTATATATTTTAAACCATCAATAATACCTTGAGTTAGGGCAATATTTATTGCTTGAGCTAAAACATTAGAAATATTTTCTAAGGATTGATGATGAATTTCTGCTTCTTTTCTAACCTCGGGAAGATTTTTTATTTCCTCGCTTAATTGACTTAAAAAATCTTTAATAGTTTGTTTAGCTTGTTCTTGACTTAATGGTTTTTCCTTTCTTATTTCTTCAAAATGAGGATGTTTTTCAAAATGTTCTAAAAATTCTTTTTCCCCTTTATGAATTGACTTTAACTCCATTATAATTTTATTATAATTTAATTTATGTTTTTTTCAAAACGATGATAAAAATTTATGATACTTTAAGTAGAAAAAAGAAATTAATAAAATCAAAAAAAATAAATATTTTTGTTTGTGGTCCTACTGTTTATGATTATACCCATTTAGGTCATTTAAGAACTTATTTAACTTTTGATGCTTTGGTTAAATTTTTAAAATTTCTGAAATATCAACCCTATTATTTAGTTAATATCACTGATGTCGATGATAAAATTATCAATCGAGCAAGGGAAGCTAAAACTTCTCCTTTTGTCATTGCTAAAAAATTTGAGAAGATTTTTTTTCAAGAATTAAAAAGATTAAAAATTAATTCTATTAATAAATTTGCTCGCGCTTCTGAGCATATTCCTCAAATTATTAACCAAATTAAAATCTTAATAAAAAAAGGTTATGCTTATCAAACTATTGATGGTAGCGTTTATTTTAGAACAAAAAAATTTAAAAACTACGGAAAGCTTTCTCGGCAAGATATTTCTAAGCTTAAAGATATCGAAAAGAATGAATTGAAAGAAGATCCATTAGATTTTGCTCTTTGGAAAGGACGAAATCAAAATTCAGATAAATATGAACCAAAATGGCTTTCTCCTTGGGGTTATGGTAGGCCTGGTTGGCATATTGAAGACACAGCAATCAGTGAAAAATATTTTGGTGTTCAGTATGATATTCACGGTGGAGGAATTGATCTAATTTTTCCTCATCACGAATGTGAAATTGCTCAACAAGAATCAGCGTCAGGCAAGTCACCGTTTGTTAAAGTTTGGATGCATACTGGATTATTATTCGTCAATGGCGAAAAAATGTCAAAATCTTTAAAGAATTTTATTACTCTTAATGATTTTAATAGAAATTATCCTTTAAGATTTTTTAGATTTTTTATTTTATCTCACCACTGGCAGTCAACAATTGATCTAAATAATAAAAATTTATCAGAAGCTTGGCAAAAATATTTTAAATTAAATGAATTTGTTGCTTTATTAGAAAAAAATAAATCTCATAATTCAAATACAAAACCTGTAAAAATTCTATCAAAGAAATTACTAACTGCACTTAATGACAATTTTAATACTTATCTTGCTTTAAATTACCTTTTTGAATTTATTAATAATTATCAAAATCAAATCAACCAACTACCAACAAAGGAATTACTATTATTTCTAAAACAAATAGATAGTTTTTATAATTTTATTTTTCCTTGGCAAAAATTAGATAAAAAAATATTAATACTTATTAAAAAGCGGGAAATTTTAAGAATTAAAAAAAAGTTTAAATTAGCTGATAAAATAAGAGAAAGATTAAAAAATAAATTTATCTATTTAGAAGACACTTCGCAAGGACCATTAATTATCAATCTAAATTAATTTTTTTCCTTTTTTTAATCTCCAATTTAAAATTTTTTGGTGATTGCCAGAAAGTAAAACCTTAGGTACTTTTAATATTTTACCGTCTTTCGTTTTAAAAATTGCTGGCCGAGTATAAACGGGTACACTAATTAATTCACCGAATCTTTTATCCTCTAAAGACAGTGGATTTTTTAATACCCCAGGTAAGTATCTTAAAATTGCATCAACTATTACCATTGCTGGTAATTCACCGCCGGTTAAAACATAAGGACCAATACTAATTGATAGATCAACAATTTTTTTGACTCGCTCATCGACACCTTCGTAATGACCACAAATAATAATAAACTGTTTATAATGAATTAATTTCTTAATGAGTGATTGATTTAAAGTTTTACCCCTCAAGTCAGTAAGAATACTAATTTTAGGTTGAAGTTTTGATTTTTTTTTGATATCTTCTAAAGCGCTGTATATTGGTTCAATTTTTAAAACCATTCCAGGACCACCGCCATAGGGATAATCATCTGTGGTTCTAAATTTATCTTTAGCATAGTCTCGCAAATTAACAAGATTAATTTTTACTATTCTTTTCTCTTGAGCCTTTTTTAAGATTGATGAATTAAGGTAAGAAAAAGCTTCTGGAAAAAGAGTAATAATATCAAATCTGACCATATTGATTAATTTTTCAAGTCTTCAATAATTTTGTCACTTTTAGTTTTTAGTTTCATAAGATGGTCAGGTTCTTCTATTTTAATATTTAATCTCGCATGGTTTTTTAAACCAACTGCTCGCATTATTATTTTAATGGCTTTAATCATCTCTCCTCTTCGACCTATTACCAAACCCATATCTTGAGGATTAATCTTTACTTTTAATAAAACCCCCAACTCATCTAAATTTCTGGTAATTTTAACATCATCAGGATTATTAACCAAAGATTTGATTATTGTTTCTAACACTTGAACATAAACAGGCTTTTCCATTTTTTCTTTCTTTGCTAATTAATTAATAGCGACCTATAAAATATTATTTAATTTTAACATTAATCTTCGAAATATCAACAGGCATTTTCTTTGACCAATAAGGATAGAGAGTAAGATCAGCTTTTTCTATTTGAGGATATTTTTCAATAACTTCTTTAACTTCATCCTCACTTTTACCAGCTATTTCTGCTAATAATTTCTTTGAATCAATTTCTCCCTTAATTTCTGCTTCACCACTAAAAATAACAGATAGCTCATTATTTTTTAAATCAAAATTAGCCATACGGAAGGAATTAATTTTTAAGTTAATAATTTGAAAGTTCAAATCTTTCTTTAAGTTTTGTTGAGAAACAACATCTTTTAAAAAGTTTTTTAGCACACTTTCTTTAACTCCAATTGTTTTAAGCGATGCGCTACCAGTAAGAATTATTTCATCTGTTTGCTGACCAACTGAATGAGAAACATTTAAAAATTTAATATCAAAAACTCCTAATTCTTCGGGAAAAACATAATCACTATATTTTAATTTTAATTCTTGTTTAACAATTTCTTGAAGTTGTTTTTCTAAATTCAATTTTCCCTGGTTAATATCATCTAAAGAAACTATTTTAGTCTCATCGCTCGCTATTATTGGCTCAATCAGAATGACTTCGATTTTGTTTTCCCATTGAGTACCTTTTAATCCTGGTATAGTAAATTTAGTATTTAAATCAGATAAATAATATTTTTCATCATTTTTATCTGCAAAAACATTAACTTCTTGTTCTCCGCCAGGTTCTAAATTAACTCGTTCAACGGTACGATAAATATTACCCTGAGGAGATTGAATTCTGGTACCTGGAATAATAGAAATAGAATTTTCTTTATCGGTGTTTATAAATTTAACCTTGCCACTAGGATTTCCTCGACCACTTTTTAAACCTGTGGTTTTCTGACGAATTGAATGATTTTTAGTAATTTCAATATATTCTGCAGGCAATATACCTTTATTTAGATCAGAAACAGAAGCATTAGCAGAAAGAATTAAGTTTTCTTCAATAGGAATTTTTTCTGATTTGATTTTTATTACTAAAGTGGCTGAAGTTAAATAGTTAGAAAAAATTAAATAAATTCCACCAATGATAATTATGGCAATGATTACTAAAGTAGTTATAGGTAATTTGCTTTTTTTCTTTCTATGTCTATCTCTATCAGAATCGTAATCGGTATTTCTTTCTCTACTAACTATTTTTTTAATTTTGGGTTTAGTCTTTTGGGGCGGTAAAATATCAGTAACAATTTTCGTTATTTCATTTACTCCATATTCGCTCAAAAAAATATCAAAACCATGCTCTTTGGCTAATGAAATAATATGTTCATCGTCTGTATCAAAATAAACTTTTTTCTTAAGTTTATTAATTTCGTGTTTTAGTAAAGATAAATTAGTTGAATTCAAAAAACATTTAGTATTTCTGGGAATCACCACAATAACTTCTCGGGCTTTAATTTCGTGAAGAGCATCAATAACTTCACCTAATTCTTCTGTTCCTTTTAAATAAAGATAATCTCTTTCTTCATTCATTTAAACCTTTTGAAACTTGTTGATGTTTTCTAAATAATTCATTAAAAATATTTAATTCTTTTTCTTCAACTTTTATACCTCGTTCTTTTAATATTTCTAAAGAAATATCTAATGGTAAACCATAAGAAGTGTACATTATAAATAATTTTTCTCCTAACTCTTCTTTATCTCTGAATTGCATAATTTTTTCAAATTTGCTTAACCCCCGCTTTAAAGTTTTTTCAAAACTACTAAATTCTGATAAGATTATATTAATAATTTTATCATAATCATTTAAATTTTCATAAAATACAGAAAATTTACTTTTAACTCCTAATACCAATTTTTCTAAATAATTAGATAAATTATTTTTAACCAATTTTAGCATTAATTTCCTTAAAATTCTTCTCAATACATAACCTCGCTCTAAATTGCTTGGATAAACACCATCAGCAATCAAAAAAACAGCTCCTCTCAAATGATCAAGGATAATTCTTAAATCTCTTTCCGATAAAGATGGATTAAGATCTAAAATGATTGTCCTCAGGGGTTCAAAAAGATCGGTTTCAAATATGGTCTCTGTCTTTTGGACAACTTTCATTAGTCTTTCTAACCCCATTCCTGTATCAACTCCGGGATTAGTTAGTTTTCTTAATTTTCCATTTTTCTCTTGATAATATTGATTAAAAACTAAATTCCAAACCTCTAAATTATCAATATAGATTTCAGTAGTTGGGCCACAAGGACCTTCATCACCTGTCGGACCCCAAAAATTATCTTCTCTACCAAAAGCTTTAATATTATTTTCCTCTAAACCTATGCTTTTCCAAATATTTTTAGCTTCTTGATCAAAAGGAATCGATTGTTCTCCTTTAAAAATACTTACATAATCAATAGTTAAACCAAGTTCTTTAACTAAAAATTCGTATGCCCAATTAATAGCTGAATTCTTAAAATAGCCGGAAGAAGAATAATCGTCAGGTTTATCACTACCAACAGGACCGAAAGAAAAATTACCCAACATTTCAAAAAAGGTTAGATGCCGTTCATCGCCTATTTCATCAATATCAGTTGTTCGAAAACATTTTTGAATTGAAATTAACCTTTGAGTACCAAAATCTTTAAGGGCATCTTTTTCTCCGGTAAAATATTTCTTAAATTGTTGCATTCCAGCGGTAGTCAACAAAACTGAGGGATCATTTTCGGGAATCAAAGATGAAGAAGGAATACACTTATGTCTTCTTTGCTCAAAAAAATTAATAAATAATTTTCTTACCTCCTCTGAAGTTATCATTGTTGTTACTAATTATTTTTCTAAAAGTATTTTTTCGCAATTATTCCTCCACCTAATAAAATTATTTCATCTTTTAATCTAAAATCTATTTTTTCTCCTTCAAGATAAAATACAGCACTTTGACCTAATGCAATATTCTTCAGTGGTTGCGAGAATTCTATTAATCGCGATTTAAGATTTAATACTGCTTTAGTTAATGGTTGGCGATAGCGACACCTTATTAAAATTTCTAAATTTTTATCATCAAAGTTAAATTGTTTCATTGGCAGTAAAATATTCATATCTTTAATTCTGATTTTTTTAGTAAATAAAATTTTTTCATCATCTTTTGCAACAATTAAAATATTTTTTCTTGGGTTCTTTAAAGCAATATAATAAGGACCGGGACTTGTTTTAATATCTAAACCATGTCTTTGTCCTTCGGTAAAAAAATAATGTCCTGAATGATAACCTAAAATTTCTCCTCGACTATTAATTATTAATCCTTTGTTAATTGGCAAATACTCTTTTAAAAAGTCAGTTAATTTAATTTTGCCCAAAAAACATATTCCTTGACTATCTTTTTTATCTGCATTTAATAAGTGGTTTTCTTTAGCAATTTGTCGCACTTCTGATTTTAAATAATCACCTAAGGGAAAAATAATATTTTTCAAATAATTTCTTTTAATTTTCCACAAAAAATAGGTTTGATCTTTATTAGTATCCTTAGAAACAGCAATTAACTTACAACCATTAAAATCAATAATTTTTGCATAATGACCAGTGGCAATGTATTTAATCTTAAGATTTTTTAACAAATCTAAAACTAAACCGAATTTTATTTGACTATTACACAAAACATCAGGATTAGGAGTATATCCTCGAGCATATTCTTTAATGGTTTCTAGGGCAACTGTTTTTTGATAATCTTCGCTAATATCCAAGGTATAAATAGGAAAATTAAACTTTTCAGCCACTAATCTAGCATCTAATTCATCTTGAGGATTACAAAAGCGGGAAATTTTCAAATGGATTCCAATCAAATCATAACCTGATTTTTTGAGCAAAAGAGCAGCTACCGAAGAATCAACTCCTCCTGACATTAATACCGCTACTTTTTTACTTATTTTTTTAATCATTTTCTTAAACTGAGTTAAATTTTATTAATTTTAAATTATTTTAAGGCAATTTTAAAATTAAATGAAGGTCTAAATTAGACTTTAAATTAAAGAATGAAATTAATTATTGTTGAATCACCCAAAAAAGCAAAAACAATTAAAAAATTTTTAAATAAAAGATTTATAGTCTTAGCTTCTTATGGACATATCTTAGATTTACCTAAGAAAAAATTTGGCATTTATCTTAAGGAGGGAAAATTAAAATATCAATACCAAGTTATTAATTGGCGATTTATTAAAGGCTTAAAATCAATTCTAAGAAAAAGTCAGGAGGTTTATTTAGCTACTGATCCTGATCGCGAAGGTGAATTTATTGCTTGGTCAATTAGCCAATATCTTAAAAACAAAAAGTTTTATCGTATCAGATTTTATGAAATATCAAAGAAAGCCATTTATCAAGCCTTAAATCAATTAGATGAAATTAACCAAAATTTAGTTTCTGCCCAACAGGGAAGACGATTTTTAGATAGAATTGTTGGCTATAGTCTTTCTCCTCTTTTATGGAAGAAAAAAATTGGTCAATCAGCGGGTAGGGTGCAATCAGCAGCCTTAAGATTAATCGTTGATCGAGAGAAAGAGATTATTGAATTTAAACCCGAAATTTATTATCAATTAGAAATTGATTTTGGTAATTTTTCAGCTTATCTTCTTAATCAAAACAAAAATTATCGATTTGAAGAAAAAGATAAAAAATTTTTAGAAAAGTTATTGACAGAGCTAAAAAGCAGTGAATTTATTGTTAATAAGGTAATTAAAGATATCAAAAATATTAAAAAACCAACTCCATTAGATACTGCTCTTTTACAAAGAGTAGGATTTTCAAAATATCGCTTTTCTGCACCCTTGGTGATGTCTTTAGCTCAATCTCTTTATGAAAAAGGAATAATTACCTATCATCGAACAGATAGTTTTAACTTATCTTCAGAATTTTTATCAAAAGTTAAAAATTATCTTAAAGATGATTACCAATCTCCTTATTTGATTAAGAAAAAATTTAGTCAGGAAGCTCATGAAGCAATTAGGCCAATTTACTTAAGAAAAGAAATAAAATTACCACCATTAGAACTAAAACTTTATCATTTAATTTTTGATTATACTTTAGCAAGTTCTAGTCAGTCAGCAATTGTAGAAGAAATGAAATATTATCTTGTTCCTGAAAAAAATAAAAATCTTATTTTTGAAGCAAGGGGAGAAAATTTGGTTAAACCAGGTTTTTTGAAATACCATCCTCTGCCCTTCTCTTTGAAAAAATCATTAAATCTTAAAGAGGGAGAAAAATTTATTCCTAAAAAAATAAATTTACTTAAAAAAGAAACACAACCACCTCCACGCTACAATGAAGCTTCATTAATCAAAACTTTAAAAGAATTAGGCATTGGTCGACCATCAACTTATGCTGCAATTATTAATATCCTTTTGAAAAGAAATTATATAAAGAAAATTAAAAATTACTTACAACCAACTGAAATTGGCAAAAAAGTAATTGATTTTCTTAACGATTGCTATCCTGAAATTATTGATTTACAATTCACTGCCAAGATGGAAGAAAGCTTAGATAAAATTGCTCTTGGCCAACTAGATTATGAAAAATTTATTATTGACTTTTGGCAATTATTAAAAAATCATTTATAATTTTAAAACAATGGTAAGGGTAAAAAGAGGAAAAATTAAAACTAAAAAAAGAAAGAAATTATTAAAATTAGCTAAAGGATATAAGTGGCAAAGGAAAAGTAAAAAGAAGTTTGCTAAAGAAGCAATTTTACATGCTGGCGTTAAAAGTTATCGTGGCAGAAAAGAAAAGAAAAGAAATTTTCGTCGTTTATGGCAAGTACAAATAAATGCTTTTCTCAGAAATCGTAATTTAAAATATAGCCAATTCATCCATCAATTAAAGGAAAATAATATTAATCTTGATAGAAAGATTTTAGCAGAATTAGCTATTAACTATCCTCATATTTTAGATAATATTATCGAAGAATTAAATTTAAAAAATTAGCAATATTCTTTTTAATCAGTTTAAAGAAATTATCAAAGTATCCTATTTTTAAGCAACCCAAACAATCACCTAAATAACTAACCTTTAAAAGCCAAACATTATTATTAGCACCGTTATAGCCACCAATTAAATAACCAGCATCGAAAGCTTCAACGATTGAAGCGCCAAAACTTAATTCTTTTCTACTCTGACCACCATAATATTTTTGCCAAACTAAATTAAAATCTTGAGTAATTTTTGCTAAACCTAAACTCCAATCAGAAAAATTATTGCCGTCTTGTTTTAATGGCAAAAAACCAGTGATTAGAAAATCATTATTATAGTCTAAAATAATATCTCTACCGTAAAAATAATTATCACTAATTAATTTTTCTTTAATCACCTCACCATCAGCTGGATTAATTTTTCTTAAAACTAATTTAAATTTATTATCTTGAGAATCAAATAAATTACTTAAGGTAATAATATTATTATCTTGATCAAAAATTATTTTAACTATCCTTTCATTACCCAATTTTAAGTAATATTTTTTTTGCCATTCAGTTGCTAAGGTTGTGCTATTTATTTTCACTAAATAAGCCTGGTTATTGATTTGACCACCAACAAGATAATTTTTATCTTTATCAACGAGAATTGTATTAAATTCACTCTTTTCGCTATAAGTTGAAGAGGCTACTATTGCTAAAGATGAAGAATTGAATTTTACTAATAAAGCTTTGGGTTCAGAAGAAAGGTCTCTTCCTACTCCTATATAATAACTATTATCATTATTAACATCATTTAATTCTGAACCAAAACTTAAAGAAGATGAATTAATTAATACAAGTGAATTATTAAATTTAGCAATATAGCCCCAGCTTGAATCTGGATTACCTTCTTGATAATATTTACCCACAGCAACAAAATTATTTCCATCTTGAATAACAGAATTGAATTGATGAGAATTTTCATCACTAATTTTGATAGTGGAAGAAGAAACAATATCACCTGAAGTACTAAATTTAGCTATCCAAAAAGAAGAAACATTAGTTGTTAAATCGCGACCAACAGCCAAATAGTTATTTTGTGCTTTAATTAATTTTTCAATTACTCTACCTTTAACAACACTTTTTGAGAAATAATTATCGCATTGATTAACTAAAATTGTCTCCTTGAGTTGAATTAACTTCTGCGTAAATGATAAGGCATAACTATTAATAGTATAAGACGAAGTTCCAATCGTAATATCAGTTACGGTTGAAGAACTATCACTAAAAGAAAATAGATTTGTTGAAGTAATATTATAAAGGTTGTTTTTTAGATAAAATAAATTTTTTTCAGAAATAAATTTAATAGGGTTAAAATAATATTTACTCTTGGGTAAAGATATTTCTTCAAGCTGTCCTCCTTTTGCCCAACTGTCTTTAAAAAACCAAACCAAAAAATCTGATGAATCTACAAAATTACCAACCAGAAGATAACTATTGTCAAATAATTGATAAAAATTATTAAAAATCAAGTTATCATTAGATGCATAAGGTGTAATTTTGTATTCACTAATTTTATTAAAAGAACTATCTAATTTAATTAAATAATTTTCACTACTACTATTAACAACTAACCAATAATTATCTTGCTTATCTTGAAAAATTTTTCGAACATTGATTTTTGACCAATCGCCATTATATTTTTTAATCCATTCTAATCTTCCTTGATAATCAACTTTAGCAAAAATATAACTTGTTGCATTTAAATCAATATCATACATTGCATTAAACAAATAACCGCCATCATTAGTCTGGAAAACAAAAATTTGCCGTGGCGAATTAATTTGATAGTGCGAACTCATACCTAAGCTGTTATATTTTTTAATCCACTCAAAATTATTTTGACTATCAAGTTTTGCTAAAAAAGCTGGTGGAGAAGTAGCTACACCTTCGGTACCTAATAAAACAAAACCACTATCATTTGTTCTATTGCCTGCATATAATCTACCAAATGTTATTTGATAATAATAATCACCACCTCCTAGAATATCACCATTCGAGCTAGAAACATTAATAATTTGAAAACCAGCAGAATTTCCTGTATTTCTAACTAAATTAATATTACCATTAATATCATCGACAACATAAATTGATTCTTCCTTTGCAGTACAATTACTTGGTAGATGACAATAATATTTTATCCATTGGGGAGTTAAACTATTGTTTAATTTCATAACTAAAGATGCCTGAATAGTCGAACCATTGAGACTTAAGGCTAATATATAATCACCATTTTTTGTTTGGTGAACATAATTAAAATTCATTGGGGTTGCAGTATTAAAATAGATTGCTTTAGTAAATTTAAAATTGCCGAATTTATCAAAAAATGAAAGATAGATAGATGTTGTTGGTGAAGAAAGATAATTATTACCAATGACTAAATAGTCGCCTATATTATTCCGATAAATATAATTTCTGGTTGGATAATAATCAAATAATTTATTCCAACAAATATCTCCTCCCGTTATATTACCTACAAGTAAACCAGTGTCTAATTTGGCTGAAGAACATTCAGTAATGGTTGTTGTTCCATATAAAGCTGAAGAACTTCCAAAGGCAATTAAACATTTATTATTACCAATTTCAAAAATTTCTTTATCGCTTCCGCCATCATCTTCAGCTTGTTTAGCAAAAGATTTAGATTCAAACTTAGCATTTAGTTCAAATTCATTCGTTTCCCTTCGAAAAACATAGCTATAAAAATAATTTTTATTAGAATTATTAACATCAATATTATTTAGAGGATCGACTGGTAGCATTGGTAGACTAATGTTATTTTCGCTAAAATTAATTGGTAACCAACCTTCGCCATTATTGTTATATAAGTTAGTTGATGGTGAATTTTGGATAATTCTCCATTCTCTACCATAATAATCAGTAATTGTCGAAAAAGTAAAATTTAATTCGCTAGGCAAAGAAATATATATTGAGGGATTTTCTTCATCCCAACCTGATAAATCATAAAATGGACCATCTAAATCTATTTGAGTAGCTGATGTTAAATAATTATTAATTGCCAAAGAAAGCGCTTGTAAATCTTTAACTCGTTGTAAATCACGATTTCTTTTAGACATTTCAATTGGATTCAAAAAAACTAAAACTATAGTCACTAAAAGAGCAATAATCGCAAGAATAACTAAGATTTCGATTATAGTAAATCCTCGTTTCATTGATTGATAGTTATATTATTAATTGTTATTATTGGTATTTGGTTTTCGGCTAAGTTGGGATCCCACTTAAGAATAATAAACATTTTTGAGCAAATTAAATTTAAGTTATATAGTCTATTGTTGACTCCTTTTTGGAGATTATAACTTCTATTATCGCAAATAAATTTATATTCTTTTATTTTATCTTGATTATTATTCGTACTAGCATTAATATCAACAACATTAATAAACTTGGGAGGATCAATTACTTCAATATAAATAGCATAATTTCTTGCTTTTTTACCTGTTTCTTTGCTACCCAAGAGGGTACTAGTAAAAGTTTCTCCTATCTCAAAAATTTGATTATCAGTAGTAATTTTATAATACTTAAATTTTGCTTGTTTATTATACTTATCACCAACACCATCAATCGGCGTTGATGTTCCTTCACCTATCTCATTAATTGCTGAAATTGTATAAGTTGCAGAGGTTGCTAAACTCATTAAATCAATATAATTTAAATTGTCTGGTGAATTGGTAGCAAGTAAAATATAATTACTTGAAGTTGCTCTATAAATTCGGTATTCTTTTATTTTACCAAAACCAGCTTTGGAGGAATAATTTTCAATTTTATCAATTACTAACCAAGCACCAAAAGTTCCGGTTTGTCTAATTGAAAAACTTGGTTGGGGTAGTGTCAGAGCAGTTGTACAAATTTCATTACTTGGTAAACTTTCTCCATTAGGATAATTAGCTTTAACCACATAACAATAACTTTCGCCAGCTAAAAGATTATTATCAGTAAAAGAAAGAGTAGATGTATTTGTTGTTGCATATGGTGAATTACCATAACTACTTCCTTTAATTTTTCGATAAATTGAATAATTTAACAATCCGCTTTCACCAGCTGAAGCCCAATTAAGAGTAATAGAATTATTCCCTAAAGTATACCTTACATTTTGAGGCGGCAATTTAAAATAAAAACCAATAGAGTTATTACCTGAAGTTATTAAGGTACTTTGATTATTTATTGCTTCTATGAGATAGTTATTATTAGTTTTACTTTCGTAATTGTAATCAATATAAGAAGTAGCGGTAGTGGTAACAATCTTGATTCCATTCCGATAGACAACATAATAATTAACACCGCTTACACCATTCCAAATTAGTTGAATTCCTGAATCGGAAGTATAACTAAGATTAGGAGAAATGGTTGACAATACACCCGAAAACAATGCTTGACACTTAACTAAGCTTTTATCACTTTCGCCAATTGAATTAAGTGCGGTAACATAATAACAATAATTAATTCCTTCACTTACCGAATTATCAGTATAAGAAGTAGCTGTTGTTGCAGCAATAAGAATAAAATTATTTATCTCATTAGTTGAGGTTGATCTATAAATTTTATAATACTGAATATTCTCACCACCATTATATTGAGGAAGTTGCCATTCAAGTACAATAGATAATGAACCAGTCGAAATGCTTAAATCTACAGGAGGTGTTGGTCGTAATTTATCAGATGTTGTTGCTGAACAAAATTCATTGGAAAAATTACTAACTAAGAAAAATAAACGCAAATCACTTCGATAACAATTTTTACCAGATAAAGGACTAGTATCAGTTGCATAATTGCCAGAAATATTTGGTATGTAATTATAATTATCAGATGAAGTAGCCCGGTAAATATATACAAGAAAACTAAAAAGACTTCTTAAATAATCCAAAAAATTATCAATAGAGAGATAGTTATAATTAGCACCCGATCTTGAAAAAAGAGTATATCTTTTATCTATTAAATTAAGTTCTGTAAAAACAGATTTTTTAAATAAATCATTCACATTACAAACATTAACTAAATTTTCATAATCAGGTAAAATTTTGGAAACGAAATTTAAACTATAATTTAAAACTTGAATATCGGGTGAATTGATTTTTAAATTCGATGAATAATGGAAAAAATTAGATGATAAAGCTGATGGACTGATAATATTAATTAAAAATTTTTGTTGGATATTACCTTTGTTAAATATATTAAAGACTGGATCACTACTTGAACTAATATTTAGTGCTAATTGTCTATAAGAAGATGGACCCGTTGTAAAATAATGAGAATTACCAACTATGAAATAATAATCATTAGAAGATATTTCTAAACCATAAAAATTATCATTATTATACCAACCAATATTTTTAGCAAAAATTATCTCGCCTGTTGTCGAATTAATTTTCATTACCAAACCGTCATAATTTAGATTATTATATGAATTTGATTTACCGATAATAATATAATTACCATCGTAATCTTTTTTAACCTTATAAAGATAGTCATCACCACCAGCTGAATATCTTTTTTGCCAAAGAATTTGACCTTGATTATCAATTGCAATAGCAAAAGGGTCGTAATGGTTAGCATCAAATTGACTATAGCCAAAAATTAAATAACCAGAAGAGGAGGTCGCGATTGCCATACCAAAATCATTACCACCACTATCATAAATTTTTTGCCAAATTAATTTTCCTTCTCTATCTACTTTAATTAAAATCACATCATAATCTTTTCGAAAAGAATTGCTATAACCTACAATAATATATCCATTATCATTAGCTTTAATTAATCCTTGACCAACATCATTCTTTAGACCACCAAATGTTTTAAAAACTTTTATTACACCATTATTATTAAAAAGCGAAAAAATAATATCGTTATCACCTTGA
>JBEQAR010000008.1:0-18688 GCA_041640295.1 bacterium
CTTCATTAAAAGTAAAACTCCATTTTTCATTAGGCTCAATACCTCTACAAGCATCAAAAATATTTTTTTCTTCATCAGTACCGCATTTTTCAATACTAGAATTTGGATAAAGTTTATGGGTAGGATGAATATCAGAAGCTGGCCAAACTGGTTTTGAAGAAGAATTAATCCATTCTACTTCATCACCTTTTTTAATTTCTACTATATTTGGTTCAAAACCACCATCAATTACTTTTATTACTACCTTCGATTCTGTTGTGTTTTCTATAGAGGTGGTTGATGTAGATGTTGTTGATGTAGATGGAGTTGATGTTGGTGAGCCAATTTCACGTCGGCAGATTGATCTTATTTTTCTCACTTCTTCATTAAATTTTCTATTAATATCTCTTAATTGACTTAAATATTCTTTTCTTAAATTCTCCCTTTCTTCATCAGTTGTTACTGATTTTAATTTTTCTCTATAATTACTTGCTAACTCTCTTCTTTGTTTTTGAATATCTTTATTAAGGTTTCTTATATTTTGAGCAATACATAATCTTATTTTTGGAGAAATTGCAATTGCTTCTTTGATTTCTTTTATCTCTTCTTTGGATTCTTTTCTTAATTCTTTAATTTTATTTCTTAAAATTTTTCTTTTTTCTTTTATCTCTGTTTTTATATTTATATCAGGAGTGGGAGTAATTATTTCTTGAGCAAGAATATAAGTAGTGACAAAAAATAAGCTAAAGATTAAAATTATTAAATTTTTTTTCATTTTTCTAAATTATTTTTTATTAATTACGACCTATTTAAATTTTTACGACCATTTAATTATTTATTTAAAATTTTTATTTTCTAATTGAAGGTTGCGATAAAGTTCTTATAATTGTAATATAACATTATTTTTGCTTTTAGTATACATTAACAGCTCTCACATTCATAACAACAATTATAATACATTATTAGAAACCAATCAATTATTTAATGGTAAATTTCTTTTATATTAACGGGAAATTTGTTCCAGAAAAACGAGCAAAAATTTCAGTTTTTGATTTAGGTTTTTCGCGGGGTTATGCGGTCTTTGATTTTTTGAGAACTTATAATGGAAAACCATTTTATTTGAATGAACATTTAAAAAGACTTTTAAATTCAGCAAAATTAATTGGCTTAAAGCATAATTATAGTTTAAATTCATTAAGGAAAATTGTTTTAAAAACTTTGGAAAAAAATAAATTGAAAGAAGCCAATATAAGAATTTATCTAACTGGCGGAGAAGCTAAAGATTTTTTAACACCATCAAAACCAAATTTAATTGTTATTATTACACCGATTAAAAAACTTCCTGAATATCTTTACACCAAAGGTGGTAAATTAATTACTAAAATTTCCGAAAGAATTCTTCCTCAAGCAAAAACAATTGTTTACACCGAAGGCATAAAATTTTTACAAGAAGCAAAAAGAAAAGGCGCAATTGAAGTTCTATTAATCAGTAAAGACGGAAAAATTTTAGAATGTACAACTTCAAACTTTTTTGCGGTGATAAATAAAAAATTAATTACTCCACCAAAAGATAAAATTTTAGAAGGTATTACGAGAAAAGTTGTTTTTCAATTGGCTAAAAAACTAAAAATTTCTGTTTTAGAGCGAGATATTAATTTTGGAGAAATAAAAAAGTTTAAAGAAGCCTTTATAACTGCAACCAATAAAGAAATTCTCCCTATTGTAAAAATTGATAAAATAAAAATAGGTAACGGCAAAGTTGGCGAAATAACGAAAGTTTTAATGGCTGAATTTAAAAAATTAACCGGGAATTATTAAAGTTTATGAAAAATCAAAATTTTGTTCAAAGTTTGAAATGTGCTTTAGAAGGTTTAAAAGCAGAAAATTATGTTATAATTAACCTAATGACAACAATCAATATTCCTAAAAATTTATTAAAAGAAAAAGAATTTGTTGTTATTTCAAAAAAAAGAATATCAGAGATTGTTGAATATTTTTAAATTAATTGATAAAGATCAGTTTTGGTTTTGGACAAAAGAATGGCAGAAAAAAGAAAAACAGGCAGATAGAGATATAAAACAAAAAAAGTTATGGTCCTTTAAAGATTTGTATTTTAAGACGCATAGGCACTCATGATATTTTGAGAAAGAACTTGATTGAATTTAATAAATAATTTGAACTTGATAAAAACACATTTTTTAGAGTAAGAAAGATATGTTATAATTAATTCGGTCAAAATTAAAAAGTAAATGTAAAAATAAATGAGCACAAAAAGAATAGAGATTAATCCTAGAATTTTAATGGGCAAACCAGTAATTAAAGGAACTCGTATCTCTGTTTCTTTGATTTTAAATTTGTTATCCCAAGGTTACACCATTGAAAAAATAATTGAAGCCTACCCTAAACTTACTAAAAAAGATGTTATTTCGGCTATAAAATATGCTCAACAAAGGTTAAATCGTGAAATTGTTCGCCCCCTCCCAATTTCTAAATGAAATTTTTATTAAATGAAAATATTTCACCTAAAACAGCAAAATTTCTTCGTTTACAGGGGTTTAATGTTAAAAGTTTAATTGAAGAGAAGATAAGAAGATTAACAGATGAAGAGGTTGTGAAATTAGCAATTAAAGAAAAAAGAACCATAATAACATTTGATAAAGATTATAGCGAAACATATTATTTTTTATTCAATAAAAAAGTTTCGATAATAGTTTTAAATTTAGTTAACCAAACAGTTGAAAATGTAAATAGTATTTTAAAACTTTTTCTTGAGGCACATAAATTAACTCCAAAAAGTAAGAAATTTAAAAACAAACTAATAATCTTATCTGAGAAAGAGGAAATCATTGTTAAATAAAAAATTTAATAACGAACACAAAAAGTTTATGCTATAATTAAACATATAACTAAAATATTAAAAACAAAATTATGAGAAAAAAAGATAAATTTTTGCCAATAATAATAGAAAAAGGAAAAGATGGTTATTATGTTGCCGAATGTCCAATTCTTCCTGGTTGTTACACCCAAGGAAGAACTCTTGATGAAGTATTGAAAAATATTAGAGAAGTTATAAAGCTAATTTTAGAAGAAAAGAAAAATAAAAATTTGATTAAGAAATTGAACTTGGAAGAATTAACTATTACTACTATTAAAGTTTAATGACGAGATTGCCATTTCTTTCCGGAGTTGAAATTATAAAAATTTTAAGTAAGTTTGGTTATTCAAAAGTAAGGCAAAGTGGATATTTCATTCGAGGAATTTGTCAAAGCTTGGAAGAGGTGATTTTTTTAAGAAATTGAGAAAAGATGATCAAAATCATTGTTACAGGTGGCGCTGGGTTCATTGGCTCCCATTTAGTTGATAGATTAATTAACGAAGGTTATAAAGTTATTGTTATTGATAATCTTTCAACTGGTAAAAAAGAAAATTTAAACCCAAAAGCAAAATTTTATAAAATTGACATTCGCTCACCAAAAATTTTCGAAATTTTTAAAAAAGAAAAACCAGAAATTGTTTTTCATTTAGCAGCTCAAATTGATGTCCGTAAATCAGTTGAAGATCCATTCGAAAGTGCTAAAATCAACATTCTCGGCTCTTTAAATCTTATTGAAAATTTTGTCAAATTATATTTTGCTAAAAAGTCACATGGGTTCACGACTGACAAAAATGTTCGCATTAGTTCGCGAGAAGGTTCGCATGAGTTCGCGAAATTCATCTTCGCTTCTACAGGTGGTGCAATTTATGGTGACGCCAAAATTATTCCAACACCAGAAAATTATCCTGAATTTCCCGTCTCTCCTTATGGAATTGAAAAATTAATAGTTGAAAAATATCTAAATTATTACTATCAAGTTTATGGACTTTCTTATACTGCTTTAAGATTAGCTAATGTTTATGGGCCAAGACAGAATTCAAAAGGCGAAGCAGGAGTTGTGGCAATTTTTTGTGATAAAATATTAAGCGGCAAGCAACCAATAATCAATGGTGATGGTAAGCAAACTCGCGATTTTGTTTATGTTGAAGATGTTGTTGATGCTTTCATTTTAGCTATGCTTGCCTGTTCGGCAGACAGGAAGAAAGATAAAGTTGGTGTTTATAATATTGGCACTTGTAAAGAAACAAACATTAATACAATTTTTAGAAAATTGAAAAAATTAACTGGTTCAAGTTGCAAAGAAATTCATGGTTCAGCTAAACCAGGAGAACAGAGAAGAAGTTGCCTTGATTTTTCTAAAGCCAAAAAAGAACTCGGCTGGCAACCAAAAACATCTTTAGACGAAGGCCTCCTCAAAACAGTCGAATGGTTTACTCATCAAATTAAATCTTAAAATTCAAAAATTCAACAGATCAAAAAATCCATTTAACTTTTTTTATGTTAAAATTAATAAACAATGAAAACAAAAATCGGGGTTATTGGTTTAGGAATAGTTGGTGGAACTTTATTTGACTGGTTAAAAAAGAAGGGTTATCCTGTTTATGGTTATGACAAATTCAAAAATATTGGAAGTTTAGAAGAGGTTGACAAAGCCGATATTATTTTTTTTATGTTTACCAACTCCTTATAATTCTAAAACTGGCTACGACTTATCAGCTCTTGAAGAAAACATTAAATATTTTAGAAAGTCAAAGATTTTCGTCATTAAATCAACAGTTTTACCTGGAACAACCGAATATTTTCAGAAAAAATATAAAAAACATAAATTTTTTCATAATCCAGAATTTTTAAGAGAGAAATATCCCTATCAAGATTTTATCAATCCTTCACTTCAATTAGTTGGTTATGTTAATAAAAAAGACAAAAATTTAGCTAAGAAAATTTTACATTTACTTCCCCAAGCGCCTTACACCAAGGTTGTTGAAACAAAATCATCAGAATTAGCAAAAATGGCAATTAATGGCTTCTTAGCTCTAAAAGTGATTTTTGCTAATCAAATTTATGATTTAGCAGAAAAAATGAAAATTGATTATGAAGAAGTAAGAGAAATTTTAGAAAATGAACCGCGGCTGGGTAAAACTCATTTTAAAGTTTTTTACGAAGGCTTCCGGGGATTTGGCGGTAAATGCTTACCAAAAGAAGTGAATAGTTTAATTACCTTATTTAAAAAACTTAAACTCAAACCAGAACTTTTCGGTGCTATTGAAAAAATTAATCTTAAATTACTCAAAAAACAAGGACTAATTAAAAAACTAAGGCAAAATTGGCTAAACAATAGAAGCTAAATGAGGTTCAAAAAAATTTTAGTAACCGGTAGCAGTGGGACAATTGGGACGAGATTATGCCAAAGATTATTAGAAAATGGTTATGAATTTATAGGTGTTGATTGGAAGAAAAATAAATGGGATAAAGAAATAGAAAAAAGAACTATCCATTTAGATTTAAGAAACAAAAATTTAGTTTTTAAAAAATTACCAAAAAACATAGATTTAATTATTCATTTAGCTGCTAATGCCAGAGTTTATAATTTAGTTTTAGATCCTAATTTAGCTCTTGATAATATCATAACCACTTTCAATATTTTAGAATTTGCCAGATTGAATAAAATAAAAAATATAATTTTTGCTTCATCAAGAGAAATTTATGGTAATTCACCGAAAGTAGTTCATAAGGAAGAAAATATTAAGCTTGAATTTATTGAAAGCCCTTATTCTGCTTCTAAATTAAGTGGTGAAGTTTTGATAAGAGCTTACAAAAAATGTTACGAAATTGATTTTGTAATTATAAGATTTTCTAATGTCTATGGTATGTATGATAATAGTGACCGGGTTGTGCCTTTATTTATAAAATTAGCTAAACAAAATAAAAACTTAATTATTTATGGAAAGGAAAAGGTGTTAGATTTCACCTATATTGATGATGCTGTCAATGGCGTTTTACTTGTTATCAAAAAATTTTTAAAAGCTAAAAACAATGTTTTCAATATTGCTACGGGTAAAGGAATAAAAGTTTTAGATGTTGCTAAGTTAATTATTAAAAATTTAAATTCAAAATCAAAAATTATCTTAAAGAAAAATCGAACCGGTGAAGTTGTTAAATATATTGCCAATATAAATAAAGCAAAGAAAATTCTAGATTATCAGCCAACAATGGATATAAAAAATGGTATAATAAAGAGTATAAAGTGGTATAGTGATTTTATAAATAATATTTAATTTATTTTATGATTAGATTAATTAAAAAATCATTTTTTATTTTGAAAAATTACGGATTAAAAGTTTTTTTGATTAAAGCTATAAAGTGGCCATTTAATAAGATAAATTTTTTAAGACAAAAATTGGGAGAAAATAAAGCAAGAAAAAATCCTCAAAAAGTTATTCAAAAACTAAAAGAATTTAATTCCAATAACTCTGAAGAAATTCTCAATTTTTCTTGGAATTTTTATTCTGGTTTAGTTAAACCATGGCAAATCAAAGAAGAATTTTTAGAGCTTTTAAAACCTCTTACAAGAACTTAATCCTAAATATATCATGGAAATTGGAACAGCATACGGCGGGACTTTGTTTTGTTTTTGTAAATTAGCCAAAGGAGATGCAATAATAATCTCCATGGATTTACCAGAAGGTTCTTATGGCACAGGATATCCAGGCTATCCCGAATGGAAAGTCCCAATTTATCAAGCTTTTACTAAACAAAACCAAAAATTATTTCTTTTAAGAAAAGACTCACATCAACAAGAAAGCTTAGAAGAAGTGAAAAAACTTTTAAATGGCAATCAATTGGATTTTCTTTTTATCGACGGTGATCACAGTTATGAAGGAGTTAAAAAAGATTTTGAAATGTATAGTCCTTTAGTAAGGAGGGGAGGAGTGATTGCTTTTCATGATATAGTTCGTCATATAGATTACTTAGAAGTAGAAGTTTGGAGATTTTGGCAAGAAATAAAAGATAATTATCCTTATAAAGAATTTATTAAAAATAGAAAACAAGGTTGGGCAGGAATAGGAGTTTTATACAATTTGTAACAAAAATGAATACAAAAGTTTCAATAATAATCCCAACTTATAACAGAGCGAATTTATTAGCCAAGGCTATTAAAAGTGTTTTAAATCAAACTTATAAAGATCTTGAATTGATTATAGTAGATGATGGCTCAGAAGATAATACTAGAGAAGTGGTTAAACATTTTCAAGTAAATGATTTAAGGGTGCAATATATTTACCAAGAAAATCGAGGCTTATTTTCGGCTTTAAATAAAGGTTTATCAATAGCCAGCGGTGAATATATTGCTTTTTTAGAATCTGATGACGAATGGTTACCCAGAAAATTAGAAAAGCAACTTAAAGTATTTACAAAACATTTATCAGTAGGATTGGTTACTTGCTGGTCTTTTAGGATTTTTGAGAATGGCAATAAAAAGAAACTTTTTAAAACACATAAAGGAATAATAAAAAAAGAAAATTGGTGTAATTTTTTTAAAACTAAAGGAATAATAAGTCCTAGTACTATTATTCTTAGAAGAGAAGTTTTTGACTCGGTAGGTAATTTTGACACAAAATTAAAAGCAGCAGTTGATTTGGATTTCTATATAAGATTGATTAAAAATTTTGACATCTATTTTCTGCCAATTCCATTGGTTAATTATTATGAATCCCAAGAGAGTTTAAGTAAAAAAATTTTTGGATAAAATGGATACCCGATCTTGAATATCTTTTTCAGAAACACCAAGATAGTGTTAGCAGGTGCATTCACTTAAAATTTTATTTTCTGAAAACACTCGGAACCTGTTATCTTTTAGATAGAGATTATAATAAAGCCAGAAAGTATTTTTTAGAAAGTATCAAAATAAAACCATTAAAACTCAGAACTTATTTACAATATCTTTTAACCTTTTTCCCTAAATTCTATAAAAGCCTTTTATTTTTAAAAAGAAAATTGTTTTAATAAAATGTTGTTTAATCTTTTATGGTTTTTTTAAAGTGGAAATATAATTTAAAGCGAAATTTTCCAAAGTAAAATTCTGTTGATAAAATTTTTTGTTTTCTTCCTTCATAATCTCTTTTAAGCCCTCAGGTATATTTTTTAAATATTCTATAGCTTTTATTAATTCTTCTTTGTTAGGATTTATAACCACCAACCCCCTTGATTTATCTTTAAAAAACTTGTGGCCACCGGTATAGGTAGTAATTATTGGCGTTCCAATGGATAAAGATTCTACTAAACCTATGTCAAAATAACTTTCTCTGTTTGGGATGCAATGAACATCCGCTGCGTTTATTAAATCACCAACATTTTCTACAAATCCTAAATATTTCCAAAATTCTTGATAATTAGCATGTTTTTCAGATAAAGGACCCTTACCGGCGCTTACAAGATATATATCTCTATATTTTTTTCTAAGTTCAATTACTGCTTCTAAAAGAATATCAAATCCCTTGTATTCATTATGTCTTCCTATAAATAAAATAACAAAGTCATCTTTTTTAAATCCCAACATACTTCTTATTTCTTCACGAGATTTTTCATTTTTTAATGGAGGACAACCAGTTATACAATAGAGAAATTTATTATGATTTTCTGAATATATTGTTTTAATAAGTGGTATTGTATTAAAATGTACATCTATGGCTTCTTTAGTCGGATAGATTAAATAATCAGCAAAAGCAATACCTTGATTACTTATTCTCTGTAAGACTTTGAATGGGTAGATATGATGTAAAAGTTTAGAAAATAGATTATCTTTTGAATAAAAATAGGATGCATTTTTTATTTCGACAACAGGATCATCTGGTGAATGAATGGTAAGATTCATTTTTATTTTTTTATTTTTAAGTTTCTTTTTCGTGAAATATAAAGAAAATGGGTCTTGAAAATTGATAACATCGCATATTTTAAGAAAAGATAAATTTTTATTCAATAATTTCCTTAACCTATAAAACAATAAAAAATTTACATAAATAATAGGATTTTGCGAAGCTAGGTTTTTTAAAAAAATATAAAGCTTCTGATATTTACTTAAGTAAGCAATATCTTTAGAAACCTCTTCTAAGCTTTCTTTTATGCCACAATGTATAAAATTAATTTCTAAATTTTCTATACGAAAAATATCCTCCGATATTTTATCAGCAATTTTTTCAATGCCTAATCTTAAATTATAAATATAAGTGGAAGATCCACCACCTCTTTTTCTTAAAATATCTGGCAAAAATAATGCTATTTTTTTAATCATATAGTTAACCATATAGTAATTTTAATTTAAATTTATTATAATATAAGAATTATAAATAATAAGATAAATATTTAATTATATAAAATTAAGGTAAAATATAATTAATGAAAATTGCTTTGGTTATTCCAACAATTAGAGAAAATAGTATAAAACGATTTTTGCAAGAGTGGGATGAAGAAATTAAAAAACACCGATTAACTTGTTTTATAGTTGAAGATAATCCAACCGTTACTTTTGATTTAGGCGAAAAAGATTTCAATCTTTTTCATTATAGCTGGGAAGATTTTAAAAAAGATTTAGGCAAAGATGAATGGATAATTCCACGACGAAATTCATCCATTAGATCTTTTGGGTTTTTAAAGGCTTATAAAATGGGTTTTGATATTATTGTTACTTTAGATGACGACTGCTACCCTATAAATAAATATTTATCTTTCTATGATTACGATTATTTCGATTTAATTATAAAAAGATTAAATTCTGTAACTCTGGAATTGGAAGAAGAAAAATGGGAACCGACTGTTTTGAAAATTAGATCAAGAGGATATCCTTACAAGAATGAAAGTATAAAAAACAAAAAAATTTTCAATGGATTAAATGTAATTTTAAATCATGGTTTATGGGCGAATATTCCTGATTTAGATTCTATTAACCAAATACTAAATTTCAATATGACTATTGAAGAATATTTTATTGATAAACTAATACCACAAGGAAAGTATTTCACAATGTGTGGTATGAATTTGGCTTTTAAGAAAGAGGCGGTTCCAGCTTTATATTTTCTTTTAATGGGAGAAGATGAAAGGGGTAATAAATACCCCTATGATCGATTTGATGATATTTGGGCGGGAATATTTTTTAAAAAGATTTGTGATCATTTGGGATATCATATTGTAAGCGGTCATCCTATTATTTGGCATGATAGAGCAAGTAATTATTTTAAGAATCTTCAAAAAGAAGCTACCGGTATAGAGATGAATGAGAAGTTATGGAAAATTGTTGATGAAATTAAGCTTACGAAAAATACTTTTAAAGAATGTTATAGAGAATTAGCAGAAAAACTACCTTTAAATGATGATTATTTTTCTAAATTAAAAAGAGCTATGATTATTTGGTCAGATTTGTTTTAGATTATGTTATGCAAGATTTGGTTTCAATTATTCTTTCAACTTACAATCGAGCGAATTTTTTAAAGCACCTTTCTATTCCTAGCGTTATTAATCAAACATATAAAAATTGGGAGTTGATAGTTGTGGATGATGGATCGAATGATGATACTAAGGAGGTAATAAATTTTTTTAAGAAAAAAATACCAAATTTAAAATATTTGAGATTTGAAAATAATAGAGGTTATGCAGCAACTATAAATGAAGGTTTTAAGTTAGCAGATGGACAATTTATTGCTTTGTTAGATGCTGACGATGGATGGTTTTCTAATAAATTAGAACGACAAGTTGATTTTATGAAAGAAAACAATTTATTAGCCTCTACCACTTATGTGGTGCAATATAATGTGGTTAAGAAAAAAATAGACGGTATTGTTGGAGTGGGTTTACCTGGTTTTATGGCCAAAAAAGAACTTTTTAATTATATTTTGCCGTTAGATGAAACTTTGAGAGGTATTGAAGATGGTGATTTTTTTTGCAAAATTGAGTTAGCAAAGATGAATAATAAAATAAAAGAAAACGAGATTCAAATTTTAAAAGAACCATTAGTATTTTATACACGACATTCAGGAGCTTTATCGTATTATGATATAAAAAAAAGTGAAATTATGATTGAGCGTTATAATAAGTTTTTGGATAAGTACAGATTTTTAATAGAAAATAAAGAAAGAATAACTCCAACTCTTTCTAAGTTATTTTTTCTTTCTTATGTTAGATTAGGAATACATCAAGGGATTTTGAGTGATAGACGGGGTGCTGTTCAAAGTTTTAAAAAAGCTCTTAAACTGAAAGCATCCGTTCTAGAGAAAATTTTTGTTTATTTTTTAAGGTTAATAGTAAGCTTTGCGCCTCCATCAATTTTTATTTGGACAAAGATTGTTCTAAGAGACATTTTGATTGAAAATTTTATTTATAAATTAAAATTTAAGCAATATAAAAAATTATTAAATTTTAATGAGGTCGATCGATTAATTTCCAATATCAAAAATGTCTAAAAAAATTTTAGTAACAGGTGGAAAGGGATTTTTGGGCAAAAGGCTGGTGCGTAATTTAATCAACAATAATTATTCTGTAGCTACTTTCGATTTGGCTGATGGTCAAGATATTACTAATTATGAGCAAGTAGCTAATGAAGTTAAAAAAAACGATATTGTTGTTCATTTAGCAGCGGTTGCTGATTTAAATTATGCGCGCGAGCATCCTAAAGAAACTATGGATGTTAATATTTTAGGAACAATTAATGTTTTAGAAGCATGTCGTGTCTATAACAAAAGTTTAATCTTTGCTTCAACATGTTGTGTTTATGGAAATCCTGACACTCATCCAGCTGATGAAAATACTTGTCCTAAACCAACGGAAATTTATGCTCATTCAAAATTAGCTGGTGAACATCTAATCTTGGGTTATGCAAAACATTTTGGTATGAAATATAACATCTTAAGATTAGCAACTTTTTATGGGCCAGAAATGAGGCCAGCTTTAGCACCTTATATTTTTTTGAAAAAAGCAATGAAAGGGGAAATAATAGAAATTCACGGTGATGGAAAGCAAACAAGGACTTTTACTTATGTTGATGATATTGTTGATGGCATTGTTGCTGTCTTAGAAAAAGATGTCTGGAACGAAATTATTAATATTACAACTGAAGAAGAAATATCTGTTTTAGATTTAGCAAGATTGTGTATGGAGATTACTGGCAACAATGTTGAGTTAAAATTTGTTGAGGATAGACCAGGGCAGATTTATAAAGAAGAAATTTTAGCTAGAAAAGCGGAAAGATTATTAGGTTGGAAAGCTAAAGTTTCTATGAAAGAAGGTTTAAAAAGAACCTATGAATGGATGAAAACCTTACCCAATCTTTAATTTTTCTATGTGCCGAATAACAGGTTTTTGGGATTTTAATTATAGAGGAGATTATGATTTGGATGATGTTTTGACTAAAATGAGGGATTCTTTAAAACATGGTGGTCCTGATGATGCTGGCAATTATATAGAAAAAGATAATGGTTTAGCTTTAGCCAATAGAAGATTATCAATTTTAGATTTGTCTCCTTTAGGACATCAACCTATGATTGATGATAAAAACGAAATTGTAGTTGTATTTAACGGTGAAATTTATAACTTTGAAGAAATTAAAAAAGAATTGATTAATTTAGGTTACAGATTTAAGTCAAACTCAGATACTGAAGTAATTATTTATGCTTATAAAGAGTGGGGTTTGAATTGTCTTCAAAAGTTTAGAGGTATGTTCGCTATTGCTATTTGGGACAAAAGAGAAAAGAAATTAATTTTAATTAGGGATAGGATGGGAGTAAAACCTCTTTATTATTATTTCAAAGATGGTCTTTTTATGTTTGCTTCGGAGACAAGGGCTTTTTTAAAACACCCGAAATTTAAAAAAGAAATAAGCAAAGATGGCTTGTTTTTATTCTTTAGATACGGATATATTTTTTATCCTTACTCAATATGGCAAAATGTTTGGAAATTAGAGCCGGGTGGTTATTTAATAATTGATAAAAATCAAAATATCCAGAAAAACAAATACTGGGATTTGGAGAAGATTTATGAAAAATATTTCGACAATGAAAAAAAGAAGTTTGATGAAAATGAATTAATAAACCAATTAGAAGATATTTTGGTTGAAGCTTTTAAATTAAGATTAGTTTCTGATGTTCCTGTTGGTATTTTTTTAAGTGGCGGGATTGACTCCTCAACTGTTACCACTATTTTACAAAAACACTCCTCACAACCCTTGAAAACTTTTACTATTGGTTTTTATGAAAAAGATTATGATGAAAGCCAATGGGCCAAAAAAATAGCTGAATATTTAGGTACTGATCATACTGAAATGTTTTGTTCTGTAAATGAAGCTTTGGAGATAATACCTCAATTGCCAGAAATTTATGACGAGCCCTTTGGCGATTCCTCAGCAATTCCTACACATTTAGTTTCAAGAATAGCTCGCACAAAAGTAAAAGTTATTCTAAGCGGGGATGGCGGCGATGAATTTTTTGGTGGCTATGATAAATATTGGGTTTATAAAATGTTTTTGAAATTCCCTTTTATTTTTAATAAAAATTTTTCTTGGTTATTTAAAATAATTTTAGAAATTAAACAAGAAGATCCGTATAGAATAGAAAAATTTATTAAACTACTTCATAAAAAAACAGCGATTGAGAAATTTTCTTATATTTCTAGTTGTTTTTTGGATGATTATTATGATTTAATCAAAGAAGATTTTCAAATAAAAGACGAAATAGATTTTCAAATTGAAAATAAAGAGTTATTAAATCTTCCACCTGTTGCCCAATGGATGCTGATTGATTCTAAATATTATTTAAGCGAGGATATTTTAACAAAAGTTGATCGAGCAAGTATGGCTGTTGCTTTAGAAACAAGAGAACCGCTGTTGGATCATAAAATTTTAGAATTCGTAGCTCCATTACCTTTAAAGTATAAATTTAGAAAAAATTCGGGAAAGAAAATTCTGAAAAAATTATTAGCGAGACATTTGCCGAGAGAATTATTTGAAAGACCAAAGCACGGGTTTGGTATACCTCAATTCGAGTGGCTAAAAAGAGATTTAAAAAATTTAGTTGAAGAGGTTTTTTCTGAAAAGGCCATAGAAAGAACAGGAATCTTAAATTGTGAATATGTAAAGAAAATTAAAAATCAATTTTATGAAAATAAATTAAAAAATCATTTTAAAATTTGGTATATTTTTATTTTTCAACTTTGGGCAGAAAGATGGCTAAGGTAGTTATTTTCCATACACCAGTAAGATTTGGTGGCGGAGAAAAGCAGTTAATTTTGATTAGTAAAGAATTTCTTAAAAACAATCTTGATTTTATGATAATTTGTTTAGCAAAATCAAACGAATTTGAAGAGGAATTAAGAAAAAACAATATTAACTTTATTACTATTTCTAATAAAGAACTTGGTGATTCACCTCGTAAAAAGGACTACTTGAAGCATCTATTTTTTTTGTTTTTTGAAATTTTTAATAAAAATTTAAGAAAAATCTACAGAGAAGCAAGAATAATTTGGGCGAGAGATTTCCCGGCAAATTTTTTTGTTTATTTGTTAGTAAAAATTTTAGGAAAAGGGAATAAAAAATTTATTTATTCTAGACACGCTTATAAAAATCCAGAAAAAGGTATTGTCAAAATTGTTTATGAAAAAGTTTTAAACAACTTTGATGTGATTTTGGGAATTTCTTCATTTGTTTCTGTTTCTTTAGGGGAAACTTTCCCTAAATTAAAAAATAAAATCATCACTATTCCCAATGGAATAGATAGCTCGCTTTTCGAGATTACAAAATCCAAAGAAGAACTAAGAAAAGAACTTGATCTTCCGATAAATGAAATATTAGCAATTTATGTTGCTCGCTTTACCCCCGATAAAAATCATTTATTTTTATTAGAAATTTTAGAAAATGTAGCTAATTTTAAAATCATTTTAATAGGTGATGGTGAAACAAGAGAAGAGTTTTTAAAAGAAGCAAGAAGAAGGAATTCTGAAGAAAGAGTTATTTATAAAGGCTATATGTCTCCTAATTTAGTTCCTTTTTATCTTAAAGCAGCGGATTTTTGTATATTCCCATCTAAGAAAGAGGGATTTAGTAACGCAATTTTAGAAGCAATGGCAGCAGGATTACCAGTTGTTATTTTTAAAGATATCTATAGTGAGGAATACGGAGAAAATATTCTAAGAGCTTTAACTAAAGAAAAGTTTATTGAATATACAAAAAATTTGTGCGAAAATGAAGAATTAAGAAAACAGCTAGGAGAGTTAAATAAAGAATTTGTAAAAAATAATTTAGATATAAGAATTGTGATTAAAAAATATTTAGAAATTTTTGAAAAATGAATAAAAGAGAAAAACTTTTAAACAAACTTCAAAAAATAGAGCCGAAAATGATTGAACATCTTGAAAATATTGAGAACAAATTTAAATTAGTGCTTTTAAGAAAAGAAAAAGGATTAATGAAAGCTTTCTCAATATTTTTGAAGAATTTTTTTAATATTGATTTAAAAATAACAACCAGAACATTTTTTAATAGGAAAATAAATATTTATTTGGCTGATCAACAAGCAAGTGGTTTATACTTTTTTGGTGCTTTATATGCAGAAGAACTAAAAATTACAAAATTTATTATTAAAAACTTAAAAGAAAATGATATTTTTTATGATATCGGGGCTTGTTATGGTTTTTTTACTCTTTTAGCTCAAGAATTAATTGATATAGAAAAAGGAGAAATTCATTCTTTTGAACCTTTGCCAAGAATTTTCAATTTACTTAAAAAGAACGCTCTTTTAGAAAGATTTAAAAATACATTCTTAAATAATCTTGCTTTATCAGATAGTTGTGGATTTGCGAATTTTATAAATAGAGAAAGATTTAGAGATTCTGGGGGTAGTTCTTTAATATTTCAAAATATTAAACCAGGAGAACAAATTATAAAAGTACCAACTATTACTTTAGAGGAATATACTAAAAATCATAAACCACCAACAATAATGAAAATTGATGTTGAAGGAGCTGAATATTTAGTTTTAAAAGGAGGAGAAAAATTGTTGAAAGAACATAAGCCAATTATTATAATGGAATTTGGATTAGATGATTTACATAAAAAAGCTGTTAATTTTTTAATAGAAAATGAATATAAAATGTATTCTTTGGATAATGAAGGAGATTTAAAGGTAATTCATGAAGAAGATATTAATAAAATTTTTGAAGGTCAATTAAAATATGATGCTAACTATGTTTTTATTGAATAATAAAAATATAGAACAAAAAAGACAGCAAATTTTAAATGCTATCGATAAAAAAATGAAAAGTATAAATATAAAACAGCATTTAAATTATGCGAAATATGCAGGACCAGGATGGCATAAGAAAATAAAAAGATTATTGTTTGCCCCCCAAATTGTGATTAAAAACAAATTAAACATTTTTTTAAAACGCAGAGATATTGATTTTGTAAACTTTAATAATAACCACGATCTATTGTTAAACTTTATTTACAATTTGAACTCTTTAATTGAATTAATAACCATGAGGTTTTTTGTAAAAACGGTTTCTTCGAACGATGTGTTTTATGATATTGGCGCAGAAAAATGTTTATATACTTCTTTAGGTATAGAGTTTTGCAAAGAAATTCATTCATTTGAGCCTCTGCCAGAGTTTTTTGATATTTTGGAAAAGAGATTTTCGAAATATCCTAATGTTTATCTAAATAATATTGCTTTAGCAGATAAAACTGGTACAAGAATGTTCTGTAAAGCACCAACTACTTTGATTGATGATGTGAAAAAGTTTTATAAAAAAGTTTCTGAAGAGATAGAAGTATTTACCACTACTTTAGATGAATATATTTCACATCATCAAAAACCCACTTTTATTAAAATGGATGTAGAAGGTGCAGAACATTTAATCTTAAAAGGTGGTGAAAAGTTTTTCAAAAATAACTCACCAATAATTGTGATGGAAATTTTGGGTGCTGAATTTTTATCGAATTCATTAAAAGCTTTAGATTTATTAAAAGAATATGGCTTTAAACCCTTCGAAATTTTATTAGATGGAGAGATAAAAGAAATTAAATATGAAGATTTTCTTTCAGCAATGGATATTTATAACTATGTTTTCTTGAAATGAAAATAAGAATTGATTCAATTGCAAAAAACAATTTTTATTTAGATAATTCTTTTTTTAATATACAAAGATTTTTATTTGAAAAATATAAAAATAGCAAAAATATCTTAAGCTCGCCTACTGCAACAAGCTCAGGGGGTATACTCGAGTATAAGATAATATTGAAAAATATAAAAAATGGACAGCTGAAAAAGCTCTGCAAAACAATAAACAATTTTATTACAATTGTTAGGTAAAAAATGATTATAAACAATCTTGTTGACAATAAACTTTTAATAATTTCTTTGCAAAAATTCGGTGGAGGAGCAATTGATACTTTGGGGTTATCGAATGGTTTATGTGCCAACAAATTTTTTCATTATTTAATTATTTCTCAAGATAACGAATTGGCAGATAGATTTACCGATAATGAATATCGCAAAGTTTTTAAAATTAAGACATTCAAATCATCTTTATTAGATTTTCTAGTGCAAACATTTATTTTTTTTAGATTTTCAAAATTGTTAAAAATTTTATATCAAATTAAGCCCAAAGTAGTGTTGACAACTCATTTTCACCCTTGGCTGATTTTTATCTTCTTTTCAAGATTTTTTTTAAAATATAAAATTTTTTACGCAGTTCACGATAACCCTTTTGATCCCAAAGAAGAAGGTCCACCATTTGCGACTTTTTTAGAGGGGATATTTGTTAAATATTCAGATATTGTTATTACCTATAGCAAGTTTATTAGAGAAGACATAAAAAAATATTTATCCAATAAAAAAATAGAAACTGTTTATTTAGGCAGTTATAAAGAATTATTTCCTGATTTCAGAAAGTCGCCTGAGATTAATAAAGAAAGTTTAACTATTTTATTTTTTGGACGAATATTACCTTACAAAGGGATCGATGTTCTTATTAAAGCATTAGAGATTTTACAAGAGAAAGGATTAAAAATTGAAACAATAATTGCTGGCCGAGGAGAATTAGACAAAGAGTCTCTTGAAAAAATTAAAAGACTGGGAATTGAATTTAAAAATGAATGGACCTCTAACGATGAACTCCTTTCTTTGTTAGAAAAGAGCGATGTTTTAATTTTACCTTATAAAAAAGGAACACAATCAGGAGTGATTAGCCTTGGTTTAGCTTATGGCATCCCTATAATTGCAACTAAAGTCGGTTCTTTTGGAGAATTTATAGAGGATGGATTTAATGGATTTTTAGTTAAACCTAATGACCCTAATGATTTAGCACAAAAATTAGAAAAAATTTATTTTGATAGAGAAATTTTATTGGAAATGAACGATAATGCACTTAAATTTGGGGAAAAATTTTCTTGGGCTAATACCACAAAGGAATTAATTAAATTATTAAATTAGGGCTTTATATAACTCAAGATAAGAATTAATAGTATTATCGATTTTAAAATTTTCTTTTATTTGGGGAGATTTCCTCTCAGAAAAAATTTCAAATAATTTATTCAAAAACTCAACTTTATTATCAAATTCATAGACAAAATCTTCGCCGATTATTTCTTTATTACCACCAACATTGCTGGCTAAAACAGGGATTTGGGCAAAAAGAGTTTCAATTAGAGTTATTGATAAACCTTCGTATCTTGAAGGTAAAACAAATAAATCAAAACCTTTTAGATATTTACTGGCATCATTAATTTCACCTAATAAAAATATTTTTTCTTTTAGATTTAAATTTTCAATTAGATTTTCCAAATTTTTTCTTTCAGGA
>JBEQAR010000008.1:18698-33323 GCA_041640295.1 bacterium
CCATCACCAATAATTAAACCAACAGCATTAGGAATAATCTTTAAAATCTCCGGAAATACTTTTATTAAAAATTCGTAGTTCTTTGCATAATCCAACCTGCCTATTGAACCGATAATAAATTTATTTTGTAAACTGATTTTTATTTTTGCTTCGAAAAATCTTTTCGCTTCTTCTTTAGAGAAAAATTTTGGTTCAGGAATGCCATTATAAACAACAACCCCTTTCTTAGTTAATTTTGTTTTTTTAGCCCATTCGAAATTATTTTGAGACACAAAAACTGGCATATCGATAAAATAAAGAAGAAATTTAAAAATTAGAAAATATAAAATTTTTAAAATCGAGTATTTTTGATAACCAGGATCTAAAATTGATAAGCCACGAAAAGTAAAGATTGTCTTTGGTTTTGATTTTGAGATTTTTGCGCCAATAGCACCAAACAAAGCATTAGTTGAATTAAAATGAACAATATCAAATTTTTCTTTGTCTAAAAATTTTTTAATTTCCCAAATAAAAAATAAATTAGCTAAAGGATTGTGGGTTCTTTTCAGCCACTTAAAATTTATGTAGGGGATATTTTCTTTTTCTAATTTCTCTTTTAAATATTCTCCTTCACCGAAACCAACTTTTACCTTAACACCTTTTTCTTTTAATCCTTTAGCCAGCCAAAAAACAGAATTTGTGGCACCGCCAATTTTACCGTGAGTAATAATAATTAGGACTCTCATTATTAATTTAAATTTTAACCGATCTTTTCTTAGGAAATTTTTAAAAAATAGAATTTTATTTTAAAATTTCTTTCTGATGATTAAAAAGGCGATAATTCCAGTGGCAGGATTGGGGACGAGATTTTTACCGGCAACTAAGGCTCAGCCGAAAGAAATGTTGCCGATTATTGATAAGCCAATTATTCAATATGTTGTTGAAGAAGTTGTTAATTCTGGCATCAAAGAAATTATTTTTGTTACCGGTCGAGGTAAGAGGGCCATTGAAGATCATTTTGATTATGCTCCAGAAATTGAGTCAAAACTAATTTCCAAAAATAATCATAACGATTTTCAAAAAATTAGAGCTATTTCCAATTTAGCTAATTTCACTTATGTCCGCCAAAAAGAACCTTTAGGCGATGGCCATGCTTTACTATGTGCTGCCCATTTAATTGACAACGAACCAGTAGCTGTTCTTTTTGGTGATGATATTATCGAAAGTCCAATACCTTGTCTAAAACAAATGATTGATGTTTTCAATAAATATGATGATACAGTCATTGCTTTAGAAGAAGTTCCTCGTCAAGAAGTTAAAAAATATGGAATTGTTGCAGGAGTTAAAATATCTGAAAATATTTTTGAGATTAGAGATATTGTTGAGAAACCAGAAATAAATAAAGCACCTTCAAATTTAGCGATTGTTGGTAGGTATATTCTTAAACCAGATGTTTTTCAAGAACTCGCTAAACTTAAACCAGCTAAAGATGGTGAAATCAGATTAGCTAATGCTCTTAAAAACTTATTAAAGACCAAACCGATTTATGGATATAAATTTAAGGGTCAGCGTTATGACTGTGGGAGTAAAATAGGTTACTTGAAGGCAACAGTTAGTTTTGCTTTAAAACACAATGAAATAAAAAAAGATTTTAGAAATTTTTTGAAAAAACTGAACTTATCAAAAGGTAAATTAAGATAGTAGATTAACTTAAGATGCGAATTATTAAGAAGATAAATTTTTTAATCTTTAACTAGTGGTTTATGCTTAGAGATTGTTTCTTTTAATTCTTCTAAAACTTCTTGAGCATTTTTTCTAACTTCTTCTTGATTATTAGGAATTTCAAAAATAAATTTTATATGTTTTTTATCACCATCTATTTGGACAGAAAAATAATTTCTTATATTTTCAGGAAGGTTGTTTTTGATTTCATTTGCTAAAGAATCAAGTGCTAATAATCTTATATTTTGAAGTTCAAAATCAATAGCAAAATATAGTTTAATAGAATCATCATTTTTTTCTTCGATGATTTTAGTAACAACAATTTTTCCTAAAAAATTAATAAATTGATAAATTTTCTTTTTCAGTGCTTCAGAAATATAATAAAATTGTTTTTTTAAATAATTTTTTGCTTTTTCCAATTCCATTGTATTTATTTTAATTTGTTTTGTTTAAATATTCTAATTATAAAGCCATTATTAGGATATTGTTTAATTTTATTTTTTATGTTAAAATTTTATTTAGAAAAGAAAAAAACCCATCGATGTGGGGCCGAGGGGGTGGAAGGTGCAAAACTTCCACCCCCTATTTATTTTTTTAAAAAATTACTATATATATTGCAATACTAATCAATTTTGAATTTGCTAAATATCAATCTTTTAAATTTTATAAACCTTAAAGTGATTTTAAAACTTTTTATAATAATAACTTTATTAAAATTAGAATTGAAAGTAGGATTAATAGATGAAAATTTTAAAATAAAATTATTCAAGTTAGGTGGTAATAAGATTAATTTTGTAAGAATGGAAATAGAAAAATTAGAAAAATTTTATAGTAAGTAAGCAAAATTTTACGATCTTACTAGAAATTTTTTCTTATTTAATCGCAAAGAAGCTATAGATTATTTAGATATTCAACCTAATGATGTAGTAGTTGATTTAGCTTGTGGAACAGGATTAAATATGCCCTTAATAATCAAAAAACAACCTAAAGAAATTATCGGTATTGATTATTCTCAATCAATGTTAGCAATAGCTCGACGAAAATATCCAATAGTTAAGTTCATCGAAGCAGATGTAGCTAATTATCAATTCGCGTCAAATTCAATTGACAAAATTATTTGTACTTATTCGATGTCTATGATTGAAGAATGGCAAAAAACCATTCAAAATGTAGCTAATTCATTAAAAAGAAATGGAATTTTTGTTATCTTAGATTTTCATCCTTGGCAAGGTTTTCTAAAGATTTTTTATCCAATTTTTAGATGGTGGTTAAAAAAACATGGGGTTTATGCAGAAAAAGATTTTGTTTCTTATTTAAAACTTTATTTTAAAGAGGTACGAAAAATTATTCTTAATTTTGGCTATAATCAAATTATTATAGCTAAATTTCCTAAATAAAGGTTTTAAATATTGATTTTCAAGAAAGATTGAAATTATTCTTTGTAGGTTTTAAAGAATAATTTAGATTCTTTTAATTTTAATTAATTTATAATTAAATTGGACCTCGCGATGGGTCCGTCGTCCTTTATGTGACCGGCGTTGGGCGAGCAGGGGGTTTTGTCCCTCCTTTACCTCTGCTCGCCCCTTTTTTTCATTAAATTTAGTAAAGATTTTTAAATAAACACTAAGGTATATATGCCAAAAGATTATAAAAGATTTTTATTATTGTTGGTTTATAATTAAACCAGTTCCCTGAGGTTCTTAGGCGGGGTTGGGGATTTGGTTTCGCTGGCCCTAACCTTGCCCTTTTTACATAACTAAGATTTTTATTATACATTGTGATAAAATTAATTCATTTCTTCTTGATAAAAAATTGTTCGGAATAAGTAATTGATGATTTGAAAAATAAAATTTGTTATAATTTAAATTAATTGGTAAAGCGGATAATCACCTCAAAATTTAATTTTGAGGAGGAAAGTCCGGACACCCATTATAAAGAGCTGTGAAAACAGCAGGGTAGTAATATCCTTAAGAAAGCCACAGAGACCATACTACCCTGTACCTTTTAATGGTATAGGGGAAAGGTGAAAAGTAAGAGGGTGTCAAATTAGTCTTAATTTGGCTACCTCTTTTCTTGTAGTAGTAATACTACAAGATGGCTTTCTTATCTTTGGGTGCAAGGCCGTGCCCTGGCATTTCAGGGAGTGCCGCTTGACTTCTGGAGCAATCCAGAAGCGAGATAAATGATTATCGCCCCTTTGGGGTACAGAATCCGGCTTATAGCTTTACCAATTACCAGTTTTTATTTTTAAATTAAAAATGTTAAAAAATAAATTGAATCAATTCAAAAAAGAAAGAACTTTAGTCTTAATCAAACCTGATGGCGTAGAAAGAAAGTTAATTGGAAAAATTATTGCCCGTTTTGAAAGAAATGGATTAAGAATTATTGGTTTAGGTTTAGTGAAGCCTAATAAAAATTTAATTGATAAACATTATCCAAAAGATAAAAATTGGATCGAAAATTTAGGCAGTAATTTTATTAGAAGCTGCGAAGAAAATAATTTGAAATTTGATCTTAAAAAAGATTTAGGAGTTAATGATGTTTATCAATTAGGTTTATTGGTAAGAAAATGGCTAATTGATTTTATGTCTTCGGGTCCAATTGTTAAGATTGCTTTAGAGGGTAATCATGCAGTTGAGGTAGTGAGAAAAATTGTCGGTCCAACATTGCCCTATAAAGCTCCACCAGGGACAATTAGGGGTGATTTTGCTATCGACTCACCAATTGTGGCTAATTTAGAAAAAAGAGCTTTAAAAAACTTAATTCACGCTTCGGGAAATCTTAAAGAAGCAGAATATGAATTAAAATTATGGTTTAAAAAAGAAGAACTTATTGATTAATTGAAATTTAGGAGTTATAATTTTTGAATAATTAATTTATGATATAATTTTATATAATTTTATAAATCAATGGTAGTTCCAGCAAAAAGATTATCTTATTCTCGCTCAAGAAAGAGAAGATTTCAGAAAGAAATTATTAAACCAGTAAAATTGGTGAAGTGTAAAAATTGCGGTGATTTAACATTACCTCATCGTGTTTGTGTTAATTGTGGATTTTATAAGGGTAGACAATACCTCCCCCCAAAAGAAAAAAAATCTAAAACAAAATCATAACTTAGATGGCAACCAGGCATCTGTCAAGAATTATTGTTATGCAATCTCTTTATGAGTGGGAATTTCATCATTATCCCAAAGATAAAGCTTTGGAAATATTTAATAGAAATTTAGAAGAATTTGGACAGGATATTGATGAACCAGACTTCGGACGAGAATTAATTAAGGGAGTTATGGATAATTTAGAAAAAATAGATAACATCTTGGAGCAGTCTATTAAATCATTACCTTACAATCAAGTACCATTATTAGAAAAAAATATTCTCCGTTTAGCAACTTATGAGTTTTTAAGAAATGATCCCTCTGTTCCTCATAAAGTAGTAATCAATGAAGCAGTTGAATTGGCAAAGAATTTTGGCACAAAAGCTACAGCTAAATTTATTAATGGAGTTTTAGCCACAGTTTACGAAAACATTTTAAGCAAGACTAAATAAATGGTGGATTTAGAAAAATTAGAAAAGAAAATTGGTTTAAAAATTAAAAATCCAGCTATTTTTTACGAATCATTAACGCATAAAAGCTATCTTTATCTTCACCCCAATCATCCCTATAAAGATAATGAAAGATTGGAATTTTTAGGTGATGCTATTATTGAATTTGTTATTTCTCATTATCTTTTTGTTAATTTTATTAACCTACCTGAGGGAGAAATGACTTTAATAAGAGCAAGCTTAGTAAATAGAGAACGATTATCAGAAGTAGCGCTTAATTTAGAATTAGATAAATTTATTTTTTATAATCATAAAATTAGTGAAAAAGGATTAAAGACTATTTTAAGTGATGGCTTTGAAGCTTTAGTAGCAGCAATTTTTTTGGATAATGATTTAAATACTGCTTATAATTTTGTAGTAAAATATCTTACAGAAAATTTAGAATTGATTGTTAAGAAAAAATTATATAAAGACCCTAAAAGTAAATTACAGGAATATTTTCAAGAAAAATATAAATCTTTACCTAAATATGATATAATAAGAACCGAAGGGCCAGAACATCAAAAAAAATTTGTTATTGGTCTTTATTTAGAAGAGAAATTAATTGCTGTTGGTGAGGGAAATAGTAAGCAAGAAGCAGAAATCAATGCAGCCAAACAAGCCCTAAAAAAATTTAAATTGATTTAATGCCTCGGTAGCTCAGGGGTTAGAGCGAGCGTCTCATAAGCGCTAGGTCGTGGGTTCGAATCCCACCCGAGGCAATTATTCAACAATCATTTTACCAAACATACCCCTCATTTTGTTGTCCGATAAGGTACAATAAAAATCATATTCTCCCTTTAGCGGTGCTTTAAATTCTAAAATTGCTTCTTCGCCCGGAGCAATCAATGATGTTTGAAAAATAATATTTTCTTTTTCTATTTTTAAATTATGAGGAATATTGCCAACATTTTTGATGATTAATTTTACTGGTTGATTTTCTTTTACTTTAAAAATATTAGGTTCAAAACTAAACTCTTTAGCGTTAATGGTAATTTCTATAGGTTCTAAATCTTCGGTTAGGGTAGCAGTAGATTCATTAATGTTTTCTAATAAAGATTGATTATTTGTTGATCTTTTTCTTTCATCAACCGGCGTTAATACTTTAACTTCATTTTGATTAAAAAGATTTTGAGTTGAAATTTCTGGTTGAGGAATTTGATTATTATTTATTTCTTCAGAGGTTGTTGAGTAAGTATTATTTAGAACTCTTGTTTCATTTAAATTATAGTTAGTATAATGTTTAAGATAATAACTAAAACCAAAAGTTAACACAGCTAAAATAAAAATTATTAGCGATAGTTTAAATAAAAATCCCATTTTATAAAAATTATATTAACTTAATCTAAAAATCTTATATTATATAAGATTATAAACAACTTTTAATTATTTCTAAAATTATGCCAAATAGCTAATAAAATAAAATCCGAGATTAAATGCGATCCTCCATAACTTAAAAAAGGCACTGCTAAACCAATAATAGGAAAAAAACCAAGATTAATGCTAGTAGTTAGCAAGAATTTAATACCAAAATGAATAGCTAAAAGATTAGAAAAAACCTGACCCAATGAATCTTTAATAAACTGACTTTCAAATAATATTGTTCTAATTATTAGAAAAATCAGGAAAGAATAAATTAAAAATCCTAAAAAGCCCCTTTCTTCTATTAAACTTGCTAAAATAAAATCAGTTTCTGCTGAGGGCAGAAAGCCTAATTTAGCTTGAGTACCCTTGCCAAAACCCTTACCCCAAAAACCAGCTGAACCAACAGTAATTTTTAATTGACGAATATTATAGCCAGCTTTTAATGGATCTCTATCAGGATTGATAAAAGTTAAAATTCTTTCTTTTTGATAATCTTTTAAAACATAATGCCAACTAAAGATACCTAAGAGTGAAAAAATTAAAATTAATAAAAATATCTGCCGCCAGTTTAAAAAAATAATAACGGAAAAGAACCAGGTAAGAAAAATTAATAAACCCATACCAAAGTCTGGTTGAAGAATGACTAAAGACCAAAAAGGAAAGATAACCAAAAAACTTAATAATAGAAATAAATTATTTTTAAGATAATTAAAATATTTGCTAAGAAAAATTGTTAAAGTAGTTAAAATAAGAATCCTTGAAAATTCTGATGGTTGAATAGCAAAGCCGCCAATAGAAAACCACATTCTTTCTTTAGAAGGTAAAACAAATAATAAAATAAGAAAAATAATAGTTAAAAAATAGAAAATTTGAAAATGAGGATAGCGGAAAATTGTGCTGTATTTAATATAAAGAGATGAAAAAAGAATCAGAAAAGCAATAGTCCAAATAATTATTGATTTTACAAAAGCATCTGTTTTACCAATAGAAAAAATAGTTGAGATAGAAAAAAACATCAAAACCAATAACGATAAAACGATAACCAAATTAATTTTCATTTTCTTCAAAGAAGTTATAGTAAGGAACAATAATTACTCGATTAACTTCGCTCCCAACGGGTGGAAGATTTAAAGTAATCATTCTTCTTTCTAATGGTTCAAGATAATCAACCTTAGTTTTAGCTGTAGCAATAATGTTTTCAAAAATGTCGAGAAGCAAGAAATTTATTTCTATATTTGAATATGGTAGGCTATCATTATTAATTATTTCTACTTGAAGTTTATTTTGATCAATTTGGTAATTCAGCATTTCAACCTTTGTTTCTTTTTTTTCAGTTTCTACCCAATCGTTTTTATTGAAATCAATATTTAAGTCAATAGATTTTATTTCAAAATTAGGAACTTTTTTATTGACCACTAATAAATATTTTGTTTCCAATGGGAAAATAAAACTTTCACCAGGAATTTCAGCAAAAACTCCATCTCCCCGAATAATAAATTTATAACTGAACTTTTTTAGACCATATTTTTCTGAAGGATTTTTTATTTTAGCAACTATATCTAAAGTATTGTCAGAATAAATTATTAACTTTGGTTTTTCGATAATTAAATTTAAATTTACTAATTCACATGGCAAACAAGGACCACCACAATCAATTCCTGTTTCACCTTGGTTTTGTTTATTATCAAAACAAGTTGGTTTTGGTTTAAAAATAAATATCAAACCGGTAATGAAAATTGCTAACAAGATCAAAAAGATAAAACCATAGATTAATTGTTTTTTTAATCGCCAACTCATTGTTGTATAATTAATTTTAAAATGAAAATCCATTTTATTGGAATTGGCGGTATAGGTATTAGCGCTTTAGCCAAATACTATCTTTATCGCGGAGAAGATATTTCTGGTAGTGATTTGGTTTATCCACGAGATGTTTTTTCTAAAGAAGAATTAGATAAAATAAAATTTTTTTTAGGGCATAGAAAAAACAATTTATCTAAAAAAACCGATCTGGTAATTTATTCTTTAGCTGTCAAAAATGACAATCCTGAATTAATCCAAGCTAAAAGACTCAAGATACCAACTTTAAGCTACCCCCAAGCTTTGGGAAGATTAACAAAAGAATATTTTACTATTGCTATTGCTGGTATGCATGGTAAAAGCACGACCACCGCTATGATCGCTCAAATTTTAATTGATGCGCGGTTAGATCCCACAGTAATTATTGGTTCAAAAGTAAAAAATTTTGGTCCTAATGGTGAAGCATCTAATTTCCGTTATGGTAAAAGTGAATATTTAATTATTGAAGCTGATGAATACAAAGCTGCTTTTTTAAACCATCATCCTAATGTTTTAGTCATTACTAATATTGAAGCTGAACATTTAGATTATTATCGAAATTTAGAAAATATTTTTAAAACTTTTTCTAAATTAATTTTAAATTTCAAAGGAGAGAAAAAATATCTTATTGTTAATAAAGACGATCGCGGAGTGAGAGAATTAATTAGGAGAATAAAAAGTATTATTAAAGAAAATAAAATTAATTTAATTTGGTATAACCTAACTTCAGAAGGAAGAAAAATTAAACTTAAGGTTCCTGGTCAACACAATTTAAGTAATGCACAGGCAGCGTTAAAAGTAGCTCAAGTTTTAAAAATTAATCAATCATTAGCTTTACTATCTTTAAAAAAATTTTCAGGAATTTGGCGAAGATTAGAATTTAAAGGAACCGTAAACGGAGCAAAAATTTTTGATGATTATGGGCATCATCCAACCGAAATTAAGGCTACTCTTCAAGCAGTGAAAGAAATATTGCCTAAGAGTAAAAGATTATTTATTGTTTTCCAACCTCATCAATATTATCGTACTTATTATCTTTTTCAAGATTTTATTCATAGTTTTGATTTAGCTGATTATGTTGTTCTTTTGGATATTTATACTGTTGCTGGACGAGAAAGTAAAACAATAATGTCTAAGGTTAATTCCGAAAAGTTAGCAAAAGAAATTCAAAAGCATAAATCTAATGTTTTCTATCTACCATCTTTTGATTCTGCTATTAATTTTTTAAAAGAAAATTTAAGACAGGGTGATTTTTGTTTGATAATGGGTGCTGGTGATATCTATCAACTTACTCAGAAATTAATTAAAGATAGGGTTTAAATTTATTTTTTGATTAATAAAATAATCATTCTCGATTATCATTTTATCTTTAATATTTCTAAAAATTTCAGGCATTAATGGTTGGTAGAGCTTTACAATTTCTATTAAATTAAGAATTAAAGTAGAAAGATTCCCCTCGCTTAAATTTTGCCAAATTTTTTCTCGATCAATAAATTGATTTAAAAATTTAACCAAATCAAAAAGTCTAAGATAAGCCAAATTTATTTCAAAGTTATTTATTGCTTGATGAAAATCATTTAAAATTTTTTGATTCTCTTCTGCTAATAAATTTTCCTTAAGCTTAATTTTTTCGTCCCCCTTTTTGATTAAACCAAATATTCTTAAAATTAGATTACCCAATTCTTTCTTTAATATTCCTTCTTGAAAATTAATTACATTTTGAAAATCGAAATTCCAATCATTAAAAATTGTTTGGTGAGCTAAGTAAGCACGAATAATTTCTGGTTGAAAATAATTTAACAATTCGTTAGGGCTGATAACATTACCAATTGTTTTCGACATTTTCTCCCCCTTAACATTAATAAAATAATGAACAACGATTTTATCGGGCAATTTAATTTTTGCTGAAAGAAGCATTGCTAACCAATAAATAGTATGAAACTTAATAATATCTTTACCAATAAAATGAATTACTTCCCCCTCTTGCCAAAATTTTTTAAAATTAGTTTCGTTTTGATTGCCAAAATTTAATCCTGAAAGATAGTTAACAAGAGCATCAAACCAAACATAAACTATCTGCGTTGGATCATTTAATACCGGAATTCCCCAACCATAACTTCTTTTAATATCACGAGAGATGCTTAAATCCTTAATTTTTCCCTCTTTTAAGATATTTAAAATTTCAAATTTTTTCTCTTCAGGATAAATTTTTACTTTATCGGTTTCAATTATTTCTTTTACTTGATCAAGATATTTGGTTAGTCTGAAAAAATAATTTTTTTCTTCAATTTTTTCTAATTTTTTTTTATGAAGAGGACAAATTAAATTAGGTAAATCCTCTTCATCATAATAAGCTTCACAGCTATAACAATAATAACCAGAATAGTAGTCAAGATAAATATCCCCTTGACACAATTGCCAAAATTTATAAACAGCCTTTTTATGCTCCTCGCTACTGGTTCGAATAAAATTATCAAAACTTAAATTAAAGTCATTTTTTAATTGATAAAATAATTGAGAATTTTCATCAACAAAGTTTTTAATATCTTTCTTTTGATCAATAGCGGATTTAGCAATTTTAATGCCGTTTTCATCTGTTCCTGAAAGGAAGAAAACCTCATTATCGTTTCTGAAATAGCGAGCATAAATATCAGCTAAAATAAATTCATAAAGATGCCCAATATGTGGTTTATCATTTACATAAGGAATTGATGTAGTTATTAAGTATCTCATCTATAATATGCCGCCAACGGGAGTCGAACCCGTATTTCCGCCTTGAGAAAGCGGTGTCCTTGCCATTAGACGATGGCGGCAAAAACAAATTTTATATTTTTATATTTATTGTATAATTTTAATATAAATTCAAGAAATTATAAAAATTAAAATCTTTAATGAAAAAAGGTTTTACTTTGATAGAATTAATAACTATTTTAGCTTCTTTAGGTATTATTTCTAGCATTGTTATTAACATTATTAAGCCTTTAGATATTATTAAATGTTCTCGAGATACTCAAAGAATCAATGATCTTCAAGCAATCAGTTCAGCAATTGCTAATTATCTTTCAGAAATTAAATCACCCGATTTAGACGGTCCTTATTTTACTAATTCTGGTTTTGATGAAGCTACCCCAACTATTTTTTTAAGTATCCCCAAAGATAAACAATCAACATCATCTTCGCTTGTTTTTGAAGGCAAAACCTGGAGATTAATTCAAGCTTCTTCTACTAATTTAGTTCAAAGAATTAATGGTGAAGGTTGGCTCCCAATAGATTTTCTTTCCTTAACAAAAAAACCAATCAATATCTTACCACTCGATCCAGCTAATACTTTTAATAACAATTATTTTTATTCTTACGCCTTTAAAAAATCAGCTAAAAGTTATGAAATAAATACTAATTTTGAATGTCAAAAATTTAAAGAATTAGCTAAAAACGATGGCGGTGATAGCGAGCTATTTGAAGTTGGTAGTGATTTAAATATTATTCCACCATCATTATATGGATATACTAAAACCCAATTAGCTTATCCTTCAATAAAAGTTTCAGGACCAACTAATTTATCTTTAACTATTGGTCAAAGCTCTTCAACAAAAATTACTATTTCTAATACTAGCAGTTATGCTTATCTTCATATTTATCAGATTACCCAATCAAATCAAAATTCTTTTTTAAAAATTGATAAAAATAAATTCACCATAGCGCCAAACAACACAACTAACTTAACCCTAACTTGTGATGGGCGCAGTCTTAAATCTTCAACCACTACTAATACCACTATTTTTATTTGGCATAATGATCCCCAACAAGTTAATCCTTATACATTTAATTTTAGTTGTATCTTCAACCAATCACCTTTACTAAAAATTAATCCCAAAAGTGCTATTTTAGAGACAAAGACTAATGGTAGTGCCGTTACCCAAAAAATAGCTATTTCTAATGAGGGCGATGATAAAATAACTATAAATTTATACCAATTTTTGTATAAAGAAACCACCCAAAATTGTCCTAATTATGTTGAAGCAACAACCACTGATACAACAATTTCAGGCAATTCTTCAGTAGAATTAATTTTTACTCTCAGGCCCACTTCAACTAAACAAAATTTTTATTGCTATCAAATAATAACCACCGATAATTCTCAATATCCAACAATTACTATTCCTGTTTATGTCAAAATAACTTCTCCGCCTAAACCACCAATAATTAATCAAATAATTCCCAGAGATAGAAAAATTATTTTGTCTTGGATTAGACCAGACGATAATGGCGGAGAAGAGATAACAAATTATGAAATATACCGAGATAATACCTTAATTGCTTCTACTTCTTATAATGTTTTTGTTTATGAAGATACTAATGTTATTAATGGTCAAAAATATTGTTATAAAATAAAAGCTATTAACAAAGTTGGTAGTAGTGATTTTAGCCAATCAAGATGTTTAATTCCTGGCAAAGAACCATCTCCTCCTATTAATTTTTCAATTACTTCTAGTAATCGTTCCAATATTCTTTCCTGGCAACCACCAACAGATAATGGCGGTTCATTAATTGATAGTTATTTACTCTATTATCGTAAACAAGGAGAAACAAACTGGCGCTTTCTTTTTGATTTTTCTGCTTATCCAACCACAAGTTATAAATTTACCCATCAAGATTTAATTAACGGACAAACTTATGAATATACTATTCAAGCAAAAAATCAATTTGGTGTTTCTAATTATGCTACTACTGTTTCTGCGACTCCCCGAGGTTATCCTATACCACCCGGCAAACTTCAGACTTCAGCGTTAGCTAATGGTATTCGTCTTACTTGGGAACCACCTCTTTCTAATGAAGGTTCAGCTGTTAGTTATTACAATATTTATCGAGCAACTTCTTCTCAATATATTTTTATTGCTTCGACTACTGCTACTAGCTATAATGATTTATCCACTGCTTCTAAAACTACTTATTATTACTATATTACTGCTGTTAATTCAATTGGCGAAAGCAAAAGAAGTAATATTGAAAGTGGTTGTTATGGAATTTGTTCATCTCCTGGAACCCAATGTATATCTCCTAATAATTTAAGTCTCCAATCTTTAGTCAATAAAATTAGTCTTAGTTGGGAAGATGGTGATGCTAAAGATACTAAGCCCTCCTTTGCAATTTATGAGTCAACTGGCGATGAATATCAACTTATTGGAACAACTTCAGCAAATAGTTTTACTCGAACTGGTTTAATCAATGGAAAGAATTATTATTATTATGTTACTAAAATATCAGGCGATTTTTGTGATTTAGAATCTATTCCTTCAAATTATGTTATGGGTAGTCCGAATTCAACACCACTTTTTCCTTTATCTTTGGACTTTCGGGAAACCCAAGAAAGCTACACTCAACTTAACTGGCAACCACCGATATCTGATGAAGGAGCAGCCACCACTGAATATTATCTTTATAAAGCAACATCAACACCAACATCTACCTATCAATTACTTGCTACAACAACAGGACTAACCTACCTTGACCAAGATAATTCAGCTTCTACACCTATTTACTATTATGTTAAGGCTAAAAATGCAAATGGTTTTGGTTTTAAGAGTAATATAGTTGGTCGTTATAATTCGCAATGTTTTGCTAAAATCTATCTTCCTAATAATAAAAATAATAATTTCAATGATGTTGTTAAAAACAATAATCAATATTTAACTGTTGGTTGGGAATGGAATAATCAAAATTACAATGGTGTTTTGTATCAATTAGATTCTTTAGGCAATCCTCAAGCTATTAAAATTTCAAGTACAACCAATGAGAGTAGTTTTAATTTTATTCTTGCTTCATCCAGTTATTTCATCTTGGGAGGTCAAGTAAAATCTGGTAATAATTATGATGGTCTGTTGGTAAGAATATCTTCGACGACATTTGATACTGTTTGGTCAAAGAAAATTGGTGGTAAAAAAGATGAAAAAATATTTGCTGGAATTTTAGATGGCGATGAAATTATTCTTACTGGTTATTCTTCGAGTTTTGGTCAAGGTGATAACGATATTATTTTTTCGCTTTTTAATAATAATGGTGTAATAAAAGTTTTTAAAACATTTGGTGGTCTAAAGAATGATGTTGGTCAAGGATTAATTAAAGCTAATGATAATGGATAT
>JBEQAR010000009.1:0-20519 GCA_041640295.1 bacterium
AATAAAATTTCGACTTATTTTTTATAAATTACTCTATAAACAACTCCGGCTTTATCATCAGAAATATAAATTACTCCTGGCTGAATTAAAATATCAACCGGCCTTCCCCATGCTTCATTACCTATTAACCAACCTGTAATAAAATCTTCTTCACCTAAATATTTACCTTTTTCATCAAGTTTATATCTAACTATTTTATAACCAGTTGGTTTACTTCTATTCCAAGATCCATGATAAGCAACTAAAAGATTATACCAATATTCTTGTGGCCAACCTTCTTCTTGAAAAAATGCTAATCCTAATGGTGCTGAGTGAGCTGGAATATCAATGTAAGATGGAGTTTTAAATTGGCAAGGATTGATGACATAAACTTTTTTATCAAAATCACTATCATGAACATTTTTTCCATAACAAATAGGCCAACCATAGTCATTATCTTCTTTTATAATATTAATTTCATCTGGTGGTAAATCATCGCCAAGCCAATCTCTTCCCATTTCTGTTGCCCAAATTTCACCAGTTACTGGATGAACTGTCATAAAAACTGAGTTCCTTAAACCTTTAGCATATTCTTTTAAATCACTACCGTCCAAATCGGCAACTAGTATTTTTCCTCGGCGCCAATCATCTTCATAGCAAACATCACAAAAAGAACCAACAGAGATAAAAAGTTTATTATTATGAATTAAAATTGTCCTAGTAATATGTCTTCCGCCTGTTGGTAAATCAACTATTTTTTGAGGATTAGTAGCTAAAATTTTTTCTGGGTCATAATCGTAGACATAAACACCGTCTTCTTCTGCTAAATAAAGTTTACAAGTTTTATCGCACAAAAACTGAACACTATGAGGATTTTTTAAATTAGAAATTAAAATTTTATTTTCATCAGCAATCCCATCTTGATTTTTATCTTCTAAAACAAAAACATTGCCACTCAAACTAACAACAATTAATCTTCCCTTAGGATCAAACTCTAAATCTCTTGCTTTTCCTAAATTTTTAGCAAAAATAGAGATAGAAAAATTTTGAGGCAATTTTAATGGCAATTCTTCTTTTATCTGTTGATTTACTGAAGATGTTGAAACAATTTCTTCAATTTTCTTTCCCAGCAAAAAAGCTGGTTTTATTCCTAAATAAAAAGGCTTAAAAAATTTAAAATACACAAAAACTAAAATGAGAAAGATTGATATAATGAATATGATTTTAATCTTCATTGATAAAATTATAAAGCAATTTTGATTTTATAAATCTTAAGAGATATTGGAAGTCGTAATTTAGAATAATTCTTAAAAATGAAAGGTTTTATTGATAACATTGAAAAAATAACTAAAGAAAACAATAATTTTAGAAAGGTCGTTTACACCGGTCATTATATACAACTTGTATTAATGTCTTTATCATAAAGATGGAACAATTCATCAAACAAAAGAGGACGCAATTAAAGACAAAAAACATTTTGACAGCATTACTACTGAATAAGCAATCTTAAAATGAGAGCACTTTTTTTAACATTGCTAATTTTGATTTTAATTTTTAATATTTCTTATGCTTTTAATGTTCCCTATCAATTTTTAACTGATTACAATCATTATCAATTCATTGTTAAAGTTGTTAATACTACACCGCAAAATAAGTATTATCTCTGTGAAATTGACAGTTTACGATGCTCTGAGATAAAAAATGAAAATCATAAATTGAATTTATTTAACACTTTTTATTCTCCAGATAAGAATAAAGCTATTTTCCAAGTCAGAAATTCGGGATCTTATTTTACTTTTTTAAATATATGGCCATTTACAATAAAAGTTTTGCCTATAAAAGAAAAAATTTCTGATGTAGTTTTTGATAACTATAAGCTGGCAGTATTTACTTCAAAAAAATTATTTATTATTTCAATAGTAGATGAAAGTATTTTGCAAACTATAAATCTTCCCCAGAAAAGCTCTAAATTTAGAATCTCTGATGATTTTAAACAATTAATTTACTTTAGGAATGATAAAAATAACAAAATAAGTCTTTATCTATTAAACATTGATGATCAATCAGAAAAACTCTTAACAGAAATAAATAATCACCGAAATTCTATTGGTTATGTTGAGTTTGTAAATGATCAAATTTTCTTTACTTTAAATAATAATTTTACAGAAGTTTATATTTATGATTTAAGATTTAATAAATTAGAAAAACTTTATGATGAAAACTTTTTGATAGATGATGTAATTAAAATAAAAAACAAGATTTATTTCACTGCTAATAAAGATAACCCTCTTATTTGGTCATTGTATGAATTTGACCCCCAAACAAAAATAACAACTAAAATTTACGAAGGAATTGCTTATGAATTTAAACTTACTCAAATGAGAGATTATTTAGTTTTCAAATCAACAGGAGAATTGCCTCCTCAAATTACTTTTTATGATTTAAAAAATAAAACTTTTAAAAACTTAAACTTAGATTTAAAAACCCAGAAAATAAAAACTGGAGATATTGTTAATGTTGAAAATATTTACTCAGTACTACTAAAACCAGATAATTTTGATTCTCAAAATGAATATGATTTAATTGTTTGGCTTCATGGAGGTCCAATGAGGCAAACTTCAGTTGGTCATCATCCATATTTTGCTTATGGTGTTTATGATTACTTGCTTGAAAACTTAAGAAAAAATAATTATTTAATAATAAAAATAGATTATCCTGGAAGTTGGGGGTATGGGAAAGAATATCAAAATAGTTTAAAAAATAATATTGGCAAATTAGACGCTGAGGCTGTTTTAAAAGTTGTCAATTACTTAAAAAACAATTTCAAAATAAAAAACATTCATTTAATAGGTAATAGTTATGGTGGCTATCTATCGCTAAAGACTTTATATGAGCATCCTGAAATTTTTACATCTGCTGTTTCAATTAATGGTGTTAGTGATTGGTGGACTTTGATTAAAAAAATTCCTTCATCAATTTTTACTGAATATTTTAATGGATCTCCTAATAGAAATAATAAAAATCTCTATGATCAGGCATCTATTTTTCTTAAACCGGAAAAATTAAAAGATAAAAAAATAATTTTAATTTATGGAACTAACGATGAAACTATACCGAATGAGCAAACATTACTTTTTTATGAAAAATATAAGGATATTGCCGATATTCAATTGTTAGAATTAGATGATGGTCATTCAATAACTAAAAAAGAAAATCTAGAAAAAATTTTAAACTTACTTTTGAGAGCATTAAAATAGATTACTCATACCTTAAAGCATCAATGGAAATTTACTTTTATTCATTTTAGAATCATTAGAATTGCGCCGATGGTAATTAAAATTGCTCCTAAAGCTGAGTTAAAGGTCAATTTTTCTGCTAAAAATAAAACTGAAAAAATTAAAACAAATACAACACTTAATCTATCTAAAGCAGCAACTCCTGATGCTGGGCCAAGTTTTAAAGCTAAAAAATAAAAAAGCCAAGAAAGGGCACCAGCTATTCCCGCTAAAACGATAAAAAACAAAGCTTTTGAATCAATTGTTGACAATAACTTAAATTTTCCCAAAAACAAACTAGCACCAACTAAAAATAAAGCCATAATAATAGCTCTTATTGTTGTTGCTAAAGTTGAGTCTAAATTTGAAATGCCAATTTTACCAAAAATAGCTACTAAAGCAGCAGTAATGGCTGAAAGTAAGGCAAAAATTATCCACGACATTTTTAACAACAACTATTATATCACAAGCGAAAAAAACAATAAAAAATAATCAGAAAATTATTATAAAATTCCAATGCTATGAGGATAACTTTCTCTTAAACCGTTTTCGGTGATTTTTACAAATTCAGCTTTTTCCCAAAGTTCTCTTAAATTTTTTGCTCCACAATAACTGAAACCCGATCTTATACCTTTTTCTAAGTGATCTAAAATTTCATTAACTGAACCTTTATAATCTACAAAACCATAATCAACTCCTTCTGATGCTGGCTGATAATCAGCTGGTTCTTTTGTTTTTTCTAATTTTGAATGATAAGCTGCAGAAGAGGCCATTCCTCGAAAGGCTTTTACTCTTTTTCCCTGATAGTAAAAAATTTTTCCAGGTGCTTCATCAGTACCCGCTAAAAGTGAACCAAGCATCACTGCATTTGCTCCAGCAGCTAAAGCTTTTACTATATCGCCTGAATTTCGGCAGCCACCATCGGCAATTATTGGCACTTCACCTGCTCCTTTTCTTGCCATCATAATTGCTGTTATTTGGGGAATGCCCACACCAGCAACTATTCTTGTTGTACAAGCACTACCTGGGCCAATTCCAACTTTAATAATATCAGCCCCAGCTTCTTTTAGATCTTTAGCTCCCTCTTCGGTAGCTACATTACCAGCTATCAAAGGAATTTCCGGAAATTTTGCTTTTACTTCCTTAACTGCTTTTAAAGTTTTTTCTAAATGACCATGAGCAACATCAATGCATAAAACATCGACACCTGCTTTTACTAACTCTTCAGCTCTTTCCAAATAATCACCGCGAATACCTATTGCTCCTCCCACCAACAATCTTCCTTTTGAATCCCTGGTTGCTTTTTTATTCAAAGATAAATTAAAATCTTTAAAAGTTATTAAACCTAAAACCTTTCTATCTTTGTCAATAATAGGAATTTTTTCAATTTTATATTTTTTAAAGATCTCCTTAGCAGCTTCAAAATCAATTTTTTCATAACTAACTATTAATTTTTCAAAAGGGGTCATTAATTCTTTTGCTTTTTTGCTTTCATCATCTTCCAAGAAATAATCTCTTTTGGAAATTAATCCTAGTAATCTTTTTTCTTCATCAACAACGAGAAAAGTTTGAAAATGATACTCGTTAGCTTTTTCTTTAATCTCTTTCAATGTTGTTTCTGGTGAAATACAAACTGGATTTTCAACTAAGTAATTTTCAGCTCTTTTAACTTTCATAACTTGCTTAACCTGATCTTCAATTGAACAAAATCGGTGAATAATACCTAAACCACCTTTTCTAGCAAGAGCAATAGCCATTTCAGCTTCAGTGACCGTATCCATTGGTGAGGAAATTATTGGCAAATTTAAAATTACTCCTTCAGCAATTTCTGACTTCAAATCAACATCTTTACGAGAATCAATTGGCGATCTTTTAGGAACTAATAGAACATCGTCAAAAGAAAGTCCTTCAATCATAATAAAATATTATTATACACTGAAATTTAACTTTTATCTCGACTCTTTAAAATAGCTCTTCGATATCAAAACTTGCTTAAGCTGAGAATTTTTAAAAGATTGAGTTTTAATGAAAACTTTACTATAACTCAAAGAAATTATAAACCAAAAGAAAATTGCAAGTAATAAAAAGTGAGACCTCTTAGAAAAAAATTTTATAAACGAAAGAAAAACAAAAAAACGTTGTCGCCATGCTTCAGATAAAGAATATTTTTTACCTTTTGTAAAATGACCTAAATTATTAAGATGAACAAATTTTACTCGATAATTTTTTCTCTTAGCATATTGATTAAGAATAACTTCTATTTGAAAACGACTATCCTTTAATTGTGGGTTATCAATAATCATTTCCTTTTTGAGTGCTCTTTGTCCAGAAAGATAAGGAAATAATTTTTGTTGAATATCATCAATCAAAACACCTATAACCATATCTGCTTCATCATTTAAAATAGGATAACACAACAAATCTAAATGTTCTTTTTGGAGATTAATTAAATCAGCATCCAACAAAAGTAAATATGGAAATTTAGCAAAATTAGCACCAACAAAAATAGCTCCGCCTTTACCAATGTTTTCTTTTAATTCAATTACTCTATCAGCGCCATAAATTTTCGCTTCTTCAACAGTTCCATCTTGAGAACCATCAGAAATAACTATTACTTCACCAACATAAAGATGACTTTTAGCTACTTTTACAACATTGCCCACTCTTCCTTCTTCATTGTAAGCTGGAATAAGACAAGAAAATTTTTCCATTTAATATTTTCAATAAAATATACTCAAAAATAAATTAATCTTCAAATTAAAATAATTAGTAAATAAAAGAAAAACTAAATGGCCAAGGTTGAGGAACAAAAAGCAAAGCTAAAACTCCAGCCCAAATCGCCATATTTTTCATAAAATTAATTGTTTCCATCATTCTTTGTTGAGAATCTTGAACAGCCCAAAAATTGTGCATCATAAAAGTAACAGGCAAAAAGAATAAAGTCAAAGCCAAAACGCCAATTTCAACATAAATTCCCAATAAAATAGAAAGGCCACCAATTAAAAGTAAAATTCCACTTAAAATAACAGAAAATTTAGGAGAAGGGACATTTTTACTTTTAGCGTATTCAGAAAGAGCTGATAAATTTTTGAAGTGATTAAAAGAATTAAAAAGAAAATAAAGACCCAAAATTACTCTTGAAAGCAAAAGAATATAATCTGAAGCCATTTTTTAATTTATTTTTAATTACGACCCCTATTTGAATTGTAGCACACATTCGTTAAATTTATTTACTTCTAAATTATATTGATCAATCAAAGATTTTGTAGTACTGACTAAATCATTATACTTTTTAACCAAACTATTATATTCTTTAACTTTTTGATTGTATTCTTCTATTGTTTTTGAATTTTCAATTTCAACTTTATAATTGTCTAATTGTTTTCGCCATTCTTCTAGTAATTTTTCATTAAAATCAATCAAAGAAGCAGTAGTTGTATTTGGTTGAGGACAAACTGAAATTGGAGTTCCAAAAACTTGAACAGCAAGCCAAACTTCTTTTCCTTGAAACAATCCTTGTCTAATTGCTACTCCTATTTCAGTGTATTTAGGATTTAAAATATTTTTTCTATGTTCTGGACTATTCATCCAACCTTCAACCACTTCTTTTTCACTTTGAAAATCACCTTTTGCTAAATTCTCGCCAACTAAAATATAATCATAATTAACTTCTTCAACAATATGAACAATTTCTTTTCCTTCGGGAGAAGTATGGGCAAAATATTGTTTCTCAAACATATCACTAATTTTAATTTCAGCAGCAATTGTCAAAATTTCATTTTCTTCTAAAGGAGATAAATTATTCTTGATTCTTTCTTGGTTAGTGTACTCAATAATTTTTTCTTTTGATAAAGTGATATTTTTTGAGCGAAAATATCGAGAGAAAATTGGAGAAGAGCTAGAAATTATTTTTTTAACTTCTTTTTTAATACCTTCTACTTTATTTGCCGGACCACTTGTTTGTTTTTCTTTTAAAATTTTTTCATCAGGTAGATTTTGGATATTATCAAAATCTTTATTGGACTCAGGCAAATCTTCACTTCTACTTAAAAGGTAAACTTCGTAAATAAATCTCAAATCGTTACCGACTACAAAAATTAGAAAAGTAATAGCGAAAAACAATAAAAATAAAGAAAAAATTTTTTTCATTGATTTTAATTTAAAAATTATAATTATTCTATACAACAATCAACTATTTTACTTATAATGCCTTTTAATTTAGCAGTTAAACTTGATTTTTCTTTATCTTGAATACTTAGTTGATTTTCATCAATCTTTTTAACTTCACCAATATCAATTATTTTCAAGTTAATCCCCCAGAAAAGTGACCAAAGTTCATAAGCTTTATTGAATAAATCTTGAGCTTCTTCGTTTTTGCCTTCAGATAAATATTTTGTCCCTACTTCAATTAACCTCATTGAAGCAGCTAACAAATGTTTGCTAATACACCAAACTTCTCCTTCATAATCTTTAACTATCTTTTTTAAAAGTTCTTTTCTCATTTCTCTTACCCTATTTAGTAGATCAAAATATTCCCCTTTCCCAGTCTTTACACCAGTAAAGAAAAAATGTTCTTCAATAGAAATTAAATTCATTAAAGCAACTGAGAGGTCTTCATCAGCAGAAAGATCTAATTGGCCTTTTTTTGATTTTTCAACTTTCTTTATTAATTTTTCTATTTCTTCGTATTTAACTTCCATTTTTGTTTTTAATATTTTTAACGATGACTTTGAAACGACTTTATCTTACGAGAAAATACAAAATTAAGCTAGAAATCAGCAAAAATAAAATAGGAATAATAACTTTTTGAAAAGGAAAATATACTTTATTATTATTTCTTTTAATTAAAAAATTATTGAACAAAAGAGATAAAGCAAAAATTAATGATCCTAAAATTGTTCCTCCAATTAATTTATCAATGCCAAAAATTTGGTTTCTTAAATCACCAATAATCCCAACTTTATAAAGAGGTAAAACAACAAGCAAATACCAAAAGAGAAAAACTAATATTTTTCTAAACGGAAATTTAATATTTTTTTTATTTAACCAATCTATAGTCCACAAAGATAAAGAAACTAACAATCCTCCAATCCATAAACCAGAAATTAAATCATCAACTTTTAACCATCGAGAAAGTCCAACACCCCCAGCAACAACAACCGTACAAACAGGACAAAATGCTAATGAAAGATTAACTATTAAATTAGAAAATAAAAAACTTAGAAGTGTTATTTTTTTATTCATTGCTAAGTTTTTCTTTAAAGAAAGAAATAATTGGTTCATCGCCAACAATACATTTATTATTTATTTCATCCCATAAAAACGGAACACCTATTTGATTATCATTAAAACCACATTTTCTAGCAATATTAATTAATAGCTGAGAATTTCGAGGATTATAGTAAACTTCTTTTTCTTCAATTGAAATTTTTTCCTTAACCTTGTTTTCACTCAAAAATTTTTCAACATTAGCGCAATGAGGACAACCCTGGCCATAAAACAAAATAAGATTGCTCTTATTAGAAATATTAGTCTTCCGATTTTTATTTAAATAGCTTATTGTTAAAACAGAAGAAAGGATTAAAAAAATAATAATTACCAAAGGCAAAATGAAATTCTTTTTCATTTTCAAATAAATTATATTTTATTTCTCTAAATAATTACAAATTTTTAGCTTTCAATTGATAACTCAAAGCAAATATTACAATTGCAAGTACATCAACAAGAAAACAATATTGACAAAAATTTTTGATAACAAAAATCTGAAGAAAAATTAAATACATACCAAAAAGAAAACCAAAAAATGATATTATATGAAAAACGTCAACCAATTTGGGAAAGTTAACTAAAATTAAGATTACTGAGAAATAGATAATACCTATTAATGACAAAGGCACACCAAAAATTCTGCTATATTCACTTTTCAAAACCAAATCACAACCTGAATCTATTATACAAACAAGCCCCTTTTTGCTTATGTCATAATAATAAAGATAAATTGATACCAACAAAGCAACAGTACTTAGAAAAATAATGAGTCTTTTTGCCTTTAATTTAAAGCTCATTAGAAATTATTATTTCAATAACGGCAAAATTTCCAATTTTTATTAATTTCAGCCTGATAACCCCTAAGCAATTCTTTCTCCAACCAAAAACACGAAAAGCATTTCTCGAAAATTAATCACATCTATCAAAAGCTCAATTTCATTATTATATATCATTCAACTAATTTTAACTTAAAAGTTTAACCATATAAATATTTCTCAAAAAATTTATAATTTTTCAACAACCCACCATAATTCGTTTTCTTTTCTTGCTCCATAGTAAAGAAATTTGCTATCAGGAGTAAAATGAAGTTTAGTTTCAATATCAGTATAAGTGTTTCCTCTTTTTTCATTTACAACAACAAAATTTTCATAGTAAATACCAACAATGTAAGCTACTTTTTGACCATCGGGGCTAAACGTTAATCCATAAATAGATGGATATTTAGATCCTTCTTTGCCATCAACTACTACTAATTTTGCATTGCCCTCTTCTGCTATATAAGCCATTCTTTTACCATCGGGGCTAAAAATGAGATTATAAATTTCATCATATCTCTTTTGTTCTTCATTATCTATCACCACAAATTTTTTATCATTTTCTTTTGCTATATAAGCTATTCTTTCGCCATCTGGACTAAAAATGAGATTATAAACATCATCATATCTCTTTTGTTCTTCATGGTTAATTACCACAAATTTTTTATTATTTTCTTTTGCTATATAAGCTATTCTTTCGCCATCTGGACTAAAAATGAGGTCGTAAATTTCATCATATCTCTTTTGTTCTTTATTATCAATTACCACAAATTTTTTATTCCCCTCTTTAGCTATGTAGGCTATCCTTTTGCTATCAGGACTAAAAACAAGTGAAGTAATTGAATCGTATTTTTTCCCTTCTTCATCATTGACCACTACAACCATTTTTTCTCCTTCTTTAGCTATGTAAGCTACTTTCTTACCGTCAGGGCTAATAATTAAATTACAGATATCGTCATATTGTTTACCTTGTTTGCCATCAAATACCACAAAAAATTTTTCAATAACAGAAATAGGTGGTGTTTTATTTTGATCAATTACATAATCTATTACTTCATCAATGTAAGCAATTTTGTTATTATTGATATCAATTTCCATATCATCAAAACAATGAGTTATTACAAAGTTAAATTCCCCAATCTCTTGATGATTTATTACAACAAATACTTTATATTTTTCGAAATCAAAACCCTTGTATACTATTTTTCCAGTTTGGGGATCAAAATGAATAATGTTAATCAAGTTGTATTTTTTTAATTCTTTGCCATTAACCACCATAAATTCTTTATTTTTTTCTTTTGCAATATAAATAATGTCTTTGCCATCACGACTAAAAGAAAGAAATTTAATATCATCATATTTTTTCCCTTCTTTATTATCAACTACAACAAATTTTTTATTGCCTTTTCTTGCTATATAAGCAATTCTTTTGCCGTCTGGGCTAAAAGTAATAGATGGGTATATGATGATTTCGTCATACTTCTTTCCTATTTTATTGTTAAATACTACAAATTGTTTCTTGTTTTTTTCAGCTATATAAGCTATGTTTTTAGCATCTTCGCTAAAGTAAACTTCGTGAACTTCATCATAAATTCTTTTTCCCTGACCGCCAATAAAAATAACCCTATCATAACCCTCCCTCCATCCTGCTACATAGCTTACTCTATCACCTCTAGGTGAAAATTGAATTCTTAATAATGCTTCTCGAGGAATTCCAACTGTTGACTCATAATATTTTTTAGGAATTACAGCTAATTTAGTAGTTTTAAGATTTAAAGAATATGGGGGTTGCTCAGATGATGCTTGAGTAATAGTGTTCAGGAAAGAAAAATATTTATTGAAATTGAAAGTCTTTATGATGGGCAAAAAAATAAAAGTAAAAAATGCTAAAAAGAACAAATTTATTCCGGAGACCTTTTTCATCGTGGTATTATTCTATTTTATTTATTTTATTTTGTATTTATTTTATTTTGCCTAATGTTTTTTTGTTAATGGTAATTTTAGTTTAAAACATTAATCTCTCTGTTGATAATTATAATTTATTTTTATTTTAATAAAATTATTCAACCTCATATGTATGTCGGAGGTTGAACCTTCGAAATATTTCGAAAACCTTCGAAATAATGTAGGCATCTTAATATTTCGGGAGTTCAACTACCGAAATAATTCAAAAATAATCAATTTTTATTAATTTTTACCATTTAAGTTTAACCTTCTAAGCTTCAACCTTCAAAACCCACACAACATTTTTCTAAATTTCTATAGAAAATTAGAAATTAAAAAACAAGTAAAAACTTAAATTTTCAAAGATAATTTAATATTTCGGGAGTTCAACTCCCGAAATATGATTTCAAAACTCTCGAAATATGATTTCGAAGGTTGAACCTCCGAAATATTGATTTTTTAAAGTTTATCCATTAAAATTTAAAAAAATGAAACTTTTTAAATTAGATTATTTGGTCATTTTTCTTTCTGCCGTTTTGGTCATTATTATACTCTTTTACTTTATTACTAAAGACAATACAATTAAGCAACAAGTGGCTCAACTTCAACAAGAGCTTCAACAATTAGAAGAAAGAAAAAAGCAAGTTGAACAAGTTGACATTGATAGACTTTCTGAAGATATTTCCAGTATTTTATTAGGCACCTCATTTTCAACTTCAACAGATATAGAAGTAGAAGGAGTTGAAATAATAGACAAAGGAGATAGAAAATTAGTCATTAATCACCAAGAAGGTTATCAAATAGAGATACCAAAGAATTTAATATTGAATCAGAGTAGGAGAGCCAGTTCATTAAGTTTCGATAACCTTGAAATAATAAATGAATGGGGAGATCCTAGGCCTTGGATGTGGACATCTATGTGGATTGCTGTTTGGGATGAAAAAGATCCAAATGATCAATGGGCTTTTGAATATTTTTATAAACTCACATCTACCACAACCAAAGAAGTTATCACTGAAAGAGACTCAATTACTACAACTACAATTGTAACTATTCCTGAAGAAATAATGATCAACGCAGAAAAATTTTACAAAGTTACTTATTATAAAGAAATAGAAGGTAAATTATATACACAAAAAATTGAATATATGAAATTAAGAAATGGAAAATTGTATTATATTATGTTTTACCCTAAATTTGAAGATTATGCTAAGACATTTAAGTTTTTAGAACAATGATAAGAAATAAAAAATTCGTAATTTGTATTTATTTCATCATTTTTATCTTTACTTTAGCTTTTGTTTTAAAATGGCAAACAATAATGAAGTGGATTGATAAAATAACTAAAGAATTAGGCTTAAAAAATCCGTCTTATTTACTTACGATTTTAGAAAAAGAGAGTGATTTTACAAGAAATTTAGGAAATAATTTGGGTAGCAGAGAGAAGAATATTAAAAGATGTATTGAATATTGTAATTTTCTCCTTGTTGAACAAGGAATTCAAGGAACTAAGTGTGATTCTTATGAAAATAGAAAGATGTGGTGTGAAAAACAGTATGCAGAATTAGTTAAAATAACATCTCGTTTAGGTTTAGATATAAATAAAGTTCCTTTTAGCCCTGATTTTGGTATTGGTTATACCCAATTTCAACCAGAAACATGGAATGAGTATCCAGAATTACAAAATAAAAATCCTTGGAATTTTGAAGATTCTCTTTATGCAGCTGCTGTTAAATTGAAGTATGATAGGGTTAATATTGATCCCGAGTATGCTTTTAAAAAATATAATCCCGGTCTTTATTTAAAATACAAAGAAGCTAACACTGAATGGCAACAAATACTTTCTGATATTATTCTTGTTTTTAATTGTATTTCTAACGATTATTCTTGTGCTTTGAATGTTTTAGCTTTAAATATTAAACCCAATGATGAATATGCAAAAGCTTTTAATGAAATTAAAAGTTGTATTGAACAAAAACCATCTATTAAAGAAAAGAAAGATTGTATCAAAACAGCTCTTCAAAATCAAAAACAACAAACATTAGCAGAAATCGAAAAAGAAAGGAATAATTTAGCTTTAAGAATTAAATATTATAACCAATTTGGAATTTTACCTCCAGAGAATCTTCAATCAATGAGCTTAGTTCTTGTACCTTCATTCTCTAATATTTCAACTCAAAATCAACCTCAAAACTTCAATAATCAAAATAATCCCAAAATTACTAATAATAACCCTACTTCTCAAGATCAAGTAACTTATAAAGAAACTAGAAAAGAAATAACAATTATTCCAAAAGAAAATAAAAATAAGTCAAATAACAATCAAAATGTAAAAGTTCCAATAGGTATTGTGTTTAATAAACAGAAAAATAAAAATAAAGAATCAATAAATCTCATTTTGCAACCAACATTTTCAACTTCATCAGAAACTAATAATTATCAAAATCTAAAATTAAATACATCAACTCAAAATCAATCAACTTTAACTCAAAATCTAAATAATCAAACTTTAACTTATATAGGAGGAGGTTCTATTAACAATAACAATAATCAACCCAGAAAAGATAAATGCGATGATTACAAAAACAAAAATTATCCTAACTTAATAATCTCTGAAATTCAATTTGAAACAGAAGAAAATAATAAAGATGAATTTATTGAAATTTACAACCCTCATAATGAAGAAATTGATTTAACTTGCTGGTCATTAGAAAAATATTCCTCAAAACAAAATCCAACCTCAACTCCAACTTTAACAACTTTAATTCCTCAATCTAAATTTCAAGGTAAAATAAAGCCTTTTTCTTTCTTTTTAATAACTTCATCATCAACAAGAGAAAAATACAATGCTGATTTATCTTATCCTGAAAGTTATTCAATTGCTGAAAACAATACAATTATTTTAAAGAAACCAAATGGAGAAATATCTGATTTAGTAGGTTATGGAGACAATCAAGAAAAAATTTATCAATATGAAACCTTACCATTTTTAGCTCAAGATTTTAAAAATAAATCAATTCAAAGAAAAAATCTTCAAGATACTAATAATAATTCTCAAGATTTTTGGTTAAGAAATCCTAATCCTGAAAATTCTCTTTCTCAATCAAGAATGCCTAGAGAAGATTTTGTTGATTTAACTAATATAGAAATTCAAAACTTTAATATTTCTTTAGCAACCTCAACTAATGAAAATGAGGAAATTGATTATTTTCTTGAAATTTCCTTTCTTGATTCATCCTTTGAAGTTAACAGAGGTCTGACTTCCAACAATTATTCTTATCAACTTTCAATTTCAACAACTTCAGATTTTTCTTCAATTTTTTATTCAACAACAACTCAAGCTAAATTTGATAATTCAACAACTACTTTAAGGGTTAAAGTTGATCAATGTTCAAGTAATAAATATTTCTCTTCTATCTTTCTTCAAGATAATTTAGACAATGAAAATAAATCAAAAACATCAACTTCTTCAATAGAATTACCCGGTGATTCATGTAATCAAGAACAAATATCAACTAATATTTCACCTTACAAGGTTTTAATTTCTGAAGTTAGAGTAATTGAAGGAACATCAACTGATGAATATATTGAACTTTATAATCCAACAACTTCAACAATTGATTTAACAGGATGGAAATTAATTAGAATTAATAGTCAAGGAAATACTTCAACGATAATTGGTCCAAGATCAAAAGGAAAATTTGAAAACATATCAATGCCACCATTTTCTTATCTTCTTTTAGCTAATGAAAATACTTCTACTTTAGAAGTAATTCCTGATGTTATTTATGCAAAATCTCATGATTTGACTAAAAATAACACTTTAATTCTTTTAGACAACAATAATCAAGAAATTGATAGATTTTCGTGGAAAGAAGCTACTACTAGTACTAGTAAAGCTTATCAAAGAAAAAGATTATATGATTGTCCTAATGAATCAGGTGATATTTCCTCTTGTTCATATTTTGGCAATGCTTATGATACTGATAATGATAGTGATTTTGTTTTGACTGATAGTGAGCCTGATAATTCTTCAATCATAAGAGAAACTATTGTTAAACTTCAAGGAGAAATCAGTTCTATTGAAAGAATTAGTTCAACAACAGCTTTATTTTCAATTATTTGGATTTCACCAGCAATTTATAAAAAAGAGCTTGAATATAAACTTTTAATAGGGACTTCAACCGGTGTTTATGCAACTTCATCAGAACAATTTTTACCAATTAATGATTATGCAACATTTACAACCCCGTTGCCTCAATTTCACCTACTTAAAAATGAAGAAATAAATATAGAAGTTAATATGGAAAATTTGGGATTAGATAATCTTAATCTTATTAGGTTTAAACTTTTATTAAAAAGAAATGACGAAATTATTTTAGAAAGTGAACCCTTCGGGGTTCCTGTTTCTACGTAAAATAATTAGGAATAATTTTTAAAGGAAATTAAAAAAATCAAAAACAATAAAATTGTTTGCAAAAAATATAAAAGGAGACCAGAAATAATTTTAGAAACATCTGAACAAATTGAAGTCGGAAAATAATAAGGAATATAATTTGGAAATTTTAATTTAATTATTTAACCCCAATTTTCTATACTTATCCAGAATATTCTTTAAAGCTAAAATGAAGGATGATTTTCGGAGAGAAAGGTTGTGTTCTTTGCTGATTTGCCAAACATTATCGAATGCTTTAACCAAATATTCCTCTAACTTTTTAAAAACCTCTTCTTTTGACCATTTCTCGCCTTGAATATTTTGAAGCATTTCAAAGTAAGAAACAGTAACTCCACCACTATTTGCTAAAATATCGGGAACAATAATGACGCCTCTTTTTTCTAAAATTTCATCAGCAATTTCAGTAAGAGGATTGTTTGCCATTTCAAGAATAATTTTTGCTTTTATCTTGGAAACATTATTTTCATTAATTACATTTTCTAAAGCTGCTGGTGCTAATATATCAACATCTAATTCTAAAAGTTCATCATTAGAAATATCCTTGCCTAAATTAGAATCACAAACACTACCAACACAATAACAACCACTAACCATTCCTTTTTCTTTTTTACATTCCATAACTAACGCTGGATTAAAACCTTCTTCAGAATAGATACCTCCTTTACTATCAGATAAAGCTACAATTTTATAACCTTGTTCATATAAAAACTTAGCTAAATTAAAACCAACATTCCCAAAACCTTGAATAGCAACTCTTAATGGCTTTTGAAGATTTAATTTTTGCACTAAAGCTTCTAAAATAATTGCTCCTCCTTTTCCAGTTGCTTCTTCCCTACCCTCAGAACCACCATTTTCAATTGATTTTCCCGTAAAAGTTGCTTTTAGATAAGTTTCATTTGATTTTGCCATTTTTAAGTATTCATCAACCATCCAATCCATAATCCTAGAATTAGTGTTAACATCAGGAGCAGGAACATCTTTTTCTGGGCCAATAAAATCATAAATTTTTCTTACAAATTCTCTTGATAAATTTTCTAATTCTTTTTCTGATAAAGTTTTGGGATCAACTTTAATACCACCTTTTCCTCCTCCTAATGGTAAACCAACGACAGCATTTTTGATTGTCATTAAAAGAGCTAATGTTTTAACTTCATCTTCATCAACTGCTGGATAATATCTAATTCCTCCTTTATAAGGGCCTAAAAAATTGTTATGTTGAATTCGATAACCTTCAAAAATTTCTAATTCACCATTATCTCTTTTTAAAGGAATACTAACTTTAATGATTCTTTGAGGATGTTTTAAAATCTCAAAAAGTTCATCAACTAATTTATCTTCATTGACAATTTTCTTAAAAACATCTTTAACTTTTTCTAGTTTTTGGAAAGTATTTTCATAAATCATTTTTAGAAAAATTTTAAAATAAATTTTTGACCACTAATGATGATTTTTATTATAATTAACTTCTTAATTTTAAATTATTTGAATTAAAATTTAAAATTTTAATAATTTTAAGCGCTGCTTTTTCCTTTGATTTTGCTTCAATCATAATATCAAGAGGCTTTTCCCATTGAATATCAATTAAAGCATTTACAACTCTTTGAAAATCTTTAATTTTTATTTTTTGGCTATGACCACCAAATTTTTTATTATTATCTTGGCTACTAAGATGAATTTTAGGAATATTTGACCAAGTAGCAAAAGCTAATTCAAAAGCTTCTTCCAATTTCAAATTTCCAGGATTAAGACTATGATGAAGAGTATCAACAATAACTCTAACTCCTAAAATTTCTGCAACTCTTAAAACTTCAGTTACATTCCAAAATTTCTCGTCATTTTCTAAGGCCAAAAATTTAAGTATTAATTTTTCTTTTTTCAAGTTATTTATAAATCTTTTAATAGATTTTTCTTTATTTCCATAAACACCACCAAGATGAATAATTAAAACTCCATCTTTAGCTTCCAAAAATTCTAAAATCTTAGCTGAATAATAAAGTTCTTTTAAGCTTCTTTCAACTACTTTAGGATTAGGGCTACCAGGATTTACATATTGACCTGGATGCATCGAAAGACGTTGATTTAATTTTTTAGCTAAAATTCCAACATTATTAATTTCTTCTTTATGTTCTTTTTCCCAATCATAAGGAAATAACTCATGAGAAGCAAAAGGTATTAACCCTTGACCAATTCTGAACAATCTAAATCCTTTCTCTTTATTCCAAAATAAAATTCTTTTTAAATCCTCTAAATTGGCTTTAAACTTTTCTTTTATTTTTTCTTCGCTTAAATTAGAAAGCTTAAGGGTTCTATTAGTTGTTGCCTTTAAAGTGATATTCTCACAAGGATAACCTATACCTAAATTTAATTTTTTGATTTTAATTTTAACCATTAAAAATATTTTAAAACTATTCTTCTTTCTTATCAGAAATCAAGTAACGATTTTTTAAATAAAGATGGAAATATCTATCTTCTAAAATCTGACTTAAAACTATTCCAACAATCAAAAAAATTAAATAAATTCCTAAAATTGCTAGAAAACTTAAGTTTACTTTTGATAACTCACCCAAAATGAAAGCTGAATACCAAGAAATTATTGAAATAGCACCCAAAGCAAAAGCTATTTTTCTCATTCTGGTTATCCTGTTAACTTCTTTTTTGTCATTATTATTCTGTAAGTCAAAAGAAATCTTAATCAGATGAGGCGAAATTAACAGATTAAGAAAGGTACCGTTTATTACAATAATAAGAACTATTATGCTTTTAACTAAGAATTTTGAAGATTGATGTAATTCTTCCATTCTTGTTAAGTAAATCCCAATACCACTTAAAATAATTAATCCCAAAGAAAACCAAATAAGTTGAGAAATAAAATCTAAAGTTTGTTTTTCTTTTTCGGAAATTTTAAAATCTTTTAAAAATCTTATAAACAAAAAATCAGCTGTTGTTGCTGCTCCAAGGCCAATTGCTGAGCTAACTGCATGAAGTAAAAGAATCAATTTGTAGTTGTTGATTAAGAATTGATTTAAATTATAGTTATAAACTGAAAGTGAAAAAATAAAAATAAGAGTAGACGCTAAAGCTGAAGTTAAACACCAAGTACACATTTCTCGCAAAACGAAAAGTTGAATAAAGGTTAAATAAAGAGAAAACAAAAAAGCTAAGATCGTCAAACCTAAAGCAAAAGAAAAAATTGATGGATGAATTAAATTAGAGAAAAAAAACGATCCTAAAGAAATCAAAAAAATTAAAGAGTAATAAATCATTCCTAAAATTTCTACAGGAATACCAAAAAATTTAGAATAATCACTATGAATCACCTTTTCACAATTTGACTTTAAAGGACAAACAAGGGGTTTCTTTTTGTTTTTATGAAGATAAATATAGAGGGCAATAAAAAAACCTGATAGAGAAAGTATCTTGAGAATGATTTTTTCAAATAAAATCATTGTATAAAGCTTGATTCTAAATTTTTAATTTTATCAATATAAGCCTGAACATTGAATTTTTTCTGACAACCATTGTAATTCATGTATCTTATTTTACCAAAAATTGGTCGTTCCGGCCAAGGTCGATCATGAACTCCACCAATTGACCAACCAACACCTACAAAACCATTCGGATCATTACCATCTAATTCATATTTATCATTTAAATAAATTGCTATTTGATAAGCTTGTTTATAATTTTCTGACCATTCTAAGATTTTTTTAGCCCAATACATTCTCATATACCCATGCATTTTACCTTTAATAACCATTTCCATTTGAGCCGCGTTCCAAAGTGGATCGTGAGTTTTTGCTTTTTCAAATTCATCGAGAGAGTAAATATATTCTCTCTTATCTTTATTGTGTTTTTCCAAAGTTTCAATTGCCCAACTTGGAAAACCTAAGGGAGAATCGTAATTGCTATTATAAAAACAAAAATTATCTGAAAGTTCTCGCCGAACAATTAATTCTTCTAAAAATGATTTTTTTGCTTCAATTGGGGCTTTGCATTTTTTAACTTCTAAAGCAACTTTTTGAGCCGAAATTTGACCAAAATGTAAATACGGAGAAAGATTGGAAAGAACATCTTGAGACGGATCGTTACGTAGCAAATGATAATTGTTAAGTTTTAATTTCAAAAAATTTTCTAAAACTCTTTTAGCCTCATCCTCGCCAGGTTTTAACCAATGAACAGAGTTAACATTTTTATCAATGGCTAAAAAATTAATTATTTTATCAAAGTCAAAATTACTTAAATTTTCTAAATTAAAAGAATGGTTTGTAAAAGGGTGGTTAACAATATCAGGTATTGGTACTAAAAACTCATTAAGTTTAGATAAAATTTTAGGCCTTAAAGTATAAGCTCCATATTCTAATTTATCTGAGGCATACCAACAAGGAACAATGTTGTGAGTGTCAATTTCAATGAAGGGAAATTTAATTTCCTTTAATAGTTTTTCAACGATTTTTCTTTTGGGTTTTAATGGGTTAAAATCAGTGACCAAAATTAAGGTTTTTATCTTATTTAAAAATGTTATAAATTCTTCAATATTTTCCACAAGTAAAACTAAAAATAAAATATTTTTAAGTTCTAAGTTTTTCTTAAGTTTTACTAAACCATTAAACAAAAAATCATAGTGTCTTAGGGTGCCATAAACAAAATCTTTGGAAAAAAGAAAAACAACAATCAAAGGTTTTTTAAATTTTAAAGCTATCTGCTGTGAGTAATAAAGTGCCCAATTGTCTTTTGATCTTTGATCTCTATCCATCCAATAAACAACAAAATTATTTTGATCTA
>JBEQAR010000010.1:0-16223 GCA_041640295.1 bacterium
TTTAAATTTTTGAATTTCTTTTGCAAATTGCATCTTTGCTTCTTCTAAAGTTAGATTTTGTTGTTTTAAATCATTAAGGAAATTTAGAATTTCAATAGGATATTGGGGGTAAAGATAAAAATATTGTGTTCTTGCCTGACTTTCTATTTGTTGACAAATTTCTAAAGGAAAAAAATTAAAAGTACAATTAAGTAGAGTTAATGTCTTATTTTGACTTATATCAATGTTTTGAAACTTGTTACCAGAACACCAAAGTCGGGTTAATTTTTTGTTTTGACTTATATCAAGGTGTTGAAGTTGATTATAGGAACAATCGAGCTCTTTTAATTCTTTATTTTGACTTACATCAAGATGTTTGAGTTGGTTAAAAGAGCAATAGAGTATTTCTAATTCTTTATTTTGACTTACATCAAGCTCTAAAAGGTTGTTTCCATGACAATCGAGTTTTTTTAATTTTGGAAGATATCTTATATTTTTAAAGGCTTCGGTTCTTTTTTGAATAATTTCTGGGGTATCTCGGGAAGAACCAAGGCTCTCTAACCCCAATTCTACCACTCTTCCATTTTCAACTTTTATCCCTCCTAAGGAAATACTTAATAATAAATAATATTTATCCAATCCACAACCTTGATATAATCTCTCTAAAGCTTCATATTCTGGAGCAAATATTCTTTCTTCTTTATCTTCAATTTTTACATTAACATAAGATTTTTCTTTTACTTGAAAATAATTTTCTTTAGCTTTTAGAACTTCATTTCTTTTTTGTTCATATTCTTTTTTCTTTTCTTCAGTAAAATATCTTAAATATTCATCTTTAGCATTTTTTAATTCATCTAAAGCTTGTTTCCATTGATTAAGAGCTTGGAGAAGTTTTTGGCAATATTGCATTACTTTCAATTTATATCCCTATTTCTTTTGGTATTTTTTTCTGCATTCCTTCTGGCATTAATTCTGGTGGACAAACAGCTTCAATTTCATTGAATTCTTTTTGGTATTCTTCTTCTAATGAAAAAATTTCCATTTCAATATTTCTGGTTTCCTCAATTTGCCTTTGTCGTTCTCGTTCTTCTTCTTCCAAAAGTTTTTCTAAAATAGGAATTATACTTTTTCCTCTAATAGATTCAGCGATCTTATCATATGGAATAACCTCTAGTGGTTCTGCCTTTGGTTTTTGTTTTTCGGAGGGAATTTTTGGTTGAAACGTCTTTAATCTTAATCCCTCACCATAGTTTGGAGTTTTATCCCAACCTTCGCTTGAGAAAAAATCATACAAGTTCTGTAAAATTTGATAAAAATAAGCAGCTTCCTGAGGTTCAGTTAAAGCTGGCTCAATTAATTCTTTCCAAACATACCAATCCAGTTCATATCTCATACCATACTTTTTCCACTCCCTCAAAATATTTATTAATTTTCTCATTGAAGCATGGTTTTTTTCTAAGGCTAAAGTATATTTAGCACCAGTGGCGTCTACATAGTCAACAACTGACCTCCCGGCAAAATTATCCTGAAAAAGTTTAAAAGCTTGACAAAGTCGCCAGATTTTTAATAAACTTTTTTCACCCCCGGGTAAAACTAAATTTCCTTTATCATCAGCTAATGCTGCTAAAGCGATTAAAAACAAATCTCTTTCTCCGCTTTCTTTATAATCTTTACTTCTATCAGTTTCCATAGGAGGAGTATTAAATTCAATAAACTTTACCCTGTCTTTTAAAGCTGGATCAATTTCATAGCGCTCTCTATATCTTTTAATGGAATCGAAAGTTATATTTCCTGTCATAATTATTCCAAAACCCTCCTGAATTTCTACAACTTCACCAGTATAAGGAACAGTTATTTCTCGCCCTGCTCTGGGGTTGGATAAAATTTCATTTAGAGAAGCTAATAATTGCGGGGGAATATAATTTGCTTCATCAATGATTAAAATTCTTCCTTCTTTAGCTGCTTTAACCAAAGGTCCTGCAAAAAATTTTGTTTCAACTTGGCCAGAAACTTTTCCTTCTTTTTCTTCTCTTAATGTTTCTAAAAAATAATCGGCAATTAACTTAACTTCTTCTTCCTCTTCTTCTCTTTTTCTTTTTTCTGCTTCTGTTTCTTTTTGTGTTTCTCCATATATTTCTTCTGAAATTCCCATTTTTTTCTTTAGAAATTTTACAATAGTTTCTTTGCCAAGTTTCTCTAAAATTTCTATGGTAATTTTTTTTATAATCTCTTTTTCTTTACTTCTATCTTTATCTATTTCTTCTAAAATTTTTTTGATACTTTCTCTATCTATTTTATTTTCTTTATCTATTTCATCTAAAATTGTTAGAACACTTTCGCTTTTATTTTCGATAGGAGCCAAACCTAGATACCCCCAAATTTCTTCAGGGGTCATAAATCTATGTCCCCTAATAACTACTGGCTCTTTACCAGTAATTTCTCTGGCAATTTGTTTAGCAATTTCAGTTTTACCAGTTCCAGTTTCACCATAGAGGAAAACGGAACGAGCACTTTTTAAGTTTTCAATAATTTCTGTTTTTATTTTCTTTACCCATGGTGTTTCTACTAAATTACCGCTTCTGAGCTGTTCTACATATCTTTTTAATTCTAAACGCGAAATTCCTAAAAATGCTTCAGGAGAGGTATCTGGTAACTTTTCAAGTTCTTCCTTAATTTTTTCTGCTTCATCAAGTAATTCTCCAATCTTTCCTTGAAGACATACGCCATCCAAATTATCTCTATTAGCTTGAATCCATAAGAAAGCTTGTAACTGTCTTTCAGTTTTTTGGTAATCTTTTTCTAATCTAAAAAATCTAAACATATCCCTCCAAAATCGTTTTCTACTTTTTTCTTGCTCTTCAGGTGTTAATTCTTCAACTCCTATTGAAATTTCTTGTATAGTTTCCAAAATTCTTTTAGCTTCTTTTGAAAAATTAATATCTTTAATATCTTCTTCTTCTAATAATCCTTCTTCTACTAATCTTTGCAATTCTTCCTCAATTTTTGGAATCTTTTCTTCCTCTGTCCTTTTCACACTTTCTACAGTTCTCCTTCTTGTTGATTCTCGGTATCTTGAAATAAAGTTACTATCCGGCATATTTTTAATATAAGCTTATTATTAAAACAGACATTTTTTAAAAACTTTGTGCATGATTAATTTGATTATAAACTACATTCAGGAGTAAGTCAAATTTTTAAATGTTAGAATTGTGTTAAGATTATACCCATGGCGGGTATAAAATATTTGAAAATCTTTAAAACATCATTTAATTTAAAAAGTTATACAAAGGTGTTATTACTTATAAACTTAAGATGCATCGACTTGATTTCTGACAAAAATGCATTAAGTTATAAGTGATTTTAATAGATTTTAAAAATGATTTTAAAAATCAAAAGTCAATTTTCAGAAATCTATCAAAGGGCGAACTCACTGATAACTTTTCATAAATTTTAATCAATAATCAATTGTAGGAGGTTGAATATCAGTAATCAGTAATATCAGAGGCCAGATCTTTGATTTTCTGTAGTTTGTACAATTTAAACTTCAATTTTCTTTAATAAAATGACTAAATAAATCTTTATATTCTTTTGGGATAATTAAATGAATTTCGAAAGGAAAAATCATCCAATTTTTTATAAATTTTTGCTCTAATTTCACTTCGTTTTGGGGGTGTTTTTATTTGAGGAAAGCTGAAGAGTTTATTCTAAATCAAAAAGCTGCTAAAGAATGATACTTTTCTTTTAAATAAAAGAATGATACTTTTCTTTTAAATAAAAGTTGAAAGTCTTTAAAAATTTCTCGGCTCTTTTTTTAAGAAATCAGCTTTTGCCATAGTTTAAACCTTATGCTTATTTTAGTCATTTTTTCATCTCTGTCTTAAATCTTATATTACCTTATTCTTTATCAGGTATAACTTTACCTGAGGGTGGGTTAATTATGATATAAGATAAGAATATTATGACAGAAGATTTGAGAAAAGCTCAGTAGGGAGTTGACCTTCCGAAATTAAAAATTTTATATCCCCATAAATAAGCCTCCATCTTGATTATCTTTAGTAATAATATGAATTTTGAAGGGAGCTAATTTAAATCCTGGCATTCCTGGTGAACCAGAAGGCATTTCTGGAAGAGCAATACCTTTAATTTCAGGTTTTTCAGTTAATAATTTTTCTATTGCCTCAATTGGCACATGGCCTTCAACAAGATAATTATTGATAAAAGTAGTATGACAAGCCATTAAATTAGTTGGAACGCCCTGCTCTATTTTAAATTTTTCTAATTCTCGATCATCTAAATTAACAACTTCAACATTAAAACCGTTACTTTTTAAATAACCAATATAATTTTCGCAGCAACTACAAGTTGGTGATTTATAGACAACTGCTGATAAACCAGAAAATTTTGTTTGTTTAGGAAAATTATTTTTAATCAGAAAAAACAAAGAACCAATAATTAAAAAAACCACTAAAAAACCAAAGATAAATTTATTTTTCATTTTATAATCCGCAACCACTACCAGTTTGAATTTGCGGTAAATTCAATTTAGCGACCTTTTGATTAACATTTGCCAACCAACCGGAAATTGAAGAATATTCTGCTGACATTATTTTTTGAGGATCAACATCTTGCCAATCTTTGTTTTCAAAAACTTTAAAATAAATAGCTGTTTCTAAATAATTTTGAGGAAACCAAAAAGAATTAAGTTGTAAAGCCAATTTATAAAGTTCTTCTCTGGTATAATTTTGACTTGCCGCAAGTTCCAGAGCACCTAAAAGAGCAGAACCATGATTACAATCTTGAGCAAAGGTTGAATTATTGCAGCAAGGACGATAAGTATTTTGAGCAACTTCATAAACTAATTTTTCTTGTTCAGAGCTTAATTTGATAATTTCACATTTATTAAAGTATTCAGCGCCATTTTCAGCTTTGCCTAACCACCATCCACCAGTTGAAGCTAAATAAGGAAGTTCTTTTTCATCAAAAGGTATATTTTTGTTAAATTCTGTTTTATTAGAAAGTCCTAAGGGCCAAAAAATATTTAAAAGATAGTTTGCTGTCTCAAAATTAATAACAATTGGTTCATTAGATCCTTGAATTGCTTTTTGCCAATATTCTGGTATTTGATTGTTGTAAAGTTTTTTTAATTTCTCTAAATCAATTACCCCACAATCTATCATTTTGGAAACAATATTACCTAATACTAATCTTGTTTTAAAACCTTGATCTGGCAAAACTTGTTTTCTAATTTCTTCAATTAATGATTGATAATTTTGTTGATTGTTTTCTTTTGGTTGAAAATTATTAAGAGCAAATTTATTTCTAGGGAAATAAAACAAAGTTATAACTATAAAAGCACCTACTAAAAATCCAGCTAAAATATAGAGATTACTAACTTTTTTGCTTTTTTCATTCAAAATTACTGCCTTTTTAATTATTTCCAAGTTACAGTTTTTATATTTTTGACACCAATTTTCACATTCTTGGGCTAATTCCTCAGTTTCATAAAAATGCTTACACTCCTCACACTGATAATAATTTTTTTGATTTTTAGTAATTATTTTTACCATTTACTGCTCCATCTATTTTTATTATTTTTATAAGTAGTTATCAAGTTATCAGAGGTCGGGCCTCTGTTTTATCTCCCCTCTTATTTTTTTAATTAAATAAATAATCGCCAAAACGAGTAAAATTAAAACTAAAATCGGAAAAGATAAAATAACCAAAAGCCACAAAATCCACAATAAAGCAATAATAGGACCTAAAATAGTCCAACCTCGCCAATTAAAAAAGTTCCATCCCCATATTCCCATCATTGGCGTTCCCCTAAAATTATTCATTGATGAAGGCATCATCCAGGTCATCATTCCATAACTTCCTCCACAACCAGAAAATCTTTTACCCATTTCAATATGTATTCTTTCTTCTGCTTCTTTACCGTGCATTTTTTCTATCATTTCATTCATTTTTATATGATCACTACCTCCGATCATCAACTCCATTGCATATTCACCAATTGAATGAAAATCTTCATCAGTTAAATTTTGACAATTTATTTGTCTATTTTTAAGTTTTTCAATTAATTCCCTGCCCCTTTGAATTTCTTTATCTAACTCAGCATCTTCACTATGAGCAAAAATAAAATTGCTAAAAGCAACGCCACAAATAAAAATAATAACCAAGCTTACAATCAATAAAAATTTTGAACTATTTTTCATTTTCTTTTGCTTAATTTAAAAATTTTAATCAATTCGCTGACAGCCTTTTTTTCTTGTTTATTTTTTATTTGTTTAACAACATGAGTTTTCAAATGATTTTCTAAAACCAAATCTTCAATGCTTGATAAAGCATTTTTTATTGCCATTGATTGAATTAAAATATCAATACAATATTTATCATTTTCTATCATTCTAAGTAAGCCATCCATTTGACCCTTGGCAATTTTTAATCTTCTTAAAATATTCTTTTTAATCTTCTCATCCATAGCTTAATTATACCCCTATAGGGTATATTTGTCAAGATAGAAAATGTATCCATTTTAGAATCTTTATATTTAAGTTTTTTAATTTTTAAATAAATTTATCTCGGATTTAAAATTTTCACTAAATCATCATGTTAGATTAACTTCTTTTTTCATAACAGCGAAGAAATATGGTATAATTTTAAAATAATAATAGAGTTTACCTTAATTTAAATTTTTATAAGTATTCTCCACTAAAGCAGAAATCATTTTGGAAATTAATTAAAATATCTGCTTTTCACAGCTTATTTTTGGTTTAGTCTAATTTTCATATTTAAAAAGAAAAATATTTTTAGCCAAATTCTTATTTTGCGGCCTAAAAATTTAAGTCCAACAAAAATTACCCAAATAATAAAATAAGCAAACCCTAATTATCATAACAATGCAAGATTTTTTAATTACATTTTTAAATATTGTTAAAATTATCCAGATTAAAGATATTCTGGACACTTTTTTATTTTCAACAATTTTGAGTATTATAGTTTACATCTTTCTTCAAACAAAATCTTATAAGTTAATAAGCGGTATTTTAATTTTAGTTATTATTTATTTAATCTCCCAATGGTTTAATTTAACAATAGCTCGCTTTTTACTTGAAGAAATTTTCAAACTTTTACCAATTGTTTTAATTATCATTTTTAGTAAAGAAATAAAATTATTTTTTGCTAAAATTGGAATACCTTTTACTGCTTTCAAACTAAAAACTAGTCAATTAAATGAAAATACAAATCCAACTCAAGAAATTTTAGATTTTTTAGAAGCAGCTAAAAAATTAAAACTAGGGGCTATTTTGGTATTTGAAAATGATAATTTGCTTGACCCTATCATTGAAAACAAAATAAAAATCAATGCTGACTTAAGTAAAGAATTATTGCTTAACATTTTTCAAGAAAATAGTTTATTGCACGATGGAGCAGTTATTATCAATAAAGAAAAAATTAAATACGCATCTGCTATTTTACCTTTATCAAACAAAGAAGAAATTTGGAGTGTTCATCATGGTACAAGACATCGAGCGGGATTAGGAATTACTGAAGAAACAGACGCTTTAGCATTAATTGTTTCTGAAAAAAATGGAGCAATTTCTTTAGCTAATAAAGGAGAAATTATTTTTGACGTTGATTTAAATAAAGTCGAAGAAGTTTTAAAAAAGTATTATTCTCTAAAAAATGATTTTGAAGAAAAATTAAAAATTAACTTAGTACGTATTTTAAAATTTATTACTATTTTTCTTCCTATTTTTAGTTTGACAATGGTGTATTTAGTTGTTACTAATCATAATAAAGCTAAAATACAAAAATTTATTCAAGCCTCGGTAGAATTTAGAAATCTAAATGAAAATCTTTTTGTAACCAACATAAAACCAGAATTTTTTAAAATCACTCTTTCCGGTTATGAAACTGATCTCAAAAATTTAAACGAAAATAAAGTAAAAATTGTCATTGATATTAAAAATGAAGATATTGGTAAATATTTCATTAATTTATCACCCCAAAATATTATTAATGTTCCTCCCAAAGTAGACATTATTAATATTGATCCAAATTACATAAAATTTGAAATTAAACCAAAACCCAAATTCAAAAATGATAAAAATTGAAAATTGATTATTTGAAAAAATAAAAGTTATAATAAAACAGGAATGGAAGTCTATTTGGAAAAACCTTATCTAGATGCCTTAAAGTTTGTTTTTGAAAATGGTATTGATAAACCGAACAGAACTGGTATTCCAGCAAGAAGTTATTTTGGAATTCAGATGAGATTTGATTTAAGTACTGGTTATTTTCCAGCAGTAACAACAAAAAAACTTTATTTTGAATCTGTCAAAGCTGAACTTTTATGGTTTTTAAAAGGAAGTTCAGATATTAATGAACTTCATAAACTTGGTTCTCATATTTGGGATGCTAATGCTAATGCTCCTTATTGGAAACCTAAAGCAAGATTTCCTGGTGATGTTGGCAGAATTTATGGAGTTCAATGGCGATCATGGCAAGCTCCTGATGGTCGAGTTATTGATCAATTAGCTGAAGTAATTGAAAAAATTAAAAAAGATCCAAATGATCGAAGATTGGTTATTACTGCTTGGAATCCTGGTGAACTTGACCAAATGTGTCTTCCTCCCTGTCATGTTTTGTTTCAATTTTATGTCGCTAATGGAAAACTTTCCTTACAAATGTATCAAAGAAGTGGTGATATGTTTTTAGGAGTACCGTTTAATATTGCTTCTTATAGCCTTTTACTTTCAATGGTTGCTCAAGTAACTGGTTTACAAGTTGGTGAATTTATTCATATAATTGGCGATGCCCACATTTACCATAACCATTTTGAACAAGTGAAAGAACAACTTTCGCGAGAACCTTTTCCTTCACCAAAACTTTGGCTTAATCCTGAAATCAAAAATATTGATGATTTTAAAATGGAAGATATCAAATTAATAGATTATCAACATCATCCGCCAATTAAAGGAGAATTGGCTGTTTAAATGAAAGTTTTTATTATCGCCGCTATGAGTTTAGATGGATTTATTGCTCGATCAGAAAATGAAAAAAGTTTCGACTGGACAAGTAAAGAAGATAAAGAATTTTTTATTGAAAGGACTAAAAAAGCGGGAGTTGTTGTTTTTGGAGCAAAAACTTATGAAACAATTGGTAAACCTTTAAAAGATAGATTAAATATTGTTTATTCAAGAACTAAAAAATTTGAAGGAGTTGAAACTACTGACAAAGAACCAAAAGAATTAATAAAAGATCTTGAATCTCGAGGGTTTGCTGAAGTTGCTATTTGTGGTGGAGCAAGCATTTATACTTTATTTATGAAAGCGGGTGTTGTTGATGAAATTTATTTAACTATTGAACCAGTAATTTTTGGAAATGGGATTAAACTTTTCAATGAAGAACTGAATTACAAACTCAAACTTTTAGAAAACAAGATACTAAACCAAAACGGTAGTTTACTATTAATATATAAAGTTTTAAAGATAAAAAAATAATATTAATAAAGAAAGGAGGAGATCTTAAAAGCTCCTCCTTAACGAGAAGAGAATAGCGAGTTTACTAGCTAGGAATATCGAGGGAGGAGACGGTAGATATTAGCTGGGATAAAGCGATAATCGATCGAATTCTATAGATTTGGCTCATAATTGAACAGATAAGTTTAAGGTGTATTGAGTTGGTAGTCTTAAGTCTATATGAGGAATTCGTGAGACTAAAAGTCTGTTCGGAGTGTTCAGGTTTAGGGGGGAGAGCAATAAGAAACAGATGCTTTTGAGAGGCGATTTTCCCCATCTCCTTCTCCAGCTTCCTTTTTACCCAAGAGATAGCCATCCGCTCCAAGTATAAGTAGAAAGAAATTATCATCTTCTCCCACCAGAAGAGTTTGGAGAATGAAAGGTCAGCCGATAACGAAACATGGGAAACATGGGGAGAATAGTAAGCAATTATCCTACCATCTTTGACCAGCTGGGAGAAGCTGTTGAGCTGGAAGAGGTCGTTATCAGATACAACTAACCAGAAATTCAAAGGAGGAGGAAAATTACTGACAAGGAGTGGGGAACTATAAACAAAACTGACAATGTATGCAGCAATAGCCTGGACACACAAGGTCCAAACTTCTGAGTTGCCTGTAAGCCGGGAAATTTCATACATAGACAGCACCAGGGGACGAGAACTACGGGAGTGATAGATCAGGTTTTGAGAAATGCGAGGAAATGTTTGTTGTATAAACAAACTCATGAAGAAAGGGTCAGATGATTGGGGGTTGGATAGAACAATTAGATGTTGGTAAGGGATTTCCTTACCTAGATACCTCTCCAACATTCTCCCCCATCTCTTTCTCGCCCCCGCAAGTTCTGGCAACGTAAAAGATAACATTTTCTCTGAAGGAAGATAGGCTATTACCCTTCCTTCAGAGATTACACGGCTTAAGCTCAAGTCTACAGTCTTAGAGGAATCAATTATCACGATATCAAGGTTGGGCAATTTGCGGATAACATCTTCCATCGCTATCTCCTCCTTTCATGAAGTTTACTATCTAAATTTTAAAATATTTTTTAAATTTTTGTCAACCAAAACTAGATAGGGGGAGCAATAAATGCTCCCCCTATATTTATTAGTTGGTTATGTTGGTTATTGAATAAAAAGAAAGGCGAGTTCTCTAGTAAGATAGTAGTACGGGATAATAAACGGAATTATCGATTCATCGTACCAAGAAGAAGAAGTCAAACGCTTGAGATCGGATTTATCAGGAGGAAGAGAAATAATCAAGTCGCACTCTGGCTCTGTAATGCCTTCTACTTCTAAGAAATGCCGGAGAGAGATAAGGATGGATCTCATAATACACGTCGCTGCATTGCGAAGGAGCTGGATTTCATGTTGTTGACTAGCCAAGCTGGGAAAGAATCTGCTAGAACTACTCAGGAAGTATGCAATGAGTACTTCCACAATTAGGGAGATAGTAGATAAATCCTCCAGTGGGGATCTTTTCTGGGGGAAATTATACTCACGATGGACTTCTCCTTCATAAGAAGGATTAAGAAGGAGAAGTCTTTTTAGAAACGAAACAGCGTTTTGGTATCGGTCGCGGAGCTGAGTGGAGTTAAAAACTGCATGGAGAGAAGTTTGGTTCAAGTCCATATTCTGAATGAGATCTAACAGGAACAAGAGGGCATCTCTTTCTGATTCGGGCTGCATCTGAAAGCTAGCAACAACTGAGTGAACATTAGGCAGATGGGCAACTATTCTTCCACTCTCGCTCCACTCCTCGATCACGGTAAGATCGGATGGCATAGATAAGATGAACAGCTTGGCTAATTTGATCAGTTTAGCGGGAGGAACTATGACCTGGAGGAAGTCGTAAAAGAAACTAAGAATAGAAGCAACTACTAACGAGTTACACGAAAAATATCGGAAAGGAATGGGGTAATCACTAGGTAGGGCAACAACAATAACGGCGCTTTGAGAGGTATCGATGCCAAGACCCCACTCTAGATCGCTCCTCAATAGATCGAGGAGCTTGATATCAAATGAATTAGAGGTTAGAACTACGCGCTCTATGATTAAATCATCAGGAGGAATATAGGCAATGACTCGCGATGTATCATTTAAGTACCTAAGGGTTTCGCGATCGATTTCATCAAGCAACACAGCGCAGAGCTTACTCAGCTTCATACTTTCTCGCCTCCTTTTCTTTTTAGGTTGAAGATAACTTCCTATATTGTAAAATAATTAAATGAATTTGTCAAGAATTTATAGGTTAAACCAGTAAAAATGTTGCAAAATTATTTATTATTAACAAAAAAACCAACTTAAACCCAAAATTTATGTGCAAATTTTTAAGTTTTTAGAAGCAAGATAAAAAGGGGAGCGTCTTAGCTCCCCTTTTTTTTCTCGTTTAGGACACTAAGTGCTAGCTAAAATTCTAGAATAAGCAGATAAAAAGAGGTACAGTTCGGCGATTATACAGATATCATCAATACAAGAAGAAGGGAGAGGGGAATTACTATAGGGAGGTAAAGCAAACATAACTAGTCGCTTGTCAAATATATGGGGATCATCGAAGAGTTCTTTCGTCCGGTCTACGAGCTGGATCATCCAACTCAACAACCCAGACTTTTCGGGGTCTAATCTGGATAACGGTAGGAAATGTTGGAAGAGTTGGTTAAAGGAAAAATCAGCAATTACAAAGTGGTTGGTTGGTAGCATAGGAGAATCGGTAGAGTCGAGAGAGTCAGTAGAGTCGATCCTACAAAGATAGAGTTTGGCTATTTCTAGCTTCATTACTATTCACCCCCTTTCTTTTAGTGTATCTATTTAAAATTTTAAACATAAAAAAGAATTTTGTCAAGCAGTTTATAAAATAGGTTTAATTTATATCAAAATTTTAAAAAATAAAATTTCAATCCTAATATGAAAATATGTTATTTTTAAAATGCAAAGCCTCAAAAAATTATCGACACTTAAAAGGGGGAGCTCTAAAAAACTCCCCCTTATATAAGAAGGAAGAAGGATTTAAGAGTCAAGAGAGTGTTCTTTTAGGAAACATTGGTATTGATAGAAGAAAGAAAGTATAATCCCAACTAACTGCTTGTCACAATAAAAGCGGGTAGAAAGACGGGAAATAAAAGATTCGTTTGGAAGAACAGCTACGATGATGAGATGGGTGGATACATGATGAGATAACATCACTTGCAATCTTGCAATTATGAGACTCAGTAAAAGGAGAAGCGTCTTATCTTTAGTAGGTAATGAAGGTAAAGGCGGTAGAGATTGGAAAACTTGACAAATGGAAAACGCTGCGAGGATCCTGGATTTTTCGTGGAGCTCAGATAGTGTTTGCAAGAGTCGGATATTTGTCTCAAGTTCATGGGGGTCAATCACCATAATAACAGGCAAGAAGGGTTGTTCTTTGAATCGATTTAGACAAGCAGCAATTTCGGCGTTAATGCCTATATAGCTACTGATTACAGTGAGGATTTTCAGTTGTTTTTTTTCTTCTGGAGCTATGGCTGCTCTGATGCTTGTAAGAATCACATCGTCGTTAATGTTATCTCTCGCGGCTTTTTCAGCTGCTTTCTTAGCAGCTTTTACTACCTCACGCAAATCCATAATTAGTCACCTCCAGTGTAGAATTTAGATAGCTTTTTTTATTATAAATCAATTTAAGATAATTTCTTAATTTTTTCCAAAACAAAACTAAAAAATAATGGAATCTAATTTTCTTTAGTTAAAAATATCAAATTTGATAATTAGATTTATAATTTTATTAACTCAAGGCAAATTTAAATTTATAAATGAAAAAAAAGAAAATCATTGTTACCGGAGGAGCTGGATTTATTGGTTCTCATATTGTCGATGCTTATCTCAAACTTGGTCATCAAGTTGTTGTTTTGGATGATCTTTCAAAAGGTTCTTTAAAAAACATTAAAACAAAAGCAAAATTTTATAAAGTCAACATCGAAAACTTAGAAAATGTTGAAAAAATTTTCCGAAAAGAAAAACCTGATATTGTAAATCACCATGCTGCTAAAGCTGAAGTAGTAAAGTCATTAATAAATCCAATAGAAACTTTTAATACCAATGTTTTAGGAACAATAAACCTCTGCCTTGCTTTTGGTAAATTTAGTCCAACAAAAGAAAAATTTATCTTTGCTTCAACAGGAGGAGCAATTTATGGTAATCCTCAGAAAATACCTGTCAATGAAAATCATCCCTTAAAGCCAATTTCTCCCTATGGTCTGTCAAAATTATTAGCTGAAGAGGTTGTTAAGTTCTATAGTAATTTTTATAATTTTCCCTATCTTATTTTTCGTTACAGTAATATTTATGGACCAAGACAAAATCCAAAAGGAGAAGCGGGAGTCGTAGCTATTTTTGCTGGTTTAATGAAAAATAATCTAAGGCCAACAATTTTTGGTGATGGCAGTAAAGGTAGAGATTATCTTTATGTTGATGATGTTGTTAGAGCAAATGTTTTAGCTTTAAAAAAAGGCAAAAATGAAATTTTAAATTTAGGAACCGGCAGACTTACTTTAGATATTGAAATTTTCAACCTTATTGCTAAAGAATTCAAATTTAAAGAAAAACCAATTTTCCAAAATCCACGACCAGGTGAAGTTTACCGAATTTCTTTAGATAGCAAAAGAGTAAGAAAAATTTTAGGCTGGAGACCAAAAATAAAGTTAGAGACTGGGATTAAAAAAACAGTTGAGTGGGTTAAAAAAATGGATATCAACTTCTGACTTTAAGATTTTACTCTCGTAAAAAGTTCGTCAAAAAATACACTGCCCCTACTACCATCAGTTTCTATGTTAAAAGCTGGCATAAAAGGATCAATTCCATTTTCTTTGCAAATCTCCCTAAATGCTATTTCTAGATTAAAATCAGGACTCCAATTATTTTCTTGCCACTTAATACATAATTTAGCAAGAATTTTTGAACGCAAAGAACCAAATGATTCTTTAATATTTTCAGGGTTTTCTCCAAAACCTATACCTTTTATTCTTAAACCACCAGGTTTTCTGGGGGAAATAGTAAATTTAGGTATCTCATCATTAAAATATTCTCTATACTTAGGATAAATGGCTTCTATAATATCTAAAATCTCCTTGTTTTGATAAGCGTAAAAGTAAATCACGATTTTGTCTAAACGATTAAAAGCTTTTCTTTTTTCTTCTCTTTCTTTTTCATTTTCTATTCCTAATGAACCTCTAAAAATTTTTATATTACATTTTATACCTTTATCTCTCAAAAGTACAACAATTTCTCTAAAAAAATCAGGCGCATATTCAGGTTTTAAATTTACATAAAGCCTTCCTATTCTATATTCTTTTTGGTTAGCACCACCATTAATTTTACATTGAAACCAATAATCATTCCCCTCAGTTTCCAACAAACCTTGTTTTCCTTCTTTATTTTTTTCATTATAAATATACTGTATTAAATCACCCATCTTATTTCTGTACGAAATTTCAAAATTTTCATCAAAATTAATGAAGTTTTTAACATTCATACTATAAAAGTCATAGTAAAAAAGATTTTCCAATTCTTCTAAGTTTTTCGATCTTATTGCATTTTTAATACGTTCAAAATTTTTTTCAACAAAAACACGGAAATTATTTAAAGTTTCCCCTACATCAAGATGAGTTTCTTTTTTTATTGCAATTCTTCTAATTGCTACTTGAAAATCATGATCTAAATCATCGAATTTCATTTTATAATAACCAAGAAAAGATTTTAATAGATTAAACGCTTCATTGATTTCTTCTAATGATAAATCTTGCATCGAATAGGCAATAAAATTATTTCTAAATTTTTGAAAATTTTCGGGCGAAATTTGTTTCAAAGATTCACGAAAGTCTTTTAGAATATTTTTTTTGATATCTTCGGAAGACAATGGACCAAATTCTTGATAAATCGGACCTAAAGCATTAATAATTTTACCAATTACCATAAAATAAGATCTCCGTATAGCATTAATTTCTTGTTGATATTGTTTATCTGTCCATCTTGGTCTTCTTTCTATAGAAACATCTCTTTTTATTTTTTTTATAAGATCAAACTTAATTTCATCAATAGTTCTATATCTTCTTCTTATGGCAATAAGAATGTCTGTCAAAAATGTATTCCAAAATTCTTCTTTATTCAAAGAAGGCTCTAATTCTTTCTCAAAAGCTTTTCCATGTATAAGCATACAGAGAAGATTAAGGGCTATTGGATCATTTTTTATTTCCTCAATAAATTTAGGAGCAGGTTTTTTCTCTAAATTTTGTTTTAATCCTTGTTTATAAAAGGATCTTTCTAACATTGCTTATTTAGATATAATTAAATGTAGAAAAATTGTATATCCATTATAACTTAAAAAATAAAATGCATAAAAGTATCAGATTAGAATTTTTTTTATGAAGAAAAAATTTATCTATATCATCCTTATATCACAGAAAAAGAGAAAACTTCAGTAACACCAACTTCTCTTGAACTGGGTCAACATCTTTTTGCTGATGCATTGGCAGCTATCAAACTTCACTTGATTGCAAAATTAATGGCTGATGGTTATATTGAAAAAGGACCAATTATTGATTATATAGGCTCCCTTCATTTACCAACTAAATCATTCTTCCTTAAATATCCTCAATATGCTATGTTAGTTGTTTTAAGAACAATTAATGAATTAATGGCTGGAAGAGTTGAAAATCTTGAAGGAATAAAAAAAGTTTTTCAAAATCCTAATTGGC
>JBEQAR010000011.1:0-5475 GCA_041640295.1 bacterium
ATAATTTTTATTGATAAAATCTTTAATTTTTAAAGAAAAATTTTTATCAATAAAATGACTTGTTGTTCGATGATAAGTAATATAACCTCCTTCAAACAATTTTTGAGCTAAAAACATTGTCTTTTTGAGAGAAAACTTTAAAAACTGATAAGCAAATCTTTGTAAATTTTCAGTGTCTAAAGGTAAAGGCGGATAAATTTTCTTATTTTCATCAATAATTTTTGTTAATTTTAATTTTTTAATTTTTAAAATTTCTTTTTTAATTTTTTCAATTTCTTCTCTTTTCAATTTTTTGGTTTGCAGTTTTTTATCAACTAAAATAGCTTTTAAAGGAAAATTTTCTAAAATAAGAATAACTTCAAAATATTCTTCTTTTTGAAAATTTTTAATTTCCTTTTCTCTTTCAATAATTATCTTTAAAGCTGCTGATTGAACTCTTCCTGCTGATAAACCTTTTTGAATATCCCATAATTTTGGTGATAAAGTATAACCAAAAATTCTATCAAGATATCTTCTTCCTTTTTGAGCGTTAACTAAACTTTCTTTAATATTTTCTGGTTTTTTAAGAGCTGAAAAGATTGCCTGGGGAGTAATTTCATGGATAAATATTCTTTTCAATTTTTTATGTTCTTTTTCTGGCAAAATCATTTTAATTGAATAAGCTATCATTTCTCCTTCGCGATCAGGATCAAGAGCTAAAATAATTTCATCTGCTTTTTTGGCCAATTCTCTAATTTTTTTAATTATTTTATTTTTTCCTTTCAAGGGAACATATTTTGCTTCAATTTTGCCATTTTTTAGATAAATACCAAATTCTTTTTCGGGTAAGTCTAAAATATGTCCATAAGTTGCTAAGATATAATATCCTTTCAAAAATTTTCTTATTGTTTTTGCTTTTGTTGGTGATTCAACAATGAGAATTTTCATTGAGTATAAAATTTGCCTCCTTGGTTGAAAATTAAACCTTTAATTTCTAAATGAGAAATTAAAACTAAAACATCTTGAATAGGTAATTTTGTTTTTTCGGCAATTTCATTAATTGTTAATCCTCCCTCTTTTAAAGCTTCAACAATTATTTTTTCTTTTGGAGATAAAGAAAGGTTTTTTATCTTTTGAGGAATTTTAAAATCAAAAGCTCTTAAAATATCCTCTGGTTCAATAACCAAAGTTGCTCCTTCTTGAATAAGTCTTAAACTGCCTAAATAATTTTTTTCATAAATACTTCCTGGAACAGCAAAAATTTCTTTACCAAAATTTAATCCATATTTTGCTGTAATTAAAGCTCCGGAATCAATTGGTGCTTCAATAACTAAAACACCATCACTTAACCCAGCAATAATTCTATTTCTCAAAGGAAAATGATGGGCTAAAGCTGGTGAACCTAATGGATATTCAGAGATAATAACTCCGCCAACCTCCAAAATTTTTTCAGCAAATTTTTTTCTTGGATCTTTAAAAATTAAATCTAAGCCAGTACCAATTACAGCGATATTTTTCTTTTTAGCTTCTAAAGCACCTTGATGAGCAGCTAAATCAATTCCATAAGCTAAACCACTAATAATTAAAACACCAACTTCACTTAAGGTTTTTGCAAAATTAAAAGCAGTTTTTTGGCCAATTTTAGATGGTTTACGAGTACCAACAATAGCAATTGATAAGGGTTCATTAATTTCTAATTTTCCTAAAATAAAAAGACCTAAAATTGGCTCTTTAATGTTCTTTAATTTTTGAGGAAAATTTTTTTCTTTTCTTAAAATAATTTCTCCGCCAATGTCTTTTAATTTTTGATATTCTTTTTCCCAATCTTTTTTTATTTTGAATTCCCTCTCCAAAATTTTGAAAATTTTTTCAAATGATTTATATTTTTTATACAAACTTAAAACTTTAGTGTTTGGGGGTTCAAAATTTGAGACAATTCCCTGAAAATAAATTTTTTCTTCTTCCATGATTCAATTTTTTTGGATTTTTGATTTTATTGGATTATTTTTAGGAAGAATAATTTTAGCGGCATTTTTATTAAAAGAATTTTTTAGCAAAGAAAGTAAATTTTTACCTTATTTCTATTTAATTTTATCATTTATGATTTTTTTAGGATACTTTTCTTCTTTTGCTTTTCTTTTTTTGATTTTATTAGAAATTTTTAATATTATTAAAGTAATACTTTTGAAGAGAGAAAACTTAATTATTTTAGAAAAACATTTTCTTCGCTTAGGTTTGGCTATAGTTTATTTATTTATTGGTCCAGGATATTTAAGTTTAGATGCACTTTTTCATATTAGATTTTGAAAATTTAAATATAAGAAAGATATTTTTAATTTTTATTCTTCTTAACTTGAATTTTAGTTTAGCTAATTCTTTGGAGATTATAGAGATTATGTACAATCCTGAAGGAAATGATAGTGGGCGAGAATGGCTAGAATTAATAAATTCTAGCAATCAAGTAATTAATATAACACCTGGAAAAAGCGGTTGGCGAATTAATGATGGCTCAAACCATCTTTTTGAAGAGAATTTGTCGGTTAATCCAGGAGAAATTTTTGTTATTTTACAAGATAGAAATTTGTTTTTAAGAGAATACCCTAATTTTTCTGGTAAAAGCATTTTAGCTAATTTTAGTTTAAAAAATGAATCTGGACAAATTCAAATTTTTGATCAAAATAAAAATTTAGTAGTCAGCATTGTTTACCAAAATTCTTGTGGTGGCAATGGTAATGGTTATTCAATTGTTTTTCAAAATGGTCAATGTTTTGAAAATAAAATAAAAGGAGGTACACCCGGTAAAAATGAAATTTTGTTAGAAGAAAATCAACCAGACAATCAAAAGAGTCAAAACATACAAGAAATTGACAATAATCAAAAAAATAATCAAACAACAATTAATTCTACGACAACTTCAATAGAAACATCAGTTTCTCCAGAAAAAACAACTTCATCGCTCAATAACCAAGAAATTTTTTATCAACTTTTAAACCTTTTAAGCAAAAATAATCAAAATCAAGCAACTTCTACATTTAAAGAAGTGCAAACCACTTTGATAATTTCTGAATTTCTGCCCAATCCAGAGGGAAATGATAAAGGTAAAGAATTTGTTGAAATTTATAATTATGGCGATGAAGAAATCGATCTAGATGGTTTTACTTTAAAAATTGGAGATAAGGAAATAAAACTAAATGGGAAAATTGAACCTCAAGAATATTTGGTAATTACCAATAAGGAGTATAGTTTTTATATTAAAAACAAAGGAGATAATTTAGCTCTTTATTATCAAGGAGAAAAAATTTTTGAAATTAGCTATAGTGGAAAAGCAGAAGAAGGAAAAAGTTATTCACGAAATTCAAAAGGAGAATGGTTATTTACTCAGCCAACTCCAGGAAAGGAAAATATATTTTTTGTTTCTTATAAAGATTCTGATAATCTTTTAAATCAGCAAAATAACTTAAAGCTAGATCATCAACAATTTAATAATTCTGATAATTATCAGGAAAAATATTTGATTACTTCTCAAATAAAAAAATCTTTAGATAATAAATTGGTTTATATATTGACAGCTTTAGGTTTAATTTTTGTTTTAACTTTAATAGTTTGGTTAAAGCTTTAAATGTTTAAATAAAATCAAAAATGAAATTTGAATATTTTTTAACTAAATGATGATGATTATCTCTTAAAGTTTTATCTAATACATTTTTGGCTACATTTGGTAAAACTTCTTCTTTTAGTTTTAATCCCCAGATACCTTCCTCAATTCCTCCAATAGCAAAAAATTCTCCGAGAATTATTTTTTCACTTATGAGATATTCAAGACGGTGGTTGATTTTTAGAGCGGATAAACCTAATGAAAAGTAAGCTAAATTTAATAGTTTTTGTTCTTGAGGAGAAAGAATTTCTTGGAGATTGGCTAAAATAGGAGCAGTAGTTAAAATTTCTAATTTATTCAGATCATTTTCGTTTTTTTCTGAATGGAAAAGATTATGAAGATTAAGATAAATTACCGCCCATTTTTTGATGTCTTCTTTATCAATATTTTGAAGTTGTTTATGGTCAAGTTTAACTAAAATTTCAGGAATTTCTTTTAAAGCAGCAACAAAAACACTTGCCTCTTTTTCTGGTAAGGCGTTGATATTCATATCAACACTTCTTCTGCTTAGATTATCCTTCAAAGCAATTTTTATTGTTTCAATAACTTGTTCCATTTTAAACTTATGTTTAAAAGACCCCCTTTTTGTGGGGGCCTTTTAAGTTATTTATTTTTTAAAAAATCAAAATTAAGGCCCCCACCTTTTGGCGACCTTGAATTGAATCAAAATTGTCAAAAGAGGTAATTTTTGGCTATTGTTCATATTTTTTTAATTATAGGATAAATATTTTTCAAAGTCAAGTCTAAGTTTTCCACAATATAATTTTTAAATTTACAAAATTCTATTATAAAATTTAAATAACTAAAAGGTCGTAAATTAAAATTTCAACATATTTTTCGCACGATCAATGTCTAATATTTATTTACCCCAAGGATCTACTCCTATGGAAATTTTAACTAATTATTTAACATCTGTAACCATTTCTGTTATTGACAAGTTTTTATTACTCCTAACAGCAGCAATAATTTTCTTGGTTGGATTTTTTGTTGCTAGTGTAGTGAAAAAATTTTTGAGTTTTATTTTAGAAGGAGTAAGGATCAAAGAATGGTTGCAATCAGTTGGATTGGAAAAATATATTGAAGATTTTACTTGGGAGGCAAGATTTGATCAAATTCTAGCTGAAATTGCTTTCTGGGTGATTATGGTTGTTTTCTTTATGACAGCAATGGATATCTTAGGTTTGCAGGTTGTTAATTCCTTCATTCAAAATGTAATCAATTATTTACCTAGAGCAATTTCAGGAGGTTTTGTTTTAGCCTTAGGTTTTATTTTGGGAGAGTTAGTAAGAAAATTTTTGGTTGGAGTATTTCGAGGTTTAGATAAGAAAACAGCTAATGGAGCTAGTCTTTTTGTAAAATGGGCAATTGTTGTTTTTGCCTTTCTAGCAGCGTTGAATCAATGGGGTATTGCTCCAGATATTATTAATATTTTAGCTATGGGCATAGTACTCTTTGTTGCTCTTGCAGGTGGTTTAGCTTTTGGTTTAGGAGGTCAGGATACGGCTAAAGAAATATTAGAGAGTGTGGTCAGTAAGTTTAAATAAAATATATTGACAAATTTAAAAAATTTTTTATAATTTAATTAAATAGATATTGATTGATTCCATTTGATAGTCTTATTAAAACTTTCTGGAGAAAGAAGATAGGAGTAAAGATTTTATTGTTGTCTTCAAATTTTTCATCAGAGTTGTAGTGTTGAGGCAATAAGGAGAAAATATTTAATAGCTAAGGGTGGATGCCTTGGGAGGTAGGAGCGATGAAGGACGCGGCTAGGCTGCGAAAAGCCCGGGGGAGGCGCCGAGCAGCCGTTGATCCCGGGATCTCCGAATGGGGTAACCCGT
>JBEQAR010000011.1:5485-6272 GCA_041640295.1 bacterium
TTAAAGGCAGAACATCTGACTCGTTTGAGTCAGAGGCGAACCCGGGGAAGTGAAACATCTCAGTACCCGGAGGAAAAGAGACCAACAGGCATTCCCTGAGTAGCGGCGAGCGAAAGGGGAGGAGCCCAAACATAGACAAGCGCAAGCTTGTCTATGGGTTGTAGGGGTAGATCTTAAAAAAGCAAAGAAATTGTTAGGGGAACGATCCTGGAATGGACGGCCAGAGAGGGTGAAAGCCCCGTACCCGAAAACAATTTCTTTGCTTAAAGTCTCTCTTTGTAAGAGAGACGAGATCTACTTCCTGAGTACCTCGAGGAATGATAACCTTGAGGGAAGCTGCCTGAACCATCAGGCAAGGCTAAATATCCTACCTCACCGATAGTGAACTAGTACCGCGAGGGAAAGGTGAAAAGCAGGCCGGTGAGGCCGGTGAAATAGAACCTGAAACCCTTAGCTAACAAAGAGCACAAGCCTGGTTTTTACCGGGTGAGTGCGTGCCTATTGAAGAATGAGCCGGCGAGTTTAGGTCAGCTGCTTGGTTAAGGTCGGTCAAGACCGAAGCCATAGGGAAACCGAGTCTGAAAAGGGCGCGGTATTGGTAGCTGGCCTAAGACCCGAAGCCAGACGATCTACCCATGGCCAGGGTGAACCCTGTTGAAAAACAGGGGAAGGCCCGAACCCGTTGGTGGCTCAAAACCATGGGATGAGCTGTGGGTAGGAGTGAAAAGCTTATCGCGTCTGGGAATAGCTGGTTCTCCCCGAAATAGCTTTAGGGCTAGCGGGAGTT
>JBEQAR010000012.1:0-4948 GCA_041640295.1 bacterium
GCCAATTAGGATTTTGAAAAACTTTTTTTATTCCTTCAAGATTTTCAACTCTTCCAGCCATTAATTCATTAATTGTTCTTAAAACAACTAACATAGCATATTGAGGATATTTAAGGAAGAATGATTTGCTTGATAAGTGAAAAGCTCCTTCATAGTCAACAATGGGACCCTTTTCAATATGACCATCAGCCATTAATTTTGCAATTAGATGAAGTTTAATTGCTGCTAAAGCATCAGAGAAAAGTTTTTGGCCAAGTTCTAGAAATGTTGGTTCTAAAGAAGTTTTACCTTTTTTAGTAATATAAGGATGGTAAATGTATAATTTACCTTTATAAAAAAACCCTTTTAATCTTCTTAGTAGACTTCTCTTTTCTTGAGTAGTTGATTGAGTAATAAGAAGTTTTTTTAATTTTTTAGGAGATTCAACTATTTTTGTTAAGTTAGGATGTTCTCGCTGAAGATATTCAAAATATTTAACAAAGAAATCATTAGGCAATTTAGGAAAAACAAGTAAAGGAATATTAGGAGGCAAATTAGAGGAAGGATCATAAAAAGGAGTAACATCCATTTGAATTTTTGATATATCACGAGCATCTATTTCAGTAAAAAGACCACTAAATCCAGCTTCAACAGCTTGGTGCATCAAAAGATCATAATGTCCAATTATTATTGGAACACCTTTAGTTATTTGAGGATTCCAATAAAAATTTAAACTTTCTCCATAGGGAATAGATGTAGATCCTTCTATAGCGATAACTTTTGCATTTGTATTTATTGTTTTTAAAAACTTTTGATGTTTTTTATGCCATCCTGGATTATGCATATATCCTTTCATAAAAAGATCAATTCCCCCTGGTAATCTAAAATAATGAATTGGTAAATCAACTTCAAAAATATTTCTTGTTTTTTCAAATTTTCTTTTTGCAACTTTTGCATGTTTATATTCAGCATCTATAATACTTAATGCTTCTGGAGAAAGTACTTTTTTTAATTCTTCTGGTAAACCTTCAGGGTAAAGATCTCTAAAATCTAAAGATACTGCTCCCTTTTTACCTATCAACACTCCAGCTTTATTAGTAAGATATTTAGCAATTATCCTGTCTTTTTCTATGTTTAGTTTATTTCTTGCTTTAGATATTTCTAAAGCAGAATAAGGTCCTGAAGGAATACCTAAGGCATCAATAATAATTGCTGCTCTGATTTGTAAAGGATCTGGTATTTCTCCTGATTCTTTGTATAGCCTTTCAGCAACTTTGAACCAATAACTTTTAGAAACTTTCCTAGTTGTTTCTACGTTTTTAAAAAATTGAAAAAACTCCATATTTTTAATAGCCAAATTTTTATTACTTTACTTTTTATTATATTTTATTCATTTTAAAAAAGATAATGTAAGCTAACCCCCAAAATATCCTATTTTTTGTTTTATCAATAATGTTTAGTAAAATAATAGTAATGAAAAATTTAAGTTTAATTTTCACTCTCCAGAGCAAATGATAAAATTTTTACTTGAGATTTTTAAAAATTATGAATAATAAAAATAACATTCAATCATCAGAATCTTTATCGTTTCAACCATCTTCCTCGTTGCCTGGTTTTATAGAACTTTTGAAACAATCTTTAAATATTTATAGACAAAATTTGAGTACATTGTTGATTGTTATATTTTTAATAGCCACTTTTAATTTTATTCGTTTAAAGTACATTAATTTTATTACAATATCAAACATACCAATTTTTACAAAGCTTACGGTAATATCTCTTAGTTTTTTAGTGTATCTGATTTTTTTATTGTGGGGTTTTTGTGCTATTACATATTTAATAAAAGATATTTCTAAAAAAGGTTCTTTTATTGAGTCTTATCACAAAAGTTTGCAAATTATGCCGTTATTTTTGTGGTTATCTTTTTTAAGGGGATTTATAATTCTTGGTGCTTTAATTTTTTTTATAATTCCAGGTATTATTTTCAGTATTTGGTTTATTTTTGCGCCATACATTTTAGTAAATGAAAATTTAAAGGGAATGGATGCTTTACTTAAGAGTCGTGAATATGTAAGAGGTTATTGGTGGGAAATATTTTGGCGTTTAATTATTGTTTTAATTTTGATTGCTATTGTTTATCTACCTTTTTTATTTTTATCTTCTAAAAATTTTATTAGTGAAAATGTTTATCAATTTATAATGAACTTAATTTGGTCATTTTTATTTTCTTTGCAAACTATTTATGTTTTTATGCTTTATAGAAGTCTTCAATTTATTAAAGGTAAATTTAATTTTCAGCCTTTAATAGTTCAGAAAATACAATTTATTAATATTGGAATTCTTGGTATTTTAGTAATTATAAATATACTTTTTGATATTTCAGTTGATATTTTAACTTTATTCTCAAAATTTTTAATTTGATAAATTTAAATAAAACCGAAATAATTGCAGATCTTTCATTTGACAATGTCAAATAATCTTTTTGTTATTTCTCTTGGAGGTAGTTTAATTGTTCCTAATGAAATAGATATAAAATTTTTAAGAAAGTTTAAAAATTTAATTGAAAAATTCATTCAAAAAGGCAAGAAATTTATCATTATTGTTGGTGGAGGCAAAACAGCCAGAAATTATCAAAAAGCAGCAAAGAAAATTGTTAAAGTTGATAATGAAGATCTTGACTGGTTAGGAATTCACTCGACAAGATTAAATGCTCATTTACTTCGAACAATTTTTAAGAAAGATGCTTATTTCAGAGTTATTAAAAATCCAAAAGAAAAAGTTAATTTTAAAGAAAAAATTCTAATTGCTGCTGGTTGGAAACCTGGTTTTAGTACTGACTATGATGCTGTTTTATTAGCTAAAACCCATAAAAGTAAAACTATTCTTAATTTAACTGATGTTGACTATGTTTATGATAAAGACCCCCATAAATTTAAAGACGCTAAATTTTTTAAAAATTTAACTTGGAATGAATATTTAAAACTAATTGACTCAAAATGGATTCCAGGAATGTCAGCTCCTTTTGATCCTCTTGCTTCAAAATTAGCAAAGAAATTTAATTTAGAAGTTGTAATTTTAAATGGAAGAAAATTAAAGAATTTAGAAAATTTTTTAAATGGAAGGAAATTTAAAGGAACGATAATAAAAGATTAGAAAAAACTTTTATTTTCTATTTAAGTTAATTTTTACATCTTTCAAATTTTAATTAACACATTTTCATAAAACTCTTTAAAAGCTTATACTAATATTTGAGGGTTGGTTTTTTCTTTGGTAGGAATAATATTAGATTAGATTTTTTGAATACAAGGCTTGGAAAATTATTGGTTTTGCAGTATCTCGGCTATTTTCTAACAATTTTTTAGTTAAAAAATTTAAAGGAAAATTGTTGTAAGAGTGTAAAAAATTATTGCCATAAAAATTGTTTTGGAGCAGTGCTATGTAATTTAAAATTAAATCTATGCTTATTTATATCTTCTCCTAAAATTGTAGCTTTTTGCAGATAATCTTCGTCAACGCCCAAATAATATAGATAACCAACTTTACTTGGCTCAACATTCATTAAAAACGCCCCCACTGCATCAGCAAGAATTGGATTAAAACTAGCGATTGCTAAATTCATTTTTACAGGTGTACCATTAACTGGTCCATTTCCTTCCATTCCTTCATAAGCATCAATTATTGATAAATCTGGAGATATATATTTTTTATATAGATGAGCAAGGGTTAAATTGATTGCTTTATAACCTTGATGAATTTTTGATTTATCATTTTGTAAAGAACCAACAATTATATTTTTAATTGATAAAGTAACAATTACAGTATCATGAGTTTTAAGGGGGCAGATTGAAACATAAAATATGTTGGGATTAAAGTCTTTAATCATTAATTTGCTAGCTTTTATTTTTATAAGATTTAAATTCGTGTTAAATATTTTGACTTCTGATGACTCAGTGTTGTTTAAATCTATAAATTCTATTTGAGGAAAAGTTTTTGTGATATCAAAATAATTAAAATTTTGAAAACCTTCTTCTGTTTTTCCTAGAGTTGCTCCTTCAGCAATAATTATTTTTTTGTTTTCTAAGTAAGATCTATTTTTCATAAATTCTAAAAATCCTAAAACAGCATCTTTATGAGTAGCTGCTAGCTGATTAGTTGTGGAAACAAAATTTGGTTTTATCAAGATTGTATCTTTATTTTTTAATTTTTCTTCAAAAAGATAATCGTTAAGCAATTCCAAGCTTTTTATAATATTTTCTTTTCTCTTTTCGCCGTACACTATGGAAACAGTTTTATTTTCCATAAATGATAAAATGTGAAAATTAGTTAAGTACTGACAATTTTTACAAAATTTTTGATTACATTAGGAGTAAATTGTGAAATTTTTAATGGTATTTTTAGATTATAAACTATTAATATAAAGAATGTCAATTTATGAAGCAATAAAAAATTTTATTCAGTAGTTTGTTTATGGGTGTAAAACTGAAAATAAAGAAAATCTAAATAAAAATTTGGATAAATTTGTTATTGCCGGAATGGAGAATTCAAATTTAGCCACCCATCCTTTAAAAATTCGTATTCCTTATTTAGATATTTTTGTTTATCGAAATTATGATTAATCAAAAATTAATGATTCAAAAGAAAGACTTTTAATTACCAATTCTTGTTCAGGAAATGTTAAAGAAACAATTAATTTTTGGAGGAAAGCAATTCAAGAAAATCTTAATATAGTTGTTGTTTTAATTGATGACAAATTACTTTAAATTGCTCAAGAATTTAAACTGCTTTATATTTAAATGCCTGATCTTAGCTCGTAGCCATACTAAGCTTTAAGATTTATTACTCATCAAAATATTAAGTTCATTATTTTTTTAATTTAAAACAATTAATCATTTTTTGTTTCCATACTTAATGCTTTTTTTAATCTTTCTTGAATTTCTTTAATTTCTTCATCACTTGGCATAATCTTTTG
>JBEQAR010000013.1:0-3873 GCA_041640295.1 bacterium
TCTGAAAGTTATGCGCAAGCTAAAGGTGAGTGGATGACAACTGATTTTGTGCCTTTTGAAGCTGTTTTAAATTTTGAAAGTCCTGTGTTTCCAGATGCTCCAGAAAATCATTTTAGCCGGAGAGGTTATTTAATCTTACAAAAAAATAATCCTTCGGGTTTACCAGAACACGATGATAGTTTAGAAATTCCTGTTATTTTTGATTTTTAATCAGAGCAATTTTCTGTAATATGTTATTATTAATATACAATTTTAAAGGTCTTTTTAAAATAACAAAATAAAAGATTTACATTGTTATTTTAATTTCTTCTTTTCTGGGGGTTTTTGTCGCTTATCATATATATCATCACAAAAGACAGAAAAAGCCGTTAGTTTGTCCTCTAAAAGCAGATTGCGAAAGCGTTATTCATAGTGAATATTCAAAATTTTTAGGGATTGATCTAGAAAAATTAGGAATTTTTTATTATGTTTTAATTTTTATAAGCTATCTAATTTACCAAATAAGCGGGTTTGATTATTTAATTTTAGATTTTGTTCTTTTTAGTTTATCTCTCCTTGCTTTTCTTTTTTCCATTTATTTAACTTTTATTCAAGTTTTAAAATTAAGAAAATTCTGTAGTTGGTGTTTGGCTTCGGCATTTCTTTCGTCTTTGATATTTTTAAATTCTTACCTCTTGTATAAAGAAAGCATAGTTTTGATGGCTCAAATGTTAAAAGACATAACCATTTTTATCCATGCTTTGAGTGGCGGAATCGGTTTAGGAGTAGTTTTAGTTGTTGATTATTTATTTTTTAAATTTTTGAAAGATAGAAAAATTGACCAGCGTGAAAAAGAAGTATTAGATCATCTTTCTGATTTTGTTTGGTTAGTTTTAGGTTTAATTATTGTTTCGGGATTATTTATTTATTTTTCAGATATGGAAAAATATCATAATTCAGTTAAATTCCAATTTAAAATGATTGCTGTATCTATTCTAATTATCAATGGATTTTTAATGAATCTTTTTATCTCTCCCAAGCTTATAGATTTAGATTTAAAAAATTTGTCATCTTATAAAGAAAAAATGGCAATTATAATGGGGACAATTTCTTTTATGTCTTGGTTTTTAAGTTTTGCTTTAGGAAGAATTAAATTTTTAGACGCAAATCTTTCAACTTTAGTTTTACTTTACTTTTTAATTTTAATTATTTCATCCGTGTTAGGTGTTGTATTCTTTAATATAAAAAAAACTTTAGTAAAAAGAAACTAAAAATTTTAACTTAAATATTTCAAAAAATTTTTTAATTTTATAAGCATCTATTACTTATATAAGAATATTAAATAATGATTCAAAATTCATATTGCTTTGATTTTTAAATCGTTTTTTCTAGGTTTTAAAAAATTTTTCTTAAAGATTATAGTAAATTAAGTAAAAGTGAAGACAAACAAAAAATTTAAAAACAACATTCCAATATTCTTAAGAATGTTGGAATGTTAGCTTGAAGACGGTTGATTGCAGGAAAATAAAAAAGAATAAAAAATTAAAATTAATAGATAATTTTACTTTTATTAATTAGATTTTAAAAATATAAAGCATTCATATAATTGATAAGCTAAAAAGCTTAACGGTTGTTTTGAAAAATAACATTAAAAACTAAAGGAGCATTTAAAAGTTATATTTACTCTACTAAATTCTGCAACTGAAGGAAACAAACTTTTAACTCAAAAGAAAGCTAGAAATTTTAAGGAGTTTTTTAGGTCATTAGAAAAAAGTAGAAGTTATTTAGCAAAAGATAAGTTCATACAAAATCTACGAAAAATTAGAAATGATTAAAAAACATCTTATTTTACTTCTATTTTTAAAATCTACGCTGCTATAAAATAAAACTAATGAAAAAATCATTTACCGTCCATGATTTACCTAAAAAAAGCCAGAGAAAATATGATATAATTGAAATAATGGCAACAATTAATATACCTAAAAATTTACTAAAAGAAAAAGAATTGATGATTATCTCTAAAAAAGAATACCAAAAATTAAAGGAACAGTTGAAAGAGCTTTTTATTTTACTCAATTCTGTAGTTGAAGGAAACAAACTTTTAACCCAAAAGAAAACAAGAAGTTTCAAAGAGTTCTTGAGCTCATTAGAGAAAAGTAGATGAAGATAATTCGTTCTCATACTACTCCTCAATTTGAAAAAGATTTCTTAAGTTTACCGCGTAATATTCAATTAAAAGCAAAGAAGAAAATCCTACTTTTTGAAGAGAACTGTTTTAACCCGATACTTAAAACCCATAAGTTAAAAGGTGTTCTTAAATGTTTCTGGTCATTTTCAATAGATAAAAATTATAGAGTAATTTTTAAATTTGTTAATAAAAACGAGGTTATTTATTATAGAATAGGATTGCACAAAATCTACAAAGAATTAGAAAATTATTAATAAGACATTTTATTTTTTTACTTTTATCTATGCGATAAAATAAAACTAATGAAAAAATCATTCACTGTTCGTGATTTACCCAAAGAAGAAAGGCCAAGAGAAAGATTGGTTAAATTTGGACCTGAAGCTCTATCAATTCAAGAACTTTTACAAATAATTTTATCCAGCGGTTATTCTGGTGAGTCAGTTTCATCATTAGCTCAAAAATTAATTTCTCATTTCGGTTCTTTACAAAAATTAAAAGAAGCAAGTTTAGAGGAACTTACGGAAATAAAAGGAATTGGTTTAGCAAAAGCATGTAAGATAAAAGCAGTTTTTGAATTAGGCAAAAGAAGTGAAATTGACGAAACTCAAAACAAAAGAAAGAAAATTTTATCACCCCAAGATGTTTTTAAATTAATGAAAAGCAAAATTAAAGATTTTACCAGAGAACATTTTTATATTATTTGCTTAAATTCACGAAATATTGTTATTAGCGAAATCTCAGTCGGTACTCTTAATGCTAGTTTAGTTCATCCTCGCGAAGTTTTTGCTGAAGCAATCAAAAACAAAGCAGCTTCAGTAATTTTAGTCCACAATCATCCTTCCGGCGACCCCGAACCATCAGACGATGATTTGAAAATAACCAAAAGACTAATCGAAGCCGGCAAAATTTTAGGAATAGAGGTAATTGATCATATAATTGTGACAAAAAGTAAATATTTCAGCTTTAAAGAAAAAAAATTGATAAAATAATCGCACTCTTGACAAAGAAAAGGAAATAGCTTATAATGGTAATGTGAATTAAAAATACTTTACCTTTTTAAAATGGCGAAAACATCGTCAAATTTAGCAAAGTGGGTTGAGAAAAGGTATCTTTTTTTATTAGATAAATTTAAAGATCAAGAATTTACTTTCGAAGAAGCTTTTAATCTTTTAAAAGAAAACTTTTCTGATTCTTATGACCAGGCCAAAAACATCATTTCCGAACTTAATAAAGCTGGTTATTTAGAAACAAAGCCAAATCCAGAGGATAAAAGAGAAAAAATTTATAAGCTCATTAACATTTTCGCTTTTCCAACCTCAAAACAAGAATTAATTAATCTTCTAAAAAGAGCAGCTGATATCATTAGAACAAGAGTTGATTATACTTTTATTTTGATTTTACTTTTTTACAAAGCATATTCAGACAAGTGGGAAAGAGAATTTGAAGAAACAAAAAAGAAATTATTAGAAAAAAGTTGGCCCGAGGCAGAAGCAGTTAAAGAAGCAAGTGAACCAGTTTATCATACTTTTAATTTTCCTAAACAATATCTTTGGGAGAATTTAAGAAAAGAACCTTTAAGGCTTTCTGAAAATCTTTCTTATGCTCTTAAAGAATTAGCAAAATTAAATCCTCATTATCAAGATATCTTCACTCAATTTGATTTTTACCAATTTACAAGCAATCCAGAAAACAACATTATTTTAAAT
>JBEQAR010000014.1:0-3720 GCA_041640295.1 bacterium
TATTTCTATAGAAATTTTGAAATTTAAAATTTTGTTTTAAAATTAAAAGCGATGGATCTTCAGAGACTTGAAAATTTATTCAAAGGTGTTGCTAATAAAAATAGAATTAAAATTTTAGAATTTTTATCTGATGAAAAATCAAGAGATACAGGCACAATTGCTGATTTTTTAGATAAAGATTATAAAGCTGTTATTAATCATCTTGAAAGGTTGGTAAGAGCAAATTTAATTGAAAAACAAAGACAAGGATTAATTGTAGATTATAAAATAACTCCTTTAGGCAAAAAGGTTCTAAAAATTATTGACTACTTTAAAAAATCTTCAGAAAATTAAAAGTAATTCTTATATTCTAATTTTGTCTTTTTGTATTTCTACAGAAAATTAAAAAGCAATTTTTGACTTTTGGCTTTCAAGTTTTAAGTTATTTTCTATATTTCTATAGAAAATTAGAAAAATAATTTAAGTTTTGACTTTTATCTCTTGCGTTTTGAGTCAATTTCTGTATTTCTATAGAAAATTAGAAAATAATTAATACTTTACCTTTTTCACTTTGACTTTTTACTTTGCTTTTCTGTATTTCTATAGAAAATTAGAAAAGTAAAAATATTCTTATTTTTAAATCTTACCTGTTATAATTCGAGTTTTAATTTCTAATTTTCTATAGAAAATTAGAAAAGTATTTTTTTAATTTTTGGAAAAAGTTTTTAAAGGAGGTTGGAATAAGTTATTTTTTAATTTAAAATTAATTTATATGGAACTTAAAAATAAAATTTTTCAAATAGTCAAAAAAATTCCAGAAGGAAAATTTTTAACTTATAAACAAGTTGCTGAATTAATTGGAAAACCTAAAGCTTATCGTTATGTTGCTAATGTTTTAGCAAAAAATAAAAATCCCAAAATTCCTTGTCATCGAGTTGTAAGAAATGATTATACTGTTGGTGGTTATCTTGGCTCAGAAAAAAATTCATGGAAAAAATTGGCTTTACTTTTGAGAGAAGGAGTAATTGCTGTTATGCCAACTGATACAATTTATGGAATTTGCACTTCAGCTTTTAAGAAAAAATCGGTTGAAAAAATTTATGAGCTAAGAAGAAGAAACCCTCAAAAACCGTGCATAATTTTGATTTCTAAAATTGAAGATCTTAAAAATTTTGGTATTAAATTGACAAAAAAAGAAAAAGAATTTTTAGAAAAAACTTGGCCAGCAAAAATAAGTGTTATTTTAGAAATTAGAGATAAAAACAAATTAAAACAATTGAAATATCTTCACCGAGGAACAAAAACTTTAGCTTTTAGATTACCAAAACCAAAATGGTTGAAAAAAATTTTGGAAATTTCAGGTCCATTAGTTGCTCCAAGTGCTAATTGGGAAAGTTATCCTCCAGCAAAAACAATTAGTGAAGCGAAAAAATATTTTGGTAATAATGTGATTTATTTTGATAAAGGTAAAATAGCTGGTAAACCTTCCAAAATAATAAAATTAAAAAACGGAGAAATTGAAATTATTAGAAAATAAAAATCAACCTTTATTAAAATCTTCAGTTTTTGTGTTTAAATTTTTCTTTTCTTCTCGTTCTTGCTCTTCAAGAAGTTTATCTAAAAAATTTTCAATTGAATCTTCACCGGAAAAATCAAAAAATTCTATATCCTTTTTTTGAGGGATATCGTCGGTTAATAAATAGTACGCTAAACATTTTGAAAGCTCTGATTTATCATATTTTTTTTCTAGATATTCAATAAATTGAGATATTTTATTATGATTAACTTCCAATTTTTTTTCATTAGAATATAACTTCTCTTTCTTCTCGTTTATTTCTTTTATTCTTTCCTCCCATTTAGGAAAATTTTCTTGAATTCGCTCTGTATAAAATTTCCTTACAAATCTTAAAATAGATTTATCTCCCTCAAGATCAAATTCTTGAACTATTTTTGTTGGAGGAGTACTAGCTGTTACTAGATGATAAGTTAAATATTTTTTAGGATTAACATTTTCTTCTAATTCTAACTTTTTAAAAAATTCAAATGCTTTTCTGTAATTTTCGCTATTAAGATATATAATTTTCTTTTTTTTATTTATTTCGTCTATTATAATTAACTTATCTTTAAAATTTGGAAAATTTTCTTCAATATATTTCAAAAAAATATTTTTTTTAGACGTTTCCTTTTTATTAAAATGTTCTTTATTAAATCCCTCAATATTCATTGATATATTATTATATCATTTTAAACTATTATTACTTAATATTTTTAAAAATTATCTTGCATCTTCAACTGCATAACCTTCAAAATCATTATTAAAATAAGCATACAGAATTTTTGGTTTTAAAGATTTTATTAAAGTAGCATATCTCTTTAATTCTTCTTTTGAATATTTAGAGGCAAAAAGTTTTGGTTTACCATGAAATCTAATATAAACTTCATCTGTTGTTTTGACAATATCAGTTGGCCAGCGTGGTGAATCAGAAATGACAAAGATAATTTTTTCTTTTTTAAGAATTTTATAAACATCTTGATTAAGAAGATTTTTATTTCTAAACTCAATTGCAATTTTAGGCAATTTTTTAAAAACTTTTTTAGTAATATTTTTAAATTTTTTAATAAATTTTTCTAAAGTTTCTTTGTTTTTGAAACTTGGTGGTAATTGAATTAAAATTGGTCCTAAATTATTTTTCAAAGCTGAAGCATTCTCTAAAAAATTTTTTAAAAGTTCTTCATCATCTTTTTTAAGATTTAATTTTCTAAGATGAGTAAAAAGACGATGTAATTTAACGGCAAAAATAAAATTTTTAGGAACTAATTTTTGCCATTTAGTAAAAGTTTCTTTTTTAGTGAAATGATAAAAACTTGTATTGATCTCAACGGTGTTAAAATTTTGGGAGTAAAAACTTAAAAAATCAGAAGATTTTAAATTTGAAGGATAGAATTTTTCTTTCCAATGATAATATTGCCAACCAGAAGTACCAATGTAAATTTTCATTTAATAATTTTACTAGTTTTCAGTTATAATTTTATCATAGCTTTAAATTAATTTACAATGTTTGAACAATTAAGACTTCCATTTGAGGAAGAAAACAAAAAGGAAAAGAAAGAAAGTGAAAAAAAGATTGAAAAAGAAAAGGAAATTGAGAAAGAGGAGAATGTAGAAGAAAAAGAGAAAAATATAGAAGAAAAAAAAGAGATAAGGCATGTTTTAGAACATAAAATTTCTCACGAAAGTACAAATATAAATGAAAAACTAGGTGGAATTTTTATAAATTTTTTAGTGGAAAAACCAGAGGGAGTTGAAGTTGAAGTACATTGTATATATAGCAAAGAAGGAGATGAAATTAAAGTAAAAGTCAAAAAAAATATAAAGAGAGCACCACCTGGTTCACGGGCTTATTATAGCAAGGAAGCATATTATGAAATATCATATTTACCGGATGTTGTATACCAAGAAGTTGTAGATTGGGCTGAAGAAATTTTTAATAATATTCCCGCTAAGGATAAAGATAAAATATTTCAACAAAAAGAAGTTTCTTCAAGAAAAATAAAAACAAAAAAAGACTTTCGATCTAAAAAATAAATTTTAATAATGATATCTTCTAATCTAAACAATAGGAAAGTTCTTATTTTTGGTTTAGGACTTTTAGGAGGAGGAATAGCAACTGCAAAATGGTTTTATAAAAAAGGAGCAAAACTTAGAATTACTGATTTAAAAGATAAAATTGCTTTAGAAAA
>JBEQAR010000015.1:0-3001 GCA_041640295.1 bacterium
TATCTTCTTTAAATTTTTGAATTTCTTTTGCAAATTGCATCTTTGCTTCTTCTAAAGTTAGATTTTGTTGTTTTAAATCATTAAGGAAATTTAGAATTTCAATAGGATATTGAGGGTAAAGATAAAAATATTTTGTTCTTGCCTGACTTTTTATTTGTTGACAAATTTCTAAAGGAAGAAAATTAAAAAAGCAATCAAGTACTTCTAATTTTTTATTTTCACTTACATCAAGTTGTTGAAGTTGATTATAAGAGCAATCAAGCTCTTCTAATTCTTTATTTTGACTTACATCAAGAGATTGAAGTTGGTTGCTAGAACAATAAAGCTTTTTTAATTTTTTGTTTTCCCTTAAATCAAGATATCGAAGTCGATTATAAGAGCAATAAAGCTCTTCTAATTCTTTATTTTGACTTACATCAAGTTCTAAAAGGTTGTTTCCATGACAATCGAGTTTTTTTAATTTTGGAAGATATCTTATATTTTTAAAGGCTTCAGTTCTTTTTTGAATAATTTCTGGGGTATCTCGAGAAGAACCAAGGTCTTCTAACCCCAATTCTACCACTCTTCCATTTTCAACTTCTATATATCCTCTTTCTAAAAATCTTAATCCACAACCTTGATATAATCTTTCTAAAGCTTCATATTCTGGAGCAAATATTTTTTCTTCTTTATCTTCAATTTTTACATTAACATAAGATTCTTCTTTTACTTGAAAATAATAGTCTCTAGCTTTAAGGGTTGCTTCTCTTTTTTGTTGATAATTATTTCTTTTTTCTTCAGTAAAATATCTTAAATATTCATCTTTAGCATTTTTTAATTCATCTAAAGCTTGTTTCCATTGATTAAGAGCTTGGAGAAGTTTTTGACAATAGTTAGTCATAGGTTTTGGGTATAATTTTTAATTGCTTCTTGTAATAATTGTGACACAATTTTGTTTAATTGACTAATATGATCTATCCTTAAACCTTTATCACCCCAAACTTCGGCAAAAGTTCCTGTAGTAGGCATAATTTCATATAAAGGTTTACTTTCTTTTATTCTTCTTTTTTCTATTTCTTCAGGAGGGATTTCAGCTAAAATATCACCAGGAATTTGAATTCCTCGACAAAAAATTCCTCTTTCATTAATTTGAGAAATTTTCTCTTTCGATTCTTCAGCAGTTTGAGTTTCTCCATCGGTAATTTCTAAAATGATTGCTAAAAGTTCACCTTTTTCTATTTTTTCAAAATCTTTTGGAGTAAATTTTTCAAGCGCTAAAGATAAAGCAGGGGCATCTTTTGTGCCTCCAAGGTTTTTCTTAATATCTAAAATTGCTTGATAAAAATCTTTTTCTTCATTTTCACTTTTTTCGAAAGGTAGTTCTTGAGTAGAAGAACCAAAACCAATAAAATCAACTTGTGTTTCTATTACTTCCTCTTCTATTGCTTCTCCTCTAAATTGAGAAAGAACTTCTTCTTTAAATTTTTTTAAAGATTGAGCAATGGTATATGCTACTTTTTGAACTTCTAATCTTTTTGCCTCTGTCATACTTTCCGACAAATCTAATACCAAAACAATTTTTATACTTTTTGGCAAAAGAAATTTTTTAAGAGTTGGAACATTTCTTTCCATCACTTCCAGTTCTTGAGGATTAGTTAGTAATTTTGGCCATTGCAAAACTAAATCCGGAATATTTACTCTTTGTCCCCATTTTTGTCTAGTTACTTTTTCCATAATAATTGTATCGACTTCTCTCATAAAAGAATGCCAAACCTTAGCTAAGTTGTCAACTTCTTCTTTGCAAGCTTCTTTAATTTCTAATAATGTGTTAATTTCATGTTGACTAAAACCCATCTTTTTTAAATTGTCTTCAAAAAGTTTCCTTCCAAATTCTTCTAATTTTTCTCCCGAAGGTTTTTTGCTTTCTCGTTCCTTTTCAATAACTTTTTCAGCAACTTCTTTGAGTTTTTCAGCGGTTTCTCGAGAATTAGGACCATCAATAATTCTAATTACCTCAGCTGGCCTTAGTGTACCAGCTTCTATGTCCATAATTATTAGTTTTTCAAAAATTGGCCAAAGAAATTGTTTTGCTAACAAAAGAATGTCTCTACATAAAAATGTTGTTGGTTGAATATAATTTCTAATAAATTCTTCAATAGTTATTTCTTCGCCATAAACTAAGATTTTTTCATTTAGAATATTCTTAACTTCCGGTGATATTTCAGATTCTTCATTAGTCATTATTTTTCTTAAAATATAATTCAAAAATTGAGCATAATATGGTTCTTTTGAATAATCGGGGATCTCTCTTCCTTCGCTCGGTGGAAATAGTTTTGTTTTATAAAGATTTGCAGGTACATTAGCTTTTGAACCTTCCTGAGGATGATAAGGAACAATCTGTTCTTCAATGATTTTATTATCATTAATATCAAGTAAAACATTAAAAAAGCTATGATAAATTTGTCTAAGAATTTCCCTTTCTTCATCGTTTGTAGCTTTTTCTTCTGCAAGCTTTTCAATAAATTCAAAAATTCTAAGATAACCCTCTGGATCTTTAGTAAGTTGAATTAAATGCCCAATTTCATGAGCTAAACAAAAAACTATCTCATCAAAATCTAAACCAGCCTCTCTAAAAAAGTCAAGATTAATTATAACTGCACCTCTTTCATGATCAAAGGCAAGAGTTTTAACTCCACTTGAAAAAACAATATCTATTCCTCTTCCTCCTAATGTTGATAAAAAAGGTTTAAGGTAGTGTATCATTCTTTGAATAATAACATTATCTTGTTCTTTATTTTGTTCCTTTCTCGCAAAATCACCTGGAGTTGATTGTGCAAATTTTTCAATCATAGAAAAATTAGAAGATTAAATTAATAAGATGACCTTGTTCATTTTCGTTTGGTAATATTAATTTCCATTGTCCATATAATTCTAATTTTTGAGGATTTTTATAAATATCTTCTTTAAATTTTTGAATTTCTTTTGCAAATTGCATCTTTGCTTCTTCTAAAGTTAGATTTTG
>JBEQAR010000016.1:0-2841 GCA_041640295.1 bacterium
AGTCCACATCGACGGCCCAGCTCGGCACCTCGATGTCGGCTCACCCTAGCGCGGGGCTGAACAAGGTCCCAAGCGTCGGGCTGTTCGCCCGTTAAAAGGGCACGTGAGCTGGGTTCAGACCGTCGTGAGACAGGTCGGTCTTTATCTGCCGTCAGCGTTTGGAAACTTGAGAGGAGCTGGTTCTAGTACGAGAGGACCGAACTGGGGGAGCCGCTGGTGTACCAGTTGTTCTACCAAGAGCAGTGCTGGGTAGCTATGCTCCCAAGAGATAAGCGCTGAAAGCATCTAAGCGCGAAGCTCACCTCAAGATTAGGTTTCCTCATCAGGCCCCGGATAGATAATCCGGTTGATAGGCTCTGACTGTAAGCTCGGTAACGAGTTAAGGTACAGAGTACTAATGGCCAAAATTTCTCCTTATTGTCTCAACAGTACAACTTTTAAAAATAGAATAATTTTTTTTAAAAAAATAACCCCTTGTGATCGTATGTCTTGGTTGGGACCACCTCTTTACATTCCGAACAGTCAGGTGAAACGACCAGGAGCCGATGATAGTACCTTTATGGTGCGAAAGTAGGTATCGCAAGGGGTTTTTTTATTTTAAAATTAAATTAATGAACTGGAGATTAAAAAGACAATTAACTTATTTAGGAATATTTTTTTCTTTTCTTTTAATTATTTTTTTTATTTTTTATTTATCAAAACCAGCACCTTTACCCAGTTGTTTTGATAATAAAAAAAATCAAGGTGAAGAAGATATTGATTGTGGTGGTCCTTGTCCTCCTTGTGAATTAAGAAGCGCTCAACCTTTGAGAATTTATCCTTCTGAAATTTTAGTATATTCAGATTCAATCGATATTGTTGGGATTGTTGAAAACAGCAATTCAAAATTAGCTCTTGAGAAATTAAAATATTATTTTGAGATTTATGATTTAGATAATAATTTAAAAGCAACAACTACTATTAAGGAAACAATTTTAGAACCAGACCAAAAAAGATACCTTTTAGAATTAAACTATCCTAAACCAAATTTTTCTATTGGTAAAATTAAGTTAAAACTTTTAGAACCTAAAGATGAAGATTGGCGAAAATTAGAACTAGAAAGACCAAAAATATCTTTTTATAATCAAAAAATTTATCAGGAAAATAATAAATTAAAATTAAGTCTTACTTTATTTAACCAAACATTTTTACCTTATAAAGATATAGAAATAATAATTCTCCTTTATAACACAAATAATAATTTAGTTGGGTTAACAAAAAGCTTGGTTTCTTTAAATGCTGAAGAGGTTAAAGATTTAGTTTTAACTTTTCCATGGTTTGTTTTTGAACCTACTGGTTTTGAAATAATCTTTCAAAGAACAAATTTAGAAATATGAAAAGAATTTTAACAGGAATAAAGCCAACAGGAGAAATTCAATTAGGAAATTATTTTGGTATGGTGAAAGAAATTATTAAAATGCAAGATCAATATGAAATTTTTTTGATGATTGCTGATTTTCATGCTCAGACTGTTCCTTATAAACCAAAAGAATTAAAAAAGTTGACTTATGAATTAGCAAGTTCGCTTTTAGCTTTGGGTATCGATCATAAAAAAACAGTTTTATTTAAACAATCAGATGTTCCGGCACATTTATATCTTTATTGGATTTTAGGATGTCTTAGTTATTTAGGCGAACTTTATCGAATGCATGAATTTAAAGAGCAAAGTGAAAGATATAAAAAAATTGGTGTTGGTGCTGGAATTTTAATGTATCCAGTTTTGCAAGCAGCTGATATTCTAATTTATAATGCTGATTTAGTTCCAATTGGTCAGGATCAAGTTCAACATTTAGAATTAGCAAGAGAGTTAGCAAGAAGGTTTAATCAAAAATTTGGAAAAATTTTTAAGATACCAGAAATTTATTTTCATCAAGAAACAGCAAAAATAATGAGTTTAGATAATCCTCAAAAAAAAATGTCTAAATCTTTGCCTGAAGGTTGTTTGGAAATTTTTACTGATGAAAAGAAAATTAAAGATAAAATCGCAAGAGCAATTACTGATTCGGGAAACGAAGTAAAATATGATCCGATAAATAAACCTGGAATAAGCAATTTGATGATTATTTACAAATATTTGACTAGTAGACCATTACCAGAAATTGAAAAAGAATTTGAAGGTTCAGGTTATGCCTATTTTAAAGAAAAAATTTATCTTGCTTTTATGGAATATTTTAAATCAGCAAGACAAAGAAAAAAGAAAATTAATAAAAAAACGGTTGATGAAATTTTAGAAAAAGGAGCAAAAAAAGCTAACAAAATTGCTCAGCAAAATTTAATTAAAATTTTGAAAATAACAGGATTAAAATAGAAATTAACAACTCCCTAACTTCTATAAACTTAATTTTTTTAAAAAACTTTATATTTTAAAATTAATAATATTATGAAAATTAAGGATTTTTCTAGTAAAAGTTCATTTACTCTTGTAGAGCTTTTAATAGTCTTGGCTTTAATATCTATCTTAGCAACTATCTTAGTAGTTATTATTAAACCAGGAGAAATCTTAAAAAAAGGTAGAGATACCCAAAGAATCTCTAATTTAAATAACCTTGATAAATTAATGCAATTAATGTCTATAAATGATCCTAATTTTAATGAATTAACTTATGCTTCATCTAATATAGTCTATATCTCTCTTCAAGATACTAATTCTAATTGTTCTTCTTATCAAAATGAACTTCCTCCTTTACCTTCAGGTTGGTCATACAGATGTTCACAAAATCCTCAAAATATTGATGGTACAGGCTGGATTCCTATTTCTTTTAATTCTAATCCTCTAATTAATCTTGATAAATTACCTCTTGA